>NZ_JBITGT010000022.1:0-105335 GCF_044457285.1 Streptomyces sp. NPDC050560
CGGCTCGATCACCGCCCACGATTCATCGGTCACCTCATGACGACGCACCACGAACAGACCAACGACGCCACAACTTTGCGGACACGCCCTAGGAGAAAGGCCCCCCATGCCGATCACGGCACAGCACGTGAGCGACACCCTCGACGCCTACCTCGCCACCTACCCGGCCGAGAAGGACGCTCTGTCGGTCCTCGCCGAAGTGCTCGACGAAGCTGGCGACTCGATCGCGTCGCGCAAGGAATACCGCGGGCACGTCACCGCCGGGGCCGCCCTGCTCCGCCCTGACGGCCGCGTACTCACCATCGAACACCGCGCCCTGCAAAAGTGGCTGCTGCCTGGTGGACACGTCGAGGACAGCGACGCGACGCTCCTTGACGCCGCCCTGCGGGAACTGGCCGAAGAGACCGGCATCAGTCCCTTCCAGGTCGAGCCTGTCGGGGACGTCCCGCTTCACATCGACGCCCACCCGATCCCGGCCAACCCGGACAAGGGCGAGGACCCTCACCAGCATTTCGACTTCCGGTTCCTCTTCCGCACCACGTCCGACACTGTCGGGCTGCAAGAGACGGTCGAGTTGCAAGAGGAAGAGGTCACCGCCTGTAGCTGGCAGTTCGCCGACATGCTGACGGCCGAGCCGCTGCGCACGCGCGTGATGAACGCCACACGTTAGCTCGCCCCGGGCACAGATCGGCCCCGGTACCCGCCTGGGGTACCGGGGCCGCTGCGTTTCAGGGCATCACCGCAGGTCATTCACGCTTTTCACGCGACTGGGCGTCTTCTGCCACTTTGAACGCGATTCCGTCCAGGATGTCGTGTTCGCTCACGATGACCTCCTCGGCGTCGCAGCGTTCCATCAGGGTCAGGAGGATCAGGGCGCCCGAGGCGATGACGTCGGCGCGGCCGGGGTGCATCACCGGGATCGCGGTGCGTTCCGCGTGGGTGGCGGACAGCAGCATCGCGGTGATGTCGGCCACCTGCCCGCGGGAGACGCGCGAGTGGTGGATGGCCGCCGAGTCGTACGCGTCGAGGCCGAGCGCGATCCCGGCGATGGTGGTGACCGACCCCGCGAGGCCGATGAGGGTGCGGGCCTCGCGCAGCGGTACGGTGCGCTCCGCGAGGTCGAGGGCGGCCCCGATGTCGGCGCGCACCGCCGCCACCGGCCCGGGGCCGGGGCGGTCGGGTACGGCGCCGTCCACCACGAGGTGGCGCTCCGTCAGCCGGACGCAGCCGATGTCGACGGACTTCGCGGCGCGCACCGAGCCGTCGCCGAGCACGCACTCCGTGGAGCCGCCGCCGATGTCCGTCACCAGGAAGGGGCGGCCGAGGTCGGCGCGGCCCGCCAGCTCCCTGGTGGCGCCGAGGAAGGAGAACTCGGCCTCCCGGTCGCCCGTGATGACCTCGGGGGTGACGCCGAGGACGGCGCGCACCCCGTCGGTGAAGGCGTCGCGGTTGGCGGCGTCGCGGGAGGCCGAGGTGGCCACGAAGCCGACGCGCTCGGCGCCGTGCTCCTCGATGGCGGCGGCGTAGCGCCGACAGGCCGCGAAGGTGCGCTCAAGGGCCTCGTCGGCGAAGCGCCCCGTGCGGTCGACGCCCTGGCCGAGGCGGACGATCTCCATCCGGCGGTCGAGGTCGGTGAGGGTGCCGGCGGCGGGGTCGACGTCCGCGATCAGCAGCCGGATGGAGTTGGTTCCGCAGTCGATGGCGGCCACCCGGGTCAGGGCCACTTGAGTCCCCTTCAGTTGTGTGTGCTTGCGTTTCAGGCGGTTTCCGAGGTCTCCGGGTGGACGCACGGGCCCTTGCGCCACCACTCGGGCAGCATCGCGAGCGCCTCGTCGCCGAGCGGGTTGACGCCGGGGCCCGCGGCCAGCGAGTGCGCCACCAGGACGTGCAGGCACTTGACCCGGTCGGGCATACCGCCCGCGCTGGGGAAGCCCCGCAGCTCCTCGATCTCGTCGCGGCGGCGCAGATAGTCCTCGTGCGCCGCCTGGTAGGCGGCGGCCAGCTCGGTGTCCTCGGCGAGCCGCGCCGTCATCTCCTTCATCACGCCGTCCGCCTCCAGGGTGCCGATCGCCGAGGCGGCCCGCGGGCAGGTCAGGTAGTAAAGCGTGGGGAACGGGGTGCCGTCCGGCAGCCGGGGCGCGGTCTCCACCACGTCGGGCAGGGCGCAGGGGCAGCGGTGCGCGATGGCCCGCAGGCCGCGCGGGGGGCGGCCGAGCTGGAGCCGGAAGGCCGCGACGTCCTCCTCGGTGGGCTCGGTACGCGGGGTCGGCGGCGGGGGGTTCTGCATGGGGCGGTGTTTCTCTCCGGTGTCGTCGAGGGGGGGCGGCCCTCCGGCCTCAGCGGTCGCCGCTTCGCGCGTCGCCCGCCCGGCCGGGGCCGCCCGACCGGCCGGTGCTGTCTGCTCTGTCCGCCCGGTCGAGGCCGTCCCAGACGTTCGAGTACCAGGGGCGGTCCGTGGCGCCGTCGTCGTCACGGTGGGAGGAGGCGGCGTCGGGGTCGAGCAGGATGTAGCCGGTCTCGCCCGGCAGCACGAAGTGCAGCCGCTCGCGGATCTGCTGCTCCGCGTACGCGTCGTCCTTCCAGCGCGCCTTCTGGTCCCGCAGCTTCTCCACCGCCGCCTTGCGCTGCTCCACCTGGCGGCGCATGTCGGCGACGTCGGCGCGCTGGGACACGTACTGCCTCATCGGGTAGGCGAGCGCGACGACGAGGGAGCACAGCACGACGGCGAGCACCGCGGCCCGCCCGGTCAGCCGGGAGCGGCGGGCCTGGCGCCTGGTCTGCGAGCGGTAGACGCGAGCCGCGGTCTGTTCGCCGAGCAGCCGCAGCCTGGTCGTGGTGGAGAACCGGTCCTTCCCGGCCATGCGTTCCGCCTCCCCTGTGCGCCGGCTGCGTCGTCCCCGTTGTTCGTGTTGTTCGTGTTGTTCGTGTTGTTCGTGTTGTCTGTGTTGTTCGTGTTGTCTCTGCTCCTGGTACCCGTCGCCCGTCGTGCCCGCGGGAGCGCACGAGGCGGCCACGGCGCGCGTGCCGCCCGTGCCGCCCGCCACGGCGGTGCGCCGGGCGGGCGGTCACGGGCGGCGCGGTCGCTACGACGCCGGGCGGAAGCGCGGGAAGGCGCTGCGTCCCGCGTAGACGGCGGCGTCGTCGAGGATCTCCTCGATGCGCAGGAGCTGGTTGTACTTGGCGACGCGCTCCGAGCGCGCGGGGGCGCCGGTCTTGATCTGACCGCAGTTGGTGGCGACGGCCAGGTCGGCGATGGTGACGTCCTCGGTCTCGCCCGAGCGGTGCGACATCATGCACTTGAAGCCGTTGCGCTGGGCCAGCTCCACCGCGTCCAGGGTCTCGGTGAGGGAGCCGATCTGGTTCACCTTCACCAGGAGCGCGTTGGCCGAGCCCTCCTCGATGCCGCGGGCCAGGCGCTCGGGGTTGGTGACGAAGAGGTCGTCGCCGACGAGCTGGACCCGGGAGCCGAGGCGCTCGGTGATGGCCTGCCAGCCCTCCCAGTCGTCCTCGTACAGCGGGTCCTCGATGGAGACCAGCGGGTAGGCGTCGACCAGCTCGGCGTAGTAGTCGGTCAGCTCGGACGCGCTGCGCTCGGAGCCCTCGAAGCGGTACGAGCCGTCCTTGTAGAACTCGGAGGCGGCGACGTCGAGCGCCAGCGCGATCTGCTGCCCCGGGGTGTACCCGGCGGCCGAGATGGCCTCGACGATGAGGTCGAGCGCCTCCCGGTTGGAGCTGAGGTTCGGCGCGAAGCCGCCCTCGTCGCCGAGGCCCGTGGACAGGCCGCGCTCCTTCAGGACCGACTTGAGCTTGTGGTAGACCTCGGCGCCCCAGCGCAGCGCCTCGGAGAAGGACTCGGCGCCGATCGGCGCGATCATGAACTCCTGGATGTCGACGTTGGAGTCCGCGTGGGAGCCGCCGTTCAGGATGTTCATCATCGGCACCGGCAGCAGGTGCGCGTTGGGTCCGCCGAGGTAGCGGAAGAGCGGCAGGTCGGACGCCTCCGAGGCGGCGTGGGCCACGGCGAGCGAGACGCCGAGGATGGCGTTGGCGCCCAGCGAGGACTTGTCGGGGGTGGCGTCCAGGTCGAACATCGCCTGGTCGATCAGGCGCTGCTCGGTGGCGTCGTAGCCGACCAGCTCGGGCCCGATCTGCTCGATGACCGCCAGAACGGCCTTCTCGACACCCTTGCCGCCGTAGCGGTTGGCGTCTCCGTCACGCAGCTCCAGGGCCTCGAAGGCCCCGGTGGACGCGCCGGAGGGCACGGCGGCACGTCCGGTGCTGCCGTCGTCAAGGCCGACTTCGACCTCGACGGTGGGGTTGCCTCGGGAGTCCAGGATTTCCCGGGCTACCACGACGTCGATGGACGGCACGAGCATCTCCTTATGAGTGTCACGCGGGGGACGCGGTTGTGGCTTGCGCCCTGAGCCTAGCCTTCCCGGCCGCCGCGCTCCTCCGGCCCCCACCGAGGCCCCCCAAATCCGTACGAACCGGGCCGCGTGACGGCGCCAGGGCCGACCTCGCGGCGCGGGAGCCGACGCGGCCCCGGGGCGGCGGGCGCTCCGGGGCCGCGGGGTCGGGGGCGGGTCAGCTCAGGTGGAGCTGCTGGCCCGGGTAGATGACATCGGCGTCGTCGATGATGTCGTCGTTCAGCTTGAACAGCTTCTTCCAGCCACCGGCGACGTGGTGCTCGGCGGCGATCCTGCTGAGCGTGTCACCGTGCTCGACCTTGTACTCGCCGTCGCCCTTCTTGACCTTCTTGCCGGTCGGGGTGGAGACAGAGCCGCGCTCCTGCGAGCGGGAGGCGTGCTGTCCGCCCTGGCGCGGCGCGGAGCCGGACGGGGCGCTGGACTCGCCCGAGCCCTGCTGGGTGCCGGAGCCCTGGCCGCCGGAGCCGGAGGAGGCGCCGCCGCCGCTGTACGGGGTGGAGCTGAGCCCGGTGCCGCAGACCGGCCAGGCGCCCTTGCCCTGCCCGGCGAGCACCTTCTCGGCGACCGCGATCTGCTGGGCCTTGGTGGCCTGGTCGGCGCGGGCCGCGTAGGCGGTGCCGCCGTACGAGGCCCAGGTCGAGTTGGTGAACTGGAGGCCGCCGTAGAAGCCGTTGCCGGTGTTGATCGACCAGTTGCCGCCGGACTCGCACTGGGCGACCTTGTCCCATTCGGAGGCGCTGGCGGCCGACGCGGTGCCGCTGGTCAGCAGCGGGGCGGCGACCGCGGCACCGGCGACACCCGCGAGGGTGACGACACGGGTGGTGCGGTTGAGTACGGACGGACGGCGGTGCTTGCCCTTGCCGGAACGCAGCATGGAGTGTTCCCCTCACCGACGCCTGCGAGGTGAGCTGTCGGGTTCGGACCGTGTGAGTGTCCGGCCGCACGGCTTGCGTACGGCTTCACCCCGAGCTGGAACCCTTACCTGACGAGGGCGCACTTCCGCGCTCCCCCGCCGGGCTTCGAGCCCCGGCGCAAACCTTGGTTCCCCCGCTCCTGCCTACGGCGCTTGACGCGACGACTGTTCCCGGGCGGCCGTCGGCAGGATTCGGCGTGACGGCCGCCGGTGCCCGCTGTGGCGGGCGGGAACGAACGTAAGCAACAGAAAGCCTGATTTACAAAGACGATCAGGGCTACTGAGACTCATCTCTCACATGAGTCCCTCGTCGCGAAAGCGGACATTAGGGTTCGAACTACCGCCCGGAAGCGTCCTTTTGGGCGTCGTCGCCCGTGGTGTCGTCCAGTCCGAGATCAAGGGTCTGGCCTGGGAGTATCAGGTCGGGGTCGGTGCCGACGACCTTCTTGTTGCCGGCGTAGAGCGCGGGCCATCCGCCCTTGACGCCATGGGAGTCGGCGATGACCGACAGGTTGTCGCCCGGGCGGACCACGTAGGAGCCGTCGGCGCCCTTGCCGTCCTCGCCGCCGTCGTCCTCGCGGTCCTCGCCGCCCCGGGAGGCGTGCCGCCCCGCGGGGCCGCCGGAACGGCCGTCCGCGGAGCCGTCGTCGGCGCCGGGGCGGCGGTGCCGCCCCGAGCCGCCGTCCGAAGCGTCGCCGGACGGGCTCGACTTGTCGCCTTCCGCTCCCTCGCCATGGGGGTGGTTACCGGCGTTTCCCGGCTCTTTCCCGGTATTTCCGGCATCCTGGGAGCTTCCGTCGTCCGACGGGTCCGTGGTGTCCGAGGTGCCGCCCGTGCCGTCGCTCGCGGACGGGGAGGCGCTGTCCGACGGGGAGGCGTCGGAGCCGCCCGAGCCGTCGGAGGGTTCATCGGACGGCTCTGCCGAGTCCGAGGGGGCCGGGGAGTCCGAGGGCGTCGCCGAGTCGGACGGGGCGGGCGACTGGCTCGGGCTCGTGGAGGAGCCGTCCGTGCCGCCGGTGGGCGTGCCGGTGCCCTCCAGCAGCGCCGCCTCGTCGGTGCAGCCGCCGAACGCGGAGGGGCCCTCGGTCGCCAGCAGCTTTTCGGCCACCGCGATCTGCTCGGCCCTGCTGGCCTTCTCGGGGCTCGTAGCGTAGGCGAGGCCGCCGTAGGCCACCCACTCGCGGGACGAGAGCTGGAGGCCGCCGTAGTGGCCGTTGCCGGGGATGGCGGTCCAGTCGCCGCCGCTCTCGCAGTTCGCGAGCTGGTTCCATGTCATGCCGTCGGCCGCGCTCGCGCCGGTGGCGCCGAGCAGTGGCAGGGCGATGGCAGAGCCCGTCACTCCGGCGGCCACGACCAGGGCCGGGGCCTGACGAGGGCGACGGTGTTTGCCGTTCCCGGAGAGCATGCGGTTGCCTTTCGCGTAACGGATGTGGCGACTGTGGCGAAGCCAGGGAGTCGAGCTGAACGTAGCCGTATTAAATGCCCAGTCACAAGTCGATGCAGCGCAGATCACGTCGACATCACGTTTTTGACGGTACGTCAGCCGTCGCACTCCGGAACAACGCCGCCGAACGGACAAGCGGAACCGGTCGGGTCACTACGGGACGGGTCAATTCAGGCCGGGCGGGCGGGCGGTGCGGCCGGTGCCGCTGCCGCGCGGGCCCCGCGCTCCGGGGTGAAAGTGACCGGAAGTGAGCGCAGCCCCCGCATGATGAGGCCGCCGCGCCAGCGCAGTTCCGACTCGTCCACGGCGAGCCGCAGATCCGGCAGCCGCACCAGCAGCCTGGCGAGCGCCGTCCTGCCTTCGAGGCGGGCGAGCGGGGCGCCGAGGCAGTAGTGGATGCCGTGCCCGTAGCCGAGGTGCGGGTTGTCCGCGCGGGCCAGGTCGAGCGTGTCGGGCGCGTCGAAGCGCGCCGGGTCCCGGTCGGCGGCCGCCAGCACGACGAGCACCGCGTCGCCCGCCGCGACGGCACGGCCGCCGATGTGCAGGGGCTCGGTGGCGTAGCGCCAGGTCGCCAGCTCCACCGGGCCGTCGTAGCGCAGCAGTTCCTCGACCCCGCTGTCCAGCAGCGCCGTCTCGCCGGCCGCCAGGGAGCGCTGGAGGCGGGCGCGCTGCTCCGGGTGGCCGAGCAGGGTGTGGACGCCGTTGCCGATGAGGTTGACGGTCGTCTCGAAGCCCGCGAAGAGGAGGATGAACGCCATCGCGGCGGCCTCGTTCTCGGTGAGCTGCTCGCCGTGGTCGGACGCCTGGATGAGCGCCGAGATCAGGTCGTCCGCGGGGTCGAGGCGCTTGCGGTGGATGAGCCGCGCGAGATACGCCCGCATCTTCTTGACGGAACGCGCCACCCCGCCGCGCGCGCCGCCCCCCGGGGTGCCCGGCAGATGCAGCATCAGGCCCGCCCAGTCCCGGAAGTCGTCCTGGTCCTCGCGGGGCACGCCCAGCAGGTCGCAGATGGCGTAGATGGGCAGCGGGAAGGCGAACTCCCGCAGCAGGTCGGCCTCGCCGCGGTCCGCGAACGCGTCGACGAGAGCGTCCGTCAGCTCCCGCACCCGTGGCTCGAACGCGGCGACGCCGCGCGGTGTGAACGCCTTCGAGACCAGCCGCCTGAGCCTGGTGTGGTCCGGCGGGTCGATGTTGAGCAGATGCGTCATCAGCTCCGCCTTGCGCTCCCCGGGGATGCCGGTGCGCCCGCGTGCGCCGTCCGCCTCGCCGTGGTGCGCGGGGTTCTTGCTGAGCCGGGGGTCGCCGAGCGCCGCGCGGGCGTCCGCGTAGCGGGTCACGAGCCATGCCTCCACCCCGCTGGGCAGGGTGGTGCGGTGCACGGGCGCGTGCTCGCGCAGCGCCGCGTAAGCGGGATACGGGTCGGTGGCGAAGCCCTGCGTGAACAGGGCGGGCAGGCGCGTCGGCACCGCCGCGCTCACCCCTGCCCGCGGCGGCGCAGCTCCGCGGCGAGGATCGCGTCCCGGTAGGCGCGGGCCGCCGCGCGCAGCGCCGTCTCCGGGTCGACGCCCTCCGCCTGGGCGCGGGCGGCGAGCGCCAGCAGCTCGTGGCCGATACCGCCGCCGCGGGGCAGCGGCACGTCGAGCCCTGCGGCGTCCGCCCGCGAGACGAGCTTGGCGGCGAGCGCCAGCGCGGGCTGACCGAGCGGCACGCCCTCCGTGACGGACTCGCGGCGCTTCTCCTCCGCCTTGGTGCGCTGCCAGATCTCCTCGACGTCCTCGGGGGTCTCGGCGACGGCGTCCCCGAAGACATGGGGGTGGCGGTGGACGAGCTTGGCCACGATCCCGGCGGCCACGTCGTCGATGGAGAACGCCCCGCCGTCCCCTTCTTCCCCTTCTTCCCCTTCTTCCCCTTCTTCTCCCTCTGCTCCCTCTGCTCCTTCTTCTCTTCCGTCGGCGGCGCCTGTGCCGACTGCGCCGCCCTCCTCCGCGATACGGGCGTGGAAGACCACCTGGAGCAGGACGTCGCCCAGTTCCTCGCGCAGCTCGGCGCGGTCGCCCGCCTCGATGGCCTCGACCAGCTCGTACGCCTCCTCGATGGCGTACTTGGCCAGGCCCCTGTGGGTCCTGAGGGAGGCCCAGGGGCACTCGGCGCGCACCCGGTCCATCACCTGCACCAGGTCGAGCAGCCGGGCGCCGGGCAGGTCGTAGGAGGCGGGCAGCAGTTCCAGGTCGGGCATGGCCGTGCGCCCCGACCCGGCGAGCCCCGCGAGTCCGTCGGTGAGCGCGGGCTCGCCCTCCCCCGAGGCCACGACGACCACGGTGCTGCCCCCGGCGCACTCCGCCACCAGATCGCGCGCCGTCGGCGCCGCGGCCTCGACCACGACACCCGCCTCACGCAGGTACGGGAGCTGCGGGTGCGCCTCGTCGGCGCACACCACGCGGTCGGCACCGCGCAGCGCCTCCCACGCGGGCCAGGAGAGCAGCCCGGGTGCGACCCGGTGGCTGGTGGTGAGCAGTACGATCCGCCCGGCACCGGGCGCGGTCCGCGCGGTCTGTACGGGGGAAACGGCGCCCTCGGGGGCCCCTGACGGAAATGCGGTCACGTGTCGAACGTAACGCACGGACCGGGCGACCTGGGGCGGAGGGGGCCGCCGGGCCCCCTCACATCGCGCCGCGACGGCGGGCGACCGTAACGACGGCAGCCGACGGTGCCGAGCCCGCCCCGCCCCCGGCGGCGAACCCGGCCGTCAGGCCGGCTGTCAGGCCGACTGCGGGGAAGCCGCCGCGGCCGACGACGTGTCCTTCAGCCAGGGAAGCTTCTTGTCCACCCGCGTGCTGCGGGTGTTGTCCCAGGTCCCATAGCGGGGGTTGAGGTCGACATGGAGGGTCTTCGAGGTCTCGGCCAGCCGCTTCCAGAGGCCGTTCTGGCCCTCCTGGCTGTTCATGTCGATACCGAGCTTGTTCGCGATCTTCCGCGCCTCCAGCTCGGTGCGCAGGTTCTCGTCGAGGTAGCGGGGAGCCACGTTGTACCGCTGGAGCCAGATGTTCTCCAGGCCCTTCGCGCCGCCCGACTGCTGCTCGAAGACGGCCCGCTGGGCCTGTAGCTCGGCGCGGCTCGGTGTGACGCCCTCGTCCTTCGCGGTGCGGTCCATCACCCGGGACAGCACCATGTTCTCGAGCGTGGTCCTGGGCAGCGTCCCGGTGCCCGAGACGGCCTGCTGGTACTGCTGCTCGCTGCCCGTGGCCGAGCGCAGCGCGCTCTGCGCCGCCTTGACCCGGTTCTGCACCTGGGAGACCGTGATCCGCTCGCCGCCGACGACGGCCGCGGTGCCCGGATGCGCGTCGCTGCCGCAGGCGGTCAGCAGCGGCGCGGCGGCGAGCAGCGCGGCTGCGGGGACGAGAAGCGCGGTGCGCGCGGTGCGACGGCGGCGGTGCAAGGGAGCCTCCCGGGGAGATTGTGCGGCGGAGCACAAAGTCATGCGGTGATCGATGGTATGCAGTCGCCGTGGCCGGGGCCACAGGTTCGGCCGCACAGTTCGACCAACGAGCACCGCCCCGCGGGGGACACTCGGGGCACACCGTGCGCTATCGGTCACGTACCCGCCCCGCCGGCTCAGCCCCGTACCTGGCCGAGCCACTGGAGGGTGCGGTGCACCTCCGCGGCGAAGGGGTGCCCGGGGCCGTGCAGCAGCTCGGCGTCCCTCGCGAGCCGGGCCAGCGTGTCGTGGGCGGCGGCGCGGTCGCCGAGCGCCAGCAGCAGATGGCCGATGCGGCGCCTGATGTCGAGCGCCGTCGCGGTGTCCGCGGCGGCCCCGCCCTGCCCCGAGCCGCCCGTCAGATACGGGTTGCCCGGGTACGGCGGCGGATAGCCCTGCCGGCCCGGGTACGGGGCCTCCTGGTAGCCGCGCTCGTAGAACGGCAGCAGGGCGCGGTACTCCGCGAGCGCGGGGGCGGCGTCGCCGAGCTGTTCGAGGCACTGCGCGGCCTCGTAGCGGAACCGCAGCGCCGCCGGGTCGGCCGGGCCCGACTCGGCCGCCACCTGGTCGGCGAGCCCGCGCAGCTCGGGCAGCGCGCGGCGGTACTGGCCGTCGTCCATCAGCGTGGCCGCGTACTGCTTGCGCAGGGACCTGACCACGGGCGAGCGCTCGCCGTGCTGGGCCGCGGCGGCGGGCAGGATGGCGCCGAGGATGTCCACGGCCTGGGTGATCCTGCCCTCCCCCAGCAGCCGCTTGACCTCGTCGACCGCCGCCGCCACATCGGGCCGGTCGGCGTGCACCACCGGCGGCCTCGACGGCGGGGGCGGGGTAAGGGCCGTGTCGGGCCACGGGGCGTGCGGGCGCACGAACGGCCTGGTGGGGTCCTGGGGGCCGCCGAGCGGCGCGCCGCGCCCCGGCAGCAGCGCCGCCAGCTCCCCGTACACCGCCTGCGCGGACGCGGGGCGGTGCTGCGGGTCCTTGGCGAGCAGCCGCAGCACCAGCGTCGCCAGGGCGTCGGGCACCTCGGGGCGCGCCACGCGCACCGGAGGCGGCGCGTCGTACAGGTGCTGGTGCAGCACGCCGAGCGCGGTGGCGGCGGTGAACGGGGGCTCCCCCGTGCACAGTTCGTGCAGCAGCACGCCCAGCGCGTACAGGTCGGTGTAGGGGCCGACGGAGCCGCCCATCGCCTGCTCCGGCGCCATGTACGCGGGGCTGCCGATGAGGGAGCCGGTGTGGGTGAGGCGGGTGGTGTCGGTGTTCATCACGGAGGCGACACCGAGGTCGAGGACGGTGAGGGTGCCGTCCTGCTTCACCATCACGTTGCGCGGCTTGAGGTCGCGGTGCACGATCGGCACCGCGTGCACCGCGCTGAGCACCGCGCACAGTTGCGCCGCCACCGCGACGGCCCAGGGCCACGGGTAGGGGCGGTGCGCGGTGAGGTGGTCGCCGAGGTCGGAGCCGTCGATGTGCTGCATCACCAGGTACAGGTCGTCGGCCTCGCTGCCGGCGTCGTGCACGGTGACCAGGCCCGGGTGGTCGACCTGCGCGGTGACCCGGCACTCGCGCTCGAACCTGCCGCGCAGGTCGGCGATCTCGGCGGCGCTGGTGCCCGTCACCCGGTCGGGGCGCAGCAGCTTCACCGCGACCCGGCGGTCGAGCCGCTGGTCGTACGCCGTCCAGACCTGGCCCATGCCGCCCTGCCCGATGAGGGCGGACAGCGCGTACCGCCCGGCGACGAGGCGTCCCTCGCTCACGTGGCGGCCCCGGGCCCGCCGGGCGGCGCGTCCTGCGGGCCGCGCTCGCCGTCGTGGCGCCTGAGGTAGTCGCTCAACTCGTCGAGTTCGGCGCGGACCTGGTCGATACGGGCCGGGCGCGGCCCGCTCGCGGGCGGCGGGACGGCCGCGGCGCCCACCGGCCCGGCCGGGGCGCCGAACGCGGGTCCGGGCGCCTGGGTCGGGCCGAGGGGGTCGTAGCCGCCGAAGGGGGCGGCGGGGCCCGGATAGCCGTAGCCGGGCGCGGCGTTGGGGATTGCGGCGGGGGCGGCGAGGGCGCGGTAGTGCCGTACGTCCCTCACCAGGTAGTAGACGACGGCGCCGAGTGCGATGCCGAGCAGCAGCAGGATGCCGACGACCCCGCGCCAGGTGCTGATGTCCTCGCCCGGGTCGCTGGCGAGCAGGACGACGCTGAGCGCGACACCGGCGACATTGCCCCAGAAGGCCAGCCAGTCACGGGTCTTCCTCGTCACCACGGCGAGCCGCAGGGTGGCGATCCAGGACAGGAAGCCGATGCTGCCCATCGAGGCGGCCACGCACACCACCCGCGTCACGACCAGGAAGGCGGCCGAGGGGCGCCGGGGCTGCGGCGGCGCGAGACCGGGGCCGTACATGAGTGCTCCTTGAACCCGACGACTTGCCTGGACCTGCCCGTGTCACACGGCGCCGGAGCGCGCCCGCGCGACACAGGGGTAGAGCGTAACGGCACGTCCCGACAAGTGTTCCCCGGCGGTGGACGCCCCGGGCCCACCCGTACAGAACCGTGACCGGCGCGGCACCGCGCGGTGGCCGGGCGCCCCGCTCACCCCCCGCACTGCGCGCGCATCACCTTCGCGTCCGCGGGGGTGACCGGGAGGTGGTACTTGAGGGCGACCTGGCCGAAGCGGACCGCGTAGGCGCAGCGGATGTGCTTGTCGGGCGGCAGCCAGGAGGCGGGGCCCGAGTCGCGCTTGGCGGAGTTGGCGCGGCCCTGGACGGGGATCAGGTTGAGGACGTCGTTGGCCAGTTGCTCCCGTTTGCTCTTCGGCCAGCGGGACGCGCCCATCTGCCAACTGTAGGAGAGCGGCACCACGTGGTCTATCTGGACGTCGGCGGCATCCTCCTTCTTCCACTTCATGGTGGTGCCGGTGTACGGGTCGTGGAGGGTCATGGAGACGACCACGCAGTCGGAGCCCGAGCGGAAGCGGAGGTCCTGGCCGTCGCGGCGGATGAGGTCGTCGCGGGTGTCGCAGCCGTTGTGGGCGAGCGGCACCCCGTCGGCCGTGTCCATCCAGGCGTAGCCGAACTCGTCGCGCGCGTAACCGGTCTTCGGGCCGCGGCCCTTGGTGGGGACGTCGCCGATGATCCGCAGCGCCTTCGCCTCGTCGGCGTCGGAGGTCACGGGGGCGAGCCCGGGGCGGGTGCCGTCCGCGTTGTCCAGCGGGCTGACGGCGTGCCCGTCGGGCGTGCCGGAGGCGGGGCCGCCGGTGGCGCCGCCCGCGGTGGGCGAGCCGCCGGGCACCGGGGTGTCCCTCTCCAACTGGTCGCACCCCGCGGTGAGGACGCCGAGCGCCAGCACGGCGCACACGGCCAGTGCCCGCGGCGCGGCCGTGCCGCCGCGCGGCAGCGGTCCCGCACCGGGCCCCGTCCTGCTTCGGGCGCCTCCCGCGCCCGCCCCGCGTGCGATCCCGCCCGCTTCCGGCACTCCGCGGCCACCACGAAACCCACGGACCACAGCCCCGCCCCTCTCCCCGGATACCGCCCCCTGCGGGCGCCCCGGCGCTATGAACCGAGGATCGTGGTCAGGAACTCCCCTGTCCATGCCAGCAGCTCACGGCCCGTCAGCGGCTTGCCGCCGACCTTCGCCGTCTTCGGGCGCGGTACGAGGAGCTGGCGGGCGGCGGCCTTGACCACCGTGCCGGGGTAGATGCGGTTCAGCCGCAGCTCCTGGGACTCGCGCAGCTCGGGGGCGGGCGCGAAGCGGATGCTGCTGCCCTGGACCACGATCTCGGCGACGCCGCAGGCCCGGGCGAGCATCCGCAGGCCGGCCACCAGCAGCAGGTTCTCCACCGGCTCAGGCAACTTGCCGTAGCGGTCGGCCAGTTCCTCGCGCACCTGCCTGATGTCGTCCTCGGAGTTCACCGAGGCGATCGCCCGGTACGCCTGGAGCCGCAGCCGCTCGCCCGGCGCGTAGTCGTGCGGGACGTGCGCGTCCACCGGAAGCTCGATCTTGACCTCAAGCGGCGCCTCGGCGGCCGCGCCGCCGCCCTCAAGCTCCGCGCGGTAGTCGGCGACCGCCTCGCCCACCATCCGTACGTACAGGTCGAAGCCGACGCCCGCGATATGCCCGGACTGCTCGCCGCCGAGGAGGTTGCCCGCGCCCCTGATCTCCAGGTCCTTCATCGCCACGTACATGCCCGCGCCCATCTCGGTGTGCTGGGCGATGGTGGCGAGCCGCTCGTGGGCGGTCTCCGTCAGCGGCTTCTCCGGCGGGTAGAGGAAGTAGGCGTAGCCGCGCTCCCTGCCCCGGCCGACGCGGCCGCGTAGCTGGTGCAGTTGGGAGAGGCCGAAGTTGTCGCCGCGCTCCACGATCAGGGTGTTGGCGTTGGAGATGTCGATGCCCGACTCCACGATCGTGGTGGAGACGAGCACGTCGAACCGCTTCTCCCAGAAGTCGACCACGACCTGTTCGAGCACCTGCTCCGACATCTGGCCGTGCGCCGTGGCGATCCTCGCCTCCGGCACGATCTCGCGGAGCCTGGCCGCCGCGCGGTCGATGGACTCCACCCGGTTGTGGATGTAGAAGACCTGGCCCTCGCGCAGCAGCTCCCTGCGGATCGCGGCGCCGATCTGCCGCTCCTCGTAGGGCCCGACGAAGGTGAGGACGGGGTGGCGCTCCTCGGGGGGCGTGGTGATCGTCGACATCTCCCTGATGCCGGTCACCGCCATCTCCAGGGTGCGCGGGATCGGGGTCGCGGACATCGTCAGCACGTCCACATTGGCCCGCAGCTTCTTGAGCTGCTCCTTGTGCTCGACGCCGAAGCGCTGCTCCTCGTCGACGATGACGAGGCCGAGGTTCTTGAAGCGGGTCTCGGACGAGAAGAGGCGGTGGGTGCCGATGACGATGTCGACGGAGCCCTCGCGCAGCCCGTCGAGCACGGCGCGCGCCTCGGTGTCGGTCTGGAAGCGGGACAGCGCCCGCACCGTCACCGGGAACTGCGAGTACCGCTCGGAGAACGTGCCGAAGTGCTGCTGCACCAGCAGCGTCGTCGGCACGAGGACCGCGACCTGCTTGCCGTCCTGTACCGCCTTGAAGGCGGCGCGCACCGCGATCTCGGTCTTGCCGTAGCCGACGTCGCCGCAGATCAGCCGGTCCATCGGGACCGTCTTCTCCATGTCCTCCTTGACCTCGGCGATCGTGGTGAGCTGGTCGGGGGTCTCCGCGTACGGGAACGCGTCCTCCAGCTCGCGCTGCCAGGGGGTGTCGGGCGCGAAGGCGTGCCCGGGGGCGGCCATGCGGGCCGAGTAGAGCCTGATCAGGTCGGCGGCGATCTCCTTGACCGCCTTCTTGGCGCGCGCCTTGGTCTTCGTCCAGTCGGCGCCGCCGAGCCGGTGCAGCGTGGGCGCCTCGCCGCCGACGTACTTGGTGATCTGCTCCAGTTGGTCGGTGGGGATGTAGAGCCGGTCGCCGGGCTGGCCGCGCTTGGCGGGCGCGTACTCGACGACCAGATACTCGCGGGTCGCGCCCTGCACGGTGCGCTGGACCATCTCGACGTAGCGGCCGACGCCGTGCTGCTCGTGGACGATGAAGTCGCCCGGCTCCAGGGTCAGCGGGTCGATGGTCTTGCGGCGCCGCACCGGCATCCGCTGGCCCTCGCGGCCCGCCGCCTTCTGCCCCGACAGGTCGGTCTCGGTGAGCACGGCGAGCCGCAGCGCCGGGTCGACGAAGCCGTAGTCGATGGAGCCGCAGGCGACCTGGACGACGGACGGGGTGAGCGCGGTCAGGTCGGCGTCGAGGCGGGCCGCGACGCCCTCGCCGCCCAGCACCTCGACGGTGCGGGCCGCCGGGCCCTGGCCCTCGGTGACGAACACGGTGCGCCAGCCGTCGGCGAGCCACTGCTTGGTGTCGGCGAGGGCGCGCGCGGTGTCGCCGCGGTAGCTCTCCGGCGCGTGCATGCCCAGCCTGAGGGTGTCGCCCTCCCCGGTGCCGTGCCCGCCCGACGGGACGGTCAGTTCCTCGGCCTCGGGGGACGCGGAGAAGGGGGACACCGACCACCACATCATGCCCAGCTCACGGGCGCGCTCCCGGACGTCCGCGAGCGAGCGCAGGGACGCGGCGCCCACGTCGATCGGCGCCTCGCCTCCCCCGGCGCTCGCGGCCCAGGACGCCTGCAAGAACTCCTGGCTCGTCGCCACCAGGTCGGCGGCCCTGGTACGGACCCGCTCCGGGTCGCACACCACCGCCATGGTGCCCGCGGGGACCACGTCGAGCAGCAGCTCCATCTCGTCCACGAGCACGGGGGCCAGCGACTCCATGCCCTCGACGGCGATGCCCTCGGCGATCTTGCCGAGGAGTTCGCCCAGCTCCGGGTGGGCCTCGGCGAGGTCGGCGGCGCGGGCGCGCACGTCGTCGGTGAGCAGCAGCTCGCGGCAGGGCGGCGCCCACAGGCCGTGCTCGGCGATCTCCAGGGAGCGCTGGTCGGCGACCTTGAAGTAGCGGACCTCCTCGACCTCGTCGCCCCAGAACTCCACCCGCAGCGGGTGCTCCTCGGTGGGCGGGAACACATCGAGGATGCCGCCGCGCACCGCGAACTCGCCGCGCTTCTCGACCAGCTCCACGCGCGCGTACGCGGCCGCCGCCAGGGCGTCCACGGTCTCTTCGAGGTCGGCGGACGCGCCGCTGGCGAGGCTCACGGGCTCCAGCTCGCCCAGGCCCCTGACCTGCGGCTGGAGCACGGAGCGCACGGGGGCGACGACGACGCTCACCGGACCGGTCTCGGGGTCGTCGGCGCGGGGGTGGGCGAGCCTGCGCAGCACCGCGAGGCGGCGCCCCACGGTGTCGGAGCGCGGCGAGAGGCGCTCGTGCGGCAGGGTCTCCCAGGACGGGTACTCCACCACACCGTCCGGCGGCAGCAGGCTGCGCAGGGCCGCGGCCAGGTCCTCCGCCTCCCGTCCCGTCGCGGTCACGGCGAGCACCGGGCGGCGGGCGTCCCTGGCGAGCGCGGCGACGGCGAAGGGGCGGGTGGCGGGCGGCCCGACCACGTCCAGGTGCATACGCGACCCGTTCGTGGCGGCCGAGACCGCCTCCGCCAGTGCGGCGTCCTCGACGAGGGCGTCCAGCAGAGCGTGCAGGCTCATGTAAGGGGTTCCCGTTCCGGGTGGGCATCACGAGGGGCCCGTTTCCGACTGGTGCGGGCGGGCCTCGGAGTCCAGCCTACGACGTGCCCGCGGGGCGCCGCCCCCGCGCGGTTACCGTGCGGTAGCCGGCGGTGGCACGGCGGTCACGGGCCGGTCGAGCCGAGGGGCCCGGCCCCCACGAGGGGGAGCCGGGCCCGGTGTGCGGTGACGGTGCGCGGTCAGTCGGTGGCGATGGCGTTCAGTACGTTCATCCGCCCCGCCCTGAAGGCCGGGACCAGCGCCGCGAAGAGGCCGACGAAGGCGGAGGCCACGAAGACCGCCACGATCGTGCCCCAGGGGATCTCCAGCACCCCCAGGCCCTCCAGCGCCAGCAGCTTCTGCGCCGTCGCGCCCCAGCCCATGCCGAGCCCGAGCCCGAGCAGCGCGCCGAACAGGGCGATCACCACCGACTCCAGCCTGATCATGCGGCGCAACTGGCGCCGGGAGAGGCCGATGGCCCGCATCAGGCCGATCTCCCTGGTGCGCTCGACCACGGAGAGCGCCAGCGTGTTCACCACGCCGAGCACCGCGACCACGATCGCCAGCGCGAGGAGCCCGTAGACCAGGTTCAGCAACTGGCCGACCTGGTCCTTGAGCTGCTTCTTGTAGTCGGTCTGGTCCTGCACCTTGTACTGGGGGTACGCCTCAAGGGAGTGCTTGAGGTCCTTGTACGCCTGCTTCTCCTGGCCGTCCTTGGCCGCCGCGAACATGATCATGTCGTGCGGCAGCTTCGCCTCGGGGACGTACTGCCTGGCGGTCGCGGTGCTGACGTACATCGCGCCCTTGTCGATGGCGGTGTCGTCCGAGGTGATCGCCGCGACCTTCAGCCTGGCGGTCCTGCCCTCCTTGAAGGCCACGGTCAGGGTGTCGCCGACCTTGACGTGGTTCTTCTTCGCGTAGTCGTCGCCGACGGACATGGCGCCCTTGCCGTAGGCAGCCGACAGCTCGCCCTGAGTGGTCTCCCTGCGCAGGTCCTTCGCGTACGACGGGTCGGCGGCGGCCAGGTCCTGCTTCGCGGTTTTGCCGTTCGGCGCGGTGACCCTGGCCGGGACGGAGAGGTAGTGGGTGACGTGGTCGAGGCCCTGGGTGTTCTCGACGGCCTTGGCGGCCTGCGGGACGATCTGCTGCCCGGTGTTGGACTGCACGATGAAGTCGGCGCCGACGGACTTGTCGAGCTGGTCGGTGGCGGACGCCACCATCGAGGAGCCCACCACCGAGAGGCAGGCCACCAGCGCCAGGCCGATCATCAGCGCGGCGGCGGTGGCGCCGGTGCGGCGCGGGTTGCGCAGCGCGTTGCGCTCGGCCATCCGGCCCACAGGACCGAAAAGACGCAGCACGATCGCGCTCAGCACCCGTACGACGACCCCGGCGAGCAGCGGCCCGATGACGATGAAGCCGATCAGGGTGAGCACCACGCCGATCCCGAGCATCCCCGCGCCCTGGCCCGCCTTGTCGGCGCTCGCCCCGGCGTAGAGCCCGGCGGCGCCTGCCAGGGTGAGGACGACGCCGAGCACGGCGCGTACCGTGCCGCTGCGGCCCTCGGGCGCGGACGCCTCGTCGCGCAGCGCGGCCATCGGGGAGACCTTGCCCGCGCGGCGCGCCGGGATGTACGCGGCGACGACCGTGACGATGACACCGAGGACGATGCCGATCACGGGGGTCGTCGCCTTCACGGTGAGGTCCTGGGTGGACAGCTCCATGCCCGCGGAGTTCATGATCTTCATCAGCCCCACGGCGAGCCCGACACCTGCGCCGACGCCCAGCACGGAGCCGACGATGCCGAGCAGTACGGCCTCGATCAGCACGGACCTGTTGACCTGCCGCCTGGAGGAGCCGAGGGCCCGCATCAGGCCGATCTCCCTGGTGCGCTGGGCGACCAGCATGGAGAACGTGTTGACGATCAGGAAGATGCCGACGAGCAGGGCGATACCGGCGAAGCCGAGCATCGCGTACTTGAGGACGTCGAGGAGCGAGCCGATGCTGTCGCGGTTCTCGTCCGACGCCTCCTTCTGCGTCTGCACCTTGTACGCGGTGCCGGAGGCCCCGGGGGACAGGGCCGACGCCACGGACTGCTTCAGGGTGTCGTCGCTGACGCCCTTGGCGGCGCTGACGTCGACATGGGTGAAGCGGCCCTGCTGCCCGAGCAACTGCTGCTGGGCGGTGGCGGTGTCCAGGTAGATGACGGCGGCGCCCGGGTTGGTCACCTTGAAGGAGACGATGCCGGAGATCCGGGCGGTGAAGTCGCCGGTGACGGAGATGGTGCGCAGCTCGTCGCCGATCTTCAGGTGGTGCTTGTCGGCGGTCTGCGAGTCGATCAGCACCTCCTTGCCGTGCGGGGCGTGCCCGGAGTCGAGCGTCATGGAGCGCAGCTCGTTCTTCGTCCAGTTGCCCGCGATGGTCGGCGCGCCGGTGTCGGGGCTGACGCTCTTGTTCTTCGCGTCGACGACGGTGACGCTGGAACTGCTGACGGCGCCCTGGACCCCGTCGACCCCGTCGACCGCCTTCACCTTGTCGAGGACCGAGGCGGGCAGCGACTTGGGCCGGCCGCCCTCGGGGCTGGTGTCGCCCTCGCCGCCGTCCTTGGGCGCGACGGTGACGTCGGCCGACGTCTGCGCGAACAGCTTGTCGAAGGTGGTGTTCATGGTGTCCGTGAACACCAGGGTGCCGCAGACGAACGCGACGGAGAGCAGGACGGCGACGGCGGAGAGCGCCATGCGGCCCTTGTGCGCGAGGAAATTGCGCAGGGAGCCTCTCATTACGGTCATGCTCAGCGCCCCCTGCCGCCCTGGGCGGGGGCGTGCTCGCCGGAGAACCGCAGCATGCGGTCGAGGACCGCGTCCGGCGTGGGGCGCAGCATCTCGTCGACGATGCGGCCGTCCGCCAGGTACAGCACCCGGTCCGCGTAGGCGGCGGCGACCGGGTCGTGGGTGACCATCACGATGGTCTGGCCGAGTTCGTCGACGGACTTGCGCAGGAAGCCGAGGATCTCGGAGCCGGCCCGCGAGTCGAGGTTTCCTGTCGGCTCGTCGCCGAAGATGATCTGCGGCCTGGCCGCGAGGGCACGCGCCACCGCGACCCGCTGCTGCTGGCCGCCGGAGAGCTGGGTGGGCCGGTGCTTGAGGCGGCCGCTGAGGCTGACGGTCTCCACCACCCGCTCCAGCCAGTCGCGGTCGGGCTTGCGGCCCGCGATGTCCATGGGGAGGGTGATGTTCTCCAGTGCGTTCAGCGTCGGCAGCAGGTTGAACGCCTGGAAGATGAAGCCGACCCGGTCGCGCCTGAGCTGGGTGAGCTTCTTGTCCTTCAGCCCGGTGATCTCGGTGTCCTCCAGGTAGATCTGCCCTGAGGTCACCGTGTCGAGCCCGGCGAGGCAGTGCATCAGCGTGGACTTGCCCGAGCCCGAGGGGCCCATGATCGCGGTGAACTGCCCGCGGGCTATGTCCACGTCGACGTTGTCGAGGGCGAGGACGCGGGTCTCGCCCGCGCCGTATGCCTTCACGACCTGCCGCGCGCTCGCGGCTGCGGCCGTCTGCCCCGTTGATCCCCCGTACTGGGAGCTGGTCACAGCCGATGTCACGGTATTTCTCCTAGCTGGTCTTGGGTGAGCGGTCGCGCCCGGTGCGCTGGGGACGCGGGCGGTGTGCCGCGCGGCGGGCCCCTCGGCCGCGCCGCGGACGTCTCAAGTCTGGTGTGCGGACCGGGCCCGGCGCCCTGGGGCATGGCCTAGTCTTCGGGTGGGGAAGCCCCCACCGTCACGCGGGGGAAAGCCCGCGGACGCACCGCGAAACCCCGTGTCCCGCGAGCCGGTCCCGCCTGGGTGGCGGGGCGTCCGGCGCGGCAGGACCAGCGTAAGGAGCGGGAAAGGGCACCCTCTTCCTCCGCCCGGACGAACGTCGCTCGGTACTTGGTACCGGGGTCTCCCCTAAGGGAGTCAGCCTTGCGAAGGACCCCGCGTCAGGGTCTTCTCCACCCTGGTAACCATGCGCCCGCCCCCGCGCCGTGCTGCCGCCCGCCCCGGCCCCGGCCCGGGTCCGGCGGCGTACGCCCTGCTCAGGAGGGGTACGACCGTCCGTGGCGCGGCACCGGGCGCGCACCGGCGCGGCCCGTACGGAGGACGCCCCCTCCACACAACGGATGACCCGCCGCCCCCTCCACGGGGACGACGGGTCCATGGCCGTTCGGCGCGCCCGCCCGCCGGGGGCGCTCAGCCCGCCGGGCGGCGCGGGCTCAGAGGAGCCCGTCCCACATCTGTTCGAGCAGTACCGACCACCAGTTCTCCGGGGACGCGAGCGCCGCCGGGTCGAGCGCGGCGAGCTGCGCCTGGAAGTCGACGGTCCAGCGGCCCGCCTGCTCCTGGTTCAGACCGAACCGCAGCCGCCACATCCGCCCCAGCAGGGCGAGGCAGCGCACGAACTCGGGCAGCCCGGTGTTCACGAACTGCGGCGGCGCCGAGGCCCCGCCCGGGCCCGGCTCCACGGGCACCGCCACGATGTTCGCGGTGCCGTACTGGACGCAGACGGCGCGGCCGAAGTCGCTGCCCATCACCAGGTAAGAGCCCGCGTCGGCGGCGGGCTGGACGCCGCGCTCCTGGGCCACCTCGGCGAGCGTCGGCACCGGCCGCCCCGGCTGGGCCTGCGCCCAGAAGAACGGGCCGACGTCGACGGGCAGGCCCGCCCACATCAGCGTGACCGACACCGCCTCCGGCACGCCCTGACGGGCCACCGCGCGCTGCTCGAAGCGGAAGACGCCGGGCCCGAAGGCCGCCGCCAACTCCTGCCCCAGCTCCTCGGGGCGCAGCGGCGGCGCCTGCTGGACCTGCGGCAGCGGGGCGCGCACCGGGGCGAGCCGCGGCGGCGCGTCCGCGACCTGGTGCAGCTCGCCCTGGTGCGCCAGCAACTGCTGCATGCCCTGCTGCCGCGACGCGTGGTCGGTGCCGTAGGGCGCGATGGACGTGATCCTCGCCTGCGGCCACTGCTCGCGGATCATGCGCGCGCAGTAGGCGCCCGGCAGCTCGCACGACTCCAGCTCGGTGTGGAGTTCGAGCACCTGCTGCGGCGGCACGCCCATGGCCTGCAACTCGTGGAAGATCTGCCACTCCGGGTGCGGGATGCCCGGCGCCGAGCGGCGGATGAGCTGCTGCTCTGAGCCGTCCTGCGCGCGGTAGCGCAGCACGGCCTGGTAGCCGGGTCCGACCGTCGGCTGCCCGGGCGGCTGCTGGGGATAGCCGTACGTCGCGGGTGCGGCAGGGGGCGGCGGGGTGCCGGGCCCGCCGGGCGGCGGCATGAGCGGCCCGCTCTGCCCGGGTCCCGCCAGCATGGTCGCCGCCTGGTGCACGCCTCCCCCGGTGCCGCCGGGAGCCGCGGGGGGCGCGCCGGGCGGCGGGGTGCCGGGGGCACCGGGCGCGTTCGGCGGGGGCGGAGTGCCGGGGGCGCCCGGCGCGTTGGGCGGCGGCGGGGTGCCCGGGCCGCCGGGCGAGGCGAGCATCGTCTCGGCATGGTGCACCGCGCCGGGCGGCGGCGTCCCGGGAGCGCCCGGCGCGCCGGGCAGGTTCGGCGGGGGCGTCGGAGGCCCGGGCGGCTGGAGGCCGCTCCTGCTGCCCCCGGTCCCCGGCGCGCCCGGGGCGCTGGGCGGCGGCGGAGTGCCGGGGCCGCCGGGCGAGGCGAGCATCGTCTCGGCGTGGTGCACCGCGCCGGGCGGCGTCCCAGGAGCGCCGGGCGCACCGGGCGCGTTCGGCGGCGGCGTGGGGGGTCCGGGCGGGCCGCCTGCGCCGGCTGCGTTCGACGGCGGCGGGGTGCCGGGGCCCGTGGGGTTGCCGGGCGTGAGGGGGTTCTGCCCGCCGAGCGAGGAGACGAGCTGGGTCGGGACGTAGCCGCCCGCCGCGCCGCCGCCGGGCGCGGCCGGTGGCGGCGGGGTGCCGGGGCCCGCGGCGGGGGCGCCCGGGTAGCCGTACGAGGGCGGGGCGTCGGGCCCCGCGCCCGGCGGGGCCGGGGTGCCCGACGGGGGCGGTGCGCCCGGGTAGCCATACGAGACGGGCCCGGGGGCGGCGCCCGCCGGGTTGTCGGGGCCCGGCACCGCGGGGGCCACCGCGGTCGGGGGCAGTTGGCTGCCGCCCGACATCAGGGCCGTCTTCGCCTCGGGCGCGACCCCCGGGGGCCTCTCCCCCGTGCCGTCCGGCCCGTCTGCGCTGTCTGCGTTTTCGGTGTCTTCCGCGTTCTCCGGGATCTGGGGCGCGAACACGGTGGCGGGAAGCGGCACCGAGCGGTCCTCGCCCTGGTCGGCGTTGGTGTCCGTACCGGCCCACGGCGTCGCGTCCTGCGCCCCGCCGACGGGCGCGCCCGCGCCGTCGGCGCCCTCGGCCGGGGCGGCGGGCCAGGGGGTGGGCGCCGGGGAAGGCGAGGGGGCGGCGGGCTCGGGCGGGCCCGGTTCCGCGCCCTGTGGCGCGGGGGTCCCGGGGCCCGCAGGGGCGGGGTGTCCGGTGTCGGCGCCCGGTCCGGGCCGCGGCGCCTCCCCGGTGTCCGCCGGGGCGTCGGGGAACGCGAACGCGCCCGACTCGCCGGTGCCACGGGCCGTCGGCCCCGCGTCCGTGCCGGACGCAGCCGGCTGCGCCGACGCCGCGGCGGGCTCCGCCGCGCCCGGCGCGTCCCATGCGCCGGAGCCGCCGGAGGGCGGCGCCGGGACACCCGCCTGGGTCTGGGGCAGTTCGCCGGGCGCGGGGGACGCCGGGGGCGTCGGTGGCCCGGCAGGGGACGGGGGCACCGCGGCGGGGGCGCCGCCCGCGCCGGTACGGCCGCCGGAGGTGCCGCCGCCCGAGGTGCCGCCCGGCACGCCCATGCGGTCCGCCGCCTCCTGGAGCCACTCGGGCGGGGTCAGCAGGAACGACGTCTGGTTGAGGTCCACGCGCGCGGGCGGCGCGGCGGGCTCCGCTGTCTGGGCCGCGGCCCCGTACTCCTCCTCGTACCGGCGGATCACCTCGCCGACCGGCAGCGCGGGCCACAGCGTGGCCTCGCCGCTGTCGCGGGCGATGACGAGACGCTGTCCGCCGCCGTCCGAGCGCGGCCCCTCCGCGCGGTCCTCGGCCCAGACCACGAAGCCGAGCCCGAACTCCCGCACCCGCACCTCGCGGTGCTGGTACGCGGGCAGCTCCGCGTTGATCCACTCCTCGGCGCGCTCCTGCGCCTGTGCGAACGTCACCACGGGCGCCTCACCTCCCCACCGGGACGGCGCGCGCGAAGCCGCCGTCCACCATCAGGTTCGCCACGGTCTCCAGTTCCGGGGGGCTGCCCGCGAGGCGGGAGAGGAACGCGTCGAAGTCCGCGCCGCAGGGCAGCAGCAGCCGGGCCACCCGGTCCGCCACCTGCCAGCCGTCCCGGTCGCGCGCGTCGTCGTACGCGCAGAACCAGACCGAGCCGACCTGGTCCCCCTTGACCTTCAGCGCCAGCAGGCCGCCCTGCACGAAGCCGATGCCCAGGTAGTCCTTCGTCAGATGGTCCCGCAGGCACTTGTTCACGTACACCAGGTCGTTCACGGCGGCCTCGTCGCGCACCGTGAAGAACGGCTGGTCCACCAGGAGGCCGAGGTCCGCGTCGAGCGCGGTGCCCACCGGGGCGCAGCCGCCCGCCGCCTTCAGGAAGGAGCGGTAGGCGCCCGGCAGCCGGTAGCCCAGGTCCTCCTCGACGCCCTGCACCTGCTGCTCGGTGACCGCCACGCCGGACTTGGGCAGCCCGAAGTGCGCGGGGCGGGTCTCCTGGAGCGGCCGGGTGCCGCGCTTCTGCTGGTCGACGGCGGACGTCGCGAGGCCGCCGTGGTGCCGCAGCAGCGCCTTCACCTCGACGGGGACCAGCTCCAGGCGCCGGGAGCCGACCACGTGGTGCCAGGTCCAGCCGTGCGGGGTGGCCACGGCGGGGATGGTGCCCCACAGGTCGTGTGCTGTCGCGGCCACCGCGGCGTTCGCGGAGACGTAGTCGGTCAGCCGCAGTTCGTCCACTCCGAAGCCCTCGGGGGGCTCCGCGATCTCCGCCGCCGCGCGCGCATAGGGGGAGAAGTCCGGATAACCTCTCCCGTCCACCCGCACCCCGCCCGGATGACGGGCCGCCCGGACGGGGTCCGGGAAATGCACGACCTGCCCGGCATACGCCGCGTTCGGCGGCGCTGCTTGTCCCCCGGCCGGGGCGCCCGTGGCTGCCCCCAGACCGAGCCGACCCGTCGTCATGGCGCTTGCCCCCTGCTGAGTGTCTGCGATGGGGCCCAGCCTAAGCGGTAGGCGACCACCGGTCACCGGGCCTCCGCTTCGACGACGGTCCGTCACACCACCGTGACAGTGCGACGCATTTCACGCGTGTCACCACAACCTGGTTAACGCCTCACGCGTCACATTTGGCAGTCTGAAGCAGACTCGGGGGCGTGACCCGCACGGCGACAGCCGTGCGCACGGAGGGAAGCGGCACCATGCACACCGCACAGACAGATGACGAGACCGGGGGGTTCGACAGTCCCGGCGACCCACGGGTCGGCTGGAGCAGCACCGACACGCCGGGCCCCCCTGCCCTGCTGCACCGCCGCGACGGCATCCTCCCCACGGTCGCCGCCGCGCTCTCCGTCCACGGCACCACCCTCACCGGGACGCCGGCGCGCGGTGAGAGCGCGCCCACGCTCCACCCGCTGGTACAGGAGTACCTGGACACGCTGCCCAGCGCGCAGCGCGACCGCTTCACCGGGCGCTGCGCGGAGACCATCCTGATCTCACGCCACCTCACCACCGCCGACGAGGCACGCAGCAAGCGCGCGAGACGAAAACCCATGACCAACAGCGAGGCGAAGAAGGCGTTGAAACACGCCAAACTCACCACCCGCCGCATCCGTGAGGACGGCGACCCCCTGCACGGCGGCTTCGCCCACCCGTGCCGCGCCTGCGCCGCCCTCACCGCCCACTTCGGGGTACGGGTCGTCGACCCCGCCGCCGTCGCCGCCCCCTGACCCCACGCCATCCGGGACCCGGTATGCAACCCGACATGCAACCCGACCGCACGTCGAGCACCCGCTTCGCCGTCCCCGTCGACGCCGCGCTGCGCGCCGCGGGCTGGCGGCCCGGGCGCTGGGACATCAAACAGGCCGAGTTCTGGGCCGACACCCTGCGCGGCCACACCTCGCCGGGCGGCCACCGGCACACCGTGCTCACCAGCGCCGTCGAGGCGTGGGCCGAGTTCGGGGCGCTGCACATCGTGCCCGGCGCGCCAGGACGCCGTATCGCGCCCGCGGTGCTCCACCTCGACCCGCTGCACGGCCTGCACATGGCGAGGACCCTCGGCGACCTCGGGCGCGCGCTCGACAGCCAGGTCTGCCCGATCGGCGCGGAGCTTCCGCCCGAGGCGCCCGGCACCGCGGAGGGCCAGGCGGTGCTGGCCATAGACGCGCTGGGCCGGGTCTACAGCCTCGACCACACCGGCGACTGGTACCTCGGCGACACCCTCGACGACGCCCTCGCGGCCCTCATCTCCGGCACGGAACCGACCCGCCTGACCGCACCCTGACGCCCCGCCGACCGCCCCCGTGGGGCCGGGCCGCACGCCCCGGCGGGAACCACCGGCCTCACGCCCCGGCGGGGATCACCGCCGACACCCGGAAGCCCCCGGCGTCCGTGGGGCCCGACACGAAGACGCCGCCGAGGGCGGCCACCCGCTCCCGCATGCCCACCAGGCCGTTGCCGCCGCTCGGCAGCCCCGCGCCCGTGCCGTCGCCGTCCGGCGCCGCCTCGTTCTCCACCTGCATCGCGATCTCGGTGACCCGGTGCGCGAGGCGTACGTACGTCTTGGCGCCCGCCGCGTGCTTGTGCACGTTGGTCAGCGCCTCCTGGACCACCCGGTACGCGGTCTGCTCCACCTCGGCCGCGTACCCCCGGGACTCGCCCTCGACCAGCACCTCGATCGCGACCCCCGCCTCCCTCGACTGCTCCACAAGCGCCTCTAGCTCCGCGAGCGAGGGCCCCTCGGAACCGTCCTCGGGCGCCGCCCGCGAGGCCGCCGCCGCGGCCGCCTCGCCGACCGCCGCGAGCGGCACCGCCTCGCGGTGCGCAAGGCCCTCGCCCGAGCGCAGCACCCCGAGCATCTCGCGCAGCTCGGTCAGCGCCTTGCGGCCCATGTCGCCCACCAGGGCGGCGTTCTTCACCGCCTTCTCCGGGTCCTTGCGCGCCACTGCCTGCACCGCCGCGGAGTGCACCACCATCAGGCTCACCCGGTGCGCCACCACGTCGTGCATCTCGCGCGCGATGCGGCCGCGCTCCTCGCCGCGCGCCCACTCCGCGCGCTCCTCGGCCCGCTCGGCCAGGAGCTGCAACTCGCGTTCGAGCGAGTCGGCGCGCTCCCTGAGGCTGTCCATCAGCCGCCGCCTGGCACCGACGTAGAGGCCGAGCAGCAGCGGCGGGGCGGTGACGCCGAGCGACATGGTGATGGAGAGGAACGGCACGAACCAGTCGCCCGCCGTCCAGTCGCCGTGCGCGAGGTCCTGACGGGTCCGTACGAAGGTGACGATCAGGGTGGCCGAGAACGACATCCCCGCGAGCGCGCCGATGATGCGCCGGGGCAGCTCGGAGGCGGCGAGCGTGTAGAGCCCCACGACGCTCATCAGGATGCCCATCTCGGCGGGCGTCACCGCGACCGTGACCAGCACCACCGCGATCGGCCACCGGCGCCGCAGCACGAGCGCCGAGCCCGCCAGCGCGCCGAACACCATGCAGAGGAGTTCCGGAAGGCCCGAGTCGCGCGCGAAGCCCGACCCCTCGAACGCGCACTCGGCCGCCGAGAGTACGGCCAGCACCAGATCGAGCACGGCGCTGCGCCGCCGCGCCCACCACCATGGCCCGGTCGGGGCCCCCGCGCGGTCTACCCCCGTCGTGGTCATGCCCCCAGCGTACGGTCGAGTCCCCCCACTCGACCGAGGGGTTTTGCGGCGTGCCACGCCACCGCGCGGCGGCGTCGGTCACATCCTTCGCCGCACCCGCCGCGGGGGCCCCACGGGCGCCGGTGGCGTGCGGCGTTCGGCAGTCGGATCGACGTCGCGTCCGGGGCGGGTGGTGCGGCATAGTAGACACCGCCGCGGCGGCCGAAGGCACCGAAAGGTGCGCTTCGACGGCTTCACCATCCCCTGTGGTGTAATTGGCAGCACTGAGGCTTTTGGTGCCTTAAGTCCGGGTTCGAGTCCTGGCGGGGGAGCACGACGACAGACGGGTTCCGGCCAGCGGCCGGGGCCCGTCGGCAGGTACGGACGCCCCTCGTTCCGCCGCCCCGGTCCCCCGCGCCGCCGCGCGCCCCGCCGCGCCGCCACCGCAGGACCGCACCCGCCCCGGCGCGCACACCCGCACCCGCACGCTCCGCGGCGTTTCCCATCCCCACCCCGCCGGTATCCTGCGAAGGTCCCCCCGACCACGTGTCCCCCGCACCCACAGCCGAAGGGCATTTCCGTGAGCGCCAACCGCCCGGCAGCCGTCGTCGTTCTCGCAGCGGGTGAGGGCACCCGCATGAAATCGGCCACCCCCAAGGTCCTGCACGAGATCTGCGGGCGCTCCCTCGTCGGCCATGTGCTGGCCGCCGCGGGAGAGTTGGACCCCGGGGAACTCGTGGTGGTGGTCGGGCACGCGCGGCAGCAGGTCGTGGACCATCTCACCGAGAACGCGCCCGCGGCGCGCACGGCCGTGCAGACCGAGCAGAACGGCACGGGCCACGCGGTGCGGATGGCGCTCGAAGAACTGGGCGGCGCGGTGGACGGCACCGTGGTGGTGGTCTGCGGCGACACTCCCCTGCTGACGGGAGAAACGCTACGGCAACTGGCCGGGACCCACGCCCGCGAGTCCAACGCGGTCACGGTCCTCACCGCGAAGGTACCCGACGCCACCGGCTACGGCCGGATCGTACGGGACGGCGCCTCGGGGGCGGTCACGGCGATCGTCGAGCACAAGGACGCCTCGGAGGCGCAGCGGGCCATCCGCGAGATCAACTCGGGGGTGTTCGCCTTCGACGGGCGGCTGCTCGCCGACGCGCTCGGCAAGGTCCGCAGGGACAACAGCCAGGGCGAGGAGTACCTGACGGACGTGCTCGGCATCCTGCGCGAGGCCGGGCACCGGGTCGGCGCCTCGGTGGCCGCCGACCACCGCGAGATCGCCGGGATCAACAACCGCGTACAGCTCGCCCAGGCCCGCCGCAGCCTGAACGACCGGCTGCTCGAACGGGCGATGCTCGCCGGTGTCACCGTGGTCGACCCGGCCTCGACCTGGCTCGATGTCACGGTGACCTTCGGGCGCGACGTCGTGGTGCACCCCGGCACCCAGTTGCTCGGCGCCTCGCACCTGGCGGACGACAGCGAGGTCGGCCCGCAGTCCCGGCTCACGGACACCACCGTGGGCGCGGGCGCCAGGATGGAGTTCACGGTGGCGGACGGCGCCGAGGTCGGCGCGGGCGCCACGGTCGGCCCCTATGCCTATCTGCGCCCCGGCACCCGGCTCGGGGTGCGCGCGAAGGCCGGCACCTACGTCGAGATGAAGAACGCGACGGTGGGCGAGGGCACCAAGGTCCCCCACCTCTCCTACGTGGGCGACGCCACCATCGGCGAGTTCACCAACATCGGCGCGGCCAGCGTCTTCGTGAACTACGACGGCCAGGACAAGCACCACTCCAGCATCGGCTCGCACTGCCGCACCGGCGCCGACAACATGTTCGTGGCCCCGGTCTCCGTCGGGGACGGCGCGTACACCGCGGCGGGCTCCGTGATCACCAGGGACGTGCCGGCGGGCTCCCTCGGGGTGGCGCGCGGCCAGCAGCGCAACGTGGACGGCTGGGTGACCCGCAGGCGCCCGGGAAGCGCCGCCGCGAAGGCGGCCGAGGCCGCGGCGGCCCGCGACGCGGCCGGCCCCGACACCACCGGGGAGAGCTAGGGAGAACCAGAAAGAACCGGAACCAGAAGGAACTGGAACCGGAAAGAACCAGAAGGAACCGGACGCAAACCGACGACCGTCCCACGGGACCAAAAAAAGCGGCCACGACGGACGTGGGCCCGCTCATATCGCGCGGGTGACATCTGGGGGAAACTGACCGAAACGCGCGGGGAAGTAGGTGCGTCAAGGGCGACGTACTGTGATAAGTGCCCATGATTCGGCTGGCTCATCGCTCCGGGACGCGTGCGGGGGGCACTAGCTGAGGAACACGTCAGGAGACTGTGCTGTGACCGGGATCAAGACGACCGGCGAGAAGAAGCTGATGCTCTTTTCCGGCCGCGCCCATCCCCAGCTCGCCGAAGAGGTCGCCGAGCAACTGGGCGTGGGGCTTGTGCCGACGCGGGCCTTCGACTTCGCCAACGGCGAGATCTACGTCCGATACGAGGAGTCGGCGCGCGGCGCCGACTGTTTTCTGATCCAGAGCCACACCAAGCCCATCAACAAATGGATCATGGAGCAGCTCATCATGCTCGACGCGCTGAAACGCGCGTCGGCCCGGAGCATCACGGTCATCGTGCCGTTCTACGGCTATGCGCGCCAGGACAAGAAGCACCGGGGCCGCGAGCCCATCTCGGCGCGGCTCGTGGCGGACCTGATGCGGACCGCGGGCGCGGACCGCATCCTCACCGTCGACCTGCACACCGACCAGATCCAGGGCTTCTTCGACGGCCCCGTCGACCATCTGTTCGCGCTGCCGCTGCTGGCGGACTACGTGGCGAGCAAAGTGAGCGACGGCAGGCTCACGGTGGTCTCCCCCGACGCGGGCCGGGTACGGGTCGCGGACCGCTGGTGCGACCGGCTCGGGGCGCCGCTGGCGATCGTCCACAAGCGGCGCGACAAGGACGTGGCCAACCAGGTCACCGTCCACGAGGTCGTCGGCGACGTCGAGGACCGGGTGTGCGTGCTGGTCGACGACATGATCGACACCGGTGGCACGATCTGCGCCGCCGCCGAGGCGCTCTTCGCGCACGGCGCGGCCGACGTCATCGTGACGGCCACCCACGGCGTGCTCTCCGGGCCCGCCGCCGACCGTCTGAAGAACTCCAGGGTCAGCGAGTTCGTCCTGACGAACACCCTGCCCACCCCCGCCGAGGTCCCGCTCGACAAGATCACGGTGCTCTCCATCGCGCCCACGATCGCCAGCGCGGTGCGCGAGGTCTTCGAGGACGGCTCGGTGACCAGCCTCTTCGAGAGCTGAGCGGGTCAGCCCTCCCGCCGACTGATCGTTTTGGGTGCGGCCTCCCCCGCCGGGTACGCTTGACGCGTTGCTCGGCGAGGGAGGCCGCACCCGTGTGCGGCGCTCCGTTATCGACGCGCTCTTCGTAGCAGGCCAGTCGTGTGGCCGGGTGACCGCCACAGGGGCCGGACGTCGGCCCCGCCAGAACACGAGGAGTGCAAATGCCCGAGGTGAAGCTCGCCGCCGAGACCCGTACCGAGTTCGGCAAGGGCGCGGCGCGCCGCATCCGCCGCGCGTCCAAGGTGCCCGGTGTGCTCTACGGCCACGGTGCCGACCCGGTGCACGTCACGCTGCCCGGCCACGAGCTGCTGCTCGCGCTGCGTACCTCCAACGTCCTGATCGCGCTCGACCTGGACGGCAAGAGCGAGCTGGCGATCCCGAAGGCGGTCCAGCGCGACCCGCTGAAGGGCTTCCTTGAGCACGTCGACCTGCTGCTGGTCAAGCGCGGCGAGAAGGTCAGCGTCGAGATCCCGGTCCACACCGAGGGCGAACTGGCCCCCGGCGGCTACCTCCTCGAGCACGTGCTCGACGCGCTCCCGGTGGAGGCCGAGGCCACCCACATCCCGGAGTCCGTCACCGTCTCCATCGCGGGCCTCGCGGCCGGCGACTCCATCCTCGCCAAGGACATCAAGCTGCCCGGCGGCGTCGCCCTCGGCGTGGAGGACGACGCCGTCGTCATCCAGGTGCTGGCCGCGCAGGCCGAGGAGGCCGCGCCGGAGAGCGAGGACGGCGAGGAGACCGCGGAGGTCTGACACACCTCGACGGGTCCGGGGCGCCGACGGGGCCCCGGACCCGTCGCGTGTGAGGGACGGGACGACGGCCCTGTGGCCGGAGAGGAGTCGGGGTCATGGCCGCGCAGGACGGCGGGGTGTGGCTGGTGGTGGGGCTCGGCAACCCCGGGCCCGGTTACGCCGCGAACCGGCACAACGTGGGCTTCATGGTGGCCGATCTGCTGGCCACCAGGATGTCGGGCTCGTTCAAGCGCAGCGGCCGGGCGCAGGCGGGCGTGGTGGAGGGCCGGATCGGCCCCCCGGGCCCCGACAGCCGCCGCGTGGTGCTGGCGAAGCCGATGTCGTACATGAACCTCTCGGGCGGCCCCGTGTCGGCGCTGCGGGACTTCTACAAGGTGCCGGTCGAGCGGATCGTCGCCGTCCACGACGAACTCGACATCGACTACGGCACGCTCCGGCTGAAGCTCGGCGGCGGCGACAACGGGCACAACGGCCTGAAGTCCATGACCAAGGCGTTCGGCCCCGGCTACCACCGGGTCCGCTTCGGCATCGGACGGCCCCCGGGGCGGATGCAGGTGGCCGACTTCGTCCTGAAGGACTTCTCCTCGGCGGAGCGCAAGGAACTCGACTACTTCGTGGACCGGGCCGCCGACGCCGTGGAGTCCCTGGTGCGGGACGGGCTCGAACGGGCCCAGAACACCTTCAACACCTGAGGGGCGCCCCGAGGTTGACCCGGCGCCCAGCCATGGCCAAAGATCTGCGGCATGTTTGGCATGGGCGGGTCACGCCGTACGCACCAACTGCTCGCCGTCTCCCGGGGCCTGGCCGTCACCGTGGTGGCGCTGCTCCTGGTGACCGCGGGCACCTGGGCGTCGTGGGGCCCGGCGCGCCGCGCGATGGGCGCCGACGGCGGTGTGCGCGGCACCATGACGGTGGCGAGCTGCCACGACGGCGAGTGCACCGGCCCCTACACGCCCTCGTCCGCGGGCTCGTCGCCGCGCTCCCGGGTGGTGCTGCGCCAGCCCGTGGCGGCCGACGAGGGGGCCAGGGTCGCGGTGGCGCTGCGCCCCGGCAGCGACGAGGTGGTACGCACGGGCGCCGCCGGCCTCTTCCGCTCCTGGCTCCCCCTGGGCGGCGCCCTGCTGCTCGCCGCCGTGATCATCGCGGGCGGCCTCCGTATGCCCCGCACCGCCTGGACGGCGGGCGTGACGGGCATCGCCCTGCTGACGGCGGCGTTCGTGGCGCTCTGAGGGCCGTCCGGGACCGGCCGCGGGTGCGGTCGGCCCCGGAGCAGTCCTTATCTCAGCCGGTGTTGCGCAGCCCCGCCGCCACCCCGTTCACCGTCAGCAGCAACGCCCGGCCCAGCAGCGGGTCGGGGTCCTCGCCGCGCTCCGCCGCCGCGCGCTGGCGGGCCAGCAGGGAGACCTGGAGGTAGGAGATCGGGTCCAGGTAGGCGTCGCGGATCGCGAACGTCTGCTGGAGCACCGGCTGGGTGTCGAGCAGCTTCTCGCCCCCGGTGATCCGCAGCACCTCCCGCACGGTGAGGTCGTGTTCCGCCTCGATGGTCTCGAAGACGTGCCGCAGATGGTCGGGGACCAGGGTGTCCACATAGTGCCTGGCGATCCTGAGGTCGGTCTTGGCGAGCGTCATCTCCACGTTGGAGACGAAGTTCGCGAAGAAGTGCCACTGCTCCTGCATCTCGTCGAGGACACTGTCGAGCCCGGCGGCGCGCAGCGCCTTGAGCCCGGAGCCGACGCCGAACCAGCCGGGCACGATCTGCCGCGACTGGGTCCAGCCGAAGACCCACGGGATCGCCCGAAGGCCGTCGAGCCCGGCGCCCGAGTCGGGCCGCCGCGAGGGGCGTGAGCCCAGGTGCAGGTCGGCGAGCTGGTCGACGGGGGTGGCCGCGAAGAAGTACGCGGGCAGGTCCGGGTCCTCGACCAGCTTGCGGTACGCGGCGTGTGCGGCGTCCGAGACGACGTCCATGGCGGCGTCCCAGCGGGCCAGCGCCTCCACGGACTGGCGCGGCGCGGTGTGCAGCGCCGACGCCTGGAGGGTGGCCGCGACGGTCAGTTCCAGGTTCTCCCTGGCGAGCGAGGGCACGAGGTACTTGTCGGAGATCACCTCGCCCTGCTCGGTGACCTTGATCTCGCCCTCCAGGGTGCCCCACGGCTGGGAGAGGATCGCGTCGTGCGAGGGGCCGCCGCCGCGCCCCACGGTGCCGCCCCTGCCGTGGAAGAGCCGCAGCCGCACCCCGTAGCGGTGCGCCACGTCGCGCAGTCGGCGCTGCGCCCGGTGGATCTCCCACTGGCTGGTGGTGATGCCGCCGAACTTGGAGGAGTCCGAGTAGCCGAGCATGACTTCCTGGACGTCGCCGCGCAGCGCCACGAGGCGCCGGTAGGAGGGGTCGGCCAGCATCTCGTCGAGGATGGTGTCCGCGGCGCGCAGCTCGTCGGTGGTCTCCAGCAGCGGCACGATGCCGATCTTGGCCCAGCCCGCGTGCAGGTCGACGAGCCCGGCCTCGCGGGCGAGGACGGCGGCGGCGAAGACGTCGTCGGCGCCCTGGCACATCGAGATGATGTACGACTCGATGACCTCGGGCCCGAAGACGTCGAGGGCGCGGCGCACCGTGTGGAACACGCCGAGCGTCTTGGCGCCCGCGGCGTCGAGCGGCGCCGGGGTCGGCGCGAGCGGGCGGCGCGAGCGCAGCTCCCTGGCGAGGAGCTTGGTGCGGTTCTCGCGCGGCATGTCGGCGTAGCGCCAGGACTCCTCGCCGAGCCGGTCGAAGAGCTGCCCGAGGGCGTGGTGGTGGGCGTCCGCGTGCTCGCGCACGTCCAGCGTGGCGAGCTGGAGCCCGAAGGCGGCGAGGGTGCGGACGACGCGGTTCATCCTGCCGTCGGCGACGAGCCCGCCGCGGTGTTCGCGCAGCGACGTCTGGATGAGGGTGAGGTCGTGCAGCAGCTCGGAGGTGCCGAGGTAGTCGCGGCCCGGCTGGTGCGCGGTGCCGCCCGCAAGACGCCGCTTGGTGTTCTCCAGCTTCTGCCGGATGCAGGTGGCCTTGAGCCGGTACGGCTCCTCGGCGTTGAGCCGCTTGTAGCGCGGGCTGATCTCGGGCAGCGCGGCGAGGTCGGCCGCCAGCGAGGAGGTCAGCTCCTCGGTGGCGCCGGTGTAGCGGATGGAGTTGGAGAGGAAGCCGCGCAGCTCGTCGACGAGGTCGAGGGCGTCGTTGATGCCGTGCTCGTGCTGGAGGATCAGCACGTCCCAGGTGACGTCGGGGGTGACGTTCGGGTTGCCGTCGCGGTCGCCGCCGATCCAGCTCCCGAAGGTGATCGGGCGGGTGCGGTCGGGCACCCGTACGCCGACCCGCTCCAGCTCGGCGGTCAGGTCCTCAAGGACGTCGCCGACGGCGCCCGCGTGCAGCTCGTCCAGGTAGTAGATCGCGTTGCGGGCCTCGTCGGTGGGCTCGGGGCGCACCACCCGCAGCTCGTCGGTCTGCCAGACCAGGTCGATGCTCTCGGCGAGCCGGGTGTCGTGGCGGCGCCGGTCCGCCTCGCTGACCGGCACTTCGAGGAGTTCCGCGATCCGGCGCAGCTTGTTCAGCACGGAGCGGCGGGCGGCCTCGGTCGGGTGGGCCGTGAACACCGGGCGCACGTTCAGGTTGCGCACGGTGTCGCGCAGGTGCTCGGGGTCGGCGTCCTTGAGCCGGTCGGCCGTCCTGGACAGCAGCCCGCCCTCGGCGGCGCGCCTGACCCGCAGCTCGCGCCCGCGGTGCACCTGCTCGGTGACGTTCGCCAGGTGGAAGTAGGTCGAGAAGGCCCGTACGAGCTTGGCCGCGGTCTCCAGTTCGGTGTCGCCGAGGAGCCGGGCGGCCGCCTCGCCGTCCTCCCTGGTCAGCCTGCGGACCCGCTCGACGAGTTCCAGGAGGTCAGCGCCCTCCTGGCGCACCAGGGTCTCCCCGAGGAGATCACCCAGACGGCGGATGTCCGCACGCAGCTCCGCCGCGGCGGTCGGGGCCTTGGGGCCGTGGTCTTCTGCACTGCTCACAGGTGCGGCTCCTTGCAGTTCAGTAGGGGGTGCGCGTCGCGTCCGCCCGTCACGGTGGTGCCGGTGCGGGCGGGATCAAGCGCCCGGGACTCCCGTTTCCTCGCCGCCTGGTGGCCCGCTCGTGGCTACCGCCGCCCGGTCCCGGGAAGAGAACACAGCGGACCACGCTGTCCGACCGAGACCAAGGATAGGTGGCGAGGCCGTGGCGCGACCCGTACCTCTTGTCGGCAGGGTGCACGCTGACATACTTACGTTGCCGTAGGTTACGGAAGCGTAGGAACCTCGGACGCGCACAGACAGTCCTGTCACCCGCCCCCGCAGTCGAACCCACAGGGAATGCCCATGAGCACAAGCTCCGACGTGGACGTGATGGACGGCGCCGTGCAGGCGCCGGCCGACGCCCCGCTTCCTTCCGCCACTCTCGGCGGTGAGCAGAAGCGATCGCTTGAGCAGATCACACTGCTGCTCTTCATCACCTTGCCGTTCCTCGCCCTGGTCGCGGCGGTGCCGCTGGCCTGGGGCTGGGGGGTGAGCTGGCTCGATCTGGGGCTGCTCGTCTTCTTCTACTTCCTGGGGTGCCACGGCATCACCATCGGTTTCCACCGCTACTTCACCCATGGCTCGTTCAAGGCCAAGCGCCCGCTGCGGATCGCGCTGGCCATCATGGGCTCGATGGCGGTCGAGGGCCCGCTGGTGCGCTGGGTGGCGGACCACCGCAAGCACCACAAGTTCTCTGACGCCGAGGGCGACCCGCACTCCCCCTGGCGGTACGGGGAGTCGGTGCCGGCGCTGATGAAGGGCCTGTGGTGGGCCCACATGGGCTGGATGTTCGACGAGGAGCAGACCCCGCAGGACAAGTTCGCGCCCGACCTGATCAAGGACAACGCGATCAGGACCATCTCGCGCCAGTTCGTGCTGTGGACCTCGGTGTCGCTGCTGCTGCCCGCGCTGATCGGCGGCCTCGCCACGCTGTCCTGGCAGGGCGCGCTGACCGCGCTGTTCTGGGGCTCGCTGGTGCGGGTCGCGCTGCTGCACCATGTGACCTGGTCGATCAACTCCATCTGCCACGCGGTCGGCAAGCGCCCGTTCAAGTCCCGGGACCGCTCGGGCAACGTGTGGTGGCTCGCGGTGCTGTCCTGCGGCGAGTCCTGGCACAACCTGCACCACGCCGACCCGACGTCGGCGCGGCACGGTGTGATGCGGGGCCAGGTGGACTCCTCGGCTCGGATCATCCGCTGGTTCGAACTCCTCGGCTGGGCCCACGACGTACGGTGGCCGTCGCGGGCCAGGATCGAGTCCCGGCGCAAGCAGGACACCGCAGAGACGGCATGATGGACAGGTGGCGACCGACTCCAGCACGGCGGGCAACCTGACGGCCAACGGGCGCGGCGATGCCGCGGCGGCTCCGCGCCGCAGGCGCCGCACCCGGCTGACCGCCGCGGAGCGCCGCGGCCAGTTGCTGGAGATCGGGCGGACCCTGTTCGCCGCCAAGGGCTTCGAGGGCACCTCGGTCGAGGAGATCGCGGCACGGGCCGGGGTGTCGAAGCCGCTCGTCTACGAGCACTTCGGCGGCAAGGACGGGCTCTACGCCGCGGTCGTGGACCGCGAGATGGCGAAACTCCTCGACATGGTGACGGGCTCGCTCACCGCGGGCCACCCCAGGGAGCTGTGCGAACAGGCCGCGTTCGCGCTGCTCGACTACATCGAGGAACGCACCGACGGGTTCCGCATCCTGGTGCGCGACTCCACGATCCCGCAGTCCACCGGGGGCTTCGCGTCGCTGATATCCGACATCGCCACCCAGGTCGAGCACGTGCTCGGCCGCGAGTTCGCGGGCCGCGGCTTCGACCCGGCGCTGGCGTCGCTGTACGCGCAGGCGCTGGTGGGGATGGTGGCGCTGACCGGGCAGTGGTGGCTCGACGCCCGGCACCCGGCCAAGGCGGAGGTCGCGGCCCATCTGGTGAACCTCGCCTGGCACGGCCTCGACGGCCTGGAGAAGCAGCCGGTACTCGTGGGGCGCCGACGCGATTGAGCGGGCGTGTGAGCGGGCGGGCACTTGGCTTGGCGGGCATGCGGCTGAGTGGGCATGTGACTTGGCGGGCACGGGGCTTGGCGGGCACGGGCTGAGGGGGCGCCGCCCACTGGTCCGCCGCCCGGATAATGGCTGGCGTGCGGCCGCAGCACCCCGGATGCTCGTCGCATGACCGACACCCCGCCAAGCCCCACCAGTCCCACCAGCCCCTCCCGTCCCTCCGGCCCGTCCAGCCCCTCGGCTCCGCAGGTCTTCGACCGTGTCGCCGGCTGGGACGGCATGTTCGTACCGCCCGGTGACGACCCGCGCTCCGAGGGCGGCTACACCAACGAGCGCGAACTGCTCGTCGGCTATCTGCGCGACTACCGGCTGACGCTCCGGATGAAGTGCGCGGGCCTGGACGCCGAGGCCCTGGCGCGCCGCGCGGTGCCGCCCTCCGACCTGTCGCTGCTCGGCCTTGTGCGGCACATGGCCGCCGTGGAGCAGTCCTGGTTCCGGCGGGTGCTTGCGGGCGAGGACGTGCCCCGGCACTTCCGCACCGCCGAGGGCCGCGACCTCGACTTCACCGAGGCCGTGGCCGACCCCGAGGTCGTCGAGGCGGCGTGGAGCCTGTGGCGCGCGGAGGTCGCGTTCGCCGAGAAGTTCACCGCCGAGGCCCCCGGCCTCGACATCAGGGGCCGCCGGCTCCACCCCGAGCTGCAACTGCGGGAGATCCTGGTCCATATGATCGAGGAGTACGCGCGCCACTGCGGGCACGCGGACTTCCTCAGGGAGTGCGTCGACGGCCGCACCGGGGCGTGAGGGCGGGCCGCGCGCGGCGGCCGGTCAGCCGCCGTCGGACTCCGGCAGCGGCTCCAGGAACTCCAGGCGGTTGCCCACCGGGTCGTCGGAGTAGAAGCGGCGGTGCCCTGGCAGGTCGCCGTCCCAGGCGACCGGGGCGCCACCTGCTTCGAGCCGGGCCGCGTACGCCTCGATGCCGACGACCCGCAGCCCCGGGTGGGCCTTGCGGGCGGGCCTGAAGTCCCGCTCGATGCCCAGGTGGAGCTGGACGGGGCCCGCCTGGAACCAGCAGCCGCCGCGCGCCGCGAGCACCGGCGGCTTGGGGATCTCGGTCATCCCGAGGACGCCCGCGTAGTACGCGCGCAGGGCGTACTCGGAGCCGGGCGGCGCGGCGAGCTGCACATGGTCGACGGCGGCGAGCATCAGCAGGTCCTCCTGGGTTCTGCGGTGCGGGTGGCGACGGCGAAGATCCGGCGGAACGGCAGGACGGTGCCGTGCGGGGCGCGCGGGTAGGCGGCGCGCAGCAGCTCGCGGTACTCGGCGGTGAAGCGCTCCGCCGCCTCGGGGTCGTCGTCGAGCGCGGCCAGCACCGGCCGCAGGCCCGTCCCCTTCACCCAGTCGAGCACCGGGTCCTCGCCCGGCAGCAGGTGGAGGTACGTGGTCTCCCACACGTCGGCCTCGCAGCCGAGCGCCACCAGGTGCTCCAGATAGCCCTCGGGCTCCAGTACGGCTCCCGCGTGCCGCAGCACCCCGGCGAGCCTGCCGCGCCAGGCGGGGGACTCGGCGAGGTCGCGCATCAGGGTGTGGCTCGGGGCGCCGAAGTTGCCGGGGACCTGGAAGGCGAGGGTGCCGCCCGGGGTGAGCCCCGCGATCCAGTCGCCGAGGCGCTTCTCGTGCCCCGGCACCCACTGGAGGGTGGCGTTGCTGACGATCACGTCGTACGGCTCGCCGTCCGCGGGCGCCCAGGTCGCCGCGTCCGCGTGGGCGAAGTCGAGGCTGCCGCCGCCGGGGGTGGGGCCCGCGTGCTCGCGCCCGGCGCGCTCCAGCATCTGCGGGGAGTTGTCGAGTCCTGTGACGCGGGCGGTGGGCCAGCGGGCCGCGATCAGCTCGGTGGCGTTGCCGGGGCCGCAGCCGAGGTCGGCGACCCGGGGCGGGGCGCCGCCAGGGGGCTCCGGGTCGGGGACGCGGGCCAGCAGGTCGGCGAGGGGGCGGGCCCGGTGGTCCGCGTGCCGCAGGTACTGGGCCGGGTCCCAGACGGGGGCGGTGGGGGCGGCGCCCCGGTCGCGGGATGGGGGCATGGGAAGGGGACCTCCTCGCGTCGCGGCGCCGGGCAGGGCGCCGTACGGTGCGCCCGTGCGGGGGTCCGGCAGGGCACGGTCCCATCCTGGCCGCGATGTATCTTGACGTCAAGAGACTTCATGTCGAGGCACCCTTTACACTGATCGTCATGGAGGACGAGGTCGATCGGCTGGTCGCGGCGTGGCGCCGGGAGCGCCCCGACCTCGATGTGGAGCCCCTCGAAGTGCTCAGCCGGGTGAGCAGGCTCGCCCGGCATCTCGACAGGGCCCGGCGGCTCGCGTTCTCCGAGCACGGTCTCGAACCGTGGGAGTTCGACGTGCTGACGGCGCTGCGGCGCGCCGGGGCGCCGTATCAGCTCTCTCCCGGGCAGCTTCTCACCCAGACTCTCGTCACGTCGGGGACGATGACCAACCGGATCGACCGGCTGGCGAAGAAGGGGCTTGTGGAGCGGCTTCCTGATCCCAGTGACCGGCGTGGGGTGCTGGTCCGTCTGACGACGGAGGGGCGTGACCGGGCGGACTCGTCGCTGGCGGGGTTGCTGGCGCAGGAGCGGGCGCTTCTTGCGGGTCTGACACCCGCGAGACGACAGCAGCTCGCCGATCTGCTGCGGTTCCTTACGGCGCCGTTCGACAATTCTCCTGGGTAGGGGCGGGGTTGGCATCGCCGGGCCGGTGCGGTGGGGGTTGCTCGGCGTTGCGGCGGATTTGAAGGGGCGGAGCCCCCTCACTCCCGGAGCCCCCTCAGGAAGCCTCCTCCAAGTCCACGGGACCCACCCCCGCCCGTCGGGCCAATGCCACAGCGGCCAGCGTCGAGTGGACGCCCAGTTTGCCCAGCACGTTCTGCATGTGGGTGCGGACCGTGTGAGGGGAGAGGAAGAGGCGTTCTGCGACCGCCTTGCGGCCGAGGCCCGCGACCATGCAGCGCAGCACCTCCCGCTCGCGGGGCGTCAGCGACTCCACGAGCCGCTCGCTCTCCGTCCGGTGCTTGCGCGCCGCCGTCAGCTCCCGCAGCACCCCGGTGAGCAGCGCGGGCGGCAGATGCGTCTCGTCCCGCAGCACCCCCCGGATCACCGTCAGCAGCCGGGAGAGCGAGCAGTCCTTGGCGACCCAGCCCGAGGCACCCGCGCCGAGCGCGAGGGCGGCGCGGCGCGGGTCGTCCCGCTCCGCGAGGACCACCGCGCGCACCCCTGGATGCGCGCCCCGCACCCCCACCACCAGGGAGATACCGTCGACGACACGGTCGGCCCCGGGGTCGGGGACGGCCATCGCGGCACGGTTCCTGACCGGGGGCCTGCCCGCCGCGTCGGGCCCCGTACGGCCGAGGTCGGCGTCGACGAGCAGCACGTCGAACGGGCGGCCGCCCGCGGCGGCCCGCTCCAGGCTGCGCATCGCGGCGGGGCCGCTGCCCGCGGTGGTGACCTCGACATCGGGCTCGGCGGCGAGGGCCGCGGCCAGCGACTCGGCGAAGATACGGTGGTCGTCGACGACCAGCACTTGGATGCGCACCATGTGAACCCCCACAGGTCGGGGAACGTCCCGCTCGGGCCCGCCGCCCGGAGCCGCGCCCGGCCCCATGCGCTCCGGGTGTCGTACCCGACTTCTCTCGCCCCCTGCCGGGTACCGACCCCCACCGGCACCCATGCTCAGAGTAGAGGCATGCGCCCAGATCCGAAGCCGATGTGCGCAACTGATTTAGGACGGCCCTTATGGTGGCCTCCATGTTTCGCATCGAGACGGAAACCGACAGGGTCGACAAGCGGCGCCGGGAACTCCTGCTCCAGCGGCTGCGGGCGGCCAACACCGCGGCCTCCCCGGTGCTGCGGGCGATGCGGGACACGGCCGCCGACCGCGAGTCGCCGGTCGGGGTGTGGGCATGGGGCGAGGACGGCGGTCTCGTGGCCGGGCTCGACGGGCACGTATGGGCGGGGTGGCTGCACGTGAACCTGCTCTGGGTGGACGCCGGGCACCGGGGCCGCGGGCTCGGCTCGCGGCTGCTGGCGGAGTCCGAGGAGCTGACCGCGCTCCGGCACGGCTGCCGCTGGTCACGCGTGTCGACATGGGACTTCCAGGCGCCCGGCTTCTACCGGGGGCAGGGCTACGAGGTGGTGTGCGCCATCCCCGACTACCCGCCGGGCGTCACGGAGTACACGCTCACCAAGCGGCTGCCCGCACGCTGAGCACCGGGGCGCGGGTACCGGGGGCGGGCGCCCCGAACCGGCCCTCACCCCGCGCACCGTGAAACCCGCGCACCGTGAAACCCCGAGCGCCGTGAACCCCGAGCGCCGTGAACCGTGAGCCGGCCCCCGCCCCGCCCCCGTTACTTGACCCTTCTCGCCCCGGCCGCCGCCTGTGCCACGAAGACCCGCGGCGCCGTGTACCCGGACGCCACGAACGCCTCGCGCACCGCGCGCTCCACCGCGTCGAGCGCCGCCGCCTCGACGAGGACGACCGCGCTGCCGCCGAAGCCGCCGCCCGTCATCCGGGCGCCGAGCGCGCCCGCGGTGTTCGCCGCCGTCACCACCAGGTCGAGTTCCGGGCAGGAGATGCGCAGGTCGTCGCGGAGTGAGGCGTGACCCGCGGTCAGGACGGGCCCGATGGCGCGCACCTCGCCCGCCGCGAGCAGCCGTACCACCTCGGTGACCCGGTGGTCGTCGCCCACGACATGGCGCACATAGCGGCGCAGCCGCTCGTCGTCGCCGAGCGCCGTGAGCGCGTCCGCGAGCCCGTCGTGGGTGACGTCGCGCAAGTGGGAGACGCCGAGCCTGCGCGCCGCCGTCTCGCAGCCCTCGCGGCGCTCCGCGTAGGCGCCGTCGCCCAGTTCGTGCTTGACGCGGGTGTCGACGACGAGCAGGCGCAGGCCCTCCGCCTCCAGGTCGAACGGGATCTGCCGCATCGACAGGTCGCGGCAGTCCAGGTGCAGGGCGTGCCCCGCGGTGCAGCACGCGGACGCCATCTGGTCCATGACGCCGCAGGGCACTCCGACGAAGTCGTTCTCGGCGCGCTGGGCGGTCCTGGCCAGCTCGGCGCCACCAAGACCGAGTCCGAAGAGGTCGTTCAGGGCGAACGCGGTGACGACTTCGAGCGCCGCGGACGAGGAGAGCCCGGCGCCGGTGGGCACCGTGGAGGCGAGGTGGACGTCGGCGCCGGTGACCGGGTGCCCGTCCTGGCGCAGCGCCCAGACGACGCCCGCGGGGTACGAGGCCCAGGAGCCGACGCCGGGCGGGGCGAGGGCGTCGACGCGCAGCTCGGCGACGGGGGTGGCGGCGTCGGCCGAGTGCAGCCGCAGCACGCCGTCGTCGCGCCTGGCGACGGCCGCGACGGCGGTGTGCGGCAGGGCGAGCGGCAGGACGAAGCCCTCGTTGAAGTCGGTGTACTCGCCGATGAGGTTGACCCGTCCCGGCGCCGCCCAGACCCCGTCGGGCGCGGCCCCGTACAGCTCCTCGAACCCGGCGGCGATGCCGGAGACCCGCTGGTCCTGATCCTGGCCCTGGCCCTGGCCCCCCTGGCCCTGGCCCTGGCCCCCCTGGCCCTGGTCCCGGCCCCGGTCCTGGTCGGTCATGCGCCCTCCTCCTGTGCCCGCGCGCGGGCGAACTCCCACGCGTCGGCGACGATCGCGTCCAGGTCGGCCCTGGCGGGCCGCCAGCCGAGCCTGGTCCTCGCCGCCTCGGCGGAGGCGACCAGCACCGCGGGGTCGCCGGCGCGGCGCGGCGCGCGCACCTCGGGCACCGGGTGCCCCGTGACCCGCCGTACGGTCTCGACGACCTCGCGGACCGAGAAGCCGTTGCCGTTGCCGAGGTTGCAGATCAGGTGCTCGCCCGGGGTGGCGGCGTCCAGCGCGCGCAGGTGCGCCTCGGCGAGGTCGGCGACGTGGATGTAGTCGCGTACGCAGGTGCCGTCCGGGGTCGGGTAGTCGTCGCCGTAGACGGAGATCGCCTCCCGCCTGCCGAGGGCGACCTGGAGGACCAGCGGGATGAGGTGGGACTCGGGGTCGTGCCGCTCGCCCTGGGAGCCGTATGCGCCCGCCACGTTGAAGTAGCGCAGGGAGACCGCGCCGAGCCCATGGGCCGCGGCCTCGCCGCCGATCATGTGGTCGACGGCGAGCTTGCTCGCGCCGTAGGGGCTGGTGGGGGCGGTGGGGTCGGTCTCGGTGATGGGGGTGCCCACGGGTTCGCCGTAGGTGGCGGCGGTGGAGGAGAACACCAGGCGGCGCACGTGCGCGTCGCGCATCGCGGCGAGCAGCGCCATGGTGCCGCCGACGTTGTTCTCCCAGTACTTCTCCGGCTTCAGTACGGACTCGCCGACCTGGGAGAAGGCGGCGAAGTGCAGCACGGCGTCGTAGGAGGAGTCCACCCACTTGGCCGCGTCCTGGACCCGGCCCTCGATGAACTCGGCCCCCTCGGGCACCCCGGCGGCGAAGCCGGTGGACAGGTCGTCGAGGACGGTCACCCGGTGCCCGGCCTCCAGCAGGTGCGCGGCCACCACGCCGCCCACATAGCCCGCACCGCCGGTCACCAGGTACTTCCCGCTCATGTCGTGGCCACCTCTCGCAGTCGCTCGGCCGCGGCCTCCGGCGGCACGTCGTTGATGAAGACGTCCATGCCGGACTCGGAGCCCGCGAGGAACTTCAGCTTGCCGGAAGTCCGCCGGATCGTGAAAAGCTCCAGGTGGAGCGCGAACTCCTCGCGCGGCGCCGCCCCCGCGTCCGGCGGCCCGAAGGGCGCCTGGTGCCACGCCGCGATGTACGGGGTGGGCTGCCAGCCCGGCGGATGCCCCGCGGCGCCCCGTCCCCCGGCACCCTTCCCCCCGAAGCCACGTCCCCCGGCGCCGCCCGCCGCGGTGTGCTCGGCGGCGTACTCGGTGTCGAAGAGCCGGTCGAAGCGGCGCAGCAGTTCGAGGTAGACGGCGGGGAACTCGGCGCGCGCGGCGTCGTCGAGGCCGAGCAGGTCGGGCACCCTGCGGCGCGGGTAGAGGTGGATCTCGTACGGCCAGTGGGCGGCGTGGGGGACGAACGCGACCCAGTGTCCTGTGGCCAGGACGGTGCGGCCGCCGCCCGCGGGCCAGGACGCCTCCGCGGCGAGGATGTCGTCGAAGAGGTTGCGCCCGGTCCGCTCCCGGTGGGCGGCGACGGAGGCCAGCATGCGCGCGGTGCGCGGGGTGGTGAAGGGGTACGCGTAGATCTGGCCGTGGGGGTGGCCGAGGGTGACGCCGATCTCCTCGCCGCGGTTCTCGAAGCAGAAGACCTGGCGCACGGCGGGGAGTTGGGACAGCTCCGCGGTGCGGTCCGTCCAGGTGTCGAGGACGAGGGCGGCCTGCGCCTCGCTGAGGTCGGCGAAGGACGCGTCGTGGTCCTGGGTGAAGCAGACCACCTCGCAGCGCCCGGTGTCACCGGCGAGCGAGGGGAAGCGGTTCTCGAAGACCACGACGTCGTAGGAGGAGTCGGGGATCTCGCTGGGGCGCCCCGGGCGGCTCGGGCACAGCGGGCACTGGTCGGCCGGGGGGTGGTAGGTGCGGGTCTGGCGGTGCGAGGCGATGGCGACGTCGTCGCCGAGCAGCGGGTCGTGGCGGATCTCGGAGCCGGTCGCGACCGGCCCGAGCGGCCGCTCGTCGACCGCGTCCCGCACGGGGGCGTCGCCCGCGAGCGCGCCGTCGTAGTAGATGAGTTCACGACCGTCGGCCAGCCGGGTCGAGGTCTTCTTCACGCTGTGCTCCCCACCACTTCCTGGTGTCGCCCGCGGGGCCCCCGACGGCACCAGGGCGCGGGGCGGCGGCCGGGTGTCCCCCGAAGGCGCGACCATCAAACAGAATCCAACATAACAAACCGTAAAGCAACACCGCACTCCGGGGGAACCCATCGGAGCGGTGAGCGCATACGACTTGCCGACCCCGGGTAGCCGAGGCGCCCGCGCCGACAAGTCTCGGATATCACCACGTTCGAACAGGGTCCCGCCCCTCGAACGCCCGGGATGTCGGCACAAAACATGACGCCTCGATCACAATCAAACAGAGAACGCCAGGGTTGCTGTTTATTTATTTGGTACCCGGGCGTAACTTGTGCCGGGTTCAGTTGGTCCGACGAAGCGAGTACCCCCATGCACTACCTGGCCGACGGGCTCCGGCTCCCCACGAACGGGCTCGACTACGCGATTCTCGGGATCTACTTCGCCGTGGTCCTTGGCATCGGCTTCGCCGCCCGGCGCTCGGTGCGGACGAGCCTCGACTTCTTCCTCTCCGGGCGCTCACTGCCCGCCTGGGTGACGGGGCTCGCCTTCGTCGCCGCCAACCTCGGCGCCACCGAGATCCTGGGCATGGCCGCGAACGGCGTGCAGTACGGCGTCTACACGGTGCACTGGTACTGGATCGGCGCCATCCCCGCCATGGTCTTCCTCGGCCTGGTGATGATGCCGTTCTACTACGGCTCCAAGGTCCGCTCGGTGCCCGAGTTCCTGCTGCACCGCTTCGGGCCCTCGTCCCACTTCCTGTCGTCGCTGATCTTCGCCGTCTCCTCGGTGCTGATCGCCGGCGTCAACCTCTACGCCATGGCGATCGTGCTCGAAGCGCTGCTCGGCTGGCCGCAGTGGGTCGCGATCGTGGTCGCGGGCGCGTTCGTGCTCGTCTACATCACCATCGGCGGGCTCTCCTCCGCCATCTACAACGAGGTCCTCCAGTTCTTCGTGATCCTGGCGGCCCTGATCCCGCTGACCATCGTCGGCCTGAAGCACGTCGGCGGCTGGGGCGGCATCAGCGACAAGCTCAGCGCCTCCCACGGCGACAACTTCATGTCCGCCTGGGGCGGCACCGGCATCGGCTCCGCCAACCCGCTGGGCGCCAACTGGCTGACGATCGTGCTCGGCCTCGGGTTCGTGATGAGCTTCGGCTACTGGACGACGAACTTCGCCGAGGTGCAGCGCGCGCTGTCCGCGAAGAACCTCTCCGCGGCCCGCCGCACCCCGCTGATCGCGGCCTTCCCGAAGATCGCCATCCCGATGGTGGTGGTCGTCCCCGGCCTGATCGCGCTGGTGATGGAGCCCTCCATCGGGCAGAAGGGCAGCGACCTCACCTACAACGACGCGATCCCGGTCCTGATGCGCGACCTGCTGCCGAACGGCGTCCTCGGCGTCGCCGTCACCGGGCTGCTCGCCGCGTTCATGGCGGGCATGGCCGCGAACATCTCCTCGTTCAACACCGTCTTCACCCACGACCTGTGGGGCGCCTACTTCAGGAAGGGCCGCGGCGACCGGTACTACCTGCTGGTCGGGCGGGTCGTCACCGCGGTCGGCGTGGTCATCGGGATGGGCACGGCGTTCATCGCGTCCAGCTTCAGCAACATCATGAACTACCTCCAGACGCTGTTCTCGTTCTTCAACGTGCCGCTGTTCGTGGTCTTCATCATCGGCATGTTCTGGAAGCGCAGCACCGCGGCCGCCGGGTTCTGGGGGCTGCTCTCCGGCACCGTCGCCGCGATGGTCAACTACTTCTGGCTGTACAAGCAGCACGTCATCGGCATCCCCACCGACCAGGGCGCGAACTTCGTCTCCTCGATCGTCGCCTTCGTGGTCGGCGCCGTCGTCATGGTCCTCGTCACCCTCGTCACCAGGCCCAAGCCCGCCGAGGAGCTGGCGGGGCTGGTGTACGGCACCCGCTCCCCCGGCATGGCGGAGCCGCCCGCGGCGGGCGACGCCGCCTGGTACCGCAAGCCGGCGCTGCTCGGCTGGGGCGCGGTCGTCCTGGCCGCGCTCTCCTACATCCCGTTCTCGCTGTAGTACGCCCCCGAAGCCGCAAGGAATCTCGTCATGAGTGAGCACCAGAACACCCCCGGGGACGGCAGCGCCCACGGGGACGGGGAGACCCGCTACCAGCAGGAGGTCTCGGAACTCGAAGCCAGGTCGGCCACCGCGGCGCGGCTCTTCGACATCCGCCGCATCATCGGCGGGCTCTTCGTGGTGTACGGGGTCATGGTGATGATCGCCGGGTTCACCGCGTCGGACGCCGACCTCAGGAAGGCCCAGGACATCAACATCAACCTGTGGACGGGCCTCGGCATGCTCGTCCTCGGGCTGCTGTTCCTGCTCTGGCTGAAGCTGCGCCCGACGGCTCCCCCGCCGCCGGAGCCTGAGCCGGGGCCGGGTCCTGGGGCAGGAGCAGGGTCGGCGTCGGGCCCCGGCGCATAGAGGCGGCGCGGGGGCGCGGGCGTGCGGGAGGCGCCCCGCGCCACCCCCGGCCCGCCTGCGCGAGATACCCCGCGCTACCCCCGGCCCGCCTCGTCGAGCAGCCCGGTGCGGGCGGCCAGGGCGGCGGCCTCAAGGCGCGAGCCGACGCCCAGCTTCATCAGCACCCGCTGGACGTGCGTACGCGCCGTGGACGGTGCGATCCCCATGCCCGCGGCGATCAGCCGGGTCCCCTCGCCGTCCGCGACGCGCACCAGCACCTCCACCTCACGGGGCGTCAGCAGCCGCAGCAGCCTGCGGCCCTCGTCGTCCGGCTGGGCGGCCGGGTTGAGCAGTTCGCCGAAGGCGCCCTGGAGCAGTTGCGGCGCCACCGCGGCCTCCCCCGCCCTCGCCTTGATCAGGGCGCGCTCCACGCCCTCGATCCGCTCGTCGTGGCGCACGTACCCCGAAGCCCCGTACGCGAAGGCGGCGGCGATGCCGCGCGGGGAGGGGACGGGGCCGAGGACGACCACGGCCACCGCGGGCCGCTCCCGCTTGATCCTGCGCACCGGCTCGAAGATCCCGGGGCGGTCGGGGGTCGCGGTGCCGAGCAGACAGACCTCGGGGGCCCGCACGATCACCAGCTCCGCGGCGCCCGCGGTCGGGGCCGCCGCCGCGAGCACCCGGTGCCCGCGCAGCTTCAGGGCTGAGGCGAGCGCCTCGGCGTGCAACCTGTGATCGTCGACCACCACGATCCGCGCTGCCATCGAGCAACCCCCCAGTCCCCAGCGGCCGGACGGCCCGGGCACCACGGCCGCCCGAGGGCATTCCACCACCACCGCGACCGCCCCCGGCCTCGTTCACCGGAAACTACACGCTTGTTCGACTCTGCGCTTCCCTTACCGGGGACAAGCCCTCCGGAAGGCCGAAACCCCCGCCCTCCACGGCATGGAACACGACGACGGCCCCGTTCCCTGGCGGAACGGGGCCGTCCGAATGGCGCGATCTGTACGGTCCTTCGCGGCACGCGAGGGGCGCGACGAGCACGAGGGGCCGTCGGGAGAAGCGGCCCGTGAAGGCGCCTCAGAAGGGGCGGCTCAGGACGAGGTGCCGAACCCGAGCGCCGTGTACTCCTTCTCGTCGGCCGAGTACGGCGCGCTGACCAGGTCCTTGCCGAGGAACAGATGGCCCTGCGAGTACAGCATCTCGCTGCTCTTGGGGACCATGTAGCTCAGCGCGTCGAGGACGGGCTCCGACGACGGCGTCTGGAGCAGCTTCGTCGACTTCCCGGTCTTCGTGTCGACCGAGACGACCTCGGCGCCCTTGTCGTACGTGGCCTCCTTGTAGGCGATGATGTTGCCGCCGTCCATCCGCAGCGGCCACATCGTGGTGCCGTCGCCCGCGTCGAAGCGGTCCGTGGTGCCCTTGCCCGTGGCCAGCGAGAACGACACGATCTCGTTGGTCTGGCTGGTGTCCTTGCCGCCCTGGTGCTCGTTGGTGGGCACGTAGAGCCGGTCGTTGCCGACGGCGATCGCGTGGCAGTCGTGCACCTTGTTGACGCCGCAGTCGTGCTCGTACTTGCCGTCCTCAAGGGTGATCTTGTTGCGGAGCTTGCCGGTGGCGTCGTCCATCGCGAACACGTCGGTGACACCGCTCGAAGTGATCTCACCGGAGTCGACGCCGAAGACGACCGGCTTGCTGGAGATCACCTTGGCGTTGTCGATGCCGACCGGCAGCTTGTAGCTCCACTTCGGCTTGCCCGAGGCGGGGTCGAGCAACTGCACCTCGACCCGCGGGTCGTCGTACGAGCCGCAACTGCGCACCGCGACCAACTGCTCGCCGCCGCGGTAGCCGTCGTCCTTGCAGGTGGACGCCGGGTCGGGGGCCCAGAGCTGCTTGCCGGACTTCAGGTCGAACGCGGCGCCGCCGTCGGTGCCGCCGCCCACCGCGACGGTGCTGCCGCTGATGCTGACTTCCTCGAAGGTGGCCGGGGTGTCACTGACGTCGACCGACTTCGTCCACAGCAGCTTTCCGGTGTTCGTGTCGAACGCGGAGATCTTGTCGCAGGGGAAGACGTCGCCCTTCTTCTCCCGCTTCTTCTCCTCGTAGACGACCGCCGCGACGCCGTCCTCGCTGACCTCGGGGGAGCCCGCGCAGGTCTGGCCGTCGAGGGGCGTGGTCCAGGACTTCGCGCCGGTGTCCGGGTTGTAGCCGATCAGCTCGGCCACGCCCGCCTTCGCGTAGACCTTGTCGGTGAGCCAGGAGCCGCCGACGCTGTACACGTCGTCCTTGGGGACCTCGGGCGCGGGGAGCTGGAAGAGCACCTTGGCGCTGGTGTTGGCCGGGACCTTCTCGCTCCCGCCCCCGGCGGCACCGCCGCCGCCCTTCTTGTCGTCGCCCTTGCCCTTGCCGTCGGCGCTGACCGGCCCCTTCTTGCCGTCGTCGTCCTTCGACGACGAGTACCAGACGCCGCCGCCGATGATCAGGGCTATCGCGACCACCGCGGAGGTCACGATGATCCACTGGGTCTTGTTGAAGAACCCGCCGCCGCCCGCCGGGGGCTGCGCCCCGGCGATCACGGTCGGCGGCTGCCCGTTCCCGTACCCCTGCTGGCCCGGGTAGCCGTAGCCGGACTGCTGCTGGCCGCCGCCCACGACCATGGTGGGCTGGTGCGCGCCGCCCTGCTGGTAGCCCTGGGGGCCGGAAGCGCCCTGGCCTGGCTGGCCGGGCGCCGGAGGCGCGCCGGGGGGCGGCGGGGCGCCCGCGGGGCCCGACACCTGGGTGGGCGGCGGCGCCTGCGGCGGCTGCGGCGGCGGCGGGCCGACCGGGGGCTGCCCGTACCCGGACTCCGGCGGCTTGGAGAGCCCCGGCGGGGGGCTCTGCGGCGGCGGCCCCGGCGGGGCCTGCGGCGGCTGCGGCGTGCCATAGCCGCCGGGCGGCGGGTCCTGCGGCGCGCCGAAGCCCTGCTGCGGCGGCTCGTTCGGCGGCTGCTGGGGCGGCTGGGTCATGGCGTGTCCACCTCGTGAAGCGGGAGGAGCGGGAGCGGGCTCGGGCGGTGCCGAAGCGGCGCCCGGGGAGCGGAGGGGGCGGGAGAGCAGGCCATGGCGGTCACTTGCCGAACGCCATCATGAGCTTCTCCTGCGCGTCGTCGTTGCCGTTGAGGCGGGTGGTGGAGATGTAGAAGCGGCCGTCCACGTAGTCGATCGCGCGGGAGTAGAAGCCGTTCTCGATCTCGGCGGTGCTCGCCGGGTTCTTCAGCAGCGTCTTCGGGCTGTGGCTCCCGGACAGCGGGATGGACAGCACCTTGCCGCCCGCGCTGTACGACGCCGTCTCGTAGGCGATGAGGTTCCCGTCCTGCACCTTCACCGGCAGCATGCTGGTGTCGTCGGGCGCCTTGGCGCGCCACGCCTCCTTGCCGGTGGAGAGGCTGATGGCGACGATCTCGTTCGGCCCCGACTTGGCCTCGGTGGGCAGGTACAGGGTGCTGGAGTCGGCGGCGACCCCGGTGCAGCCCTGGAGGTCGGAGGAGAAGACGACGAAGCCGCACTCGGGCGCGAAGTCCTCGTCGACGCTGACCTCGGAGGTGGTGGCACCCGAACTGCCGAGGGTGCTGATGTTCCACTGCTTCTTGTCCTCGTTGGTGAGGTACACCACCGGCGGGTCGACGGAGTAGACCTTCGACACCTTCCAGCCCTTGGGGATCTTCTTCGTCCACTTGGCCTTGCCGGTGGCCGGGTCGAGTTCCTTGACCTCGTCGTGCTCGTTGTCCTGGCTCGCGGCGCAGGAGTACACCGCGATCAGCCGTGAGCCCCCGGCGTAGCCGCCGGGGTAGCAGGCGCCTGACTCGTTCTTCTTCGTGTACAGCACCTTGCCGTCGCTCGTCCGGTAGGCGGTGCCCGACATCGAGCGGCCGACCATGAGCGTGTCGCCGCTGACGGTCAGCTCGACCTCGATGGTGTTGTCGAACGCCCCGCCCTCGTCGATCTTCTTCGACCAGCCGCGCTTGCCGGTGTCGAGGTCGATCTCGGTGAGCTGGTTGCACTTGGCGCTGTCGCCCGCCTTGTCCTTGTAGGCGACGAAGACCTTGTGGTCGTCGGTGGCCTGCCGGGAGGCGGCGCAGATCGCCTGCGGGAGGGCGACCGGGTCGTACGCGGGCTGCCCGTCGCTGATCCGGTAGCCGAGCACCTGCTTGTACGCGGCCTTGACCGCGGTCTTGCCGGTGATCCACATCCCGGGCGCGTCCGCGCCCGAGCCGGGGGCGTCGGGGGCGCTCTTGTACCAGAGGATCTTGGACTCGCCGGGCTGGCGGTTCGCGTTCAGGTCCTCGTGGTCGTCGTCGCCGTCGCCGCTGCCGTCGCCCGGGTTGACCGGGTCGTCGCTCTTCTTGGCCTTGGGGCTCTCGGTCTTCTTCCCGGCGACCGGCTTGTCCTTGCCGTCGTCACCGCCGCCGGTGACCGCCCACACGGTGCCGCCCGCGATGAGCAGCACCGCCACCACACCCGCGATGATCACGGTGGACTTGCGCTTGAAGAAGCCGCCGCCGCCCGGCCCGCCGGGTCCCTGGCCGCCGGGGGCGGCGCCCGGCTGGGGCGGGTAGCCGTACTGCCCGGGGCTCTGCTGGTACGGGCCCGGCTGCTGGGGCGCGTTGTAGGGCCCGGGGGGCTGGGTGGGCGCGTTGTAGGGCCCCGGCTGCTGGTAAGGGCCCGGCTGCTGGGGCGGTGTGTAGGGCCCCGGCTGCTGCTGGCCGAACCCCGGCTGGTCGGCGGGCGGCTGCCCCGGGTAGCCGTACCCGGGCTGCGGGCCCGCGGGCGGCTGGGACGGATAGCCGTAGCCCGGCTGCCCGCCCGACGGCGGCTGCTGGGGCGGCGGAGGCGGCGGTGTGCCACCCTCGCCCGGGTCCTGCGGAGCCCCGAAGCCACCTCCCGGCGGCTGATTGGGCGGCTGAGTCATCAGCGCCTCCCCCCGATCCTTCACTGTCACTGAATCTCGCCTCGCCGAGACCTGGCGGTCCCTCCCGCCACGCCGTGTGTCACCACGGTCGCGGGTGGAAAGCGGTGCGTCCCCCGGCGGCTCAGCGCTGATTTTCGGCACGCCTGGCCGGACTCTCCAAGGAGCCCGACGAAACCTTTTCTATCACTCCGCCGGAGTAGCACACCTGGCCGGTCCACGCCCTGTTCCCAAGGGAGGACGCCGCCGTGATGGCTCCGTTACGCGCCCTTCACGGCTTCTCCGCGGCGGCTGGACTCAGGCGTCCTCGGCGAGTTCGAGCCACTGGGTCTCCAACCGCTCGCGCTCCCCGGAGAGTTCGCGCAGCTCCGCGTCGAGCCTGGCGACCTTCTCGAAGTCGGTGGCGTGGTCGGCGATCCTGCCGTGCAGGTCGGACTCCTTCTCCGTGATCCGGTCGAGGCGCCGCTCGATGCGCTGCAACTCCTTCGCCGCGGCCCTGGACGCCGCCGCCGAGACCGTCTTCACGGGGGCCTCGGACGCGGCGGGCCTCGCGGGCGCGGGCACGGTGCGCTCCATCGCCGCCCTGCGCTCCAGGTACTCGTCGACGCCGCGCGGCAGCATCCGCAGCGCGCCATCGCCGAGGAGCGCGTACACCCGGTCCGTGGTGCGCTCGATGAAGAACCGGTCGTGGGAGATCACCAGGAGCGATCCCGGCCAGCCGTCGAGGACGTCCTCCAACTGGTTCAGGGTCTCGATGTCGAGGTCGTTGGTGGGCTCGTCGAGGAAGAGCACGTTGGGCTCGTCCATCAGCAGCCGCAGCAGTTGCAGGCGCCGCCGCTCGCCGCCCGAGAGGTCGCCGCAGGGCGTCCACTGCTTCTCCTTGCCGAAGCCGAACGTCTCGCAGAGCTGGCCCGCGGTCATCTCCCGGCCCTTGCCGAGGTCCACCCGCTCCCTGATCTGCTGCACCGCCTCAAGCACCCGCAGCCCGGGGTCGAGTTCGACGACGTCCTGCGAGAGGTAGCCGAGCCGCACCGTCCTGCCGACCTTGACCCGGCCCGCCGCCGGCTGCTCGTCGCCGTCGCTGACGGCGGCCGACGCGAGGGCGCGCAGCAGGGACGTCTTGCCCGCGCCGTTCACCCCCACAAGAGCGAACCGGTCGCCGGGGCCGAGCTGCCAGGTCAGATGGCGCAGCAGCACCTTGGGCCCCGCCTGTACGGTCACGTCCTCCATGTCGAAGACGGTCTTGCCGAGGCGTGACGAGGCGAAGCGCATCAGCTCGCTGGAGTCACGCGGCGGCGGCACGTCCCTGATCAGCTCGTTCGCCGCCTCGATACGGAAGCGCGGCTTGGAGGTGCGAGCCGGGGCGCCCCTGCGCAGCCAGGCCAGCTCCTTGCGCACCAGGTTGCGCCGCCTGGCCTCCTCGGTGGCCGCGATGCGCTCGCGCTCGGCGCGCGCGAAGACGTAGTCGGAGTAGCCGCCGTCGTACTCGTGGACCCGGCCGCGCTGCACGTCCCACATGCGGGTGCAGACCTGGTCGAGGAACCAGCGGTCGTGGGTGACGCAGACCAGCGCGGAGCGGCGGGCGCCGAGGTGGCGGGCGAGCCAGGCGATGCCCTCGACGTCGAGGTGGTTGGTGGGCTCGTCGAGCACCAGCAGGTCCTGCTCGGCGATGAGCAGCTTCGCGAGCGCGATACGGCGCCGCTCGCCGCCGGAGAGCGGCCCGATCACGGTGTCGAGGCCCTGCGGGAAGCCGGGCATGTCGAGCCCGCCGAAGAGGCCCCCGAGCACGTCCCTGATCCGGGCGTCCCCGGCCCACTCGTGGTCGGCGAGGTCGCCGATCACCTCGTGCCGCACGGTCGCCGCGGGGTCGAGCGAGTCGTGCTGTGTCAGCACCCCGAGCCGCAGCCCGCCGCTGTGCGTGACCCGCCCCGAGTCCGGCTCCTCAAGCCCCGCGAGCAGCCGCACCAGGGTCGTCTTGCCGTCGCCGTTGCGCCCGACGACACCGATCCTGTCGCCCTCGGACACCCCGAGGGAGACGGCGTCGAGCAGGGCACGGGTGCCGTACACCTTGCTGACGGTCTCGACATTGACGAGGTTGACGGGCACCGGTGATCTCCTACGGGGTTGTCGCTCGGATACGGCCAGCGTAATCCCGGGGCCCGGGTGGTCTCAGTGGCGGACCCGCGCGCCCGGTACGGGGCCCGTGGCCGTGCGGACCGTGCGGCAGGTGCCCGTCTCGCGCAGGGCGGCGGCGACCTCGGCGGCCTCCGCCTCGCCCGCCGTCAGGAACGCGGTCGTGGGGCCCGAGCCGGACACCAGACCGGCCAGCGCGCCCGCCTTCGCCCCTGCGGCGAGGGTGTCGGCGAGCGCGGGGCGCAGCGAGAGCGCGGCCGGCTGGAGGTCGTTGGAGACGGCGGCGGCGAGCGCGTGCGCGTCGCCGGTGCGCAGGGCGTCGAGGAGCGGGGGCGAGGCGAGCGGGGTGGTGGGCCCCGTACCCGCGGTGAGGCGGTCGAACTCGCCGTACACGGCCGGGGTGGACAGGCCGCCGTCGGCGAGTGCGAACACCCAGTGGAAGGTCCCCGACACCGGCAGCGGGGTCAGCCGCTCGCCCCGTCCGACGCCGAGCGCGGCCCCGCCGACCAGGCTGAACGGCACGTCGCTCCCCAGCCCGGCGCAGAGCGCGAGGAGTTCGTCGCGGGAGGTCCCCGTGCCCCAGAGCGCGTCGCAGGCGAGCAGCGCCGCCGCGCCGTCGGCGCTGCCGCCCGCCATGCCGCCCGCGACGGGGATGTCCTTGGCGATGTGCAGGTGCACGGCGGGGGCGCGCCCGTGGCGCCGCGCGAGCGCGGTGGCGGCGCGGGCGGCGAGGTTGCTGCCGTCCAGCGGGACCTGGTCGGAGCCCGGGCCCTCGCAGGTGATGCGCAGTTCGTCGGCGGGGGCGGCGGTGACCTCGTCGTGGAGGCCCACCGCGAGGAAGACGTTGGCCAGGTCGTGGAAGCCGTCGGGGCGGGCCGCGCCCACCGACAACTGCACGTTCACCTTGGCCGGGACCCGTACCGTCACCGTCACCGCGTACTCCGTCTCTGCGTCGGGCTCTCTGCTGTGCGGCGCCGTGGGCGCCGTGGGGCCGCCGCGGGCGTCATGCGGGCCGCCGGGGCCCGTGTTCCGCGATGCGGGCGAACTCCTCGACGGTCAGTGCCTCGCCGCGGGCGCGGGGGTCCACCCCGGCCGCGGTGAGCGCGGCCTCCGCGGCGGCGGCCGAGCCCGCCCAGCCCGCGAGCGCGGCCCTGAGCGTCTTGCGGCGCTGTGCGAAGGCGGCGTCGACGACCGCGAACACCTCCCGCCTCCCGGCCGTGGTCGCGGGCGGCTCCGGCCGCCTGGCCAGGGACACGAGGCCGCTGTCGACGTTCGGCGCGGGCCAGAACACCGAGCGGCCCACGGCCCCCGCGCGCTTGACGCGCGCATACCAGTTGGCCTTCACCGACGGCACCCCGTAGACCTTGGAGCCCGGCGGCGCCGCGAGCCGGTCGGCGACCTCGGACTGGACCATCACCAGGGCGCGCTCCAGGCTCGGGAACGTTTCGAGCATATGCAGCAGGACCGGCACCGCGACGTTGTACGGGAGGTTCGCGACCAGCGCGGTCGGGGCGGGCGCCGGGAGTTCGCGCAGGGTGAGGGCGTCGGTGTGGACGAGCGTGAAGCGGTCGGCGCGCTCGGGCATCCTGGCCCGTACCGTGGCGGGCAGCCCGGCGGCGAGCGTGTCGTCGACCTCGACGGCGGTGACGCGGTCGGCGGCTTCGAGCAGGCCGAGCGTGAGCGAGCCGAGCCCGGGGCCGACCTCGACGACGGTGTCGTCGGGGCGCACGTCGGCGGTGCGGACGATCCGGCGCACGGTGTTGGCGTCGATCACGAAGTTCTGCCCGCGCTGCTTGGTGGGGCGCACCCCGAGCGCGGCGGCGAGATCCCGGATCTCGGCGGGGCCGAGCAGGGCGTCGGATCGGATACTCACCGCCCCAGCGTACGTGGCCGCGCGCACCGCCCGTGCCACGCGCCGTCCCCCGCCCGCGCTCCCCCGCGCCGCCGCCGCACCCCGCCGCGCCCGTGGGAATCCCGTCGGTGAACCCAGGAAGAACAGCGACCCGGCTAGGTCGTGTCGTTTGGATCTTCGTGGACCAAGGTGCGGCGTCAGATGCGGTGCATCGCAAGGCGGAGGATCGTCCTCGTACTGGGCGTACGTGGACGGTCCGACAACGCGGCGAGGTGCCGTAGCTGGCGTCGCACCCCCGCGAAGATCCAAACGACACGGCCTAATAGCCGAATGCCTCCGCCGTATTCCGGTAAACCGCGGACGCCATCCGCGCCACGTCGATTCCGCGCACCTCGGCCATCGCCCTGAGGGTGACCGGAATGAGATACGGGGCATTGGGGCGGCCGCGATAGGGGGCCGGTGTCAGAAAGGGCGCGTCGGTCTCCACGAGTACGCGTTCGAGCGGTGCGACGGCGAGTGCGTCGCGCAGCCCCTGGGCGTTCTTGAAGGTGACCGTTCCCGCGAAGGAGAGGTAGTAGCCGTGGCGCGCGCACTCCCTCGCCATGTCGGCGTCGCCCGAGTAGCAGTGGAAGACGGTGCGCTCGGGGGCGCCCTCCTCGGCGAGCAGGCGCAGTACGTCCTCGTGGGCGTCGCGGTCGTGGATGACGAGGGCCTTGCCGTGCCGCTTCGCCATCTCGATGTGCGCGCGGAAGGAGTCCTGCTGGGCGGCCTTGCCGTCCTCGCCGGTGCGGAAGTAGTCGAGGCCGGTCTCCCCCACGCCCCTGACCTGCGGGAGAGCGGCCAGTTCGTCGATGGCCGCGAGCGCGTCGTCGAGCGCGGCGCGGCCGCCGGCAAGGCGTACGCCCTGGCGCGACCAGCCGTCGGGGTCGCCGTGCACGATCCGCGGCGCCTCGTTGGGGTGGAGCGCCACCGAGGCGTGCACGCTGCCGTGGGCGGCGGCAGTCTTGGCCGCCCACCGCGATCCGGCCACGTCGCAGCCGACCTGGACCAGCGTGGTGACCCCCACGGACGCGGCCTTGGCCAGGGCCTCCTCAACGGTGCCGTGCTGCATGTCGAGGTGGGTGTGCGAGTCCGCGGTGGGTTCCGGCAGCGGTTCCGGCAAGGGGGGCGGTGTACGGCGCTGCTCCTCGCGTGCGGAGTTGCGTGCCGCTGCTGCTGTGGGGGTCGCGGGGGTGTCGGGGGGCATGGCGGCATCTTATGGAGGGGGTGGGGGGTGGCCGGGGGCCCGGGTGCGTGGTCGGGGCCGGGGCAGGGTGGTCGGGGGCCGGGTGGGTTCGGCACCGCCGGACGGCGCCGTCGTGGTTGCGCACCGTCGCGGCGGATCTGAAGGGCCGGAGGCCCTTCGACCCCGCGAGCCTGAGGCCCTGCGACCCTTCTGCCACTCCCTCCGTTCCGTCCCTCAGCCGCCCATGAGGAGGCGCCGCAGGGCCGCGAAGGGGTGGCGGAGTACGGAGTGCGAGGTGGGGGGTGCCGTGGCGCCCGCGGCGCTCTTCGCGGGGGCGCTTTCTGCGGGCGTGGTGGTGGTCGGGGCGATGAGCGCGGTGGGGGTGATCGGGCCCGCCTGGGGCGCGCTCTGCGGTGCGAGGCCCGCGTGGGCCCCCGGACGGGACATCGGGTGCCGGGCGGAGGAGACCCGCCCGGGGCGCATGATCCGCACGACGTGGCCGCCGCAGTTGTGGCAGCTCGGCTCGGTCAGCGGGGACGGCACATGGAATCCGTCGGCGTAGTACGCGACGAATTCCTTGCCCTCGGCGTCGACGTGGTGCTCGATCTCGTACGACTGTTCCCAGCCGTGTCCGCAGCGCATACACGCGAACGAGTACGACTCGTGAACGATGGCGGTCGCCGTTTCGCGGTGGCCGGTCCCTGTGATGTCACTCATGCCAGCTCCTCTTGCTCCCCAGGACGAGCAATGTCGCTCGGGGAAGGAGACGGATCGCGTCCCCCTCTCCGTCCAGTGGACGCCTCACCGGAGGAAAAAGCAGCAGACCTGCCGACTATTGAAGATGATTTGCACTCTTGTTAAAAACTCCCCGTCCCACCGCCCACCGCTTTACATTTCACGGTACGGCTTTACTCCGGCATGAAAAAACCGGGGGAGTTCCGCGCGAGAAGGCGTACGGGGCCGCGGGGGGGTGCGCAGGACCGCAGAGGGCGTACGGGGCAGCAGGCCCCGGAGCCAGGAGTCACGCCCCCCGGAGTCACGCCCCCAGGGGTCACGCCCCCGGGAGATCACGCCCGCTTCGCCGCCACCACCGCGTCGAAGACCACCCGCTTCGGCACCCCCGCGCCCACCGCCACCGCCGCGATGGCCTCCTTGCGGCGCTCCCCCGCCGCCTCACGCTCGCGCACCCGCGCCACCAGGTCCGCGGCGTCCGGTGCGCCGCCGCCCGCGGCGGGCGCGCCCTCGACCACCACCGTGATCTCCCCGCGCACCCCCTCGGCCGCCCACAGCGCCAGCTCCGCGAGGCTGCCGCGCCGTACCTCCTCGTACGTCTTCGTCAGCTCCCGGCAGACCGCGGCCCGCCGCTCGCCGCCGAACGCCTCGGCCATCGCGCCGAGTGTCGCCCCGAGGCGGTGCGGCGACTCGAAGTAGACGAGGGTGCGGCGCTCGTCCGCCGCCTCCCGCAGCCGCGCCAGCCGCTCCCCGGCGCGGCGCGGCGGGAACCCCTCGAAGCAGAACCTGTCGACCGGCATCCCCGACACCGCGAGCGCGGTCAGCACCGCGGAGGGCCCTGGCACCGCCGTGACCCGCACCCCGCGCTCCACGGCCGCCGCCACCAGCCGGTAGCCGGGGTCGGACACCGACGGCATGCCCGCGTCGGTGACCAGCAGCACCCGCGCGCCGTCCGCAAGCTCCCCGACGAGTTCCGGGGTGCGCGCGCTCTCGTTGCCCTCGAAGTACGACACCACGCGCCCCGGCACCCGTACGTCCAGGGCCTGGGTGAGGCGGCGCAGCCTGCGGGTGTCCTCGGCGGCGACCACGTCGGCCGCGGCCAGCTCGGCGGCGAGCCGCGGCGGCGCGTCGGCGGTGTCCCCGATGGGGGTGCCGGCGAGCACGAGGACGCCTTCGGGGCCTTCGGGTCCTGGGGTTCCTGTCACCGTTCCATACTCCCAGCCCCGCCCCACGGGATTCGCACAGCCGGGTTCCCTACGATGGCGCGGTGACGAGTACCGCGTCTTCCACGGACACCCCGAGCGACGGGACCGCCGCTCGCCCGCCCGCGTGGCAGGAGCGGCTGCGCCGCTTCGGGCACACACCGCGGCCCGTCGCTGACGTCCGCACCCGCCTGGTGCCGCCCTACGCGCCGCCGAACCCCCGGCTGTGGGCGGCCCTCGGGCTGCGCCCGACCGGGCGGCTCACCGGCTGGCTCGGGCCGCTGTTCGTGACGCTGGTGGCGGGCCTGACCAGGTTCTGGCACCTGGGCAGCCCGCACGCGGTGATATTCGACGAGACGTACTACGCCAAGGACGCCTGGGCGCTGATCCACCGCGGCTTCGAGCTGGAATGGCCGAAGAACGCCAACGACCAGGTGCTCGCGCACGGCGGCCACGTGCCGCTGCCCGGCGACCCCTCGTATGTGGTGCACCCGCCGGTCGGCAAGTACGTGATCGGGATCGGCGAGTGGCTGTTCGGTTTCAATCCGTTCGGCTGGCGCTTCATGACCGCGGTGCTTGGCACCCTGTCCGTTCTGATGCTGTGCCGGATCGCCCGCAGGCTGTTCCGCTCGACGTTCCTGGGCTGTGTGGCGGGCGCGCTGCTGACCGTGGACGGTCTGCACCTCGTGATGAGCAGGACCGCGCTGCTCGACCTGGTGGTCATGTTCTTCGTGCTGGCCGCCTTCGGCTGCCTGCTGGTCGACCGGGACCGGGCCAGGGCCAGGCTCGCCGCGGCGCTCCCCGCCGGCACGGACGGGGTGGCCAGGCCGGACGCGGAGGTCGCGGAAACGCTCCGGCTGGGCTGGCGCCCGTGGCGGCTCGCGGCCGGGGTGGCGCTCGGGCTCGCGTTCGCGACCAAGTGGAACGGTCTCTACGTGCTGGCCGCGTTCGCGCTGATGTCGGTCTGGTGGGACGTGGGCGCGCGCCGGGTCGCGGGCGCGGGGCGCCCCTACCGCGCGGTGCTCCGCCGCGACCTCGGCGGCGCGTTCCTCGCGACGGTGCCGGTCGCGATCGCCACCTATCTGCTGTCGTGGCTCGGCTGGATTCTCTCCCCCGCGACGTCCGAGGGCGGCTACTACCGGGACTGGGCGGCCACGGACGGCCGCGGCGGCGCCTGGACGTGGCTGCCGGACTGGCTGCGCAGCCTGTGGCACTACGAGTACCAGGTCTACCAGTTCCATGTGCACCTCAACGATCCGCACGACTACCAGTCGAACCCCTGGAGCTGGCTGGTACTCGGCCGCCCGGTCTCGTACTTCTACGAGTCCCCCGCGCCGGGCGAGGGCGGCTGTCCCGTGGGCACCTCGGGCAAGTGCGCCCGCGAGGTGCTGGCGCTCGGCACCCCGCTGCTGTGGTGGGCGGCCTGCGCGGCGCTGGTGTACGTGGTGTGGCGCTGGCTGCTGCGCCGCGACTGGCGGGCGGGCGCGATCCTGTGCGGGGTCGCCGCCGGGTACCTCCCGTGGTTCGAGTACCAGCAGCGCACGATCTTCTTCTTCTACGCGGTGGTCTTCACCCCGTTCCTCTGCCTCGCGGTGACGATGCTGATCGGCGCGATGCTCGGCCCCCCGGGCGCCTCGGAACGCCGCCGCCTGCTCGGCGCCACCTCGGCGGGCGTCCTCGTCCTCCTGATCGCCTGGAACTTCATCTACTTCTGGCCCATCTACACGGGCCAGGCGATCCCGCTGGATCAGTGGCGGGCGCGGATGTGGCTGGATTCGTGGGTGTAGTGCGGCCGGGGCGCCGAGGCCGAGCAGACCGGGGTGAGGTTCACGCCCCCGCGAGCGCCGTGCGCAGGGCGCGTACGAGTGCCTGGGCGCGGGGGTCGGCGGTCACCGACGGCTGGAGCCCGTTGGTGACGTAGCCGAAGGCGACCCCGCTCTCCGGGTCCGCGAAGCCGAGCGAGCCGCCGCGCCCCGGGTGCCCGAAGGAGCCGGGCGCGAGCAGGGGCGCGGCCGGGCCGTGCAGCATGTAGCCGAGCCCGAAGCGGGTGGCGACGACGAGGACGCGGTCGGGCCCGGCCGAGCGTTCCGCGCGCGCCAGTTCCAGCGTCTCGGGTGTGAACAGCGGGGGCCGACCCGCCACCCCCGAGACCAGCGCCGCGTACAGCCCGGCCAGCGAGGCGGCGGTGGCGATGCCGTTGGAGGCGGGCAGCGCGGCGGCCCGGTAGGCGGGGTCGTTCTCGTCGGGCAGTGGCGCGATGGCGCCGAACGCCCTGCTGGTCAGGCTCGTCGGGTCCCGGTAGGCGGCGCTGACGGACCGCTTGGGGCGCAGCGCGAGCCCCCCGGGGACGTTGGGCGCGGAGACCGGGCCCACCCGGCCCGCGCGGTGGGCCTGCTCCGCCGGGAGCCCCAGCCAGAGGTCGAGGCCGAGGGGCGCGGCCAGTTCGTCGGCGATCCAGGTGCCGATGCCGCGGCCCGTGACCCTGCGGACGAGTTCCGCGGTGAGCCAACTGAACGTCTGGGCGTGGTAGCCGTGGTCGGTGCCCGGCCGCCACACCGGCCGCTGGGCGGCGACCGCGGCGGCGCCGATGTCCGGGTCCAGCGCCTCGTGCGGGGTGAGCGACCGGTCGAGTACCGGGACGCCCGCGCGGTGCGCGAGCAGGTCGGCGACGGTCACCCGCTCCTTGCCGTGCGCCTTGAACTCGGGCCAGTACGCGGCGACCGGCTCGTCGAGCGCGAGCGCGCCGCGCTGGTGCAGCAGCAGGACCACGGCGGCGGCCACGCCCTTGGTCGCCGAGCGCACGATCTGCGCGGTGTCACGCTCCCAGGGCGCGCCACCTGCCCCGTCCCCACCACTTGACCCGCCCGGGCCGCCGGACCCGTCCACGCCACTTGCCCCGCCCGGGTCACCAGGCCCGCCCGTCCCGCCCCCGGCGTCGACGTCGACGTCGCGGGCGCCTGCCCACAGGTCGACGACGCTCCGCCCGTCGCGCAGCACGCTGACGGCGGCGCCGCGCTCGCCGCGCACGGCGAAGTTCCGCAGGAAGGCGTCGCGTACCGGTTCGAACCCCGGCGCGACCGTCCCGTGCGCCTCGACCTCCCGCGGACCTGTCCCGCCCCCGCGCACGATCGCGCCGTCGTCGCCGTTCACGCCTGGCTCCTCGCCTCTCGTGTCCCGCGGGCACAGCCCCGGCGCCCCCGTCGGCGCCGCACGCTTCAACGTACGGTCGACGGACCGGATTCCGGGCCTCCCCGGGGTGTCGCGGTGCTCACATCCGCGCCGCGGCGGGGCCGCGGCCCGCGCGCCGCTCGGGCCTGCCCGCCCGTGCGTCGCTCAGGCCCGGTCGGCGACCGACGCCGGGTCGAAGCCGAAGGGAAGCTCCAGGCGGTGGCGGCGCATCAGGCCGGCGTCGGAGAGGAGTTCGCCCGTGGCGCCGTCCGCGGCGATCACGCCCTCGCTGAGGATCACCGCGCGCGGGCACAGCTCCAGCGCGTACGGCAGGTCGTGCGTGACCATCAGCACGGTGACGTCCAGGGTCCGCAGGATGTCGGCGAGTTCGCGGCGGGAGGCCGGGTCGAGGTTGGACGAGGGCTCGTCGAGGACCAGGATCTCCGGCTCCATCGCGAGCACGGTGGCGACCGCGACCCGGCGGCGCTGCCCGAAGGAGAGGTGGTGCGGGGGCCGGTCCGCGTAGTCGTCCATGCCGACCCGGCGCAGCGCCTCGTGGACCCTGGCGTCGAGTTCTGGCCCCTTGAGCCCCGCGGCGGCGGGCCCGAAGGCGACGTCCTCGCGGACCGTCGGCATGAAGAGCTGGTCGTCCGGGTCCTGGAACACGATCCCGACGCGCCGTCTGATCTCCGCCATGTGCCGCTTGCCGACCGGCAGCCCCGCGACCCGTACGCTGCCCGCGCCCGCCGCGAGGATGCCGTTGAGGTGCAGCACCAGGGTGGTCTTGCCCGCGCCGTTGGGCCCGAGCAGCGCCACCCGCTCCCCTTGCCCGATGGTGAGGTCGACGCCGAAGAGGGCCTGGTGGCCGTCGGGGTAGGCGAAGGCGAGCCCGGACACTTCGAGGGAGGGCGGCGCGGCGGGCTCCCGCGCCGCTTCCGCTGGGTGCGATGTCGTCACAGGGTCCATCCCAGCAGACAGACGACGAGCGCCACGACGGGGAGTGCCAGTGCGTACGACCACTGGGCGCGGGAGGCGGTGACGTCGTCGATGACCGGCATCGTCCCCGCGTAGCCGCGGCTGATCATCGCCAGGTGCACCCGCTCACCGCGCTCGTACGAGCGGATGAAGAGCGCGCCCGCGGACTTCGCGAGGACGCCCCAGTGCCGTACGCCTCTGGCCTCGAAGCCGCGCGACTCGCGTGCGAGCCGCATCCGCCGCATCTCGTCGGCGATCACGTCCCCGTACCTGATCATGAACGAGGCGATCTGCACGAGCATCGGCGGCAGCCTGAGCCGCTGGAGGCCGAGCAGCAGCTCGCGCAGGTCGGTGGTGGCCGCGAGCAGCACGGAAGCGGCGACCCCGAGGGTGCCCTTGGCCAGGACGTTCCACGCGCCCCAGAGCCCGTTGACGCTGAGCGAGAGCCCGAGCACGTCGGTGCGCTCGCCCTGCGCGACGAACGGCATCAGCACCGCGAACGCCACGAACGGCACCTCGATCAGCAGCCGCTTCAGCCAGAACCCGGCGGGCACCCTCGCCTGGTACGCCACCGTGGCGAGCAGCAGCGCGTACAGCGCGAACGCCCACATCGCCTCGCGCGGTGTGGAGACCACGACCACCACGAAGCAGAAGACGGCGGCGAGCTTGGTCTGCGGCGGCAGCGCGTGCACCCGGGAGTGGCCGTGCCGGTAGAGCCTGTGCGCGTGTCCTGCGCCCATGTCGGACGGTCACCTTCCGCGGTGCGGGCGGGGGACGGGGCGGGTCATACCCGTTCACCGTCCGGTACGGAGGCCGGGCCCGCGTCGGCGGAGCGGCGGCGGCGCAGCACCCAGAACACGCCGGTGCCCGCGACCACCGTGACGCCGACGCCGATCACGCCGGCGAGGCCGCCGGAGAGCCGGGTGTTGCCGACGTCCTTGACGCCGTAGTCGGCGAGCGGGGAGTCGGCCGACGCGTGCGACTTCTCCTTCTTGTCGATGCCCTTGTCGTGCGCGACCTTCTCCAGGCCGTCCGGGCTCGACGAGGCGTAGAAACTGACGAACCCGGCGAGCACGATCGAGGCGGCGAGCCCGCCGAGCCACACCTTGCGGGAGGAGCGGCGCGGGGCGGGCGCGGGGGCTCCGCTGGACGCGGAGGTCGCGGAGGCCGCGGCGGGTGCGGGGGCCGCGGCGGGTGCGGGGGCCGCGGCGGGCGCGTGCTGCTCGGGCGCGTCGACGAGTTCGCCGCCCACCCGCAGCTTCAGCCGCGGCGCCAGGCCCCTGGCCGCGTACACCAGGTCGGGCCTGACGGCGAGCACGGCGCCGACGGTGAGCGCGGTGATCACCGCCTCCCCGATGCCGATGAGCACGTGTACGCCGATCATCGCGGAGGCGACCTTGCCGAGCGGCACGTCGGTGGTGCCGCCGAGCGCGTAGATCACGGTGAAGACGACGGCGGCGCACGGCACGGAGACCAGTGAGGCCACGAAGGAGGCGACGGTGACGGAGCGGCGCCCGCGCGGCAGCACCTTCACCAGGAGGCGGAAGAGGAGGTAGGCGACGACGGTGGTGGTGAGCGCCATGTCGCAGATGTTGACGCCGAGCGCGGTGAGGCCGCCGTCGGCGAACAGCACGCCCTGCATCAGCAGCACCACGGACACACAGAGCACGCCGGTATAGGGGCCGACGAGGATCGCCGCGAGAGCGCCGCCGAGCAGATGGCCGCTGGTGCCCGCGGCCACCGGGAAGTTCAGCATCTGTACGGCGAAGATGAACGCGGCGACAAGGCCGGCGAGCGGCGCGGTGCGCTCGGTACCGAGCGAGCCCGCGCCCGGGGGCCCGGCCAGCTCGCGGCGGGCACCGCGCAGACTGACGGCGACCGCACCCGCCGCCACTACACCGGCGACCGCCGACACGGGCGCGTTGATGAATCCGTCGGGCACATGCATGGGCAGACTCCGGTTCGCGGCGGGTCCTGCGCCTGGGCAGGGGGTATCCAGGGCGGACCCCGGGAGCGGGCGGGTTTGGTATGACCGTTCGATGATGCGGCTTATTGCGAACGAATTGCAAGAGAGAGTCCTGCCAGAACAGCGGGGAGCCGCCGGAGGCGGGGGGCCGGGGAAAGAGCCACCGGGGGCGAGCCTCCGGGGGCACACGGCAATCCCAACGCATGGCTGTTCGCAGGGCGCGTCGCGGGGCGAGTGAGCCGAAGCGGCGCCGGGCGGGAACTCGGAGGCAAGGCGCCGCAGCCAGGGGGCCGAGCCCCCGAGGCCGGTCCACCACAGGGCCATGGCAACCCCAACGCATGGCCGTTCGCAGGGCGCCTCGCAGGGCGAGTGAGCCGAAGGTCCCGGGTCGCCCCCAGTCTGTGCTGCCCGGTAGCCCGAGGGTTTCGTGCCTGCCTGTTCTCGCGCCCAGTGGCGAAGCACCGTGTGCCACAGGCGCCCGCGCGGAGCGCAGCGACGCAGGAGCGGAGTGAGCACGGGTGGCGCGGGACACCGACTCCAGCGCCCCGGAGGCGAACGAGCCAAAAACAAAGAAAGAGCGTCGCAGCTCACAGCCCCCCGCGGGCGTACGCCTCCCGGTTCACGGGCACCCTGGGGGGACACCGGCGGCCTCGGTCGCCCTCGGCCGTGGCCGATTGCACAATCACATGAGGTGTCAAACACGAATAATCTGGACATCAACCCAACGGCAGAGTCCGAGCGAGCGTCGAGGAGCCATGCCATGTCCTTCGCCGTGGAACAGCATGCGCGAGCCCAGGTGGTGTCAGGCACCGCCGAGGAGCTGCCCGACGTCCCCGTCCATCTCCGCTACGACCCGGACGCCGGGGTCTGCCTCAGTTTCGCCGAGTCGCCCGGCGCTCCGGCGCACGACTGGGTGTTCGCGAGGGAGCTGCTGGAGAAGGGGCTGCTGGCCCCGGCGGACGACGGCGATGTCCGGATCTGGCCGGCCGGGCGGGTGCGCGCGGTGGTGGAGTTTCACTCGCCCGGCGGTGTGTCGGTCGTCGAGTTCGACTCCTGGACGCTGAACAGGTTCCTCCGCAGCACATACGCGGCCGCGACGGCCGCCCCCTCGGGCGCGGGCACAGCCGGCAACTGACATCCCACGGGCGCCACGCCACCACCCGCCCCGTCCCCACGCACACCTGACCTCACGCGCCGCCGCGCCCCTCCCACACGCCACACCTCACGCACCGCCCGATTCCCCCGCCCCAGCACCAGCCCCCCGCCGACCGGCCCCCGCCCCGCGGGCCGCCTCGTCCGCCGCTCCCCCGGCGCCGACCAGGCCCCTGGTGCGTCCGCTGAGTTTCGGCTCCATGCGTCGCATCTCGCGGCGGGCGAAGGGCCCGAGCACGGTGGGCAGGCTGCTGCGCACCGCCTGCATGCCCCGTAGCCACCGCGGTGCGTACACGTGCGCGGAGCGCCGCTCTATCCCGGCGACCAGGCGGTCCACGGACGGTCCCAGGGGGTACGTCTTGTTCGCGGGCCAGGGCAGCCTGGCGCGCATGTCGCGCAGCGTCGTGTCCTCGTCGGCGCCGCGGACCATGTCGGTGTCGGTCCAGGAGAGGTAGCCGACGCCGACGCCGACCCCCTTGTGCCCGACCTCGGCGCGCAGGCAGTGCGCGTACGCCTCCACGCCCGACTTGGACGCGCAGTAGGCGGTCATCAGCGGTGCGGGGGTGAGCGCCGCGAGGGAGGCGATCTGGAGGAGGTAGCCGCGGCTCTCGACGAGCGCGGGCAGGAACGCGCGCGAGGTCACCGCCGAGCCGATGAGGTTGACCTCGATGACGCGGGCCCAGGCCGCGGGGTCGCTCTCGCCGAACGGCCCGCCGAGCGCGACGCCCGCGTTGGCCACGACCACGTCCACCCGCCCGAAGCGCTCCCCGACCTCGGCCGCCACCCGGGCCATCGCGGCGGCGTCCGTGACGTCGGCGAACCAGTGCGCCGCCTCCCCGTACAACTGCCCCTCAACGCGCTCCAGTTCCTCCGCCTCCAGGCCGACCAGGGCGAGCCGCGCCCCGCGCGCCGAGAGCTTGCGGGCGAGCAGTTCGCCGACGCCGCGCGCGGCCCCTGTGACCACGGCGACCCGCCCGGCCAGGGCCGGTTCCCGCCCGGTGTGCGCCGGGTCACGCCCGGTGGCGCCCGCGCGCCCCGCGCCCGTGCCGCTCATGACGCCCTCCCGCCGGTACGGACCGCGGGGGCGGTGGCGTCCGTCGTACGCGCGCGGGCCCGCGGCCGCACGCCCGTACCGCCGCCGGGTATGCCGCCGCAGGGGCCGGCGCTGGTCGTCCCGGTGCTGCTCATGCCGACGCCGCTCCTTCCGCGCCGACGTACTCGGCGGAGAGTTCTCTTATCCGACGGGTGATCTCGTCCGGGGCCTCTATGGGCGTCATGTGCCCTATCCCGGGCAGCTCGGTGAGCCCGGCGCAGTCCGGCACACAGGCCGCTATGCCGCGCCCGAGCACGGCGGGGGTGAGCCGGTCGGAGCGGCCGACGACGACCGCCGTCGGCACGTCCAGGGCCCTTACCCGCTCGGTGAGGTCGAGCCCTTCGAAGAGGCCGGCCCAGCCGCAGCGCGCGCGGCGCGGGCAGGCGTGCACGATACGCGCGCACACGTCGACCATCTCGGGTGTCGCGCCGCGGCCCATGGTGCCGTAGCGCAGCAGCCTCCTGCTGAGCGGAGTGACCGGGCCGAGGGGCGCCCGGGAGGCGAGGACGGCGCGGGTGAGGCGGTCGCGCAGCCGCCCGGCGCGCAGCGGTATCACGCGCGCCTCGGCGACCAGCCGCTCATGGCCCGTGCTGCACAGCAGCACCGCCGCCGCGTGCTCGCGCACCGCGGGCCGCCCCGCCGCCGCCATGATCGTCATACCGCCCATGGAGTGTCCGACGACCACGGCCCGCCTGCCGGGCTCCAGGGTGGCGTCGAGCACCGCCTCCAGGTCGTCGGCGAGGGCGCGGGCGCTGTAGCCGCCGGTGTCCGCGGGCAGCGGGCTGCGGCCGTGGCCCCGCTGGTCGTAGACGATGACCCGGTGCCCGGCGGCGAGGTCGCGCACCTGCGCCGCCCAGAACGCGGTGGAGCAGGTCCAGCCGTGGCTGAGCACCACCGCGGGCGCGTCCTGCGGCCCGTACACCTCGGTGTGGAGCCTGGCGCCGTCCGCGGACACGACGGTGAGCGTGCGGTCGGCGACGGGTGGTATGTAGCGCCCGCTGAGAGCGGGTGCGCCGCGCCTCACGCGGTCCCGCACGGCGCTCACGCCCCGGCCTCCGCCCGCTCGGAGCGCCGCCCCTGCCCCGGGATGCCGCCCGGCCTGATCACGTCGTACTCGCCGAGGTCGACGCGCCGGGTGGCGGAGCGGAACTCGGTGGTGGTGCCGGGCCACACCGTGGTGTTCACCCCGTGGGCGTCGAGGTACCAGCTCGTGCACCCCCCGGTGTTCCACACCGTGCGCCGCATGCGCCGCTGCACCCGCTCGTGCCAGGACGCCACGGCGGCGGGGCGGGGCGAGAGCGCGGTGTGCGGGCCGAGGGCGGCGAGGGTGCGCAGGTAGTCGGCGACGTAGTTGAGCTGCGACTCGATCATCAGGACCATCGAGGAGTTGCCCAGGCCCGTGTTGGGGCCGATCACGGTGAGGAAGTTCGGGAAGCCGGTCACGGTCGCGCCACGCAGCGCCCGCATGCCGCCGCGCCAGGTCTCGGCGAGCGAGCGCCCGTCCGCGCCGAGCGCGCGCTCGGCGATGGGCATGTCCGTGACGTGGAACCCGGTGCCGAAGACGATCGCGTCGGCCTCCGCCGTGCTGCCGTCGGCGCCGACGAGGGTGGTGCCGCGGACCTCGGCGAGCGCGGAGCCGACGACGTCGACATTCGGCCGGGCGAGCGCCGGATAGTACGTGTTCGACAGCAGGATGCGCTTGCACCCGATGCGGTACGAGGGCGTCAGCACGGCCCGCAGCCCTGGGTCGCGCACGGCACGCGCCATGTTGGCCCGGGCCAGGCGCTCGACCATCCCCAGCTCCCCCGGGTGCTTGGTGAACGCCTGCACCTGAAGCTCCCTGATGCCCCACAGCACCCCGCGCCTGACCCGGGTGGTGACGGGCAGCGAGCGGTGCAGCCAGCGCTCGGCCGCCGTGATGGTCCTGTCGGTGCGCGGCAGCACCCAGGGCGGGGTGCGCTGGAAGAGCGTGAGGCGGGAGACGTCCGGCTGGATCTCCGGCACGACCTGGATCGCGGAGGCGCCGGTCCCGACCACCGCGACCCGCTTGCCGCGCAGGTCGTAGCCGTGGTCCCAGCGCGAGGAGTGGAACACCTTGCCGGGGAAGTCCGCGAGCCCCGGGATGTCCGGGACCCGGGGGTCGGACAGCGGCCCGGACGCGGAGACCACGACGTCGGCGGCGAACGCGCCCCCGCTCGTCTCGATCTCCCAGCGCAGCGCGTCGTTGTCCCACCGCAGCCGCGTCACCTCGTGCCGCAGCCGCAGATGGGGGCGGAGCCCGAAGGTGTCCGCGACGTGCTCCAGGTACGCGCGGATGTGCTCCTGCCCCGAGAAGGTGCGCGGCCAGTCCGGATTGGGCGCGAAGGAGAACGAGTACAGATGGGACGGTACGTCGCAGGCGCAGCCCGGATAGCTGTTGTCCCGCCAGGTGCCGCCCACGGCGTCGGCCCGCTCCAGGATGACGAAGTCGGTGATGCCCTCCCTGCGCAGCCGGACGGCGGCGCCGAGCCCGCCGAAGCCTGACCCGATCACCGCAACGCGCACCTGCCGCCGCTCACCCGTGGCCATTCGCGTCCTCCTCACCGCCGCGACCATGCCAGTAATCACTGGCACGATGGGAGCCTAAGGCAGAGGTATGACATTGGGTAGGGGTCGGCCGAGGAAAGTTACCGGCGGTACGGGCCGGTGGGAGGGGCGGCCGGGAACGTTCGCACAGGCGGTCGTACAACCTGATCTAGGGTGATGTCGTGGATGACATACCGGAGACGCGGGAGCGGCCGGGCCCCCCGGCCCCGCCGGCGGACCTGCCGGACGCGGCACCGGCGCCCGCACCCGCAACGGAGCCCGCGGCCGGGCCGGGAGCCGGGCCGATGCCGGGGCGCCGCGAGTACCGCGTGGAGGAGTTGGCCGACCTCGCCGGGATCACGGTGCGGACGCTGCGCTTCTACCGGGAGCGCAAGCTGCTGCCGCCGCCGCGCCGGGAGGGCAGGATCGCCTGGTACGACGACCGGCACCTGACCAGGCTGCGCGCGATCACGGCGCTCCTCGAACGCGGCCACACTCTCAGCGGGATCGCCGAGTTGTCCGAGGCGTTCGAGCACGGCCGCGACGTCCGCGACCTGCTCGGCCTCGACAGGCCCACAGAGGAGACCCCGGTCCAGCTCTCGGCGGGGGAACTTGCCGACATGTTCGGCGGCCGGTTCTCCGCCGAGGACTTCGCCGCCGCCCTCGACCTCGGCTACCTCGGCATCGACGGCGAGCACGGGGACCGCCTCGTCCACGTCAGCCGCCGCCTCGTGGAGATCTCGGCACGGCTCGTCGGCGAGGGCGTACCGCTGTCGGCGGTACTGGCGGCGGGCAAGGTGGTCAGGGAGCATACGGACGCCCTGGCACGCCTCTTCGTCGACCTGGTCCTGACCCACGCGGCCCCCACCGACCTGGAACGGCTGCGCCCCCTGGCGAAGAGCGTCGTGGAGGCCGAACTCTCCCTGGCCCTCGACCGCACGATGAACTCGACGAACCCCGCCAACACCGCCGCCAACACCGCGAACTCCGCGAACACGCGGGAGCCCGAGACACCCTCCGGCGACCCCCGGGACCGGGCGTGATCCGCACCGCACCGCACGCCCGCCCCTCCCACCTGCCCCCTGCATAGAAGTACGATGCTCCGTATGAACATCCAGCCTGTCGCCTTCGACCACCCCGACGCCGTCAAGCTGAACGACCGGGTCCAGCTCGAATACGGCGAGCGCTACGGCGACCAGGGCGACATCACCCCGCTCGCCCCCACGATGTTCGCGCCCCCCTCGGGGCTCTATCTGGTCGGCTACGACGACGGCACCCCGGTGGCCACGGGCGGCTGGCGCGCGCGGGAGCGCGACGAGTGGGGCTACTGCGACGGCGACGCGGAGATCAAGCGGATGTACGTGATCCCCGAGGCCCGCCGCAGGGGCCTCTCGCGCCTCGTCCTCGCGGCGCTCGAAGAGGACGCGCGCGCGGCGGGCCGGGTCCGCATGGTCCTGGAGACCGGGATCAGACAGCCGGAGGCCATCGGCCTGTACACATCGACCGGTTACGAGCCGTGCACCCCCTTCGGGCACTATCGGGGCACCCCGCTGAGCAGGTGCTTCGCCAAGCGGCTGCGCGGCTGACCCAGGGTGGGCGCGGCACGGCCCCGCCGCCCGTGGCGCCACCGCCGACTGTCCCCGAAACCCCCTGGAGTCCCGCCGCGCCGCCCGGCAGAGTGACCCCATGACGAACCTCTGGCCCGCGCATCTGACGTGGGCGGACGTCGATCCGGAACGCCACCCCTGCACGCTTGACGACGATGCCGCGGCCGCCCTGGTGGCCGAGATCACCCCGCTGGTTCCGGGCCCCGGGGCGAGGAAGGCCGACCGGGACCGTCGGGACCGGGCGGTCGTCCGGGTCACCGAGCTGTTCGCGGGGCGCTACGGCCGGTGGGCCTGTGGCTGGAACTACTCCCAGGGCGAGGGCGACCACGACGGGGGCGTCGTCACCGCCTGGTGCTGCGCCGCGCACTCGATCACCACCCCGGAGGCCACCGCGCCGCGGATGGTCGCGGGCCTGCGCGAGTGGCGGGCCTGGCTCGACGAGCTTGCCGAGCGCTTCACCGCCCTGGCGCCGCGGGGCACGCCCCCCGACCCCTGGTACTGGGAGCGCGCGTGCACACGTCTCGTCACGGTCGTGGCCGACCGCACCGCGGCGGAGAGCGGCTGGTACGGGCACTGCATGCAGGTACTCGGCTGGTTCCTCGCGCGGCACGGCATCGACGAGGAGCGCGCCGTGCGCATCGTGCGGGACTCGGTCGGCGGCCGCTTCGAGAGCTGGGTCGCCCCCGACGCCGCGGCGGTCGACACCGCGAGCACCAGCTTCGCCCGCGCCGTGGCCACCGAGGACTGATCCCCACGCCGCCCGTGCCCCCGGCGCCCGTACCTGACGGGGCCGCCGCGCCGCCCGACGCACTCGCCGACTGGCTCGCGATCAGGCCACTGGTGCCCTGGCCCCGCGAGACCGCCGCCCCGGGGCTGCCGAAGGGCGGAGGCGCCGACTCCGCCCGGCCCCCTGACGCCCACCGGCCGACCGCGGACGGCATCCGCGACCTCCTCGCCGAGCGCACCGCCCGCGACCCGGCCGGGGCGGAGCGCGCGCTCGCGGCCCTCGACCGGGCGCGGGCCGACGCGGCGCGGGGCCGTGAACTCCGCTTCTCGCTCATGGCCGAGTGGCAGCGGCTCGTGCTCGACCGGCACGAGACCGGCTTCCGCCGCCTGCCCGCCTTCGCGAAACGGGGCCGCGAGCGCTACGGCCTCACCCCGCAAACGCCCGCCCTCTTCGACCGCTGCCTCGCGGAGAGCGCGGCCCCGGGCCTCCCGCTGCCCGCCCGGGTCGCGCGGGCCCATCTCGACGTGCTGTTCTTCCACCCCTTCGACGACGGCAACGCCCGCGCCGCCCTCCTGGCCACGGCGTACCTCCTCGCCCGCGCGGGCGCCCCGCTCGGGCGCGCCCACGCCCTGCGCACCACCCGCTGGGCCGACGACCCCGAGGGCGCCGCCGGCCTCTCCCACCTGCTGGCCCTGCTCCTGACCGCCTCGGACCCACCACATCACGCCCCGTCACAACCGGGCGCGCGGCGGCTCGACGAGACGGTGGTCCCTCGGCCCGACGACTGATCTGAACCAGCATCGGCTGAAGCCGACTCTGCCCCCGCACTGCCGGTCCCACTTCCACGACAAAGACCCCGGTGATCATCACGATCACCGGGGTCTTGTCAACTGCCCCTGAACCAGGTCGAGAACAGTCTTGCGTGGACCTGAGGGGATTCGAACCCCTGGCCCCCTCGATGCGAACGAGGTGCGCTACCGGACTGCGCCACAGGCCCTTGCAACGGGTGAAACTCTAGCACCCCGCCGGGGGTGCCAGGAAATCCTTTGGGGGGCGGTGTGACCAGGGGCGGACACCGCCCGTGGGGTCACTCGTTGGCGGCGCGGGGGCGGTCGCCGTCGGCGTACTGGTCGAACAGCGGGGTGTGGCCGCGCTCCCTGGCGCGGCGGGCGGAGGCGGCGCGGCGGGCGTCGCTGCGCTCGTCGGTCCCGGGGGCCGCGTCGCCGTCCTCCGGCGGCCCCGCGGGGTCCGCGTGGTCCTCGGCCGCCGCCGTGGGGCCCGCGGCGGAGGAGCGCGCGGAACTCCAGGTGTCGGGGGCGCCGAGGTCGAGGTCGCCGGTGGCGCGGGGGGCGACGGGCGCGGTGACGTAGGTCGGCAGCGGGACGGGGACGGGGTCCCAGCTCTCGCCGTCCGCGGGGTTGCGGCGGCGCTCGCGCTGCTGGTCGACCCACTCGGCGTGGTCGGTCTGCTCGACGAGGGCGCGGCGGCCGGCGGCGAGGGCCGAGAGGCCGGGGTCGGAGGGCGCGGGTCCCGCGCCCTCCTCCGGGTCGTCGGCGGCGGCCGGGGCGGTGGAGGCGGCGCGGCGGCGCGGCTGGCGTTCGCGCTCGCGCAGGTGGAGCGCCGCGGCCTCGGCCCTGCGGCGGTCCATGGTGTACGTGAATCTGCGCCGCTCCTGGCCGCGCAGGTAGACGATGTAGGCGCTGAGCAGGATGGCGGGCACGGCGGGCGCCCACAGGAACGCGAGGCCCCCGACGGCCGCGGCGACCGCCCCGAGCGTGAACGCGAGGAACAGCATCACGGTGGTGCGCCTGCGGCGCGCGAGGACCTTCGAGCGCTGGGCGCGGGCGGCGGCCTCGGCTGCGCGGCGCGCGGCGCCTTGGCGCTCCTGGGCGCCGGGGCGCACGGGGCGGCGCGGGCGGGCCGCGGGTCCCGGCCGGTCGACGGGCGCGGAGACGGCGGGCCTGCCGGGGCCCTCGGCGGGGACGGGGCGGCGGGCCTGCGGCCGGGGGCGGCCGTGGTCGCCGGGGGCGGCGTGGCCGGACTGGCGGGGGCGCCGCGGTGTGGGGCCGTCCTCGGGGCGGCGGGGCGCGGTCACCTCGGGGCGGCGCGCGGGGCCGCCGGGTGTCCGGCCGTCCCCCCTGGGCGCGGCGAAGGCCCGGACGTCCACCGAGCCGGTGGCGTCCGGGTCGGGCGCCGGGGCGCCGTGCTCGTCGGGGTCGGCCGCGCGGCTCTTGAGGTCCTTGGCGTAACGGCGCTCCATGCCCGCGCGTCCGGACAGAAGCCGGATGGCGGTGCTGAAGCGCTCCGTCGGACGGGCCTCGTTCAGCTCGTCCTGCCTGCGGAGCCACATCGGCACGAGATAGGCGGCCCAGGCCCCGACGATGACTGCGTAGATGAGGCCGCTGCTGCTCACGCCTCACACGGTAGAGGGGTTTGCATGGGGCCATCCGCCAATTGGCCCGGTGTGTCGCACGATCCGGCTGATATTTCGAACGTTTCTTGCGACTGATGCGAAGAATCGACCGGCAGATGGGCGAATTTCCCCGAGGGAGCGACCGAACGGGACCCTATTTCGAACACCTATTTCATTTCCGAGGTGTCGGGGACTTCCCCGCGGCGCGGCGGGCGTCCCGCCCATGCCCGTACGGCCTCCGGGGCGCGGCGCTCAGGCGCAGGTCGACGAGATGATGGTCAGCCCGGGTTGCTGGGGGTGTTTCCCGAGCGTCTTCTGCGCCAGCGGGCCAGCAGCCCGTCGGGGACCTCTTCCGCGGTGAGGGCGAAGACCAGATGGTCCCGCCAGGCGCCGTCAATGTGAAGATATCGTGGACGGAGCCCTTCCTCGCGGAATCCGAGTTTCTCCACGACCCGTCGGCTGGGGGCGTTCTCGGGGCGAATGCAGACCTCGATGCGGTGCAGCCCGACGGTGCGGAAGCAGTGGTCGACGGCGAGCGCGACGGCCGTCGGCATCACCCCGCGGCCCGCCACCGCCTGGTCGATCCAGTAGCCGACGTGGCCCGAGCACATGGAGCCCCAGGTGATGCCGGCGACGGTGAGCTGGCCCACCAGACGGCCCTGGTACTCGATGACGAACGGCAGCATGCGCCCCGCGTGGGCCTCGGCGCGCAGATGACGGACCATCTGCCGGTATGTGGGCCGCTGGGTGACGGGGGCGCTGGGCGGGGACGGCGGGATGGTCGCCTCCCAGGGCCGCAGCCAGTCCCTGTTGCGCCTGTTGACCTCGCGCCAGGCACGCTGGTCGCGCAGTTTTATCGGCCGGAGGGAGACGTTGCCGTCCGTCAGCTCGACCGGCCAGGACATGCTGTTCAGCTCGCACCCCCGCCGGAGGCCGGGTGGTCGCCGCCGCGCAGTTGGTCGACGGCGTGCACGAGAAGCCCCTCAAGCACGGCGAGGCCGTCGCGCACGCCGCCGGTGGAGCCCGGCAGGTTGACGATCAGGGTGCGGCCCGCGACGCCCGCGAGGCCGCGGGACAGGTCGGCCGCCGCGACCTGCTGCCGCCCGTACGCGCGGATGGCCTCCGCGATGCCGGGGACCTCGTGGTCGATGACGGTACGGGTGGCCTCGGGGGTGGCGTCGGTGGGCGAGATGCCCGTGCCCCCCGTGGTGATGATGACGTCGTGTCCCGCGGCGACCCCGTCGCGCAGGGCGCGGGCCACCGGGTCGCCGTCCGGCACGGTCAGCGGCCCCTCGACGGTGAAGCCCCACTCGGCGAGCCGCCCGGCGATGAGCGGCCCACCACGGTCCTCGTAGACCCCGGCTGCGGCGCGGTTGGAGGCCGTCACGACCAGGGCGCGGCGGGGGGCGGCCGCGGCTGGAGTGGTCATGAGCCGGTCTCCGTCCTCGTCCAGGTGCCGGACTTGCCGCCGCTCTTCTCCTCGACGCGCACGTCGGTGACGACGGCGCCCTTGTCGACGGCCTTGACCATGTCGACGACGGTGAGCGCGGCCACGGAGACCGCGGTCAGCGCCTCCATCTCGACGCCGGTGCGGCCGGTGGTGCGGACGGTGGCGGTGATGCCGACGGCGTCGTCGTCGACGGTGAGGTCGACGGTGACGCCGGTGACGGCGAGGGGGTGGCAGAGCGGGATGAGGTCGGGGGTCCGCTTGGCGCCCATGATCCCGGCGATCCTGGCGGTGGCGAGCGCGTCGCCCTTGGGCAGCCCCTCGCCGCGCAGCAGTGCGACCACCCGGGGCGAGACCAGCACGCGGCCGCTCGCGCGGGCGGTGCGCGCGGTGGTGTCCTTGGCGGAGACGTCGACCATGCGGGCGGCGCCCGCCTCGTCGATGTGGGTGAGGCCCGCGGGTGCGGGCGGGCCTCCTGCCGCGTTCTGGTCGTGCCGAGGGGGCTCGGGGGTGTCCCCCCGGAACGTCGCGGTCATCTTCAGTGCGCTCCCGGTCGTTGCTCCCGTGGTGCGGCGCACGGGCGCTTCGGCGACACGGTACCTCGCGCGGGCGCGGGTCAGCCGAGCAGGACCGTCTCGACCTCGGTGCCGGGCTCCACGGAGGTGACGTCCTCGGGCACCACGATCAGCGCGTCGGCGTGCGCGAGCGCGGCCACCAGATGCGAGCCGGCGCCGCCCACCGGTACGACGGTGCCGGTGGCGGGGTCGTGGGTGCCGCGCAGGAACTGGCGCCTGCCCCCGGGGGACGTCAGCGCCTTGGGGGACCTCAGCTCGGCCCGCGCGGTGGGGCGGTGGACGTCGGGCAGGCCCATGAGGGTGCGGATCGCGGGCCGTACGAACAGCTCGAAGGAGACGTACGAGGAGACCGGGTTGCCGGGGAGGGCGAGCAGGGGGGTGTGGTCGGGGCCGATGGTGCCGAAGCCCTGGGGCTTGCCCGGCTGCATGGCCAGCTTGCGGAACTCGATGCCGCCCTCGGGGCCCTCGCCCTCGCCCACCCCGTCGGAGCGGCCGATGCCGGACAGGGCCTCCTTGACGACGTCGTAGGCGCCGACGCTGACGCCGCCGGTGGTGACCAGCAGGTCGGCGCGGACGAGCTGGTCCTCGACGGTGGCGCGGAGGGTCTCCGGGTCGTCGGGGACGGCGCCCACGCGGAAGGCGAGCGCACCGGCGCCGCGCGCGGCGGCGGTCAGCGCGAAGCTGTTGGAGTCGTAGATCCTGCCGTGGCCGAGCGCCTGCCCCGGCTGGACCAGTTCGCTGCCGGTGGAGAGGACGACGACGCGCGGGCGCGGGCGCACGTGTACCGACTGGAGACCGATGGCGGCGAGCAGGGCGATCTGGGGGGCTTCGAGCACGGTGCCCGCGGCGAGGGCGGGCTCCCCCGAGCGCACGTCGCTGCCGCGCTCGCGCACGTGCGCCCCGGGGGCCGCGGGTCTGAAGACCTGGACCTCGCCCTCGGCGCCGTCCGGGGCCTGGCTGTGCGCGCGCATTCCGGCGACCGGCCCCGCGCCGAGGCCGCCGTCGGTCCACTCGACGGGGACGACGGCCTCGGCGCCCGGCGGCAGCGGGGCGCCGGTCATGATGCGCACGGCCTGCCCGGGGCCGACGGAGGGCTGCTCGGCCTGGCCCGCGGCGACGTCACCGACGACGGTGAGGACCGCGGGGAACTCCTCGCCCGCGCCCGCGACATCGGCGGCCCTGACGGCGTATCCGTCCATGGAGCTGTTGTCGAAGGGCGGCAGCGAGAGCGGAACCGCGACGTCCTCCACCAGGACGCAGCCCTGGGCGTCGAGCAGGTGCAGCTCGATGGGCTCCAGCGGCCTGACGGTGCCGAGGATGTCCTCCAGGTGCTCGTCGACGCTCCAGACGTGGTCCTGCCCTTCGGCGGTGGTGCTACTCACGTGCTACATCTCCTCGGTGACATAACGGCGAAGCCAGGCGCGGAAGTCCGGTCCCAGGTCTTCACGTTCGCACGCGAGTCTGACGATGGCGCGGAGGTAGTCGGCGCGGTCTCCGGTGTCGTAGCGCCTGCCCTGGAACACGACGCCGTGCACGGGCCCGCCGACCTTCTCGTCGGCGGCGAGCTGCTGGAGCGCGTCGGTGAGCTGGATCTCCCCGCCGCGACCCGGCTCGGTCTTGCGCAGTATGTCGAAGATCCCCGGGTCGAGTACATAGCGGCCGATGACGGCGAGATTGCTGGGGGCGTCGGACGGCTCGGGCTTCTCCACGAGCCCGGTCACCCGCACCACGTCCGCGTCGCCCGTCGGCTCGACGGCGGCGCAGCCGTACAGGTGGACCTGCTCGGGGGCGACCTCCATGAGGGCGACGACGCTGCCGCCGTGCCGCTCACTGACGGCGATCATGCGCGCGAGCAGGGGGTCACGCGGGTCGATCAGGTCATCGCCGAGGAGGACGGCGAACGGCTCGCGGCCGACATGCGGGGCGGCGCAGAGCACCGCGTGCCCGAGGCCCCTGGGGTCGCCCTGGCGCACGTAGTGCATGGTGGCCAGGTCGCTGGACTCCTGGACGCGGGCGAGCCGCGACCTGTCGCCCTTCTTGGAAAGGGCCTCCTCCAGCTCGTAGTTGCGGTCGAAGTGGTCCTCCAGGGGGCGTTTGTTGCGCCCCGTCACCATGAGGACGTCGTCGAGTCCCGCGGCGACGGCCTCCTCGACGACGTACTGGATGGCCGGCTTGTCGACGACCGGGAGCATCTCCTTGGGGGTCGCCTTGGTGGCGGGCAGGAAGCGGGTACCGAGACCGGCCGCGGGAATGACGGCCTTGGTGATCCTGGGGAGGTGCGGCTCAATCATGCCGGTCACCCTATCCGGTGCTTATGTGCGAGTTGCGAGGTTTTCCACAGGCGGGTGTTCATAACCCGTTAATAGGAGGTTTTACGGAGCATGGGGCACGGCAGCGGCGGGGCCGATCCTGACAAGCGGAGTTTGCGCGCGGGCGTCCTCAGGGCGAGGTCGGGGTTGACGGAGGATGACGTACGGGCCGCGGGCGCGGCGCTTGCGGGGCACGCGCTCGGGCTGCCCGCGCTGGCCGGGGCGGCCACGGTGGCGGCGTATGTGTCGGTGGGCACGGAGCCGTCGACGGGGGACCTGCTCGACGCGCTCCACGCGCGCGGCACCCGCGTCCTGCTGCCGGTGCTGCTGCCCGACAACGACCTGGACTGGGGGCTCTACGACGGCCCGGGGTCGCTGCATCCTGTGCCCCGCGCGGGCCGCCTCGAACTGCTCGAACCGGCGGGCGCGCGGCTCGGCGCCGACGCGGTGCTGGGGGCGCGGGCGGTGCTGCTGCCCGGTCTCGCGGTGGACGGCCGGGGCATCCGCCTGGGCCGCGGCGGCGGCTCGTACGACCGGGTGCTGGCGCGGCTCGAACGGGCGGGGGCGGCACCGGATCTGGTGGTGCTGCTCTACGCGGCCGAGGTGGTGGAGCGGGTGCCGGCCGCGCCGCACGACCGGCCGGTGCAGGCGGTGGTGACGCCGGAGGGGGTGCGGCGCTTCTGAGGGGCGCGGGCCGAACGCTCCCGCGCCCCCGTCGCCGTCGGCCCCGGGGCGGCGGCACGCGCGCGTACGGCCGCCCGGGGCGCTCACGCGCGCGTACCGGCCACCGGGGCTGTCCTCAGGGCCGCCGCCGGGGCGGTCGTCAGGGCCGTAGCACCAGGGTGTCCTCGGTGGCGGCGTCGACGGCCTTCTCGGAGAACGGCCAGTCGAGCAGGTCGCCCTTGAGCCACTTCTCCGTCTGGTCGGTGTAGTGGGAGCTGTAGGCGTGGCCCGAGGCTCCTGTGAGGTTGATCCACCGGGACTTGTCCAGGTCGTCGAGGTTGACGACCATCCGCATCGACGGCACCCAGTTGACGCTGTAGCCGCCCGCGGCGTTCCAGCCGGTCGCGTCGACGGCCGCCTCGCCGCCGCCCAGGTTCCAGGGGCCGCGGTTGAGCAGGTACTGGAGGAAGCCGGGGCCCTCGGTGCCGAGGGTCTGGTTCTTCAGCATGAGCCGGTGCAGCCGACCCCAGCTCCAGGTGTCGATGTCCTTGCCGAGCTTGGCGGTCAGCTCCCAGCGGGCGTCCTCCATGGCGCGCTCGAAGAGCCCGTCGCGGGTGGTGACGGCCTTGTCGGTACGCGTCTTGGGCGTGTGCCACCAGTCGTTGTCCTGGTCGTCGATGATCTTGCGGATGACCTCGAACCAGCGGTCGCCGCCGTCCGGCTGCGCCGAGTCGGCGTCGCGCTGGCCGCACTCGCGCACCAGGTCGACCTCGTCGGCGGGTTTGGTGTTCCCGGCCGGCTCCACGTTCAGGCACTGCCCCTTGACCCGCAGTTCCTTGGGCAGCTTGTTGCCGAAGGCCAGCTTGAGGATGTTGCGCCAGACCGCGTTGAAGTAGGCGGCGGCGGCCGAGTCCGGGTTCTGGGTGTAGTCCCAGCCCTCCAGGAGCTGCTGGCCCTCGCGCACGTACTTGTCGGGCACGTCGATCTTCAGCAGCAGCGGGGTGATCAGCTTCGCGATCTCGCTGCTGTTGTCCATCTGCATCTGGCGCATGTCGTCCGGCGAGATCTTCCCGCCGTTCTTGGTCTTGGCCCTGATCATGTCCTCGATGCGCTGGCTTCGGGTGCCGTAGCCCCAGTCCGTGGTCAGCGTGTACGGGTAGTCGTCCGGGTCGACGACGGCCTGGTTGGCGGTGACGATGTAGCCGCGCTCGGGGTTGTACTCGTACGGCATCGCCTTCTGCGGGATGTACTGGCCGGTCCAGCGGTAGTCGGGGTCCCAGCCCGGGGCGGGCAGCGAGCCGTCGTAGTCGCCGGCGCGCACCGGGATTTTGCCGGGGGCCTGGTAGCCGATGTTGTTCTTGGTGTCGGCGTAGACCAGGTTCTGCGAGGGCACCTCGAAGTCGCTCGCGGCGTCCCTGAACTGGTCCCAGTCGCGGGCCTTGTCGAGTTCGAAGACGGCGTCCATGGTGTTGCCGGGTTCGAGCGCGGTCCAGCGCAGCGCGACGCCGTAGCCGTCGCCGCGGTCCGGCGCCGCGGCGTCCACGCCCGCCTTCTTGCCGACGGTGACGAGTTCGTCGCTGCGGTCCGACAGCAGGGGCCCGTTGTTGGTCTCCCGCACGGTGATCGTCTTGGACTTGCCGCCCGCGACCTTGATGACCTCCTGGCGGGTCTTGAACGGCAGCACCTTGTCGCCGTACTGGTAGCCCTCGCTGGTGAGCTTCTCCAGGTAGAGGTCGGTGACGTCGGCGCCCAGGTTCGTCATGCCCCAGGCGATGTCGTCGTTGTGCCCGATGACGACGCCCGGCATCCCGGAGAACGTGTAGCCGGTCACGTTGTACTGGCACTTGTCCGAGACGCTGCGGCAGTGCAGGCCCATCTGGTACCAGATGGACGGCAGCTCGGGCGCGAGGTGCGGGTCGTTGGCGAGCAGGGGTTTGCCGCTGATGGTGTGGCTGCCCGCGACCACCCACGAGTTGGAGCCGATGCCGCTGCCGCTGGGGCCGAGCACCGAGGGCACCTTGTCGAGCATCTGGGCGACGCCCGCGAGCTGGCTCTCGAACCCGGACGGGGTGGCCGTGTCGCCCGCGAGCCCGGTGCCCGCGGCCGTGCTGGTCCCCGACGTGCCCGAGTCCGAGTCGTCACCGCCCTCGAACGTGTCGGTGCCCTCGTCGTACGCGCCGTCCCTGACGATGGGCTTGTGCAGGTCGTACGGGTAGTCCGGGTACAGGTCCCTGATCTGCTGCGGCGAGAGCCTGCTCGTCATCAGGGAGCGGTCGATCTCCTCCTGCATGTTGCCGCGCAGGTCCCACGCCATCGCCTTGAGCCAGGAGACGGAGTCCACCGGGGTCCACTCCTGCGGCTTGTAGTCGTTGGTGAAGCCCAGCGCCGCGTACTCCAGGGAGATGTCGGCGCCGTCCTTGCCCGCGAGGTAGGCGTTGACCCCCTTCGCGTACGCGACCAGGTACTTCTTCGTCGTCGCCGACAGCTTGTGGTCGTACTCCTGCTGCGCCACCCGGCGCCAGCCGAGGGTGCGCAGGTACTCGTCGGTGCCCACTTCCTTCTTGCCGAACATCTCGGAGAGCCGGCCCGCCGTGGTGTGGCGGCGCACGTCCATCTCCCAGAACCTGTCCTGCGCCTGCACGTAGCCCTGCGCCATGAACAGGTCCTCGTCGGAGGACGCGTAGACCTGCGGGATGCCGTGCGCGTCCCGCTTGACGTCGACGGGCCCGGACAGGCCCTTGAGCTGCAAGGAGCCCTTGGTCTGCGGGAACGACGCCCGCACCGTGCTCACGCTCCAGTACGCCCCGTACCCCACACCCGCGATGATCGCCAGAACCAGGACGATCACGATGAGACGCCCGCGGCGCCCCTTCCTGCGACCGGACGTGCCGGACGTCTGACCGGAAGATGCGGTGGTATTCGAGGGCATCGCTGTCCTTGCAGTCCTTCGCGGGCGGCCGGGCGGTGGAAGCGGTCGGTGGAGCGCTGGAGCAACCATAGGCGCAGCCGCCGACTGCCCCTGACGCGGCCATGGTTCCGGCCCCGGGAGGGGGCAAGGGGCCGCCGACGACCGGTCAACTCCGGCCAACCCAGACCCCGCTGCCCGCCCCGCGGACGTGCTCCCACGCGCGCGTGCCCGCACCGGTCCCGTCCCACGCCACGCGTCCCACGGCCGCTCCCCCGTCCCCTGGGACGCGTCCCGCGGGGTCCCCGGTGCCGTATCTCCGTCGGTCAAACCCGGGAAACGCGTCAAGAAAGCGTTAACGATTAGGTAAGGTAACGAAGTATGTAGACCGGAACGGCCCGCACCGGCCGAGATCCGCGCACCGCGCGCCTCCACGCGCGCGTGCCCGGCGGCGGCCCGAAGGGAAAGGAACGGCCCCTGACTGTCCACCACCTCAACCAGCTTCTGCTCCTGTGCTCGCTCGTCCTGCTCGTCGCCGTCGCGGCGGTACGGATCTCCTCGCGCAGCGGGCTGCCCAGCCTGCTCGTGTACCTGGGGATCGGCATCGCGATGGGCCAGGACGGCATCGGGGTCGCCTTCGACAACGCCGAACTGACCCAGGTCATCGGCTACGCCGCACTGGTGGTGATCCTCGCCGAGGGCGGGCTCGGCACCAAGTGGAAGGAGATCAAGCCGGTCCTGCCGTCCGCCGTGGCCCTCGCCGTGGTGGGAGTCGCGGTCAGCGTGGGGGTCACCGCGGCCGGGGCGCACTATCTGGTCGGGCTCGAATGGCGGCAGTCGTTCATCATCGGCGCGGTGGTCTCCTCCACGGACGCCGCCGCGGTGTTCTCGGTGCTGCGCAGGGTGCCGCTGCCCGCGCGGATCACCGGTGTCCTGGAGGCCGAGTCCGGCTTCAACGACGCCCCCGTCGTCATCCTGGTCGTGGCGTTCTCCACCGCGGGCCCCGTCGAGCACTGGTACGGGCTCGTCGGCGAGATCGCCCTCGAACTGGTCACCGGGGCCGCGATCGGCCTCGCGATCGGCTGGCTGGGCGCCTACGGGATGCGGCACGTCGCGCTGCCCGCCTCCGGCCTCTATCCGATCGCCGTCATGGCGATCGCGGTGACCGCCTACGCCGCGGGCTCCCTCGCGCACGGCAGCGGCTTCCTCGCCGTGTACCTGGCGGCGATGCTGCTCGGCAACGCCAAGCTGCCGCACTGGCCCGCGACGCGCGGCTTCGCCGAAGGGCTCGGCTGGCTCGCGCAGATCGGCATGTTCGTGCTGCTCGGGCTGCTGGTGACGCCGCACGAACTGGGCCGCGACATCCTGCCCGCGCTCGTCATCGGGCTCGTGCTGACGGTGGTGGCACGGCCCGCCGGGGTCCTCATGGGCCTCATGCCCTTCCGTACGCCCTGGCCCGACATGGCGCTGCTGTCGTGGGCGGGGCTGCGCGGCGCCGTGCCCATCATCCTGGCCACCATCCCGATGGTGAACGGCGTCGACAACAGCCGCCGGATCTTCAACATAGTGTTCGTCCTGGTGGTCGTGTACACGCTCATCCAGGGGCCGACGCTGCCCTGGGTCGCCAGGAAGCTGAGCCTCGGCGGCCCCGACGGGGCGGCCGACCTCGGCATCGAGTCGGCCCCGCTGGAACGGCTGCGCGGCCATCTGCTGTCGGTGTCCGTGCCCGAGGGCTCCCGCCTCAACGGCGTCTCCATCAGCGAACTGCGGCTGCCCACGGGCTCCGCGGTCACCCTCGTCGTGCGCGACGGCGACTCGTTCGTACCGCTGCCCTCGACGCTGCTGCGGCGCGGCGACGAACTCCTCGTCGTCGCCACCGACCCGGTGCGCGACGCGGCGGAGCGCCGGCTGCGGGCCGTCGCGCAGGGCGGCAAGCTCGCGGGCTGGCTGACCGAGGACGGGCGGCGCGGCGGCCCGGGCGCCACCGGCCGCCGCGGCCCGCGCCAGCGCGGCACCCAGCGCCCCGACGGCGCCCCGGGCCCCACGGGCACGGGGGGCGCGGGAGGCAGGAGCACGGGAGGCACCGGGGGACGGTCCGGAGGCGGCAGCGGGGGACGGTCCCCGGGAGTCGGCGGTGGCCGCAGCGCGGGCGGCACCGGCGGAGTGGGCGGCACGGGGGGCAGGAGGCCGTGAGCGGGAGGCGGTGAGCGGGCCGTGAGCGGGAGGGGCGTGAGCGGGGAGGCCGTGGGGTGGCGGGGGGCGCCTCGCGCGCCCGCGCGCGGCCGCCCCGCGCGCCGCTTCCCGCGCCTCGTGTGCCGCCCGCCGCAGCCCCCTGACCAGGCACGCGCGCGTGTGCCGTGCGCCTGTACGATGACGCCGTATCTGCTCACCGACTCTGCCTGACGCAGAGCTGGCGCGACCGTATGGCGGCCGCGGCGTCCTGGCGGGACGGCCGGTATCAACCGCAGTCTTTGCGCACGAGGACAGCTCTCGGCCGCGGTCCACCGCGCCACCAGGCGGCAGAAAGGCGCGGACCGTGGCGCCCACGGTCACTCCCACGCTCCCCCGCCCCGGCTACGGTGCGCTGCTGCGCACACCCGGCGCCTGGACGTTCCTGCTCCCCGGCTTCGCCGCACGCCTCCCGTTCGCCATGGTCACCCTGTCGACGGTGCTGCTGGTGCGGCACACCACCGGCTCCTACGGCGCCGCGGGCGCGGTGTCCGCGGTCGGCGGCGCCGCCATGGCGCTGTTCGCGCCGGTCGGGGGGCGGCTCACCGACCGGTTCGGACAGCGCGCGGTGCTGGTGCCGAGCGCCGTCGCGCACTCCGCAGCCGTGCTCGGCCTCACCGCGCTCGCCCTCGCGCACGCCCCGCTGTGGGCGCTGCTCGCCGCGGCCGTGCCCACCGGCGCCTGCGCACCGCAGATCGGGCCCATGGTGCGCGCCCGCTGGGCCGTCACGCTCGGCGAATCACCCCTGCTCGCCACGGCCACCGCCTTCGAGTCGGTCACCGACGAGCTGACCTTCGTCCTCGGCCCCCTCATCGCGACCGCCCTGTGCACCTCCGTCACCCCCGCCGCCGGTCTGGTCGCGGAGGCGGCCCTGACCCTCGCGGGCGGCCTGCTGTTCGCCGCGCGGCGCGGGACGCAGCCCCCGCCGTCGCGGAGACGGCCCGTCGGCACCGGGCCCGTCGAGCGACACGCGCGCGTGGAGGGTCGGCGGACGGCACACGCGCGTGTGTCCGTTCCTGCGGTGTCCACCGGTCCCGGGGTGTCCGCGGGAGGGCCGACATCGGCCGGGCGGGTGCCCGGGGTGCGCCTCCTCGTGGTGGCCTTCCTCGGCGTCGGCGCCGTCTTCGGCGGCATGCAGGTGTCGCTCGCGGCGTTCACCGCCAACCTCGGCGAGCCCGGGCTCAACGGGGTGCTCTACGGGGTCTTCGCCGCCGGGAACATGGTGTCGGGGCTGGTGTGCGGCGCCGTCTCCTGGCGCCTCCCGCCCCGGCGCCGCCTGCTGACCGGCTACGTCGCCCTCGTCCTCGTCTCGTCGTGCCTGTGGGCGGCCGGTTCGACGCCGGTACTGGCCGCGCTCGGCCTGCTCACGGGCCTGTGTGTGGCGCCCGCCATAGTGAATGGCTACACGCTCGTGGAGTCGCTGGTGGCGCCCGCCGTGCGCACGGAGGCGTTCACCTGGCTGACCGGCGCCGTCGCCTTCGGCCAGGCGGCGGCCGTGACCGTCGCGGGGCAGCTCGAAGACCGTGCCTGGGAGGGCGCCGGGTTCCTCGTGCCGCTCGGCGGTACGGCGGCGGCACTCGCCGTGCTGCTGACGCTGCGCTCCCGGCTGGCGCCGACCGGTGCGGAACGCGGCACTCCGGGTGGCCTCGGTCACCAGGAGCCGGTGACGGTGGACTGAATTCAAGGAATGCGTCACTATGGAGCGTCGTTAGCACTCACTGAGTAAGAGTGCCAGGAGGAAGCAAGTGCCGACCTATCAGTACCAGTGCACCGAGTGCGGCGAGGGCCTCGAAGCGGTGCAGAAGTTCACCGATGACGCCCTGACCGTGTGCCCCAACTGCGACGGACGCCTCAAGAAGGTGTTCTCCGCGGTCGGCATCGTCTTCAAGGGCTCCGGCTTCTACCGCAACGACAGCCGCAGTTCGGCGTCCGGCGGCTCCGGCGGCGCGAAGTCGTCCGGCTCCTCTGGCGACTCCGGCTCATCCTCCTCGTCGTCCGACACGAAGTCCTCCGGGACCTCGGGGAAGTCCGACTCGTCGTCGAAGTCGTCTTCTTCTTCGTCGTCATCGTCTTCATCGTCGTCGTCCGGCTCCTCCACCGGCACCGCGGGCTCCTCCGCGGCCTGACACGCGTACGCGCGCCTGGGCGCCGGTCCACCGGCCGGACCGTAAGGACCCCGTCACCCCGGGCGCGGTCCGGCCACCAGGACCGCCGGATACTGTGCGGCCATGGCGAACAAGGCGCACACGACGGACACGGCACAGGCCGAGATCGGCGTCATCGGCGGCTCGGGCTTCTACTCCTTCCTCGACGACGTCACCGAACTCCGGGTCGACACCCCCTACGGACCGCCGAGCGACTCGCTCTTCCTCGGCGACGTCGGGGGCCGCCGGGTGGCCTTCCTCCCCCGGCACGGCCGCGGCCACCATCTGCCGCCGCACCGCATCAACTACCGCGCGAACTTGTGGGCGCTGCGCTCCGTCGGGGTCCGCCAGGTCCTCGGCCCCTGCGCCGTGGGCGGCCTGCGCCCCGACTACGGCCCCGGCACGCTGCTGGTGCCCGACCAGCTCGTGGACCGCACCAAGTCCCGCGCCGCCTCCTACTTCGACGGCGAGCCGCTGGCCGACGGCTCCGTGCCCAACGTCGTCCATGTCTCCCTCGCGGACCCGTACTGCCCGGCAGGGCGCGCGATCGCGCTCTCTGCGGCGCGCGGACGCGACTGGGAGGCCGTCGACGGCGGCACGCTCGTCGTCGTCGAGGGTCCCCGCTTCTCCACCCGCGCCGAGTCGCGCTGGCACGCCGCCCAGGGCTGGTCCGTCGTGGGCATGACCGGCCACCCCGAGGCGGCACTCGCCCGTGAGCTGGAACTCTGCTACACCTCCCTCACCCTGGTCACCGACCTCGACGCCGGGGCCGAGGCCGGGGAGGGCGTCTCCCACGAGGACGTCCTCCAGGTCTTCGCGGCGAACATCGACCGGCTGCGCCCCGTGCTCTTCGACGCCATCGCCGCCCTCCCCGCCACCGAGGACCGCGACTGCCTCTGCACGACCGCCCTGAACGGAATGGCCCCGGGGATCAAGCTGCCCTGAGGACGTGGGCCGGGAGCGCCGGGGCGGATTCGGCGGAACCGGGGCCGCCGGAACCCGGGTCGCGGGGGCGGAACGCCACCTTCGAGTGGCGGAGTTATCCACAGTCTCCGGCCTGTCCACAGGCCCCGGCGAGATCCGTCGCGAGGGCGCAAGGTGGGAGCCCAAGCCGGTCCAACCCCCTTGCAGGCGGTGATCTCGCATGTCCACGTTTCCCACTCCCACCTCGGCTTCTCCCCTCCCCCACCCGGCCTCGCGGCCCTTGCCGCACGGCGACACCCCGCCGCGCCGCCCCGTCCCGCCCTTCTCCCCCGTACGGGTCCGGGCGCGCGGCGCCCAGCACCGGGCGCTGTGCCGGGTGCGGCGCCACCGCGGGCGGGCCCTCGCCGCGGGCCTCGCCATGTCGGCGGCGGCCCTGATCGCGGCGACGGCCTCGGCCGACGCGGGCGCGGGCGCCGGGGCCCCCGCCCGCGACGCCCCGCACGCACCGCCCCCGGCGGCAGGACCCGTACGGGCCCCGGTACGGATCGCGGACGGGGCCACGGCGCGGATGCTGCGCCCCGGGGACCGCGTGGACGTGATCGCCGCCGACGGCACGGGCGGCGGTGCGGAGCCCCGCGTCGTGGCCGGCGGCGCGCGGGTGGTCGAGGTGCCGTCCGCCGGGAGCCCCGCGGCTCCCGCGGAGGGGACGGACACCACAGAGCCCGCCGAGGGCACCGACGACAGCGACGACAGGGGAGATGCCGGGGGTGTCGGCGGCGCCGACCTCACGGGGACCGGGGCAGAGACCGAGGCGGAGCGCGGAACGCTCGTCGTCCTCTCCGTGCCGCGGGCGACGGCCGCGCGTCTCGCCGGAGCCGGTGCGACCTCGCAGTTGGCGGTGACCCTGTGCTGACCAGCGTGGGTATCCGTGTGGTGCACGTGTCAAGTCCCACATTCGAGGGACGAAAATGGACAGGATGGCCGATCGCTGACGTAGGTTGCGGAACTGGTTACTCCTTAAGCAGCCCATGTGACGAAAGGTCTATCGGTGAGCGAGAACAACGAGCCGGGCGTTTGGGAAGGCTTCAAAAGCTTTCTGATGCGTGGGAACGTCGTCGATCTGGCCGTCGCGGTCGTGATCGGCGCCGCCTTCACCAACATCGTCAACGCGGTGGTGCAGGGCGTCATCAACCCGCTCGTCGGCGCCTTCGGCACAAAGGACCTGGACCACTACAAGTCCTGTCTGAAAGGCCCCTGCGTCTTCGACGACAAGACGGGGACCGTCACCGAGGGCGTCCCGATCATGTGGGGAACGGTGCTCAGCGCCACCCTCAGCTTCCTGATCACCGCGGCCGTCGTGTACTTCCTGATGGTGCTGCCCATGTCCAAGTACCTGGCCAGGGTCGCCGCCAGGCGGCGGGAGCGGGAGGGCACCCAGGAGGTCCTGGAGGTCTCCGAGCTGGAGGTGCTGAAGGAGATCCGCGACCTGCTGTCGGAGCGGCGCGCGGCCGAAGGGGGGCCCGGCGGGGGGACCGCGGGGGAGACCGGCGGGGGAATCTGACCGATCCGGCGGGGGCGCCCGGTGCGCCGCGGCGTGTGCTCGGGCCGCGGCGTGCGCCCGGGGTGGTTCAGAGGTGGTGCGGCGGCTTCTCGTCGAGGAACCGTGCGAGGTCGGCGGCCGCGTCACCGCTCGCCGACCGCTCGCCCCAGCCGTGGTCCGTGTCGTCGGACGAGCGCCGTGTCAGCGGGTCGTCGAAGACGATGGCGTCCCTCGGAGCGGTGCCGGACGGCCCCTCCGTGGGCGTCTCGGCCCCCGCCGTCACGGGCTCACGGCGCGGCGTTTCCTCCGGGGCTTCACTCATGGCTACAGCGTACGTCCGCGGCCGCGCCGGGAGCCCGGCCCGTGAGACGGCCGGCGACACGGGTCGGGGGCGGTGGACCTGCCGCGGCGGCGTGGTAGCTATGCCGCATGACAGACAACGGCGGCCACCACGGGCACCTCCCCCGGACCGATGGCCTCACGGACGTGGCCTCCCTGCGCGTGGGCCACGCCACCCTCACGGGGAACGGGCGGCTGACGGGGACCACGGTCGTCCTGGCCCCCGAGGGCGGCATGGTGGCGGCCGTCGACGTGCGGGGCGGTGGCCCCGGCACCAAGGAGACCGACGCCCTCGACCCGCGCAACGTGGTCCAGCGCATCGACGCCGTGGTGCTCACCGGCGGCAGCGCATACGGGCTCGACGCGGCGTCGGGTGTGATGGCGTGGCTTGAGGAGCAGGGCAGGGGTGTGCGGGTCGGGCCGGAGCGCGGTCACGTGGTGCCGGTCGTCCCGGCCGCGTGCGTCTTCGACCTGGGCCGCGGCGGCGACTTCCGCGCCAGGCCCACCGCGGCCACCGGACGCGGGGCCGTCGAGGCCGCCGCGGCTGCCGCGCCCGGCGCCCGGGTCCCGGTGGGCAGCGTCGGAGCGGGCACGGGCGCCGTCGCCGGCCTCCTCAAGGGCGGCGTCGGCACCGCGAGCATCCTGCTGCCGTCCGGGATCACCGTCGCCGCGCTCGTGGTCGTCAACGCCTCCGGTTCGGCGCTCGATCCGCTGACGGGGGCGCTGTACGGGGAGTTCTACTCGGGGCGTGTGATGTACCCCGACCATGTCATCCACCAGAACGCGCTGCGGCGCATGGCGGAGGCGTCGGCCGAGCTTGAGCGGCCCGCGCTGAACACCACGCTCGCCGTGGTGGCCACGGACGCGGACCTCACCAGGGCGCAGGCCCAGAAGCTGGCGGGCACGGCGCACGACGGCATCGCCCGGGCGATCCACCCGGTGCACCTGCTGGGCGACGGCGACACCGTCTTCGCGCTCGCCACGGGTGAACGCCCGCCGGGGGACGACCCGCTGGCGCCGAACGACATCCTGGCGGCCGGTGCCGAGCAGGTGACACGCGCGATCGTCCACGCCCTCCGCGCCGCGGAGTCCGCCGAGACCCCCCGCGGGACGATCTTCTCGTACAGCGAGCTGTACGGCACGGAGTGAGGGGGCGTCGGCGAGCGCGAGAAGGGGCGCGGCATGGATACGGAGCGGGGGCGGTACGGCGGGGCGGGGCACCCTGGGCGGATGAGATTCCTGACGCTGAACACCTGGGGCACGCGTGGTCGGTGGGAGGAGCGGGAGTCCCGGTTCCGTGACCGTGTCGGGGGGCTCGCGCCGGATATCGTGACCCTCCAGGAGACGGTGCGTACGCCCGGCGCCGACCAGGCGCGCCGGCTGCTGGGCGACGGCTTCCACCTCGCCGAGCAGCAGGAGCGCGAGTCGGGGCGGCCCGGCGCACCCGACGGGCAGGGGATCACCACCGCTTCCCGGTGGCCTTTCGGGCGGGTCCTCGAAATCGACCTGAACCTCACGGACCGCACCGGCGACTTCGCCTGCACCTGTCTGGTCACCGAAGTCCTCGCCCCGCGGCCGCTCGGCCGGGTCTGGGTCGCGAACCACTTTCCGGACTACCAGCTCGACCACGAGCCCGAACGGGTCCTCCAGGCGGCGGCGGTGGCGCGCAGGCTGGAGGACCTTGTGGCGGCCTCGCCCGGGCACGTCGTCATCGCCGGTGACCTGGACGCGGACGCCGACGCCGACAGCGTCAGGTTCCTCACGGGCCGCCATGTCGTCGAGGGCTTCAGCGTCTGCTACCGCAGCGCGTGGGAGGCGACCCACCCCCACGAGCGGCTGACGACCTACGCGCCGTCGAACCCGTACCAGGGGGACCCCGACTGGCCATTTCGCGGCATCGACCACGTCATGGTCCGATGCGCCGCGTCGGGGCCCACACTGCTCGCGACCTCGTGCTCACGGGTCTTCGACCTCGGGCGGGACACCGTCAGCGACCACTACGGGCTGGCGGTCGACTACGAACCGGCTCCCCCGGCCGCCTGACCGGCTCGCCGCCGCCGCGGACCGCGCTCTCGTGGCGCCGCGCGGCCACCGCTTCGTAACACTCCCATGACCATCCCGTCCCAGGAAGCCAACTGGACGGAACTAATCCGCCGCGCGGCGACTCTCACCCCGTACCGGAGCAGATCACCTAGGTCATGCGATCGGGTACATCCGGTACCTCACGCACACTTCGAACACGTGGAGCAGCCCGTGACTACGCAGGACACGACCGGTCGGGAAACGGTCACGCGATACGGCACCGCACAGCGGCTCGCGGTGCCGGGCCGCAGGCGCGCGTCGCGACGCGTCCTGCTGGCCTGCGCCGCCCTCGCGGTGGGCGCACTCACCCTGACGGCCTGCGGCGGCGACGCGCAGGCCCACAACGACAAGGGGGGATCGGACGGTTCCGACTCGGGGAAGTCGTCGACGGCGCAGATAGCGATCTCCGCGAAGGACGGGTCGACGGGCGCGTCGATCAACGAGACCGGCGTCAGCGTCAAGGACGGCAAGCTGACCGAGGTCACGATGACGGAGGCGTCAAGCGGCAAGTCCGTCGCGGGCGACCTGTCGTCGGACGGGGCGACGTGGAAGCCGAAGGACCAGTTGGAGCGGGGCACCAAGTACCGCATATCGGCGCGGGCGAAGGACGGCGACGGGCGCCCGGCAGCCGCCAACTCGATCTTCACGACGGTCTCGACGTCGAACAGTTACATAGGCACCTACACGCCCGACGGCGACAGCACGGTCGGGGTGGGCATGCCGGTGTCGTTCACCTTCGACAAGGCGATCACGGACAAGAAGGCCGTGCAGTCGCACATCACGGTGTCGTCGAGCAGCGGACAGCAGGTGGTGGGCCACTGGTTCGGCGGGCAGCGGCTCGACTTCAGGCCCGAGGAGTACTGGAAGGCCGGGTCCAAGGTCACGATGAAGATCGACCTGGACGGGGTGAAGGGCGCCGACGACCTGTACGGGGTGCAGGACAAGACGGTCACGTTCACCATCGGCCGCTCGCAGGTGTCCACGGTGGACGCCAAGACCGAGACGATGACGGTGCAGCGAGACGGCAAGACCCTCAAGACCATTCCGATCTCGGCGGGCAGCGCCGACCACCCCACGTACAACGGGCAGATGGTGATCTCGGAGAAGTTCACGCAGACCCGGATGAACGGGGAGACGGTCGGGTTCGGCGGGGAGTACGACATCCCGGATGTCCCGCACGCGATGCGGCTGTCGTCGTCCGGGACGTTCGTGCACGGCAACTACTGGTACGCGAAAGGCAATCCGCCGTTCGGGAACTCCGGCACCAGCCACGGCTGCGTGGGGCTCCAGGACGTGCAGGGCGCGCAGGGCGACACGATCGCCAAGTGGTTCTACGACAACTCCCTCGTCGGGGACGTGGTGACGGTGAAGAACTCCCCCGACAAGACCATCGCGCCCGACAACGGGCTCAACGGCTGGAACATGTCCTGGAGCGAGTGGCAGGCGGGGAGCGCGGTCTGAGCCCGGGGTTCGGATTCGGCCGTTTTCCCCGGGCGGCCAACTGCGGCCGGAGGGGCTTCGGCCGGGGCCGGTGGGACCGCTCGGGGGTTTGTCCGCGGGGTGCGCACGAGGTGCGTGCCCCGCGGGCGTTCACGGAGGCGCCGGGGCGGGCATCTGACAGGGGAATGTGCCAACTGTCCTTGCGCGGGAGCATGGTGGGAACTATGCGTCGGACTCGGACGTTTTCGTGGTTCCGCGACACGGTGCCCCGCCGAGGGGCTACGGTATGCACTCACGAGGTGACATGTAGCGACGCCGGGAGTACACCTTGAGCGTTCCGTACGAGACAGCGCACGAAGCGGCCGAGTCTCCCGAGACTCCGGATGAGTTTCTCGCTCGCCTGCTCGGCCGCGCACTCAACTCGTTCGAGCTGCCCGCGGAGATACGGCAGCAGCTCCACGGCGCCGTGGCGTACGACGGCGCTCTGCACTCGGCGCACCACAGCTCGGGCATGCACCGCGAGACGTACCGGCACACCTGGCTGCTTGCGGACGGCGGGGTGCTGACACTGTGGGAGCTGGCGTACAGCTCCGGGCCGCTGCCGTGCGCCAACGACGTGCGTGACGCGCAGTACGAGTTGTACGCGGACGTGGAGTTGCTGCGGGCGGCGACGTCCCGGCTGCCGCTGCCGCCCGAGAGCGGCGGTCCCGAGTTCGAAGTGCCGCTGGTGGTGCGGCTGCCTCCGGTGCCGATGCCGCGGCACACCTATCTGGCGGACGACTCCCCCGACCACGCCCGCAGGTTGTTGCGGCGGGCGGAGAACGAGGACCGGCCGGGCGAGGAGACGCTGGCGCTGCTGCGCACGGCGTCGGCGCACCAGATCACGCAGGCGTTCGGCCGCCCGGTGCCCGGCGGTGCGGCCGGGATGGGGTACGCGCTGTACGAGCACGCGTTCCTGCTGCCCGACGGGCGGGAGGTCAGCCTCTGGGAGGTCGAGCACACGGCGACGCCCGACGGGCGGCATATGTGCGAGGTGTATCCGAGCGAGGGCGCGGCCCGTCAGGCCATGGAGTTACGGGCATTCCGCTCCCGGTGATCCTCCGGGCGCCCCGCCGTGCCGGCGTGGGCGCCCGTTTCCTTCGGTACCCGCCATGTGCGCCGTGGGCGCGCGATCAGTGTCGGCCCTCTCCGAACTGCCTGACGAGGCGGGCGAACGCGTCCCGCTCCGCGGGTGTGAGGACGACGGTCTCGACGGGGGGCAGGGCCTGTCGTGGCAGTACGCCGAGGCCGCCCCCGGTGGGGTGTCCTTCGGTGGCGGGTCGGCTCCGGCGTGCCAGCCTGACGCGGCTCACGGTCCAGGCCGCCGCGGCACCGGCCAGGGCGGCGACGCCCATCTGCTGAAGAATCGACACATGTTCAGCCATAGCGCCCAGTAGAACGTACGGGTGGGGTGTTCCGACAGGGTTTTCGCGACAAAACACCCCGAAGGGGGCATGTTTTCGAGGGCTCACCCTCACCCGTCCTGGCGCGCCGTTCAGCGGGGGACGCGCAGGACCTCGGTTCCGCCCTCCTCGATCGCCCCGGCGGCGTCGAGGGGCAGTCCGGTGTCGGTGATCAGGAGATCGATCTCGCCGAGTTGGCAGAATCCCGCGAAGTGGTCGGTGCCGTGCTTGGCAGAGTCGGCGAGGAGGACGACACGGCGTGCGGCGGCCACGGCGGCGCGTTTCACGGCGGCTTCCGCGAGGTCGGGGGTGGTGAGGCCGTATTCGAGGGAGAAGCCGTTGGCGGCGAGGAAGAGGACGTCGGCACGGATCTCGGCGTAGGCGCGCAGCGCCCAGGCGTCGACGGCGGCCCTGGTGCGGTGGCGCACCCGGCCGCCCACCAGGTGGAGTTGGATGCCGGGGTGGTCGGCGAGCCGGGCGGCGGTGGGCAGGCTGTGGGTGACGACGGTGAGGGCGGAGTCGAGGGGGAAGGCGGCGGCGAGGCGGGCGACGGTGGTCCCGGCGTCGAGGATGACGCTGCCCTCCGCGGGGAGTTCGGCGAGTGCGGCGCGGGCGATCTGGTCCTTCTCGCCCGCGGCGGTGCCCTCGCGTTCCGCGAGGTCGGGCTCGAAGTCGAGGCGCCCGGCCGGGATGGCGCCGCCGTGCACGCGGCGGAGCAGTCCCGCGCGGTCGAGGCTCTTGAGGTCGCGGCGGATGGTCTCGGCGGTGACCTGGAACTCGTCCGCGAGGGAGAGGACGTCGACGCGGCCGCTGTCGCGGGCCAGCCGGAGGATCGCCTGCTGCCGCTCCGGGGCGTACATGTCGGTGCTCTCCGCCTCTCCTCGGCCGTGGTGCCGCGATGAGCCTAAACGGTGCGGATGGCCGGGGGGCGCGTGGTGGCGGTGGGGGGCGTGCGGTGGTGGGGTGCTCAGCGAGGGGTGGGTCTTTCGGGGGTGGTGTGGTCCGTGGGCGGGGTGTTGCGGGGGTGGTCGTCCGGGCCGGGGTGATCGTCCGGTCCTGCGGCCCGGGCGAGGCGGTCGGCGAGGCGGCGCAGGGCCGCCGCGAGTTGGTGCGGGTGGTGCACGTGGAAGTCGATGCCGGTCCTGGCGAAGCGCTCGATGACCCAGTGGACGGGTTCCGCGGTGTCGGCGGTGAGCCGGCAGGTGCCGTCGGGAAGTTCCTCGATGGTGCCGTAGTCGGCGGGGAGGCGGCGGGCGAGTTCGGCGGCGGTGGTGTCGAAGGTGGCGTCGAGCCGGTACGGCTCCTGGGTGAGGCGCAGGGTGGCGCGCAGATAGCCGACGGCGTCTCCCGTGGGCGGTTCGCGGGGGGTGAAGCGGGCGCCGGTGGCAAGGGGCTCGCTGAGCCGGTCGACGCGGAAGCTGCGCCAGTCCTCGCGGTGCAGGTCGTAGGCGACGAGGTACCAGCGGCGGCCGGTGGAGACGAGCCGGTGGGGCTCGGTGTGGCGCCGGGTCTCGGTGCCGTCGGCGGCGCGGTAGGCGAAGCGGAGCTGTTCGCGGGCCGCGGTGGCGGCGGCGAGGGTGGTGAGCGTCTCGGGGGTGACGGTGTCGGCGCCGAGGGCGCCGAGCGGCGTGGTGGCGCTGTGCAGGGCGGAGACGCGTGCGCGCAGGCGGCCGGGGAGGATCTGCTCCAGCTTGGTGAGCGCGCGCAGGGCGGCCTCCTCCACGCCTTCCACGGCGTGTCCCGTGCCGGTGCGCAGGCCGACGGCGATGGCGATGGCCTCCTCGTCGTCGAGGAGGAGGGGCGGCATGGCCTTGCCCGCGGTGAGGCGGTAGCCGCCGTCGGCGCCGCGGGCGGCGAGTACGGGGTAGCCCAGCTCGCGCAGCCGCTCGATGTCCCGGCGGACGGTGCGGCGGCTGACGCCGAGGCGCGCGGCGAGTTCGCCGCCCGGCCACTCGCGGGGGGTCTGGAGCAGGGAGAGCAGGCGCAGCAGACGGGCGGGGGTGTCGGTACTCACGTGTCCACCCTGCCGGACGCGTCCGCGGTGCCGGGCCGCGGCCCCCGCGGGGGGCGGGGGCGCGCTGTCGGCTCCTGGCCGGCTCCGGCGTGCTCTACGCGGCGGCGTCGAACCCGGTGTCCCTGGCGAGCTTCTTCAGTTCGAGGAGCGCGTGCTTCTCGATCTGGCGTATCCGCTCGCGGGTGAGGCCGTGCTCCTTGCCGACCTCGGTGAGGGTGCGCTCGCGGCCGTCCTCGATGCCGTAGCGCATCTTGATGATGGACGCGGTGCGCTGGTCGAGCCTGCTGATCAGCTCGTCCAGCTCCTCGCTGCGCAGCAGGGTGAGGACGGACTGCTCGGGCGAGACGGCCGAGGTGTCCTCCAGCAGGTCGCCGAACTGGGTCTCGCCCTCGTCGTCGACGGACATGTTCAGCGAGACGGGGTCGCGGGCCCAGTCGAGTACGTCGCCGACGCGCTCCGGGGTGGAGTGCAGCTCGGCGGCGATCTCCTCGGGCTCGGGGTCGCGGCCGTTCTCACGGTTGAACTCGCGCTGGACGCGGCGGATGCGGCCCAGCTCCTCGACAAGGTGGACGGGCAGCCGGATCGTCCTGGACTGGTCGGCGATGGAGCGGGTGATGGCCTGGCGTATCCACCAGGTCGCATAGGTGGAGAACTTGAAGCCCTTGCGGTAGTCGAACTTCTCGACGGCGCGCACCAGGCCGGCGTTGCCCTCCTGGATCAGGTCGAGCAGGGGCAGTCCGCTGCGGGGGTAGCGGCGTGCCACGGCGACGACGAGTCGTAGGTTGGACCGGATGAAGATGTCCTTGGCCCGCTCCGAGTCGTCCACGAGGGCCTGTAGCTCCTCGCGGGACGCCCCGCTCGCGGCGTCGCTCTCGGCCCCGTCGTCGAGGATCTGCTGGGCGTACACGCCCGCCTCGATGATCTGGGACAGCTCGACCTCCTTCGCGGCGTCGAGCAGGGGCGTGCGCGCGATCTCGTCGAGGTACATGCCGACCAGGTCGCGGTCGGCGATCTCGCCGCCTCCGGCGCGAACACTGCTTGCCGCGTCGCTGCCGCTCGTGGCGGTCGTACGACGGGCGACGGCACGGGTTGCCATGCGTGCTCCCTTGCGGTGGTGATGGTCAGCGGTTCGTCTGTGGTTCCGGGACACCTTTCCGGGTGCCCTGCATCCGATGGAAACAACGACTGGAATCGGGACAGAATTCCCACCCGGGCTCTCGATTTTTCTGATCTTGCAGTACCCTGTGCTGCCACATGAGGAGTACCGATGCCGCAGGAACCTCCGGAGGTGCAGGTCAGCCCGGGAGGCGCGGCCGATCTCCCGGCGCTCACGAGCATCTACAACCACTACGTGCGGGAGACCGCGATCACCTTCGACACGGTCGTCTTCACGCCCGGGGAGCGCCGGGAGTGGCTGCTCTCCCACCCTGAAGACGGCCCTCACCGTCTGTTGGTTGCCCGGGACTCGCGCGGGGGCGCGGTGCTGGGGTACGCGACGTCGGGGCCGTTCAGGCCGAAGCCCGCGTATACGACGTCGGTGGAGCTGAGCGTCTACCTGGCGCCCGGCGCGGTGCGGCGCGGCGTGGGGACGCTGCTGTACAAGCGGCTGTTCGAGGCGCTGGCGGGCGAGGACGTGCACCGGGCGTACGCGGGGGTCGCGGAGCCGAACGCCGCGTCGACGCGGCTGCACGAGCGCTTCGGGTTCCGGCGGGTGGGTACGTATCGGGAGGTCGGCAGGAAGTTCGGGCGCTACTGGGACGTGACCTGGTACGAGAAGGATCTCGGCCAGGGGTGAAGGCGTCGGCGCCCGCTTCACCCACACATTTTCGAAACAATCACGACATGAGTTTTAAAGTTAAATAAAAAAATCCCTAGAGTGGTCGTCATGAAGACGGCACCCGCATCACCCTCCAGGCCCGGGCCGCAGGAGCCGCGCTGGCTCAGTGATGAGCAGCAGCACATCTGGCGCGCGTACATCCACGCGACCAGGCTTCTCGACGACCATCTCGACCGCCAACTACAGCGCGACGCGAGCATCCCGCACGTCTACTACGGGCTGCTCGTGCAGCTCTCCGACGCCCCCAGGCGCCGGATGCGCATGACCGAGCTGGCACGGAGCGCCAAGATCACCCGATCCCGTCTCTCGCACGCCATCGCGCGGCTCGAAGACCGGGGCTGGGTACGGCGCGAAGACTGTGATTCGGACAAGCGCGGCCAGTTCGCGGTCCTGACCGATCAAGGAGTGAAGACACTGGAAGAAGCGGCGCCCGGCCATGTCGAGGCCGTGCGCCAGGCACTGTTCGACCGACTCACCCCCGACCAGCAGCGTCACCTCGGCGAGATCATGTGTGTGGTCGCCGCCGGGCTTGAGCCGAAGGAGGCGGGCGCGGACCTGCCCTGGCTCCGCTGAGCCACAGAGCGCGGCACACGACCGACGCCTTCGCCGTACGGGACCGGGAGCGGCCCCGGTCCGTACGGCGAAGGCGTCCTCATGTCACGGCGGGGGCCCGCTCCCGGCTCTCTCCCGTACGGGACCGGGCCCGCGGCCGCGGGGGCCGTGGCGGCGTCAGTGCGAGATCACCGGGATGGCCACCTCGTCCTCGACGGCCGCGTCGGCGCTCTCGCCGTCCTTGGTGGAGCCCGAGGCCACCGGGCCCCCGCCCTGCCGGCCCGCGGTGACGAAGGTCACGGCGATCGCGGCGGCGAGCACCAGGATGGCGACGGCCGCCCAGATCGCGGTCGTGTAGCCGTGCACCATGCCCTGTGCCTGGAGCGCCTGCTGTGCGGGCCTCGTGGTGGCCGAGGCGGCGCGGTCGGCGATGTAGCTCGCCGTGGCGGACGCGGCCAGGGTGTTCAGCAGCGCGGTGCCGATGGCGCCGCCCACCTGCTGCGAGGTGTTGACCATCGCGGAGGCGACGCCCGCGTCACGCGGCTGCACCCCGTGTGTGGCCAGCGACATGGCGGGCATGAACGCGGTGCCCATGCCCAGGCCCAGCATGACCATCGCGGGCAGCAGCAGGCCCGCGTACGAGGAGCCGACCTCCATCTGGGTGAGCAGCAGCACGCCGACGGCGGCGAGCAGGAACCCGGGGCCCATCAGCAGCCGCGGCGGGACCCGCATCATCAGCCGGGCGCCGATCTGGGTCGAGCCGGTGATCATTCCCGCCACCAGCGGCAGGAAGGCGAAACCGGTCTTGACCGGTGAGTATCCCTTCACGACCTGGAGGTAGTAGGTCAGGAAGAGAAACAGGCCGAACATGCCGATGATCGCGAGGCCGAGCGAGAGGTACGCGCCCGCGCGGTTGCGGTTGGTCACGACGCGCAGCGGCAGCAGCGGCGACCTGACCTTCGACTCGGTGAGGGCGAAGGCCGAGATCAGCACCACGGACGCCACGAAGAGCCCGATGGTCAGGGCGTCGGACCAGCCGTCGGACTCGGCCCGGGTGAAGCCGTAGACCAGGGAGACGAGGCCGAGCGTGGAGAGCACGACGCCGGGCAGGTCGAGTCCGGAGCGGTTGCGTCCGCCCGCGGGCTCGTGGATGACGAAGACCGCGCCGAGGGCGGCGATCACGGCGAACGGGACGTTGACGTAGAAGGTCCAGCGCCAGTCCAGGTACTCGGTGAGGAAGCCGCCGAGTATCAGTCCCACGGCGCTGCCGCCGCCCGCGATGGCGCCGTAGATGCCGAACGCCTTGGCGCGCTCCTTGGCGTCGGTGAACGTCGTCGCCAGCAGGGAGAGCGCGGCCGGGGCGAGCATCGCGCCGAACACGCCTTGCAGGGCGCGGGCGCCGAGCATCATCGCCGCGGTCTGTGCGGCGCCGCCGAGCGCGGAGGAGAGCGCGAATCCGCCAAGACCGATCAGGAACATTCGCTTGCGGCCCCATATGTCGGCGAGCCGACCGCCGAAGAGCAGGAGTCCGCCGAAGGCGAGCGCGTAGGCCGTGATGACCCACTGGCGGTTGCCGTCGGAGATGCCGAGGTCGCGCTGGGCGCTCGGCAGGGCGATGTTCACGATCGTGGCGTCGAGGACCACCATCAGTTGGGCGAGCGCGATGAAGACGAGCGCGCGCCAGCGCCTGGGGTCGGCGCCGGGCGGCGCCGTGTCGGGTGAGAGAGCCGTCTGGGACATGGAGGTATCCGCCTTGGGACTTCGTAGGTGCCGAATGTCGGAATGTTCGGAACGTATGGACCTGGGGGCGCGGATATGTGTCGCGTCCCTGGGGGGTCAAAAACGTGAGTAATGCGCGATAAAGCGGTCGGTTTCCGCCCGGTCGGCGTCGTTGCCGGTCGAGGGGGCGGAGCAGTGTGCGGGTCTTGGGGTGCGCCGGGGGCTCGGGTGGTGACCCGGGTCCCGGTCGCTGCTGGAGGTGGTCAGTCGGTGGGACCGGCGCCGCGGCCGGGACTCATCGGTTCGCGGTGCGCGGCACGCACTTCTCCTTCTTCAGGTCCTCCAGGGTGGCGGCCGTGCCCGGCAGCTCGGAGCGCCCGGGCGTCATCAGGCCGTCGAGGAACAGTTGCAGGTGGCGGTGGACGAAGCGGCCGATGCCGACGCAGTTGGTGCCGGGCAGCGGCCTCGCGAGCTGAGTGAGGGCGACCATCAGGTCCCCGACGCCGACGTCCGGGCGCAGCCGGCCGCTGTCGCGGGCGCGGCGCATCAGCCGCTCCAGCGCGTCGGTGAACCTGTGGCGCTGGGCCGCCAGCTCCGCGCGGTCCTTGTCGAAGCCGGGCGTGAGGATCGGGCAGAGCGCCCCGATCCTGGCCTCCACGGCCGCGTGGACGAAGGTGCGCAGCGCGTCGAAGGCGTCGCCGCCCTCGGCCTCCGCGGCCTCGTTGGCCTCCTCGGCCAGGGACGCGACGTGGTCGGCCACGTAGAGCACGACCTCCCACATCAGCTCGGTGCGGTCGGGGAAGTGCCGGTAGAGGGTGGCGTTGCCGATGCCGGCCCTGCGGGCGATCTCGTCCATCGGCACATCGGGTCCGTACTCGATGAACATCTCGCTGGCCGCGTCGATGATCCGCTCGCGGTTGCGGAGGGCGTCGGCCCGGGGGCGCGACGCGCGGCGCTGCGCGGTCGTGACGCTTCCCATGCCCGTCCCTCCTCTGTCGGTTCGTTGGTCCTGTCGGTCTTGCTGGTCTCTGCGGTGTCCGGGGGTGGCGTCCCGTCCCGGTGCTTGGTCCCGCATCCGGGGAGTGGTTCCCCGTTTCGCTCGGACACAGGTCTAAACGGGGAAAGAGTCCCCACCTATTTCCCGCCACTCCTGTGAGCCGCATCACACCCTCCCGGGGCCAGAAACCCACGATCGGCCCGCCCAGCGCGCGGCGGCCGTCCGCCCGGCCGAGGGTGATCGCAACGGACGTGCCCGGCCGGGCGGCCCCGGGAAGTGGAGGCGAGCACATGCAGCGGACCCGCCGTCGCATACGCGCGCAGCGCCGCGGTTCGGTGCTCGCCGCGCTCACCGCGGTGGCGTTCGCGCTGACGATGTCGGCGAGCACCGGCCGGCCGGCCGCGGGCTCCGCGACGGCGGCGGGCGCGGTGTCGGCGCGCCGGGGCACGGCCCTGGCACCCTGCATGATCAGCGGGGCGGTGGGGGTGCAGATGTCGGAGGGGGTGCCGACCGGTCCCGGCTATGTGCGCTCGACGGGGGTGGTGCGGGCGCTGAACCTGATGGTGGACTTCCCCGACGCGCCGGGCGAGGGCGCCGCGATCGACCGCCTCGACGAGTTCTTCCCGCAGACCAGGGCCTGGTTCCGCACCAGCTCGTACGGCCGCCTCGACTACCGCCCGAAGGCCCCGATACGCCACTGGCTGCGGATGCCGAAGACGTTCAAGGCGTACGGGATAGTGCGGGGGGCGCCCTTCGACCCGGGCTACCGGCGGCTGGTGCGCGACATCGTCGCGAAGGCCGACCGCGACGTGGACTTCCGCGCGTACGACCTCGTGAACATCCTGATGACGCCCAACGCGGGCCCCTCGGCGCTGGACACGGTGCTCTCGGTGACGTTCGCGGGCAACCGCGAGGCGCCGGTCGCGGACGGGGTGCCGGTGGCCAACGCGTCCTTCGTGTACAGCCGCCAGGACGACGGCTCCGGTTCGTACACGAAGACGGGCTACCGGGTGCTGCCGCACGAGAACGGGCACGTCTTCGGGCTCCCCGACCTGTACACGCAGCGCGGCGGGGGCGCGGTGGGCCACTGGGACATCATGAGCGAGGACTGGGGCGCCAACAACGACATGCTGGGCTGGCACAAGTGGAAGCTCGGCTGGCTCGACGGCTCCCAGATCGGCTGCGCGTCCCGCCCGGGCACCAGCGTGCACACGGTGTCGCCGCTTTCGGTGCGCGGCGGCGGTACGAAACTGGTCTTCGTGCCGCTGGGCGGGGACTCGGGGCTCGCGGCGGAGGTCAGGGTCCGCGCGGGCAACGACGAGGCGGTGTGCAGGCCGGGGGTGCTGATCTACCGCGTCAACGCGGACGTCGACACCGGGAAGGGCCCGGTCACCGTCTACGACGCGAAGCGCGACAGCGGCGGCTGCACCCGGCGCCCGAATGTGCACGCGGAGCTGTCCGACGCGACGTACGGCCCCGGCGAGACCTTCGACGACCACCGCAGCGGCGTACGTATCGACGTGGCGAAGGCGCCGGGGGCGCAGGGGGCGCGGGGCGAGTACGTGATACGGGTGACGCGGCGCTGACGCCGCGCGGTGGGCGGTTCGTTCGGTTCTGTGGTGTCTAGGCCCTGTCTGACAATTCCCGCCGGGGTCGCGACGCGAATTGCCAGACGGGACCTAGGTGTATTGACCCGCAGGGTTGTTCACGCGGGTGATCGGTGGGTGGCCGCCGAGTGCGGTGTGGCAGCGGTGGTGGTTGTAGGTGTGCA
>NZ_JBITGT010000023.1:0-95609 GCF_044457285.1 Streptomyces sp. NPDC050560
CGCACCGACCACACCACCGACCACACCACCGACCTCAGCACCTGGCCACCACCCGGCGCCCAGCCCATCCCACTGCGCGACACCTACGCGACACTCGCCGACCAGGGCTACCACTACGGCCCCACCTTCCAGGGCCTCACCACCGCCTGGACCGAGGGCGAGCATGTGTACGCCGAGGTCGCCCTGCCCGACGGTGCGCACGGTGACGCGGCGGCGTTCGGGCTGCATCCGGCGCTGCTCGACGCCGCGCTGCACGCCTCCGACCTCGGCGGACCCGGCGGCGGTGGCGAGGAAACGGGCATACTGCTGCCGTTCGCCTGGCGGGAGGTGGCGCTGCACGCCTCGGGGGCGACCCGGCTGCGGGTGCGTCTCACCCGTACCGGCGAGCACGCGCTGTCCATGACCGCCGCGGACGCGCACGGCGAACCGGTGGTGTCCGTGGGCTCGCTCGTGCTGCGCGCCATCGCCGCCGACCAGTTGCCGAGCGCCAGTACCGGGCGGCACCCGCTGTTCGGCGTCGACTGGACGCCCGTACCGCTCCCCCCGGCGGCCGACGCGGCACCGCTGACCGTACGGCCCTCCGACGCACACCACGACGCGGACGCCTGGGTGGCGGACGCCGAGGCCCAACTGCCCGCCGAGATACCGGAGATCGTGCTGCTGCACGGCGACGAGGGCCCCGACACGGCGCCGTCCGGCTCCGGGCGTGCCCCGGTGTCGGCGGGGACGGGCGCCGCGGTGCGGACCGCCACCGGGAGGGTGCTGGCGCTGCTGCGGCGGTGGCTCGCGGACGAGCGGTTCGCCGGGACACGGCTCGTCGTGGTCACCCGCCGGGCCGTGGCCGCGGACCGCACGGGCGACGGCGCCGAGGACGTGCTCGACCTCGCCGGTTCCGCGGTGTGGGGTCTGGTGCGCGCCGTGCGCGAGGAGCACCCGGGCCGGGTGGCGCTGGTGGACGTGGACGGCAGCCCCGAATCGTGGAAGTCGCTGCCCACCGCCGCCGCGGCCACGGGCGGCGAGCCCGAGCTGGCACTGCGCGGGGGCAAGGCGCTCGTCCCGAGGCTCACCAGGGTCACCGCCACCGAGGACACGGCCGCCGACGGCAGGGCGCGTGAGGTGGCCGGGTTCGCGCCCGGCGGCACCGTGCTGGTCACCGGTGGTACGGGTGGGCTCGGCCGGGTCGTCGCCAGGCACCTCGTCGAGGAGCACGGCGTACGCCGTCTCCTGCTGCTGAGCCGCCGCGGGCCTGCCGCCGAGGGGGCCGGCAAACTCGCCGCCCAGCTCGGCGAGTTCGGTGCGAGCGTCGACATCGTGGCCTGTGACGCGGCCGACGAGGACGCGCTGCGGGCCGTGCTCGCCGCCGTACCGGCCGCGCACCCGCTGACCGCCGTCGTCCACACCGCGGGCGTCCTCGACGACGCCACCCTGGCCGCGCAGACGCCTGAGCGGTTCGAGACCGTGCTGCGGCCCAAGGTGGACGCGGTACTGAACCTGCACCGGTTGACGGCGGACGCAGCGCTGTCGGCGTTCGTGGTGTTCTCCTCGGCGGCCGGCACGCTCGGCGCGGCAGGGCAGTCCAACTACGCGGCGGCCAACGCCTTCCTCGACGCCCTCGTCCAGCATCGGCGGGCCAATGGCCTGGCCGGGCTCTCGCTGGCCTGGGGCCTGTGGAGCGCGGGCGCCGGAATGGGCGGCAAGCTCACCGAGGCCGACATGCGGCGGATGGGCCGCTCCGGGATGCGGGCGCTGGCCGAGGACGAGGGCCTTGCGCAGTTCGACGCGGCGCTCGCCGAGGGCGTCACGGGCCGTGCGGTGCTGCTGCCGATGGCGCTCGACACCAGCCGCGCCGCGACCCGGGGCGGCGCCGAAGAGGTGCCCGCGATGCTGCGGGCGCTGCTCGGGGCGCCAGCCCGCAGGACCGCATCCGGCGGCGGCGACGGTACGGGACCCGGGTCCAGGGGCGCCGAACTCGCCGACACGCTGCGGCGGATGGGCGCGGACGAGCAGGAGCGCACCCTGCTGAACCTGGTGCGCGGCCACACCGCCGAGGTGCTGGGGCACGCGCGGGCGCAGGACGTCGATCCGGAGCGCGGCTTCGTGGAGCTGGGCTTCGACTCGCTGACCGCGCTCGAACTGCGCAACCGGCTGGGCGGGATGAGCGGTCTGCGGCTGCCGTCCACGCTGATCTACGACCACCCGACCCCGGTGGCGGCGGCCCGCCACCTGTGGGACGAGCTGGTCGGCGACGGGGCCGCCGCGGTGTCGCCGCTCGACGCGCTGGAGGCCGAACTCGCGGGCATCGAGGCCGCGATGAGCGCCGCGGAGCCCGACGAGGCCGGGCACACCAGGGTCGCCGCGAGGCTGCGGGCGCTGACGGCGCGGTGGAGCGAGATCGCGCGGACCGGCGAGGAGCGCACCGCCGAGGACGACAGGGCGCAACTGGAGTCGGTCTCCGCCGACGAGCTGTTCGACATCCTCGACGGCGAACTCGACGCCGACTGACGGGAGAACACACAGGAGGCCGGTCACCCGCTCCCGGGTGGCCGGCCTGCTGCGTCGGGTGCGGGCTCAGCCCCGGTCCGCCACCGCCGCGGTGTCGCCCTCGGTGTCGGCCGCGGGCTCGGAGGGGGCCGCGCCGGGGGTGGCGCCGTGCGTGTGGCGCAGCACGAGGAGCGAGACCAGCGCCATGAGCAGCAGCAGTCCGACCGCCGTCCAGGAGGCGGCGCGCAGCCCGTGCGCGAACGCCTCCCTGGCCACGGTGAGCAGTTCGCCGCCCTGCTGCGCGGGCAGCTGGTGCGACGCCTCGACGGCGCCGCCGAGGGTGTCCTTCGCGGAGTGCACGGCGCCCCGGGGCAGCCCCGCGGGCACCCGCCCCGCCACGTCGTGCCGGTAGACCGCGGTGCCGATGCTGCCGAGGACGGCGATGCCGAAGGCGCCGCCGAACTCGGTCGCGGTCTGGGAGAGTCCGGAGACGGAGCCCGCGCGGTCCGGCGGCGCGGTGGCGATCACCAGGTCGGAGGTGGTGGTCATGACGAGGGTGATACCGGCCGCCATCACGACGGTGCCGGTGGCGAGCATCCCGACGCCGGAGTCGGCGTGCATCCGGGCGAGGACCCCGTACCCGAGCGCGGCGACCACCAGGCCGCATGTGACGACCACGCCGGGGCGCACGAAGCGCACCAGGACGGGCGCGAGGCCCGAGCTGACGAGCGCGGCACCGGCGGCGGGCAGCGCCCACAGGCCCGCGCGCAACGGGCCGAAGCCCAGCACGATTTGCAGGTACTGGGCGGTGAAGAGGCCGGAGCCGACCAGGGAGAAGATGGCGAGCACACTGGTCGCGACGGACGCGCTGAACGCCCGGTCACCGAACAGCCGTACGTCCAGGAGGGGTTCGGCGAGGGCACGCTGGCGGCGCAGGAAGTACCAGCCGACGGCGAGGCCCGCCGCGAACGCGGCGACGGGCACGGCGCCGAGGCCGTCCTCGGCGATCTGCTGGATGCCGTAGACCGCGGGCAGCACCGCGGCCAGCGAGAGCACGGCGCTGAACAGGTCGAACCTGGCGGGCTCGGTGGCTTTCGACTCGGGCAGCAGCAGCGAGCCGAGGAGGAGCAGCAGTCCCATCACCGGCAGGTTGACCAGGAAGACCGAGCCCCACCAGAAGTGTTCGAGGAGGACGCCGCCGAGGAGCGGGCCGAGGATGGCGCCGCCCGCGAACGCGCCTGTCCACACGGCGATGGCGATCCTGCGCTGCCCGTCGTCGCGGAACATGGTGCGGATCAGCGACAGGGTGGACGGCATCAGGGTGGCGCCGCCGACCCCGAGCAGGGCGCGGGACGCGATGAGCACGGCGGGGCTCGCGGCGAGGCTCGCCACCACGGAGGCGGCCCCGAAGAGGACGGCGCCGCCCATCAGCAGCCGCTTGCGGCCCATACGGTCGCCGAGGGCGCCCATGGTCAGCAGCAGCCCGGCGAGGACGAACGGGTAGATGTTGACGATCCACAGCAGTTGGGCGCTGCTGGGTTCGAGGGAGGCGCTGATGAACGGCAGCGCGTAGGACAGGACCTGCATGTCGAGCGAGACCAGCAGGACCGCGATGATGAGGACGGCGAGGCCGGTCCACTCCTTGCGTCCCGCCCTTGGCGGCGGGACGGCCGCCGCGTCGGCGTGGCTCATGGGTTGCTCCGCTCCTGGTTCGCAGGCGGTTGCCGGTCCTCCGCGTTCAGATAGGCGAGCACCGCCAGCACACGGCGGTTGTCGTCGCCGGACGCGGCGAGGCCCAGCTTCGAGAAGATGCTGTTGGTGTGCTTGCTGACCGCCTTCTCGGAGACGTACATCCGGGCGGCGATGGCCGCGTTGGAGCGGCCCTCGGCCATGAGGCCGAGCACTTCGCGCTCACGTTCCGTCAGGCTGTGGACCGGGCTGGTCTCGGTGTCGTGCTTGGTCATCAGCTCGGACACCACCTTGGGGTCCATCACGGTGCCGCCCGAGGCGACCTGCCTGAGCATGTCGACGAAGCGGCGGACGTCGAAGACGCGGTCCTTGAGCAGATAGCCGACGGCGCCGTTCTGGTCGGACAGCAGTTCGCGGGCGTACATCTGCTCGACGTGCTGGGAGAGCACGAGGACCGGCAGGCCCGGCACCTGGGCGCGGGCCTGGACGGCGGCCTGGAGGCCCTCGTCGGTGAAGGTGGGGGGCAGCCGCACGTCGACGATGGCGACGTCCGGCCGGTGGGTGAGCAGGGCCCGCAGCATCGCGGGGCCGTTGTCCACCGCCTCGACGACCTCGAAGTCGTGTGCGGTGAGAAGCTGGACCAGGCCCTCCCGCAGCAGGGCCAGGTCCTCGGCGATCACAACTCGCACGGAAGCTCCATCGTCACTAGGGTCGGTCCGCCCGGCGGGCTGTCGATGTCGAGTTCCCCGTCGAAGGCCGCGAGCCTGCGCTGTAGCCCGCGAAGGCCGCTGCCGCCCTCCGCCTTGGCGCCGCCGCGGCCGTTGTCGCCGACCTGGGCGCGCAGTCCGCCGTCCGCGTACCAGAGCCGGATGCTCGCGCGGTCGGCGCCGCTGTGCTTGGTGACGTTGGCCAGCGCCTCGGCGACGACGAAGTAGACGGCGGACTCGATGGGCGCCTGGGGCCGCTTCGGAAGGTCGATGCAGACCTCGACGGGGATGGCCAGCGCCACCGCGAGCGCCCTGACGGCGCCGTCGAGCCCCCGCTCGGCGAGCACCGGGGGGTGGATGCCGCGTACCAGGTCGCGCAGCTCGGTCAGGGCCTGGCTGCTGGACTCCATGGCGTCGGCGAGCAGTTGGCGCACCAGGTCGGGGTTGGTCTCCAACTGGGTGTCGGCGAGGCCGAGTTTCATGCCGAGGGACACCAGCCTGGCCTGTGCGCCGTCGTGCAGGTCGCGTTCGATCCTGCGCAGCTCGGCGGCCTGCGCCTGCACCGCGTCCGACCTGGTCTCGGTCAGGTGTTCCACGCGCAGCGTGAGCCGGGCGTTGCGGGTCGGGGAGAGCAGGGCGCGGTTGAAGCGGATGTGGAGGCGTCCGAGCGCCGGGGCGATCAGCAGGCCCACCACGATGAGGACGAGGCCCTGCGGGATGGCGAGGTTGGCCTCGCCCTGGTCGGTGATGAACCAGGTCGCGCCGAAGCCCCAGTGCGGGCCCATGCTCTGCCACAGGAACGGGGTGACGAACATGCCGTTGAGGCCGTAGGCGACGAACGCCGCGGGCAGCAGCCCGAGGACGAGGCCCAGGGGGGCGTCGAGCAGCATCCACAGGAAGTCCCGCCAGGTGGCGGGGTCGGACAGCAGTTCGCGGCAGTGCGCGAAGGCGCCCGTGGTGTCGTAGGCGCCGTCGGACGTGGTCGGCCGGTAGGGGGTGTCGATGCCCCTGCCCGTCCACTCGCGGGCGGTGCGCCGGTGGAAGTTGGCGAGGCCGCGCACGGCGATCATGACGACCGGCAGGATGAGGAAGCCGATGCCGACGGCCATGGTGGCGAGGGTGGTGACCATCGCGCTCCACAGCAGGACGCTGCCGGCCTGGGAGAGGACCGCGACCAGCAGCCCCCGGGTGCACCAGCGCACCCGCCCGGCGAGCGCGCGCCGCCTCGGCGGCCGTGCGGCCACGTCCTTCTGCAACTGCCCCAACCTCCTGCGGCCCGGCAGCACCCGCCACCCGCGGGACGCGGTCACACGGCGCGCGCGGACGGTGGTGCCTGGGTGATCCGGGTGGCCTGACTCACGACCTGGCCCAGTCTCACATCCTCTTGAGGATCGCATGGGAAGGCCGCCGAAGCGGTGGGGATTGGTCCAGGTCAGGGGTAGGGGTTTCTCCACCCCACCTGTGGAAGAAGACCCATCGGCCAGGCCCCCTGCCCGTCCCTAGCGTGGACAACGTGATCGCGGCCTCCACGCGACAGGTTCAGGGAGTTTGAATGGACACCACCACGGCTGTGGACGACACAGTACGGCTCGACACCGTTCGCAAGGTGTACGGCCAGGGCGCGGGCTCCGTGACGGCCCTCGACGGCGTCAGCCTGAGTTTCCAGCGCGGCAGCTTCACCGCCGTGATGGGTCCTTCGGGCTCCGGCAAGAGCACCTTCCTGCACTGCGCGGCCGGGCTCGACCGGCCGACGTCGGGCACCGTCCTGCTGGACGGCGAGGACCTCAGTGACTACGACGAGACCACGCTGACGAAGATGCGGCGCGAGCGCATCGGCTTCATCTTCCAGGCGTTCAACCTGCTGCCCGCCCTCTCCGTGCTACAGAACGTGACGCTCCCGCTGAAGCTCGCGGGGCGGCGCCCCGACCGCAAGCGGGTGGCGGACGTCATCGACAGGGTGGGCCTCGGCAACCGTACGAACAACAGGCCCGCCGAGCTGTCCGGCGGCCAGCAGCAGCGGGTGGCGATCGCGCGCGCCCTGGTCACCGGGCCCGCGGTGGTCTTCGCCGACGAGCCGACCGGCGCGCTCGACACCCGTACCGCCCGCGAGGTGCTGCTGCTGATGCAGGAGTCCGTGCGGTCGCTGCGGCAGACGATCGTGATGGTGACGCACGACCCGGTCGCCGCCTCCTACGCGGACCGGGTGGTGTTCCTCGCCGACGGCCGCTTCGTGGGCGACTTCTACAACCCCACGGCGGAGGCGGTCGCGGAGCGCATGACCCGCCTCGGCGCGTGGGCCGACGAGTCGCACGACGCGTACGGGCAGCAGCCCACCGCGGCCGGAGGAACGTACTGATGCTGTCCCTGGCCCTGCGCACGCTGCGGTTCCGCCTCGGCGGATTCGCGGCCACCTTCATCGCCATGTTCTTCGGCGCGGCCCTCATCATGGCCTGCGGCGGGCTCATGGAGAGCGGCGTCCGCGACGCGGTGCCGGCCCAGCGGCTCGCCGCGGCGCCCATCGTCGTCGCGGGCGACCAGACGTACGACGGCTCCCAGCTCTCCGAGCGGGTACGGCTCGACCAGGAGCGGGTACGCGCCGTCGAGGGCGTGTCCGGGGTGGAACGGGCCGTCCCCGACGTGTCGTTCCCGGTGGCCGTCGTCCGCGACGGCCACCCGGTCACCGACCTGTCCGACGGATCGAGCGGCGACGAGCACCGCCCCCTCGGGCACGGCTGGGGCTCCGCCCGCCTCGCCCCCTACTCCCTCACCAGCGGCTCACGGCCCGGCGGGCCCGGCGACGTGGTGCTCGACACGGCGCTCGCCGAGCGGGCCGGGGCCCACGTGGGCGACCGGGTGCGGCTCGTCGTCGGCGGGCAGGCCGGGGAGTTCCGGCTCACCGGCGTCGTCGAGCAGTCCGGGGGGCGTACGGCGTCCCAGCCCGCGGTGTTCCTCAGCGACGAGCAGGCCGCCACGGTGGCGGGCGACCGTGTGGACGCGATCGGGGTGCTGCCCGCGCGGGGCACCGACGCCGCCGAGTTGCGCGACCGTATCGACACGGCGCTGGACGGCGCCGCCGCCGTGACGCTGACCGGCGACGACCGGGGGCTCGCCGAGTTCCCGCAGGCCGCCGCCAGCCAGCAGAACCTCATCATGCTCTCCGCGATCTTCGGCGGCTGGGCGGTCCTCGTCGCCATGTTCGGGGCGTCCTCGACGCTGGGCCTGACGGTGCAGCAGCGGCAGCGCGAGATGGCGCTGCTGAAGGCGATCGGCACCACCCCGGCGCAACTGCGCCGCATGATCCTCGGCGAGACGCTGGTCGTGTCCGTCGTGGCCTCCGTGCTCGGCTGCCTGCCGGGCGCGCTCCTCAGCAACCTGCTCTTCGACAAGCTCGTCGACGCCGGGATCATCTCGGGCGCCGTCGAGTTCCGGCAGAGCCTGGCGCCCGCCGTGGTCGCCGTCGGCGCCTCGCTGCTCGCGGCGGTCGGCGCCGCGTACATCACGGCGCGCAAGGTCGCCGAGACCCGGGCCACCGAGGCCCTGGCGAGCAGCGCCATCGAGGGCCGCTGGCTCACCAGGACCCGGATCGTGCTGTCGGTGCTCTTCCTCGTCGGCGGCGTCGGCATGGCCGTGATGACCGTGACGATGATGAAGGGTGACCTGACGGCCAGCACCGCGGGCCCCGCCTGCATCATGTGGGCCATCGGACTCGCACTGCTCGCGCCCGGCTTCACCAAGGCCGTCGTCTGGCTGCTCCAGGGCCCGATGCGCGCGCTGACCGGCCTCACCGGGTACATGGCGGTGCTCAACTCCCGCGCCCACAGCATCAGGATGGCCGCCACCATCACCCCGATCATCCTGCTGACCGGCGTCGCGAGCGGCACCCTCTACATGCAGCAGATCGAGGACGCCTCCAACCGCGCCGCGCACACCGGGGTGCTGCGCGCCGACGACGTGCTGACCTCGAAGGCCGGCCCCCTCGCCCCCGGCACCCTGGAGCGGGTGCGGCAGGTGAAGGGCGTCGACGCCGCCTCCTCCTACGTCGCGAGCACCGGCTTCGTGCAGAGCCCCGAGGACGCCGACCAGACCGGCGACGGCTGGCCGCTCCAGGGCGTCGACGACACCGGCAACCTGGCGGTGCGCGCCGCCACCGGCTCCCTGGCCGCGCTGCGCGGCGACAGCGTCGCGCTGCCCACCGAGCACGCCGAGTCGCTGGGCGCCAAGGTCGGCGACACCCTCACCCTCAGGCTCGGCGACGGCACCCCGGTCGAGGTGAAGGTCGTCGCCACCTACCGCCCGGAGGGCGACGCGACCGCGCTGCTGATGCCCGCCCCGCTGCTCGCGGAGCACACCACCGACGGCGGCGCCGCACAGATCCTGGTGCGCCACGCCGCGGGCAGCGACCCGGCGGCCGTGACCGCGGCGGTGACCGCGGCCGTCAAGGACCAGCCGGCCGTCGAGGTGACGGGCAGCGGCGCGCTGACCGCCGGGCGCACCGGCGGACAGCAGCAACTGGCCACCATCAACTACCTGGTGGTGGGGCTGATCGTCGGCTACACCGCGATCTCCGTGGTCAACACCCTGATCGCGGCGACCGGCAGGCGGCGCAGGGAGTTCGGTCTCCAGCAGCTCACCGGCTTCACCAGGAAGCAGGTCATGGCGATGATGTGCCTGGAGAGCGTGCTCACCGCGGTCGTCGGGGTGCTCCTCGGCTCCGTCGCCGCCACCATCACCTTCTTCCCCTACAGCCTCGCCAAACTGGACGAGGTGGTCCCGTCCGTACCGCTGTGGATCTACCTCACGGTCGTGGCCTGCGCCGTCGTGATCACCTTCGCGGCGACGCTGCTGCCGACCTGGCGGGCCACCCGGTTCCGCCCCGTGGAGGCGGCGACCGCGGCGGCGTAGCGACGGGCACGGCGGCCCGCCCCCGCGGCCGCCCTGATGCCACCTTGAAGGGCCGGATGTCCCAACCCCCCGCAGGGCATCCGACCGGGTCCCACCGCCCGCCGGGCGGTGGGACCCCTTCTCGCCCCGGCGCGCGGGGACGGCGCCCGTGCCCCCGTCCGCCCCACGTGCGGGACCGTGTCCCGGCGCGCGCTCCCCCGCGCGTCGGGACACCGGGCCAGGCGGGCGAAAACTCGCTGGTCATGCGCGGGGGAAAAATCGTAGGGTCCGGATGGTGACCACTGCTTCCCCACCCTCCCACTCCCCCGGCACGGTCCGCTCCCTTCTCCGTCTGTGGCCCTATGTGCGCCCGATCCGGACGCGGCTCGCCTCCGCGGCCGCGATCGCCGTGCTCGCCTCGTGCGTCGGCCTCGTCATCCCCCTCGTCCTCAAGTGGCTCGTGGACGGCCCCGTCGCCCACCACGACCCGTCCGGCGTCTGGCTCGGCGCCCTGTACCTGCTGCTGCTCGGCATCGCCGAGGCGGTGCTCTTCGGTTTCAGGCGCTGGCTGGTGGCGCGGCCCCTCGTCTCCGTCGAGGCCGCGATGCGTACCGGGCTCTACCGGCACCTCCAGCGGCTGCCGATCGACTTCCACGACCGCTGGCCCTCCGGACAACTGCTGTCACGGGGCACCACCGACCTGATGCTGCTGCGCCAGTTCCTGGCCTTCCCCCTGACGTTCCTCCTGGTCAACGGGGCGACCATCGTGATCGGGATGGCCATCCTGCTGCTCCAGCAGTGGGTGCTCGGCCTGGTCCTGCTCATTCCCTCGATCCCGATGATGGTGCTGTGCGGCTACTTCGAGCGCCGCTACAGCAAGGCCGCACGGCTCGCCCAGGACCAGGTGGGCGACCTGACCACGGTGATCGAGGAGTCGGTGCTCGGCATCCGCATCATCAAGGGCTTCGGCAGGCACCGCAGCCAGGCCAGGGCCTTCCACGGGCTGAGCGGTCAACTGCGCGGCACGGAGCTGACGAAGGCGCGGCTGCTGGCGCGGCTGTGGTCGGTGATCGTCGCGCTGCCCGAGCTGGCCATCGGCGCGGCCCTGGTGCTCGGCAGCCTCAGCGTCGCCGACGGCGACCTCTCCGCGGGCACCCTGGTGGCGTTCCTCTCGACGGCGCTCGCGCTGCGCTGGCCGGTGGAGTCCATCGGGTTCCTGCTGGCCATGACCCAGGAGGCGGCCACCGCCACGGACCGCTTCTTCGAGCCGATGGACGCGGCGGAGGAGGCGGACGCCGACACCGCGGGGACGGCGGCCCCGGAGAGCGGCGGCCCGGCGGCCGCGGCCCGCGCCGCCCTGCCCGAGGGGGCCGCCGAGGCGGGTGAACTCCGCTTCGACGGCGTCGAGTTCCGCTTCCCCGACGCGCCACGGGGGACGCCACCGCTGCTGCGGGGCGTGGACCTCAGGGTCGCGCCGGGCGAGACCATGGCGCTGGTCGGCGCCACCGGCAGCGGCAAGACCACGCTGACGGCGCTGGTGCCCCGGCTGCACGAGCCGACGGGAGGCCGCATCACCCTGGACGGGGTGGACATCACCACCATGCCCCGCGGCCACCTGCGCGACCTGGTGTCCACGGCGTTCGAGGACCCCACCCTGTTCTCGGCGAGCGTCGCGGAGAACGTACTGATGGGCATGGGCATGGGCATGGGCACGGACCACGCCCCCACCGCCACCGCCGACACCGCCGACACCGAGCTTGCGCGGGCGCTCTCGGTCGCCCAGGCCGACTTCGCGCACGCGCTGCCCGAGGGCACCGCCACCCAGGTCGGCGAGCAGGGCCACAGCCTCTCCGGCGGCCAGCGGCAGCGGCTCGCACTGGCCAGGGCGGTGGTGGGCCGCCCCCGCTTCCTCGTGCTCGACGACCCGCTCTCCGCACTCGACGTCCACACCGAGGCCCTGGTGGAGGCGGCGCTGCGGCGGGTGCTCGCGGACACCACCGCGCTCGTGGTGGCGCACCGCCCCTCCACGGTGCTGCTCGCCGACCGGGTCGCACTGCTCTCCGGCGGACGGATCACCGCCGTCGGCACCCACCACCAACTGCTGCGCGACAGCCCCGAGTACGCCTGGCTGATGGCGGGCGCGGCGGACGGCGAGGCCGGGGCACCGGCCGCGACCTGCGAGGAGGCCGACCGTTGACGTCCGCACCCACCGCCGAGGCACCCCCGGATGACGAGGGCGCGAACGCCGTACCCGGGCAGGGCCCCGGCACCGACGGCGACCTGTTCGACCGCGACGCGCTGCCCGCGCCGCCCGGCGCGACCGGGCGGCTGCTGCGCTCCCTGCTCGCGCCGATGCGCGGCCGGGTGGTGCTCGCCGCGCTGCTGCTGCTGTTCCAGCAGGCCGCCGTGCAGGCGGGCCCGCTGATCGTGGCGTACGCGATGGACCATGGCGTCCCCGCCGCGCGGCGCTCCTCGTACGGGCCGCTGGTCGTGGTCGGCGCCGCGTACGGGGTGTGCGCGCTGGCGTCCGGGCTCTTCCAGTACGCGTTCACCAGGGCGCAGGCGCGCATCGGCCAGGACGTGCTGCTCGACCTGCGGGGCCGCATCTTCCGCCACGCCCAGGCGCTCAGCGTCGACTTCCACGAGCGCTACACCTCGGGGCGGCTGATCTCGCGCGCCACCACGGACGTGGAGTCGCTGCGGGAACTCGTCGGCGACGGTTTCCAGGAACTCGTCACCATCGCCGTCTCCTTCGTGTCGATCTCGGCGCTGCTGCTCTGGCTCGACGCGGGGCTCGGCGCGGTCGCGGTGGCCTCGTTCGGGCCGCTCTACGTGCTCGTACGGCGCTACCGGCGGCGGGCGGGCGAGGTGTACCGGCGCAGGTCGACCGCGATCGCGGCGGTGATCGTGAAGTTCGCCGAGACCATGAACGGCATCAGACCGGTGCGCGCCTTCCGCCGTGAGGCCGCCAACGACGCCGTGTTCGACACCCTCAACGCCCACCACCAGCGGGTCAACGGCGACGCGCTGCTTGAGATGGCGCGCTATGTCGTCGGCTCCCGGCTGGTGGCGAACACCGCGGTGGCCGGAATCGTGCTGTGGGGCGCCTACCGGGTGGCGGAAGGATCGCTCGAACTGGGCGTGCTGGCCGCCGCGGTGCTGTACCTGCGCAGGCTCTACGACCCCATCGACCGCCTGGGGATGTTCCTCAACGCCTACCAGTCGGCCGCCGCTTCCCTGGAGAAGATCGCGGGCCTGCTGGCGCAGCGGCCCGGGGTGCCCGAGCCGGAGACCTCGGCGGCGCTGCCCCCGCGGGCGCCGGAACTGCCGGGCCGCACGGTGGAGTTCGAGGACGTACGGTTCGCGTACCGGACCGGCGGCGAGGTGCTGCCGCGCTTCTCGCTGCGGCTGCCCGCGGGGCAGACGGTGGCGGTGGTGGGCTCGACCGGCGCGGGCAAGTCCACGGTGGCGAAGCTGCTCGCGCGCTTCTACGACCCCACCGAGGGCCGGGTGCTGCTCGACGGCGTCGACCTGCGCGACCTCGACATCGCGGAGCTGCGGCGCGGGGTGGTGATGGTGACGCAGGAGTCGTTCCTGTTCTCCGGGACGGTCGCGGAGAACATCGCGATCGGGCGGCCCGACGCCTGCCGTGCCGAGATCGAGGCGGCGGCGAAGGCGATCGGCGCGCACGACTTCATCGCCGCGCTGCCCGACGGCTACGACACGGACGTACGCAAGCGCGGTGGCCGGATCTCGGCGGGCCAGCGGCAGTTGGTGGCGTTCGCCCGCGCGCTGCTGGCCGACCCCGCGGTGCTGATCCTCGACGAGGCGACAAGCTCGCTCGACATCCCGGGGGAGCGTGCCGTGCAGTCCGCGATGGACACGGTGCTGCGGGGCCGCACGGCGGTGGTGATCGCGCACCGGCTCTCCACGGTGGAGATCGCGGACCGGGTGCTGGTGATGGCGGAAGGCCGCGTCGTCGAGGACGGGCCCCCGGCCCGGCTCAAGGACGCGGGCGGCCCCTTCGCCGACCTGCACCGCTCATGGCGGCAGAGCGTGGCGAGGGCCGCCCCCGCCGACCCGGACGAGCCACCGGTCATGGGGGCCGGCGGCAGTCCCTGAGGGCGCGGGGGCCGGCGGCCGGGCGCGCGTGCCCCGGCCGCCCGCGCCCCCGCCAGCAGCGCCGATACGATGACCGCCAGGGGGGTACTGATGCCTGCACGCACACACCGGCTGATGTCTGCACGCACACACCGGCAGCGCCGCCGCGGCCGGAGCGCCGCGGCCGCGCTTGCCCTCGCCGCGCTCACCGCCTGCGGCGATCCGGAGCCCTCGGGCCTCTCGGCGTCCGGGCTGCACGACACGGCGCGGGGCGCCGCCGAGGAGACCAAGGAGTGCCCGGTCGGCTACGACCTGGGGAAGGCGGCCTCCGCGGCCCGGGTGCCGGGCCGCGCCGAGCAGGTGAGGGCGCGGGCGGAACTCGCGGACAAGGCGGACGAGGACGCCCCGATCCGCACCTTCGAGGCCACCGACCTGGAGTGCGACTACCGGCTCGGCGGGGAGCCGATGGCCGTCCAGACGGTGGCCGCGGGACACGGCGACGCGGTCGGCCTGATGGGCCCGCTGATCACCAGGAACGCCGGTCTCGACGTGGCCGGGCTGCGCACGTACCTCGCCGCCACGAAGAAGGCCGCGCACGGCACCCCGGTCCTCACCCCGGGCGGCAACGTCGCCTCGGTACGCCTCGACGCCGCCGAGGGCGACAGCGTGGCCCTCGTCATCACCTACGGAAGCGACGACGAGGGCACCGAGCTGACGGCGGCCCAGGTGAAGTCCCTCAGCAAGGAGCTGGCCGCCCAGGCGGACTGGTGACCCCGGCGACGAGACCGACGCCGTACACCATGAGCAGCCAGCCGACGTCGTCCGGGGGGAACCCGCCCGGCGGGCGACACGGCGGAAGCCCCCGCCGCGGGCAGTCGCGGTGGGGGCTTCCGGACGGTGCCGGGCCCCGCGGGGCCCGGCCCGGCTACTTCTGCCAGCCGATCAGCTCGGGCGGGCCGAGGGTGCCGTAGTTGCCGTAGAACTGGGCGGAGCCGAAGTTCGCGAGGCCCTTCTTGGTGGCCCAGATCGTCGTGCCGTTCGACAGCGGCATGATGCCGTACGTCTCCATGGCCTTCTGCTCGACCTTGTTGCCCTGCTCCACCTGCTGGTCCACGGTGGGGAGCTTGACGACGTCCTTCACCTCGGGGTCCATGCTCTTGGGCACCGAGCGCGAGACGTTGAGGGTGGAGTCGGAGCAGTACATCTGGCAGATGAACGCCACACCGTTGGGGCTCGACGAGATGAAGCCCATGCCGAAGATGTCGAAGGCGCGGTCCGTGAAGACCTTGTTGAAGTCCGCGGACGGGCGGGCCTTGATGTTCAGCTTCACGCCGATGTTCTTGTACATCTGCGCCATGGCCGTCGCCCTCGCCTTGATGACCGCGGAGTCACCGATGGTGGGGAAGTCCAGTTCGAGCTTCTGCCCGCCCTTGGCCCGCACACCGTCGGAACCGGCCTTCCAGCCCGCCGCGTCCAGATCCTTCTTCGCCTTGTCCGCGTCGAACTTGACGAGCTTGCCGAAGTTGTCGGCGTACCAGTCCTTCTGGAAGCTGTAGAAGTTGAAGGACCCCGGCAGCGGCTCCGTGTAGTTGAGCCCCTGGAAGGTGATCTTCGCCAGTTGCGCGCGGTCGATGCCCTCCATCAGCGCCTTGCGCACGGCGACGTCCTTGAGCTGCGGCGAGGTGGCGTTGAACACCAGCAGGTTGTTGGACGTGGTGGTGCCGCGGCGGATGTCGATGCCCTTCATCGACTTCACCTGGCTGAGGAACTCGGCCCGGGACACGTCGGTGGCGTCGATCTGCCCGTTCTTGAACGCGTTGATGGAGGAGCTTTCTTCCATCTGCACGAACGTGAACTTGTCCAGATGCGGTTTGGCGCCCCACCAGTTCGGGTTGGGCTTGTAGGAGATGGTGCCGCCCTTGGCGTCGAACTTGTCGATCGTGTACGGGCCCGCGCCCCACTCCGGGTGCGGCTTGTTCACGTACGCCTTGTTGAAGTCGTCGGCCTTGGCGATGTGGGGGTTGATGACCGTGTTGAAGATGTAGTCCCACCACACGTACTTGCCGTCGTAGGTGAGGACCGCCTCGTGGTCGTCCTTGCCCTTGGTCACCGACTTGACGTTGGCGTAGCCGTCGGAGGAGCCGACGACGAAGTTCTTGTCGGTGCCGTTGTTGGCCTTCCAGGTGTCACGGAAGACGGTCCAGTCCCACTTCTGGCCGTCGTTCCACTTCGCCTTCGGGTTGATGTCGTAGGTGACCTGGGTGTTGCCGTCGACCGTCGTCTCCTTGACGCTGGACAGGTAGTCCTTGTTCCAGGTGACCTTGCCCTTGGGGTCGTTGTAGGAGAGCTGGGGCTGGTAGAACCAGGCGACCTTGGAGGTGTAGAGCGTCCCGTCGCCCTGCATCGGGTTGAGCTGGTCCGGGATCTCCACGATCGGCAGGGTCATCTCCCCGCCCTGCTTCAGGTTACTGGCGGGCTGCGGGTTGTAGGAGGTCAGCACCTCGCTCTCCGAGGAGGCGCCCTTCTGTGCCTTGCCGTCACTCTTGTCGTTGTCCCCGCCGGTGCACCCGGCCAGGACGAGGGAGGCGGCGGCGGCGAACGCGACGCCGCCCAACGCGAGTCTCTTCATGTCAGTCTCTCGGTTCTAGGTCTCTACCGTCGTGAGCGTGTCCGCGAAGTGGCATGCGTCGCGGTGGTCCTGGCTCTCCTCTCCCGTGAGCCGCGGTGTCTCCCCTCGGCACCGCTCCTTCTGTGACTCCCCCAGGGTCAGGTGGAGCGGACACCTGGTGACGAACCGGCAGCCGGGCTGGTCGTCGGTAGGGCTGGGCAGGTCGCCCCTGAGCAGGACGCGCTCCCTGCCGCGCTCCGCCGCCGGGTCGGGCAGCGGGATGGCGGAGAGCAGCGCCCTGGTGTACGGGTGCCTGGGGTTGTCGAAGACGGCGTCCGTCGCGCCGATCTCCACGATCCGCCCCAGGTACATCACCGCCACCCGGTCGGAGATATGGCGTACCACCGACAGGTCGTGGGCGACGAAGAGATAGGAGAGGCCGAGGTCGGCCTTGAGTTCGTTGAGCAGGTTGATGACCCCTGCCTGCACCGACACGTCGAGCGCGGAGACCGGCTCGTCGAGCACCAGCAGCTTCGGCCGGGTGGCCAGGGCCCGTGCGATGCCGATGCGCTGGCGCTGCCCGCCGGAGAACGCGGCGGGGAACCGGTCGCGGTGCTCGGGATCGAGGCTGACCAGCTCCATCAGCTCCGCCACCCGGTCCTCCAGCACGTCCCTGCCGCGCTGGCCGATGGCGCGCAGCGGCTCCGCGAGGACGTCGAAGACGGTCATCCGGGGGTCGAGGGCGCCCATCGGGTCCTGGAAGACCATCTGGATGTCGCGGCGCACCCTGCCGATGTCCTGCTTGCGCCTGAGCCGCGCCACGTCCGTGCCGCCGACGCTGATACTGCCGCGCTCCGGGGCCTTGAGCCCCATGATCTCCAGCAGGGTGGTGGTCTTGCCGCAGCCGGACTCGCCGACGAGGCCGAGCGTCTCGCCCTCGCGGATGTCGAAGTCGACGCCGTTGACGGCGTGTACGGTGCCGACCCGCCGCTTGAGCAGCCCGCCCTTGGTGAGCGGGAAGGTCTTGGTGACGTCGACGAGGTCGAGCACCTTGGCGCGCTCCTCGCGCGGGATGACGGCGAGTTCGGTCTCCGGGAGCACCGGGACGGGGAAGACCGGCGCCCCATCGATGGCGCCGCCGCTGATCTCGCCGGAGCGGCGGCAGGCGGCCCGGTGCGCGGGGGCCGCGTCACCGGCGGCGGTGCCGTCGGCGGCGACGGGTTCGAGGGCCGGCTCGGTGGCGCGGCAGGCGTCCTCGACGACGGGGCAGCGCTCGGCGAAGGGGCAGGCGTCGGGCAGGTCGACGAGGAGCGGCGGCGTCCCCCTGACGGGCACGAGGGCGTCGCGGGCGCGGTCGTCGAGCCGGGGGATGGCGCCCATCAGGCCGATGGTGTACGGCATACGGGGGCGGGCGAAGAGTTCGTCCACCGGGGCGTGTTCGACGGCGCGGCCCGCGTACATCACCATGACGTCGTCGGCGGAGCCCGCCACCACGCCGAGGTCGTGGGTGATCATGATGACGGCGGCGCCGGTCTCGCGCTGCGCGGTCTTGAGGACGTCGAGGATCTGCGCCTGGACCGTCACGTCGAGCGCGGTCGTCGGCTCGTCCGCGATGATGAAGTCCGGGTCGTTGGCGATGGCCATGGCGATGACGACGCGCTGGCGCATGCCGCCGGAGAACTCGTGGGGGAAGCCCTTGGCCCGCCGGTCGGGGTTGGGTATGCCGACGAGGTCGAGCAGTTCCACCGCCCGCTTCCAGGCGGCGGCCTGCGGGATGTCCTGGTGGATGCGGAGCGCCTCGACGATCTGGTCGCCGATGCTGAAGATCGGGGTGAGGGAGGAGAGCGGGTCCTGGAAGATCATGCCGATCCGCCGCCCGCGCACCTTCGACATCCGCCGGTCGTCGAGGTCGAGGAGGTTGTCCTCGCCGAGCCTGATCTCGCCGGAGACGGCGGCGTACTCGGGCAGCAGGCCCATGACCGCCATGGAGGTCACCGACTTGCCGGAGCCCGACTCGCCGACGATGCCCAGGGTCCTGCCCCGGTGCAGGTCGAAGGAGACGCCGCGGACGGCGTCGACCCGGCCCGCCTCCGAGGGGAAGGCCACCGTGAGGTCGCGGACGGAGAGCAGGGGCCGCGCGGCTTCTCGCTCCTTGGTGACGGTGCGCTGCTCGATCATGCGCGGCCTCCGGACTGCGAGGTGGGGTCGAGGGCGTCCCGCAGGCCGTCACCGATGAGCGCCATCGCGACGGTCAGCAGGACCACCGCGATCGCGGGCAGGTAGAACAGCCAGGGCGCGGTGGACAGGGTGGTCTGGCCGTCGGCGAGCATCGCGCCGAGCGAGACGTCGGGCTGCTTCACGCCGAAGCCGATGAAGGACAGCGCGGTCTCGGACTGCACGGTGGACGCGACGCCGAGGGTGAAGGTCACGATGAGCAGCGAGCCGATGTTGGGCACCAGGTGCCGCAGGATGGTGCGCAGCGGCCCGACGCCCATGAAGCGGGCCGCCGTCACGTACTCGCGCTCCCGCAGCGAGGTGGCGAGCGACCAGATGACGCGGGCGGTGAGCATCCAGCCGAAGACGGTGAGGACGACCACGAGGATCTTCCAGTCGCCCTGGTAGTGGGTGCCGACCAGCGCGATGATCAGGAACGAGGGCAGGATCAGCAGGAAGTGGACGAAGCCGAGCATGGCGCGCTCCGCCTTGCCGCCCAGGTAGGCGGCGGTGGTGCCGAAGAGCGCGGCGATCGCCGTGGTGAACAGCGAGACGGAGACCGCGATCACCAGCGACCTGCCGAGGCCGTGGACGAGCTGGGAGTAGACATCGTTGCCAGCGGCGTTGGTGCCCAGCAGATGGTCCCCCGTGCCCGGCGAGACGGTGAGGGCGGTGAAGTCCGCCTCCTCGTAGTTCCAGTGCGTCAGGAAGCGCCCGAAGACGGCGAAGAGCACCAGCAGCAGGAAGAGCACGAGACCGCCGAGGGCCGGCTTGTTGCGCGCGAATCGCCGCGCGTAGAGCCGTGTCGGGGAGAGCCGCTTGCCGCGGCTGCCCGCGGCCCGCAACTGCTGTGCGTCCGCCTTCTCCGGGCGTATCTCGTCGGCGTCAGGACCCACGCCCGGCATGTTGATGGCCACGTCAGCTCACCCTGATCCTGGGGTCGAGTGCCACGACGGCGAGGTCGGCGAGGATCGCGCCGATCGCCGTCATCAGCGCGCCGAACGCGGCGACCGCGACCGCGCCGTGCACGTCGTTGGTGGAGATGGTCTTCACGAAGTACTCGCCCATGCCGTGCCAGGCGAACACCGTCTCGGTGATGACGGCCCCGGTGAAGAGCGCCGGCATCGCGAACGCGACCTGGGTGGCGACGGGAATGATCGAGGTGCGCAGCCCGTGGCGCCGGATCGCCTGCTGCCGGGTGAGCCCCTTCGCGCGCGCCGTGCGCACATAGTCGGAGTTGATGTTGTCCAGCAGCAGGGAGCGCTGGAGCAGGTGGTATCCGGCGTAGGAGATGAAGGTCAGGGAAATCGTCGGCAGGATCGCGTGATTCACGCGGGAGCCGAAGACCGCCCAGAAGCCGGAGACGTCGGGGTCCTGCGCGCCGGCGACCGGCAGCAGGGTGTCCCCCAGGGACTGGTTGAGCGCGATGGCCACCAGGACGACCGCCAGCGAGGCCACGGCGGACGGCACGTTGAAGGAGAGCACGGACAGGCCCTGGAAGGCCCGGTCGGACGGCTTGTACTGCCGTGAGGCGGTGAAGACGCCGAGGCCGACGCCGATGACGATGGAGAGGATCGTCGCGCCCAGGACCAGTTGCCCACTGGTGAAGACGCGGTAGACGACCTGTCCGTTGACACTTCCCCCGGTCGGCGACCTGCCCCAGTCGAAGTGCAGCAGGATATCGGAGAACCAGCGCCACCAGCGATCGAGGATCGGCTTGTCCGGATTCAGGTTGTAAAGCGCCAGAGAGTGGTTGATCTGGGCCGGAGTTCGAGGCGGTCGCAGCGCTGTGTAATTCGACGCGGGCTTCAGGAAGGAATTGGCGAGGAAGTACGTGATGTTTGTTGCGACGACGATCATCAAAAACCAGCCGGCGGCTTTGCGGGCGATGTATCGCAGCACTTTCAGCCGGCCTTTCGGGAGCGGGGGTGACCGATGCTCCGGAGGCCCCGGAGGCGGAACGCGCCCTCCGCCGACCGCCGTTGCGGATGGGGTGTCCATCGGCGCGGGACCGAGCGGGGGGCTCCGTGCGGCGCTGCGAAAATGCGTTGCGCGCCCCCGGGCAGGTACGCGACCCTGGGTGGCGGGTAGGCACCCGAGGCGAGTACCGGGGCATGGGTGAGCAGTGCGCCGGACATGGAGCGACGTCCTCGTGGAGAGAGCTGACATAAAGCCGCCGCATGATCCAGCAGCGCCGTTCCCGAGAATTACAAGCGTGCACATGACGCGTCAAGACTGGTCAGGTCGCGATCCGGTTAATGAGCGTCCCATTACCGGACTTTCCGCCCAAATTATGCGAAGCCGCGGTGGCTTCGGGGTGAACGGCCGACGCCCATGACGAGGCGGCGGGGGCGCGCTCTCGCCCCGGTCCGGTCGCGCGGGAGCGGCGGGCCCGCCCTCGTGGCGCCCACCGGTCGCCCGAGGCCCGTACGGCGCGGGCGAGTTGGCCGCCACGGTCCGGCCGACGCGCGGTCACCCCACGCACCCCTCCCGCCCCGTAGGCGATTTTCAGCCACACGAGGGGGCTCGTCCGGCCTCAGGAAGACGGACTCCGACGCCCCCTTGAACACATCCCGACAATCTCCCGTACATGAGTGCACGGGTGGAGGGCGTAACCTCAAGCTCGGCCGCCACTCAAGTGTTTCGTTCGCATTACGTACAGTCAGTCCCGCCCAACGGACGATTTCCGGCCAACATGACGATGCACCCCTGTCGTGTACCCGCCGTAAATGCAACGCTTCCCGGGCAAGCGAACCCGCACCTCACCTGTTTGCCCGGGGAACCTCATGCCCCGGGCCCCCACACTCAGAGGAGCCTGCGTGACCCCCCACATATCCCGAGGCAGGATTCTGGCCATCGGCACCGCTGTCGCGTCCGGTGCGCTCGTGCTCTCCAGCCTCTCCGGTGGCGCCATGGCACAGACCAAGGCCCAGGACGTCAGATCCCTGGCCGGCGCCCCGAGCGTGCTCACCGGTGCCGCGCACACCGACGCCCTCAAGACCGCCCAGTCGCACGCGGCCACCACCGCGAAGCAACTGGGCCTCGGCGCCCAGGAGAAGCTGGTCGTCAAGGACGTGGTCAAGGACCGCAACGGCACCACGCACACCCGCTACGAGCGCACCTACGGCGGACTGCCGGTGCTCGGCGGCGACCTCGTGGTGCACACCGACAAGTCCGGCGCCACCAAGGGCGTCACCCGCGCCTCTTCGGCGAAGATCGCGGTGGACACGTCGAGCAGCCTCGCCGCCAAGGCCGCGCCCAAGGGCGCCCGCAAGGTGGTCTGGGCCGCCAAGGGCACCCCGGTGCTGGCCTACGAGAAGGTCACCAACACGACGGACGAGGACGGCACGCCCAGCAGGCTGCACGTCATCACCGACGCGGCCAGCGGCAAGAAGCTGTTCCAGTACGACGACATCCGCACCGGTGTCGGCCACAGCCAGTTCAGCGGCGACGTGGAGATCGGCACCACGCAGTCGGGCAGCGGCTACGAGCTGACCGACGGGGAGCGCGGCGACACCAGCACGTACAACCTGGACAACGGTGTCTCCGGCAAGGGCACCCTGTTCACGGACGACGACGACGAGTGGGGCGACGGCACCGTCAACGACCCGGCCACGGCCGGCGTCGACGCCGCCTACGGCGCCGAGGTCACCTGGGACTACTACAAGAACGTCCACGGCCGCTCCGGCATCGCAGGCGACGGCAAGGGCTCGTACTCGCGCGTCCACTACGGCGACAACTACGTGAACGCCTTCTGGGACGACTCCTGCTTCTGCATGACGTACGGCGACGGCTCGGGCAACAAGGCCCCGCTGACCGCGCTGGACGTGGCCGCCCACGAGATGAGCCACGGTGTCACCTCCACCACCGCGGGCCTCAACTACAGCGGCGAGTCCGGCGGCCTGAACGAGGGCACGAGCGACATCTTCGCCTCCGCGGTGGAGTTCTACGCCGACGCCCCCGACAACCCGGGCAACTACCTCATCGGCGAGCAGATCGACATCAACGGCGACGGCAGCCCGCTGCGCTACATGGACCAGCCGAGCAAGGACGGCATCTCACTCGACGACTGGAGCAGCTCGGCCGGCAACACGGACGTGCACTACTCGTCCGGCATCGCGAACCACTTCTTCTACCTGCTGTCCGAGGGCAGCGGCCAGAAGACGATCAACGGCATCGACTACGACTCGCCGACGTCCAACGGCGAGTCGGTGCCCGGCATCGGCCGGGACGCCGCCGAGCAGATCTGGTTCAAGGCGCTGACCGAGTACATGACCTCGACGACGGACTACCACGACGCGCGCGAGGCCACGCTGAGCGCCGCCGCCGACCTGTTCGGCGAGGACTCCACGGAGTACTCCACCGTGGACGCCACCTGGGCCGCGGTCAACGTGAGCTGACCAGGTTTTGAGCCCCCGGGGGCCGCGGACCGCGCCGCGAGGCGCAGGCCGCGGCCCCCTCCTCCGTGCCGAGGGGGCACCGCCACCGCCGGGCAGGGGCCGAGGGCGCCGCGCGTCAGCGCAGCAGCACCCCTGCCGCCTCCCCCGCCGCGTCCTGTCCTGGCAGCGCGACGAGGCCGAGTTCCACGCCGGACGCCAGCAGCGGATGGGCGGGCACCACCCGCACCGTGTAGCCGTACGGCCCGGCGCGGTCCAGGGTGAGGGGGCCCTCGTAGGTCCAGGCGCCGTCGAGCCCGGGGCCTCCGGTGTGCTTCAGCGGGGCGATCCCGGCGTCCACGATCCTGTCCTCCTCGTCGACCCGGCCCGCGACCGCCTGCACCTCGACGTCGTCGGGGGTGAGGCCGCCGAGGGAGACCCGCACCCGCAGCACCTGGGTGGCGCCCAGCTCCGCGGTGCCGGCGCCCGCCGCCTCCACATGGTCGACGCTCACCTCGGGCCAGGCGCCGCGCACCCGCGCCTTCCAGCGGGCCAGGCCGTCCGCCGCGTCGGCCCCGAGACCGCGGCGCGCGGCGGCGGCCGGTGCGTACAGGCGCTCGACGTAGTCGGCGACCATACGGCCCGCGAGGACCTTCGGGCCCAGCCTGGCGAGGGTCTGGCGGACCATCTCGATCCAGCGCTCCGGCAGCTCCTCGCCGGGGCGGCGCTCGTAGAACAGCGGGGTGACCCGCCGTTCGAGCAGGTCGTAGAGGGCCCCCGCCTCCAGCGCGTCCCTGCGGTCGTCGTCGAGGCCGACGGCCTGCCGGGGCCCCGCGCCCGGGGTGTCCACGCCGTCCGCGGTGGGGATCGCCCAGCCGAAGTCGGGCTCGAACCACTCGTCCCACCAGCCGTCCAGCACCGACAGGTTGAGACAGCCGTTGAGCGCGGCCTTCATCCCCGAGGTGCCGCACGCCTCCAGCGGCCGCAGCGGGTTGTTCAGCCAGACGTCGCAGCCCGGGTAGAGCTTCTGCGCCATGCCCATGCCGTAGTCGGGCAGGAAGACGATGCGCCTGCGCACCATCGGGTCGTCGCTGAAGCGGACCAGCTCCTGCACCAGGCGCTTGCCGCCGTCGTCCGCGGGGTGCGCCTTGCCCGCCACGACGATCTGCACGGGCCGCTCCTCGTCGAGCAGCAGCCGGGTCAGCCGCTCGCGGTCGCGCAGCATCAGGGTGAGCCGCTTGTACGAGGGCACCCGGCGGGCGAAGCCGATGGTGAGCACCCCGGGGTCGAGCGCGCCCTCGATCCAGCCGAGTTCGGCGGGCGCGGCGCCGCGCTGCCGCCAGGACGCGTAGAGCCGGGCCCGCACCTCCTCGACGAGCCGGGCGCGCAGGGTGCGCCGCAGCTCCCACAGCTCAGCGGCGGGGACGTCGGCGAGGGCGCGCCAGGCGTCGGGGTCGCCGAGGGCGAGGGCGGCCTCGGCCCGCTCGGCGCCGAGGGTGCGCTCGGCGGCCCCGTGCACCTCGGGCGCCACCCAGGTCGGGGCGTGGACGCCGTTGGTGACGGAGGTGATGGGCACCTCCTCGGGGTCGAAACCCGGCCAGAGTCCCGCGAACATCTCCCGGCTGACCCTGCCGTGCAGCAACGAGACGCCGTTGGCGCCGCGGGCGAGCCTGAGGCCCATCACGGCCATGTTGAACAGGTGGGGCTCGCCGCCCTGGTAGGTCTCGGCGCCGAGGTCGAGGACGCGGCCCGTCTCCAGGCCCGGCAGCTCGGCCTCGGGCCCGAAGTGGCGGGCGACCAGGTCGCGCTCGAAGCGGTCGATCCCGGCGGGCACGGGGGTGTGGGTGGTGAAGACGGTGCCGGCCCGCACCGCTTCGAGGGCGGCGTCGAAGCCGGTGCCCGTGGAGGTCAGCTCGTGGATGCGCTCGACGCCGAGGAACCCGGCGTGGCCCTCGTTGGTGTGGAAGACCTCGGGGTCGGGGTGCCCGGTGGCGGCGCAGTAGGCGCGCACCGCGCGGACCCCGCCGATGCCGAGGAGCATCTCCTGGAGCAGCCGGTGCTCGCTGCCGCCGCCGTAGAGCCGGTCGGTGACGTCGCGCTCGCGTGGCCCGTTCTCCTCGACGTCGGAGTCGAGCAACAGCAGCGGCACCCGTCCGACACGCGCCTGCCACACCCTGGCCCACAGGGCGCCCCCGCCCGGCAGCGCGAGCCGTACGCGCACGGGGGTGCCGTCCGCGGTTTCGAGCGGGGCGAGAGGCAGTTCATGGGGGTCGAGTACGGGGTAGTGCTCCTGCTGCCAGCCGTCCCTGGACAGGGTCTGGCGGAAGTAGCCGTGCCGGTAGAGCAGGCCGACGCCGATGAGCGGGACGCCGAGGTCGCTCGCGGACTTGAGGTGGTCGCCGGCGAGGATGCCGAGGCCGCCGGAGTACTGGGGCAGCGCCGCGGTGATGCCGAACTCGGGCGAGAAGTAGGCGACGGCTGCGGGCAGCCCGCCGCCTTGGCGCTGGTACCAGCGCTCGCCGGTGAGGTACCCGGTGAGGTCGGCGTCGGCCGCGGCGAGCCGGTCGAGGAAGGCGGGGTCCCCGGCGAGTTCGGCGAGCCGGGCGGGCGGCACGCTGGCGAGGACCCGTACCGGGTCCCCGTCGCAGGAGGCGTACCGGCCGGGGTCGACCGCCTCGAAGAGCTGACGGGTCGCGGGGTGCCAGGACCAGCGCAGGTTGCGGGCGAGCCGGCCGAGCGGCCGCAGCGGTTCGGGAAGGACGGGTCGTACGGTGATCCGACGGATTGCCTTCACATGTCCACCTTTGCAATCCAGTTCGGGCGCCTCGAAGAAACGCCCCGGGGCACTGGGAGGGTAACCGCCCACGAGGGGCGCAACCACGGCGCACGGAGGGACGCCGTGCCATCCGACGGCCTCCGGTGCTTCCTACGGGTCACACGGTGGCGTGGGACCGGATTGCACCCCCGAGGGCCGGGGGAAGGCTTTTCCGGTAGTCGAGGCACCACTCTCCACACGCCCGTACGAGTGAATCGCGTGAACGCGGACAGGAGCGGCTATGCCCGCAACCCGTCAGTCGTCGACACCGAAGATAAAAAGGTCAAACGTATCTTCCGCCGCCACCACCGGCGCCACCGAGCGCCGTATGTCACCCGTCCACCCCGCTGAACCACCAGGTGAGCCCATGATCGGCCGTATCCCCGTGCTCGACGTCCACCCGCTCGTGCTCGGCGGCCGACGGCCGGCCAAGGCGGTGGTGGGCGAGGCGTTCGAGGTGAGCGCGACGGTGTTCCGCGAGGGGCACGACGCGGTCGCGGCCAATGTGGTGCTGCGCGGCCCGAACGGCGTCGGCGGCCCCTGGACGCCGATGCGCGAGCTGGCCCCCGGTACCGACCGCTGGGGCGCGAGCGTCGTCCCCGACGCCGAGGGCCGCTGGTCGTACGCCGTCGAGGCGTGGTCGGACCCGCTGGCCACCTGGCGGCACACGGCGTCGGTGAAGATCCCGGCCGGGATGGACACGGACCTCGTCCTCGACGAGGGCGCGGCGCTGTACGAGCGCGCGGCGGCCGGGGTGCCCAAGCGCGGCGGGATGCGCGAGGTGGTGCTCGCCGCCGCCGACGCGCTGCGGGACACCGGGCGCGCGGGCAAGGACCGGCTCGCGGCGGCACTCACCCCCGAGGTGACGGAGGTGCTTGCCCGCCATCCGCTGCGCGACCTGGTGACGAGTTCGGCCCGGCTGCCGCTGCTGGTGGAGCGCAGACGGGCGCTGTACGGGTCCTGGTACGAGTTCTTCCCGCGCTCCGAGGGCGCGCTGCTCGCCGAGGGCAGGCGGCCGGTGTCCGGCACCCTGCGCACGGCGGCCGACCGGCTGGCCGCGGTCGCGGCGATGGGCTTCGACGTGGTGTACCTGCCGCCGGTCCACCCGATCGGCACGACGTTCCGCAAGGGCCGCGGGAACACGCTGCACGCGGGTCCCGACGACGTCGGCGTGCCGTGGGCGATCGGCTCCCCCGAGGGCGGGCACGACGCGATCCACCCGGACCTCGGCACCTTCGAGGACTTCGACGAGTTCGTCCGCAGGGCGCGGGAGCTGCGCCTTGAGGTCGCGCTCGACTTCGCCCTCCAGTGCTCCCCGGACCACCCGTGGGTGACGGAGCACCCCGAGTGGTTCCACCACAGGGCCGACGGCTCGATCGCGTACGCGGAGAACCCGCCGAAGAAGTACCAGGACATCTACCCGATCGCGTTCGACGCGGACATGCCGGGGCTGATCGCGGAGACCACCAGGCTGCTGCGGCTGTGGATGGGCCACGGGGTGCGGATCTTCCGGGTGGACAACCCGCACACCAAGCCGGTGGTGTTCTGGGAGCAGGTGATCGCGGACATCAACCGCACCGACCCGGACGTCATCTTCCTCGCCGAGGCGTTCACCAGGCCCGCGATGATGCGGACCCTGGGCGCCATCGGCTTCCAGCAGTCGTACACGTACTTCACCTGGCGCAACACCAAGGAGGAGCTGACCGACTACCTGACCGAGCTGACCGGGCAGGACGCGTGGTGCGTCCGGCCCAACTTCTTCGCCAACACCCCGGACATCCTGCACGCCTACCTCCAGCACGGGGGGCGGCCCGCCTTCGAGGCCCGTGCGGTGCTCGCGGCCACCCTCTCGCCGTCCTGGGGGATCTACAGCGGCTACGAGCTGTGCGAGAACACCGCGGCGCGCGAGGGCAGCGAGGAGTACCTGCACTCGGAGAAGTACGAGCTGCGCCCCCGGGACTGGGAGGCCGCCGAACGCGCGGGGCGTACCATCGCGCCGCTGATCACCGCGCTCAACCGGATCAGGCGCCGCAGCCCCGCGTTGCAGCAGTTGCGCGACCTCACCTTCCACGACGCGGACAAGGACGAGGTGATCGTCTACTCCAAGCAGAGCAACGGCACCCCGGCGAACACCGTGATCGTCGTGGTCAACCTGGACCCCCACCACACCCAGGAGGCCACCGTGTCGTTGGACATGCCGGCGCTCGGCCTCGACTGGCACGAGTCCGTGCCGGTGCGCGACGAGCTGACCGGCGAGACCTATCACTGGGGCAGGGCGAACTACGTGCGTCTGGAGCCGGGCCTGACTCCCGCGCACGTCCTCACCGTCCTGCGACCCACCCCGCCTACCGGAGGGTCACCCACATCATGATCGTCAACGAGCCCGTCCCCGACACCTTCGAGTCCACCCCCGCGAAGGACCGGGACCCCGACTGGTTCAAACGGGCCGTCTTCTACGAGGTGCTGGTCCGCTCCTTCCAGGACAGCAACGGCGACGGCGTCGGCGACCTCAAGGGCATCACCGCGAAGCTCGACTACCTTCAGTGGCTCGGCGTGGACTGCCTCTGGCTGCCGCCCTTCTTCACCTCGCCGCTGCGCGACGGCGGCTACGACGTCGCGGACCACACCGCCGTCCTGCCCGAATTCGGCGACCTCGCCGACTTCGTGGAGTTCGTGGACGCGGCGCACCACCGCGGCATGCGGGTCATCATCGACTTCGTCATGAACCACACGAGCGACCAGCACCCGTGGTTCCAGGAGTCGCGCAAGGACCCCGACGGGCCATACGGCGACTACTACATGTGGGCCGACGACGACAAGCAGTACGCGGACGCCCGCATCATCTTCGTCGACACCGAGGCGTCCAACTGGACCTTCGACCCGGTGCGCAAGCAGTACTACTTCCACCGGTTCTTCTCGCACCAGCCGGACCTCAACTACGAGAACCCGGTGGTGCGCGAGGAGATCCTGGCCGCGCTGAAGTTCTGGCTCGACCTCGGCATCGACGGCTTCCGCCTCGACGCGGTGCCCTACCTGTACGCGAAGGAGGGCACCAACTGCGAGAACCTGCCGGCCACCCACGAGATGCTGCGGCGGGTGCGCGCCGAGATCGACGAGCACTACCCGGACACGGTGCTGCTCGCGGAGGCCAACCAGTGGCCCGAGGACGTCGTCGACTACTTCGGCGACTTCCAGAAGGGCGGCGACGAGTGCCACATGGCGTTCCACTTCCCGGTGATGCCGCGGATCTTCATGGCGGTGCGCCGCGAGTCGCGCTACCCGGTCTCCGAGATCCTGGCGAAGACCCCGGCGATCCCGTCGGGCTGCCAGTGGGGCATCTTCCTGCGCAACCACGACGAGCTGACCCTGGAGATGGTCACCGACGAGGAGCGCGACTACATGTACGCGGAGTACGCGAAGGACCCGCGGATGCGCGCCAACATCGGCATCCGCAGGCGGCTCGCGCCGCTCCTCGACAACGACCGCAACCAGATCGAGCTGTTCACCGCGCTGCTGCTGTCGCTGCCCGGATCGCCGATCCTGTACTACGGCGACGAGATCGGGATGGGCGACAACATCTGGCTCGGCGACCGGGACGCGGTGCGCACCCCGATGCAGTGGACCCCGGACCGCAACGCGGGCTTCTCCTCCTGCGACCCGGGGCGGCTCTCGCTGCCGACGATCATGGACCCGGTCTACGGCTACCAGGTCACCAATGTCGAGGCGTCGATGTCGTCGCCCTCGTCGCTGCTGCACTGGACCCGGCGGATGATCGAGATCCGCAAGCAGAACCCGGCGTTCGGACTCGGCAGCTACACCGAGCTGCCCTCGTCGAACCCCGCGGTGCTCGCCTTCCTGCGGGAGGCGCCCGCGAGCGACGGCGGCGACGACGACCTGGTGCTGTGCGTGCACAACTTCTCCCGCTTCGCCCAGCCCACCGAGCTGGACCTGCGCGCCTTCCGCGGCCGCCATCCGGTGGAGCTGATCGGCGGGGTGCGCTTCCCCGCGATCGGGGAGCTGCCGTATCTGCTGACGCTTGCGGGGCACGGCTTCTACTGGTTCAGGCTGCGCGCGGACGAGGCGGCGCCCGCCGCCGCGCTGCCGGGGGACACGGAACCGGGCTCCGGGGGCCGCGGGCCCGCGGGCTGAGCGCCGCAGGACCGGGCGGGCCGGTTTCCGCCGCCACCCGCGGGGCACCTGACAGGAGTGTCCGCGGGGCGGCGCCCGGCTCGCGGCGCCCCGTGCAGGCGCCGCAGGGACGCGGCGGACACGCCCCGCCCGGCCACCGAGTCCGTACGGACCATCCTCATCCGACACGTCCCGCACAGCCGCACAGCCACCGCCGCCTTCCGGGACACTGACGCGCACTTCCTGTGCCGGGCCCGGGGAAAGGACGCGACGCCATGCCGGAAGCCGCCAGCCGCCCGGGCACGCCGTCCCTCGCGTGCCCCGATCCGCTCGCCTCCCTCGACCCGCTGCTGCGGGGCTGGCTGCCGCGGCAGCGCTGGTTCGCGGGCAAGGGGCGGCCGGTCACGGGCTTCTCCACGGTGTCGGCGACCGAGCTGCTCGCCCCCGGCGCGGGCGGCGCGCCCGGGCTGCTGCACCTGCTGGTGCGGGCCGAGCAGCCGCCGCCAGGCGACGCGGACTGCTACCAACTGCTGCTCGGGGTGCGCGGCAGCCTGCCGCCGCACCTGGCGCCCGCGCTGATCGGCCGGGCGAGCACGGGCCCGCTCGCCGGGCGCACGGTGTACGACGCGCTGCACGACCCCGAGGCCGCCGAGGCGCTGCTGACCGCGCTGCGCGACCGGGCCAGGATCGGCACGCTCCGCTTCGAGCGGGCCCCCGGGGGCGACATCGGCCGCGGGCTCACGCCCCGGCTGCTGGGCGCCGAGCAGTCGAACTCGTCCGTGGTGTACGGGGACACCCTGATCCTCAAGCTGTTCCGGCGGATCGTGCCGGGGCTCAACCCCGACCTCGAACTGCCGCACGCGCTCGCCCGCACCGGCAGCCCCCGGGTGCCCGCGCCCGTGGCCTGGATGCTCGCCGAGCCCGCGGACCCCGCCGTCGCCACCGACCCCGCGGTCGCCGCCGACCCGGGCGCCGCGGGCACCGGTCCCGAGCCGCACCCGGACGAGGTGCTGGTGCTCGGGGTGCTCCAGCCGTTCCTGCGCGGCGCCACCGACGGCTGGGAGCTGGCGCTCGCCGACCTCGCCAGGGGCGGCGACTTCGGCGCCGAGGCCCGCGCGCTCGGCAGGGCCACCGCCGAGGTGCACACCGCGCTGGCCCGCGCGCTGCCCACCGTGACCCTGGGCAGACCCCGGGTGGAGGAGCTTGCCGGGGGCATGGCGCGGCGGCTGACCGCCGCGGTCGCGGCCGTACCCGAGCTGCGTCCGCACGCGCGCGGGCTGCGCGCCGCGTTCGACGCGCTGGCCGCGCTCGCGGTCGACGGCCGGGTCTGGGACGCCCAGCGGGTGCACGGCGACCTCCACCTGGGGCAGTGCCTGCGCGCCCCCTCGGGAGAGTGGTCGCTGATCGACTTCGAGGGCGAGCCCGCCAGACCGCTCGCCGAGCGCCGCACCCCCCAGCCCGTGGCGCGCGACATCGCGGGGATGCTGCGCTCCTTCGACTACGCGGCCCGCTCGCACCGCCCCTGGGCGCCGCTGTGGGCGGACCGTTGCCGGGCCGCGTACTGCGCCGGATACGCGGACGTCTCCGGCTCCGACCCGCGCCGCGAGGCCGTACTGTTGCGCGCCTACGAGGCTGACAAGGCCGTCTACGAGGTGATGTACGAGGCCAGGCACCGGCCCGACTGGCTGCCCGTGCCGCTCGCCGCGATACACCGCCTCGCGGACCCCGACCCCGTCTAGCGCCATGGCCAAAACGGTTCGCCTGCTCGCGACGCCCGGCACACCTTCCCGGCCGCGGCACCAGCGCCGACGGCGCCGCCCCGCCGCCCGCGCGGCGCCGCGGCCCCACCCGACTCCCAGGAGGTCCCCGTGCCCCGCCCACCGTCGCCCCGCTTCCCCGACTCCTCGGGCGAGGCGCGGATTCCGCCGCCCGCAGCGCCCGGGGGGTCCCCGGCCGCGCCCGCAGGGCCCGCGCCCGCGGACCCGGTGCCCGAGGAGGACAGGCGGCGGCTGCTCGACGGCACCCACCACGACCCGCACGGGGTGCTCGGCGCGCACCAGGTGCCCGGCGGTGTCGCGGTGCGGGCGCTGCGCCCGCACGCGCTGTGGGTGGACGCGGTCCCCGAGGGCGCCGGTCCCGTGCGGCTGCACGACGACGGGGAGGGCTTCTTCTCCGCGCTGCTGCCGCTGACCGCGGTGCCCGGCTACTCCCTTGAGGTCGGCTACCCGCCGCCCGCGGGACAGGCCCCGGAGCCGGCCGCGGAGCCGCGCGGGCGGCCCGCGAGCGGCACCGCGCCCGCCGCGGCGGTGCCCGAGCCGAAGCCGAGGGCCGCGCACTGCGAGGACCCGTACCGCTTCCTGCCCACGCTCGGCGAGTTCGACCTGCACCTGCTCGGCGAGGGGCGGCACGAGGAGCTGTGGCGCGCGCTCGGCGCCCGCGTCATGGAGCACCAGGGCACGGCCGGGGTCCGCTTCGCGGTGTGGGCGCCCGACGCCCGCGGGGTGCGGGTGGCCGGGTCCTTCAACTACTGGGACGGCACCGGGCACCCGATGCGCTCGCTGGGCTCGACGGGGGTGTGGGAGCTTTTCGTGCCCGGACTCGGCGAGGGCGAGCTGTACAAGTTCGACATCACGACGCCCGACGGCGCGCACACGGTGCGCGCCGACCCGATGGCACGCGCCGCCGAGTGCCCGCCCGCCACCGCGTCCGTGGTCACCGAGTCGCACCACGAGTGGACGGACGGCGACTGGCTGGCGCGGCGCGGCGAACGCCAGGTACACGAGGCCCCGTTCTCCGTGTACGAGATCCACCTGCCGTCCTGGCGCCCCGGGCTGACCTACCGTCAGCTCGCGGAGCAGTTGCCCGCGTACGTGAGCGATCTCGGCTTCACCCATGTCGAGTTGATGCCGATCGCCGAGCACCCCTTCGGCGGCTCCTGGGGCTACCAGGTCACCGGCTTCTACGCGCCCACGGCACGCCTCGGCACCCCCGACGACTTCCGCGCCCTGGTGGACGCGCTGCACCGGGCCGGGATCGGGGTGCTGATGGACTGGGTGCCCGCGCACTTCCCGCGCGACGCCTGGGCGCTCGCCGAGTTCGACGGCCGCCCGCTGTACGAGCCCGCGGACCCGCGGCGCGCCGCGCACCCCGACTGGGGCACCCTGGAGTTCGACTACGGCCGTACGGAGGTGCGCAACTTCCTGGTGGCGAACGCCGTGTACTGGTGCGAGGAGTTCCACATCGACGGCCTGCGGGTGGACGCCGTCGCCTCGATGCTCTACTTGGACTACTCGCGCGAGCCCGGCGAGTGGGCGCCCAACGAGCACGGCGGCCGGGAGAACCTGGACGCGGTGGCGTTCCTCCAGGAGATGAACGCGACGCTGTACCGCAGGGTGCCGGGCGTCGTCACCATCGCCGAGGAGTCCACGGCCTGGGACGGCGTCACCCGCGCCACCCACCATGTGGGCCCGGGCGGTTTCGGGGGGCTCGGGTTCGGGCTGAAGTGGAACATGGGCTGGATGCACGACTCGCTGGGGTACGTGGCGCACGAGCCGGTGCACCGCAGGTACCACCACCACGAGATGACGTTCTCCATGGTGTACGCGTACAGCGAGAACTACGTGCTGCCGATCTCGCACGACGAGGTGGTGCACGGCAAGGGCTCGCTGGTGTCGAAGATGCCGGGCGACTGGTGGCAGCAGCGCGCCACGCACCGCGCCTACCTGGGCTTCATGTGGGCCCACCCGGGCAAGCAACTGCTCTTCATGGGGCAGGAGTTCGCCCAGGGCGCCGAGTGGTCGGAGGCGCACGGGCCCGACTGGTGGCTGCTCGACCCGTCCTACTCGGCCGCGGGCGACCACCGGGGCGTGCGGGACCTGGTGCGGTCGCTGAACGAGGTCTACCTGCGGGAGGCCGCGCTGTGGCAGCGCGACACGGACCCGGCCGGGTTCGCCTGGGTGGCGGGGGACGCCGCGGAGGACAACGTGTTCGCGTTCCTGCGCTTCGACGCCGAGGGCGCGCCGCTGCTGTGCGTGTCCAACTTCTCGCCCGTGGTGCGGGAGGACTACCGGGTGGGGGTGCCCGAGGGGGTGGCCGCGCCCTGGGCCGAGGTCCTGAACACGGACGACACCCGCTTCGGCGGCAGCGGGGTGCTGAACCCCGCCCCGCTGAAGGCGGAGCCGGTGCCCGCGCAGGGGCGGGAGCGGAGCGTGGGGATGGCCCTGCCGCCGCTCGGGACGGTGTGGCTGCGGCCGGTGTGAGAGGAGCGAGCGGCCGGGCGCACCGGGGAGGCGACGGGACCGGCGGCCGCGGTGCGCCCCCGGGGCGCCGGGAGGGGGCGGTGAATGGGGGGCCTTGAGCTGCCGGTGCTGGTCGCGCTCGGTCTGTTCGGGCTGGTCGGCGGGGTCGGGATCACCGCCGTGGGGCCCGGCGGCGTGCTGCCCACCGTCGCGCTGTTCGCGCTGACCGGGCTCGGCCCCGCCCAGGTCGCCGGGACCGCCCTCGTCACCCATGTGGCCACGGGCGTCCTGGGCACCGCCGCCTACACACGCTCGGGGCAGCTCAGGGAGCCGGGGACCCGCCGCACGGCGCTGGTCCTCTTCTGCGCCGCGGTGCTCGGCACACCGCTCGGGGTGTGGGTCAACACCCTGGTGTCCGAGCGGGTCTTCGGCCTGGTGCTGGCGGTGTTCGTGGCGGGGGTGGCGGCGCTGGTGTGGTACCGCGAGCGGCATGACGCGGGTGCCGGGGCGCATCCGGCCACCGGGGTGGTGGCCCTCCTCGGCTTCGCCGTGGCGGTCGCGGCGGGCGTGGTCGGCATCGGGGGGCCGATGCTCACCGTGCCCCTCCTCGTGGCCCTCGGCGTGCCCGTCCTGGAGTCGCTGGCCGCCGCGCAGGCCCAGTCGATCGCCATCGCCGCGACAGGGACGGTGGGCTACGTCGTCCACGGCGCCGTGGACTGGCCGCTCGCGGCCCTGGTCGGCGTCCCCGAACTCGCCGGGGTGCTGCTGGGCTGGAAGATCGCCCGCGCACTGCCCACCAGCAGCCTCAGACGCGCCCTGGTCATCACCCTGTTCGCGCTGGCCCCGTATCTCGCCCTGCGCGGCTGACCCGCCGGGGCCGACCCGCCCGAGCGGGCCCGCAGTAAACCACCCGGCCGTCCGCGACGGACTGCGGGGCTTCAAATCTGCACAAAAAAAGCGTAAAGTCAGTCGGGGGTCGGCAGTTACCGATGCGATTCGCTGGTGAACGCGTCAGGTGCCGGGAGTTGGGGGGCCACAGAGTGACGTTGTTTCTTGTGCTCGGCATCGTCGGGGTCGTCCTGCTCGTCGCGTCGCTCGTGCTCGACGGTGTCCTTGAGGGCCTGTTCGACGGGGTCGGCGCGCTGGACGGCCTGTTCGACGGCCTGTTGTCGCTGCCGGTGATCGCGGGCTTCGTCTCGATGCTCGGCTTCGGCGGCGCGATCGTGCTCGGCACGACCGGCCTCGGCACGGGGGCCGCCACCGTGGCGGGCGTCGCGGCGGGTGCCGCCGCAGGTGGGCTGACCTGGAGGCTCACCCGCGCCCTGATGCGGGACGGGTCCGCTCCCGCGCCGCGCGGCGACGACCTCGTCGGCACCGCGGGCACGGTGGTCACCGCGATCCCTCCCGACGGATACGGCGAAGTGCTGCTCCAACTGGCCGGTCAGCGGATCAAGTTCGCCGCCAGGAGCGGCGGCGCCGTCGCCCGCGGCAGCGAGGTGTGGGTGGCGGAGTCCCTGTCGCCGACCTCGGTCGCCGTACGGCCCGTCGACCGCTGACCCGACCGCCCGGGACCGCCGCCGACCCTTTCCGAATCCCTTGCACACGCACACCGCACGGGGCCGGGCCGACCCCGCGTCGCCCGCCCCGCCGACCGACTGCCGTCCCCTGGAGGGCAGAAGGGGGAATGCCCATGAGTCCCGTCGCCATCGCCGTGGTCGGAGTCGTCGTACTCCTGGTACTGCTGGCGCTCGTCGTCATCACCCGTTACAAGGTCGCAGGCCCGAGCGAGGCGTTCATCGTCACCGGCCGGCGCGGCAAGAAGGCCACCGACCCGGACACCGGCCGCGTCTTCACCGACAACAGCGGCCAGAAGGTCGTGGTCGGCGGCGGCGTCTTCGTCGTCCCCTTCGTCCAGCAGCGGTTCTCGCTCGACCTGTCCTCGCGGCACATCCCGGTCGCGGTCCGCGGCGCCGTCACGCTGCGCGGCGTGAAGGTGCACCTCGAAGGCGTCGCCGTGGTGAAGGTCGGCGGCACGGAGGACTCCATACGCGCCGCCGCCCAGCGCTTCCTGATGCAGCAGGACGGCATCGTCGGCTTCACTCAGGAGGTGCTCTCCGGGGCGCTGCGCTCCATCGTCGGGCGGATGTCGGTGGAGGACATCATCCGGGACCGCGCCGCGTTCGCCGGGCAGGTCGCCGAGGAGGCCGAGGCGTCGCTGTCCGGGCAGGGCCTGGTGCTCGACGCCTTCCAGATCCAGGACATCAGCACCGAGGGCTCCTACCTGGAAGACCTCGGCCGCCCGGAGGCCGCGCGCGCCAGGCAGGAGGCCGACATCGCCGAGGCCGTCGCCCGCCGCACCTCCGAGCAGGCCAGGCTGAAGGCCGAGGAGGAGATCGCGGTCGCACAGCGGACGCTGTACCTCAAGCAGGCCGAGATCAAGGCGGAGACCGACAGGGCGGCGGCACAGGCGAACGCCGCGGGTCCGCTCGCGGAGGCCGCCAGGCAGCAGGAAGTGCTCACCGAGCAGGAGAAGGTGGCGCAGCGTCAGGCCGCGCTGACCGACAGGGAGTTGGACACCAAGGTCCGCAAGCCCGCCGACGCCGACCGGTACCGGGCGGAGCAGGAGGCGGAGGCGCGCCGCATCGGTCTGGTCAAGCAGGCGGAGGCGGACGCCGAGCGGGCGCGGCTGACCGGTGAGGGCGAGAAGGCGCAGCGCGCGGCGCTCGCCGACGCCGTGCGTCTCGAAGGCGAGGCGGAGGCCGCCGCGATCGGCGCGAAGGGGAGTGCGGAGGCCGCGGCCATGCGGAAGAAGGCCGACGCCTTCGCGCAGTACGGCGACGCGGCCGTGCTCCAGATGCTGGTCGAGGTGCTGCCGCAGGTCGTGGCGAAGGCGTCGGAGCCCCTGGGCGCCGTCGACAAGATGACCGTGATCTCCACCGACGGCGCGAGCCGGCTCTCCCGCACGGTCGCCGACAACGTCGCCCAGGGCGTGGAACTCCTGAACTCGACGACCGGCGTCGACCTCGCCCATCTGCTCAAGAACATCACGGGCGGCGGCAGCGGCCTCGTACCGGCCGCGGCGGGCGGCGCCCGGCAGACACCCGGCTCGCGGGCGGCCGACCCGGGCGCGGGCGGCCGTATCGACGTCACCGACTGAGGCGCGCGGCCCCGGGGCGGACGGCCGGGACGCACGTCAGGCGCCGTCCGCCAGCGCCGCGGCCAGCGGCTTGGGCAGTTCCTCGCGGTGTACGACGCCGAGTTCGCTGGTGGCGCGGGTGAGGGCGACGTACAGGTCGCTGGTGGTGAGGCGCCCTGGCTCCACCACCAGCACGCTGTCGAACTCCAGGCCCTTCGCCCCGCGCGGGTCGAGCAGCACGACCGGCCTGGTGAGGTCCGGCTCGCTCCCCGCGGTGACCCCGGGGAGCGCGGCGGCGACCTCCTCGTGCAGCGCGGCGGGCGCGATCACCCCGAGCCGCCCCTCGTCCGGCGCCAGCTCCTCGGCCAGCCGGGCCACTTCGGCGGCGAGCCGGTCGCCAGGGGCGCACCGCACCCGCGGCCTGGTGCCGGTCGAGCGCACCGAGCGCGGCGGCTCGAAGCCGGGGCGCTCGGCACGCACCACCGCCGCTGCCACCTCCATGATCTCGGCGGGGGTGCGGTAGTTGACGGCGAGCGTGGTGTGCTCGTAGCGGTCCTCGACGTACGGGGCGAGGATGGCGTCCCAGTCGCCGACGCCCTCCGCGTTCTGCACCGGGTCGCCCACCAGGGTCAGCGAGCGGGTGGGGCAGCGGCGCATCAGCAGCCGCCAGGCCATCGGGGAGAGTTCCTGCGCCTCGTCGACGATGATGTGCCCGAAGGCCCAGGTCCTGTCGGCGGCGGCGCGCTCGGCGGCGGTGCGGTGGTCGGCCTCCTCCTGGCGCTCGGCCATCCGCTCGGCGTCGATCACGTCGTGCGCGCCGAGCACCTCGGACTCCTCGTCGCCCTTGTCCTCGAACTCGTAGGTGCGCGACGCGTAGGAGACCTCAAGGACGCCGCGGGCGTAGGCGACGCGCTCCCTGCGCTCCTCCTCCGCGACGGCCAGGCGCACCCGGTCGTCGGTGCCGAGGAGTTCGGCGGCCTCGTCGAGCAGCGGGACGTCGGCGGGGGTCCAGGGGCCGCGGTCGCGGCGGATCGCGTCGGCGTCCTGCGGCGGCAGATGAGTGGGCTCCGCGAGGAAGTCCGCGACGAGTTGACGGGGCGTCAGGTGCGGCCAGAGGCGGTCGACGGCGGCCCACACCTCGTCGTTCTCGGCGAGTTCGTCGCGGATCTGGGTGATGTCGCTCGCGTCGAGCAGGATCTCGCCGTCGTACGGGTCGGTGCCGATGCGCTCGGCGACCATGTCGGTGAGGATGTTGAGGATCTGGCCCTCGAAGACCTCCCGGGCGGCGTTGTGCGGGAGTCCTGTCCTGCGGGTGCGGTCGCGGGCCATCCTGGCCAGGTCGGCGTCGAGCATCAGCACGTCGCGGTCGTGCACGATGGTGATCACCGGGTCGGGCAGCGCCTGCCGGTCGCGCAGCACCTCGCAGAGGACGTCCGCCATCCCGGCGCGGCCCTTGACCGCGGCGGCGCGCGGGGTGTCGGTGCCGGTGGCGACCAGGCCCGGGTACAGCTCACCCACGGTGGCGAGCAGCACCCCGGTCTCGCCGAGCGAGGGCAGCACCTCGCCGATGTAGCCGAGGAAGGCCGGGTTGGGGCCGACGACCAGCACCGCGCGGCGCGCGAGGAGTTCGCGGTGCTCGTAGAGGAGATAGGCGGCGCGGTGCAGCGCGACGGCGGTCTTGCCGGTGCCGGGGCCGCCCTCGACGACGAGGACGCCGCGGTGCGGGGCCCGGATCACGCGGTCCTGCTCGGCCTGGATGGTGCTGACGATGTCGCCCATGCGGCCGGTGCGTGCGGCGTTCAGCGAGGCGAGCAGGACGGCGTCGCCCGCGGGGTCCTCGTGCCCGGTGCGCTCGGCGTCGGCGAGGTCGAGGTGCTCGTCGTGCAGGGCGGTGACGGTACGGCCCTTGCTGGTGATGTGGCGCCGGCGGCGCAGGCCCATCGGGGTGTGCCCGGTGGCGAGGTAGAAGGGGCGGGCGACCGGGGCGCGCCAGTCGATGAGGAGGGGGGTGCGCTCCTCGTCCTCCTCGCGCAGGCCGATCCTGCCGATGTGGTGGCTGACGCCGTCGGCGAGGTCGATGCGGCCGAAGCAGAGCGAGCCGTCGACGGCGTTGAGGGCGGCCAGCAGCCCGGAGCGCTCGGCGACCAGGACGTCGCGCTCCAGCCGTGCCTGGTAGGCGTTGCCGACCGGGCCGAGCGCGTCCGTGACCGACGCCTCCGTCGCCCCGCGCAGGGCGTCGACATGGCGGTACACCTCGTCGATGAATTCCTGCTCCCCGAGCAATTCACGATCTGGAAAAGGCGCGTTTGACAATTCAACTCCCGGCCGGATATACTGTGCACAGTAATCGAGTTCCGTGTGTATTCGGTTTCGAACACACGAAGTGCTCAATATACGCGTGGAAATCCCCCGGTTGTCAATTCACCGGGGGATTTTCTGTGCCCCGCGCGGGCGGCGGCCCCCGTGACTCGTCGTACCGCAGGGTCCCGGTGCGGCGCCCAGGCTCGACGTCGGTGTCACGGTCGGCCGCCGGGCGCGGGAATGGCTTGGATCATGCTCGGGGGCGCGGGCGTCCGGTTACCGTCCGCGCATGACTGTCGGCTGGCTGCCCACGCACGAATTCATTCGGACCATCGAGCGGGCCACGCTCTACGGCTGCCTCTACTTCACCGACGAACGCGGCTGGCCGCTGCAACTGCTCTCGGTGTACGGAAAACGGGAGTGGCAGTGCCCCGGGGGCAACACCGACCCGGGCGAGACCCCCTGGGAGACCGCGCTGCGCGAGTGCAGGGAGGAGACCGGGATCTCCTACACCGGGCCGCAGCGCCTGCTCGCCACCCACTTCCTCGGGCGCGACGAGTCCTGGCCGCTCGCCAAGGTCGGCTTCGTCTTCGACGGCGGCACCCTCTCCGCCGCCGCCATCGAGGCCATCGTGCTCGACCCGGCCGAGCACGAGGCGGTCAGGGTGCTCCCGCTCGACGCCTGGCGCCCGCTGCTGCCCGCCGCCCGCTACCACCAGCTCGCCGCGGCCGACGCCGCCAGGCGCTCGGGCCATACGGCCTTCGTCACGGCGTGAACCGGCGGTGGGTCCCGCCGGGCGGTCACGGGGCGCAACTCCCTTCGGGAAAAGCCCCCTTCACCCACCCGCTGTCACCCGTGCGGGGGACGCGGTTTCGGCCATATCGCGGCCGGGCGGCGGCCCTCAGCCCAGCCGCACCGGCAGCGCGCACACCCCGTTGCCGACGAAGCTGGAGCGCCGGGGCAGCTCCTCCTCGGGCACCGCGAGGCGCAGCCCGGGGAAGCGGGTGAAGAGCCGGTCGAGGACGATCGTGGTCTCCAGCCTGGCGAGCGGCGCGCCGATGCAGAAGTGGGCGCCGTGCCCGAACGACAGGTGCCGGGCCGCCCTGGTGACGTCGAAGCGGTCCGCGTCCGGCCCGTACGCCTCGGGGTCGCGGCCCGCCGCCGAGTAGCCGGCGAGCACCGGGGTGCCCTCCGGGATCACGGTCCCGGCGACGTCGAGGTCCCGTGCGGGGTAGCGGAACGGGAAGTAGCTGACCGGGCCGTCCCAGCGCAGCACCTCCTCCACCACGGCGCCCCAGTCCGCCTCCCCCGAGCGCACCAGCGCGAGCTGTTCCGGGTGCCCGCACAGGGCGACCACGGCGTTGCCGATCAGGTTGAGCGTGGTCTCGTGCCCGGCGATCACCGTCAGCATCAGGGTGCCGATCAGCTCGTCCTCGTCGAGCCGGTCGCCGTCCTCCTCGCGGGCCGCGATCAGCGCGCTGGTGAGGTCGTCCCCCGGCCGCTCGCGGCGCAGGGCGACGACCTCGGCGAGCCGCTCCAGCATCTCCCGGTTGGCGGCGAGGGTGTCCTCGGGCGCCGCGTCGGTGCTCACGATGGTGTTGGACAGGTCGTGCAGCCGGGCCCTGCCCTCCTCGGGCACCCCCAGCAGCTCGCAGATGACGGAGAGCGGCAGCGGCAGCGCGAGGTGGCGGCGCAGGTCGACGACGCCGTCGCCGTCGGCCGCCGCCCGCTCCATCCCGTCGAGGAGCTGAGCGGTCAACTCCTCGATACGGGGCCGCAGGTCGGCCACCCGGCGCGGGGTGAAGGCACGTGAGGCCAGCGAGCGCAGCCTGCGGTGGTCGGCGCCGTCGGCGGTGGTCATGCCCCGTACCGTGGCGAAGGCGCGCAGCGGCCAGTGCTCCGGGATCTCGCCGGTGTGCAGGGCGGCGAAGTGGGAGGCGTCCTTGGCGACGTCGGGGTGCGAGAGGAAGTCCTTCAGCGCCTCGTGCCCGAGCACGAGCGCGCCGTCGACCCCGCCGGGCAGCACCACCCGCGCGACCGCTCCCCCGGCGCGCAGCCGGGCGTTCGCGGCGTGCGGGCAGCCGCTCGCGCCGTCGAGCCGGTACGGGACGTCCGCGGCGGGCGGCGGGGACGCGGCGGTGGCGGGCCGGCCGGAGGCCGACGGGGATGGCTCGGGGGCGGGTCGCTCGGGGGCGGGCGGGGTCATAGGGCTGCTCCTGCCTGCGGCGCGTCGGGCCGCGGTACGGGCGGCTGCGGTGAGAAGGGTGCGGAGGGCACGGACGCCGGTGGCGCGGTCTCGGCGCCGGGGGGCCGCGGCGCGCTGAAGCGGACCGGGAGGGCCGCTAGCCCCTTGCTCCACGGGGACTTGATCCAGGACAGCTCGGACTCCGGCACCGCCAGCTCCAGATCGGGCAGCCGGTGCCTGAGGGTGTCCACCGCGGCGCGGGTGATCAGCCGGGCCGGGTCCTGCGCGGGGCAACTGTGCGGTCCCGCGCTGAAGGCGAGGTGGGAGCGGTTGCCGACGACGGGCCCTCCGTCGGCGGGCAGCACCGCGGGGTCCGCGTTGGCGGCGGCGAGGCCGAGGACCAGCATGTCGCCCTCGCGCACGTCCTGGCGGCCGAGGCGCAGGTCGCGGGTGGCGTAGCGGGCGGGGAAGTTCTGCGTCGGGGGGAAGCGCCACAGCACCAGGTCGAGCGCGTCGTCGACGCTGAGCCTGCCGCCGGTGAGGGAGGAGCGGAACGCCGGGTCGCACAGGATGATCCGCAGCGTGGTGGCGATCCAGTTGAGGGTGGTCTGGTTGCTCGCGACGAACATGGTGACCAGGGTGGCCACCGTCTCCGTGTCGTCGAGCGCGGCGGGGTGCGCGAGCAGCGCGGAGGTGACGTCGCCGCCGGGGGCGCGCCGCTTCTCCCGTACCAGGGCGAGCATGATCTCGTCCGCGCGTGCGCTCGCGCGCGCCGAGTCGGCGTCGCCGCGGGCGAGTCCGGCGATCGCGGTCACCAACTCCCGCCCGGTGTCCGCGTCGAGGCCGAGGAGCCGGGTGATGACCCGCATCGGCAGCTTGCGCGCGTAGTCCCGTACGAGGTCGGCCTCGCCGCGGCCGGAGAACGCCGCGATCAGGTCCTCCGCGTCCGACTGCACATCGCGGCGCAGCTCGTGCCCGTCGACGGCGGCGAGCGCGGCGGCGACCGGGGCGCGCATCCTGCGGTGCTCGCGGCCGTCGACGAACAGCAGCGCGGGCCGCCAGCCGACCATCGGCAGGATCGGCGAGTCGGCGGGCACCCGGCCCTCGCGCAGCAGCCGCCAGCGCCGCGGGTCGTGCGAGAAGTCGACCTCGTCGCGGGTCAGCCGCAGCAGCTCCCGGTGCCCGAGCACCAGCCAGGCGCCGAGCCCGGGGGCGAGCAGCACCGGGGCCACGGGGCCGTGTTCGGCGCGCAGCCGCTCGTAGAGCAGCGGCATCGCGTCGCCGTCGAAGCCGTCGCCGTACAGCGGGGTGACGCCGTGGGGCGCGGCGAACGGGTCGTGGCCCGCGGCCGGGCCCTGCGGGGGGTACGGGGGCCTGGCGGGCGGTGGTGTGGTCATCGGGTCTCCGTGGCGGCGGTGAGGAGGTGGCGCACGAGGGCGATGAGGGAGCGCACACAGGAGCCGCGCTCCGTGGCGTCGCACACCGTCATCGGGGTGCTCGGCAGCAGGTCGAGGGCGAGCCGCAGGTCGTCCTCCGGCAGGTCGGGGCTGTCGGGGAAGCGGTTGACGGCGACGGCGAACGGCAGGTCGAGGTCCTCCAGGTGCCCCAGCGAGTCGAAGGCGGCGCTCAGGTCGCGGGTGTCCACGAGCGCGAGCGCGCCGAGCGCCCCGGTGGCGAGGCCGCGCCAGGCCGGCAGGAAGCGGGGCTGGCCCGGGGTGCCGAAGAGGTAGAGGACCAGCTCGCCGCCGAGCGTCATCCGGCCGAAGTCGAACGCGACGGTGGTGGTGCGCTTGGCGGCGGGCGCGGTGTCGACGCGGCTGCCCGCACGGGTCATCACGGCCTCGGTCACCAGCGGTTCGATCTCGGAGACACTGCCGATGAGGCTGGTCTTGCCGACTCCGAGCGGCCCCACCACCATGATCTTGGCGGCGCCCGCGACCCCCGGCGCCAGATAGGGTCCAGGCTCCGCCGTGGCCGCCGCGACGGCGCCCGTCTCAGAGGTGTTCTTCGAGGCCATGGAGGACCTTTCTCAGCAGGGACGCGTCGGTGCGTTCCGCAGCGGGGACGGGCGGGCGGCTCCCGATCAGGCCCCGGGCGGCGAGGTCGGCGAGCAGCACCTGGACCACGGGCAGCGGCTGTCCGAGACGGGCCGCGACCTCCCCCACGGAGGTGAGGCCCTGGCAGTGGGCGAGCAGCGCGCGGTGCTCGGGCTGGAGCTGCGCGCCGCCCTCGGGCCGCGCGTCGGCGCCGTCGACAGCCCACACCAGGCACTCCCAGGGCAGCGCCGCGTCGCCCGCGTCCGCGCGTCCGCCCGTGATGACGTACGGCCGCACGGCGGGGGTGGTCCGCTCCTGCGGGGACTCCGTCATGGCGACGGGCTCACCTGCTGCCTCGGCAGGCTGCTGAGCTTGTCGCCGATGCGCACCACAAGCAGTTGCATCTGCTGGGCGACGAGCCCCATGTCGGCGTCGGGCCCGGTGACGACGCCGAGGTGCGCGCCGACGCCCGCGGAGGTGAAGAGGATGAAGCCCTGGTCGGTCTCGACGAGTTGCTGGCGCACCCGGACATCGGCGCCGTACAGCAGGGCGCTGGTGGAGCGCCCCGTCATGGCGAGCGCGGCGCTCGCGGCGGCCAGCTTCTCGGCGTCGTCCACGCCGAGTTCCGCGCCGCCCTCCGCGGAGGCGTGGCCGAGGCGCAGCCCGTCCTCGGAGACCACGACCGCGTGCCGCACGCCGGGGATCTCCACCAGGGGCCTGAGCATCCAGCCCAGGTCGGGCAGTTGCGCGATGGTCCCGCTCACCGGGGGCCTCCCTCGTCTCGTACGGACTCTCCGCCGTGCTGTGCGGGCGCCGCGCCGCCGTCGGTGGCGCCGCGGCCGCGGCGGGTGCCGGACATCAGGCTGGCGATGGACGCCCTGGCCGCCTCGGGCGACCAGGAGTCGGCCGCCTCGTCGCGCCCCTGCGGTGCGGGGGGCGTACCGGCGGGCGCGGTGCGGCCGGGGTCGGGCTCGCGGGGCCTGCGGCGGTTGCGGCGGCGCGGCAGGGCGGCGGCGCCCGGGGGCCCGGCGGCGGGCCCGGCCGTGCCGGTCGCCGGGGCGCCGGGTTCCGCCGCGGAGTACGCGGCGGTGGCGTCGGGGGCGGGGGCGTCGACCGTGGCGCGGGTGCCGGGCTCGGTGAGCAGGGCGAGCGGGGTGAAGACGACGGCGCGGGTGCCGCCGTAGGCGGAGGCGGAGGACAGCTCCACCCGGAAGCCGAGTTCGCGGGTCCAGCGGCCGACGCAGGCGAGGCCGAGCCGGGGGACCGCGCCCAGGCTCGTCAGGTCGACCTCGGCGCCGATCCTGGCGGTGGCCTGCTCCAGTACGTCGAAGGGCATACCGAGGCCGGCGTCGTCGATCTCCACCACCGCGCCCGCCGCGACCGTCTTCACGGTGACCACGACCTGGGTGGAGGACGGCGAGAACATCGTGGCGTTGTCGAGGAGTTCGGCGACGGCGTGCATCAGGCCCTCGACCGCGGTCGGCACGACGTACTGGGACTCGCCGCCGTGCACCTCCACCCGGCCGAACTCCACGATCCTGGACATCGCGCCGCGCACGCAGTCGTACAGCGACACCGGCCGGGTCTCGCGCCGCGCGGGCCAGACGTCGCACATCACCAGCAGCGTCTGCGCCTTGCGGGTCATCTGCGCCGCCGCGTGGTCGGCCTTCATCACCTCGCCGAGCACCACCGGGTCGTCGAGCGAGCGCTCCACCCGGTCGAGCACGCCCTGCTGGACGGTGGCCATCCGGTGCAGGGTGCGGGCCACGCCCTCGAAGGCGGCCTGCACGGAGTCGCGCAACGCCCGCTCCTGGCGCACCAGTTCAGCCTGCCGGACCCGCTCCTCCTCGCGCCCCGCCGCGGCGGCACCGGCCCGTGCCTCCGCGCGCTCGGCGGCCCGTAACGCGCGCCCGGCGGCGAGGGCGCGCAGCAGGACGACGGTCCAGGCGGCGAACCCCACGGCGAGCGCGGCGCAGCCCGCCGCGAGCACCCGCCGCCAGTCCTCGGCGGCGCCCCAGACCGCGACCGCGGCGGCCGCCGCGGGTAACAGCACCGCGAGCGCCGTCACCGCCGCCCGGCGCGCCCCGCCACGGCCGGTCCGGCTCACCACCGCGACCACGCTTCCCCGTACACACCTCTGTGGGCGACCACGAAAGGGCAACCTTCCCGGAGCACGGACCGCGCCCCTGCGGGGCGGCCCACCGTGCCTCCATGACTCGTCTCCACGACTGGCCTTTATGGCCGATCTCTGTGTCTGGCCGAGCAACTTCCGGTTAAAACCGCCGACTTGCGGGTCGGCGGGCGGTGCCTGACCCCGACTTCCCCCGACCGGCCGCGCGATCGCCGCGGCGCCTGCCGCAGCCGATCGTGACGGTCCGTACGACGGAGGGTCACCTTTGTTCGAACAGGAGTGTAGGCGCGGCGGTTTGCGGGGCGAACGGCAGCCCCCGCCCGTGCCCTCCCCCGCCGCGGGGCCGCCGGGCCCCGGCCGGGTCCGGGGGGCGTACGGGGCGGGGGTCCGGACGCCTGCCACACTGGCCCGCATGACTGCCTCCCGCCGCACCCTCGGCACCGGCCCGCGCTCCACGGCACAGCCGGCGCCGCTCCCCGCCGAAGACGGCGCGCACGGCCCGCGCGAGCGCGGCACGGCGGCCGAGCGCGCCGCGGCCGAGCCGCACCCGGAGCACCCGGAGCAGCCGAGGAATCCGGAGCACCCGGGGCGCCCCGAGGAGCACGCGGGCCCCGCGGCGGACGGGCAGCCGGACGAGGAGCACGCCGCGCCGAAGGGCCGCAGGTCACTCGGTACGGGGGCGGCGGCGCAGGACGGCGAGGGATAGTCACGGGGTCGCGGACCGGGGGTACTCGACGGGCGGCGCCTGCCCGCCGCGAGCGGCCCCCGCGCACTCAGGCCCCGTCCCTCGCCCCCGGCTGCCCCGGCACCGCGTCCGCCCCCACGGGCTCCCCCGCGGCCTTCTGCCCGCCGTGGCCGGTACCGTCGGCGGAATCGGCGGAATCGGCAACGAAGCGTTTCTCGTCGAACGGCAGCCGCCCCGCGAGCACGTGCGCCACCCGCTCGCGGTCGATCTCCTGCGTCCAGGTGCCGATGAGGACGGCGGCGACCGCGTTGCCCGCGAAGTTGGTGAGGGCGCGCGCCTCGCTCATGAACCGGTCGATGCCGATGATCAGCCCCACCCCGTCGAGGAGTTCGGGCCGGTGCGACTGGAGGCCGCCCGCCAGCGTGGCGAGCCCGGCGCCGGTCACGCCCGCGGCGCCCTTGGAGGCGATCACCATGAACAGCAGCAGCGAGATCTGCTCGCCCGCGCTCAGCGGCTCCCCCATCGCGTTCGCCACGAACAGCGACGCCATCGTCAGGTAGATCGCCGTGCCGTCCAGGTTGAACGAGTAGCCGGTGGGCACCGTGATGCCGACGACGGGACGGCTGACGCCCAGGTGCTCCAGCTTCGCGATCAGCCGCGGCAGCGCCGACTCCGAGGACGAGGTGGACAGGATCAGCAGGAACTCCCGGGCCAGATAGGCCAGTAGCCTCAGGATGTTGAGCCCCGTGAAGATCCGCAGGATCGCGCCGAGCACCACGAACACGAAGATCACACAGGTGGTGTAGAAGCCGACCATGATGACGGCGAGCGACTTCAGCGCGTCCACCCCGGTCTCGCCGACGACCGCCGCCATCGCCCCGAACGCGCCCACGGGCGCCGCCCACATGATCATGGAGAGCACCCGGAACACCAGCCGCTGGATGTGCCCGATCCCGTTCAGCACCGGCACCCCGTGCCGGCCGAGCGCCTGGAGCGCGAAGCCCACGAGCAGCGCCACCAGCAGCGTCTGGAGCACGTCGCCCTCGGTGAACGCGGAGACCAGCGTGGTCGGGATGATGCCGAGCAGGAAGTCGGGCAGCGACTCCGAGGCGCCCTCGGCCTGCGCCTGCCCCGCGTGCCGTACGGACTCGGTGAGGTGAAGACCGCTGCCGGGCTCCAGGATGTTGCCGACCACGAGGCCGATGGCGAGCGCCACCGTGGACATCACCAGGAAGTAGCCGATGGCGAGACCGCCGACCGCGCCCACCTTGGACGCCTTGCGGACCGAGCCGATGCCCAGCACGATCGTGCAGAAGATGATCGGCGAGATCATCATCGTGATCAGGTCGACGAAGCCGGTGCCGAGCGGCTTCAGGTCCTCGGCCACCCCGGGCGCCGTGAACCCCACCAGGATGCCGAGCCCCACCGCCACCACGACCGCCGGATAGAGCCAGCGGGTCCTGTCCCGGCGTGCGGGCGGCGGGGTGCTGTCGGTCGCGGTTGCCTCGGGTGCCACGGGGTGCCTCCTAGAACGGCCCGGCCTCAACGGCCCGATGCGCAGGGGTTCGTACCGGTACGGACGGCGCGCGCACTCCGGCGCGTCGGGACACGGGCATACCCACCGGTCCGCGTACCGACACGCCCGCGCACGACCATTGACCCTGTTCATGACGTCCGCTTAGGTTCACCGCAACCACATCCGGGCGCCTCCCGGCTGTGGTGAAGCCCCGGCCGCCCCGCCCCCAGGAGGTTGCCCGTGCCACCCTCGCCCCGCACTCGGCTGCGCGCCGGTGCCCCCCTGGCCCTTGCCGCCCTGCTCACCGCGGGCACGCTCACCGCCTGCGGCAGCGGTTCCGGCAGCGACGCGGACACCGTCCGGGTCGTCTACAACCGCAGCACCGACAACAAGATCCGCTTCAAGGACCAGTACCTGGAGCGGATGAAGAAGAAGTTCGAGAAGGCGCACCCCGGCAAGAAGGTCGAACTCGTCCCGGTCCAGGCGGCGGACAACGACTACGCGGCCAAGGCGCAGCAGATGATGCGCTCCCCGAAGACCGCGCCCGACCTGGTGTACGAGGACACCTTCCGGATCAACTCCGACATTCAGGCCGGGTATCTGCGCCCGATCGACGACTACCTCGCCAAGTGGTCCGACTGGAGCCAGTTCGAGCCCACCGCGAAGGACGCGGCCAAGGCGCAGGACGGCAAGACGTACAGCGTCCCGGACGGCACCGACACCCGGGGCCTGTGGTACAGCAGGGACCTGTTCAAAAAGGCCGGGCTGCCCGCCGAGTGGAAGCCGAAGACCTGGGAGGACGTCCTCACCGCGGCGCGCACCGTCAAGAAGAAGGTGCCCGGCGTCATCCCGCTCAACGTCTACACGGGCAAGGGCCCCGGTGAGGCCGCGGTGATGCAGGGCTTCGAGATGCTGCTGTACGGGACGGGCGAGAACCCGCTGTACGACGAGGCGTCGAAGAAGTGGGTGACGGGCAGCAAGGGGTTCACGGACGCGCTCGACTTCGTGCGGAAGGTCTACGGCGAGAAGCTGGGGCCCGACCCGTCGGACGCCCTCGACCCCAATGTCGGTACCACGGTGGGCAACGAGTGGCTGCCCGAGGGCAAGCTCGCCATCGACCTGGACGGCTCCTGGCTCGGGCAGAACTGGATCAGCAAGGGCCCGAGCGAATGGCCGGGCTGGAGCAAGGAGTTGGCGCAGGCGCCGATGCCGACCCAGAACGGGCAGGCGCCCGGCGAGGTGTCGATGTCGGGCGGCTGGAGCTGGGCCATCCCGCAGAAGGCGGGCAACCCCGACCTCGCGTTCGACTTCGTCAAGACGATGCAGACCAAGGCCAACGCCGTCGACTGGACGATCGCGGACGCGCAGATCGCGGTGCGCAAGGACGTGGCCGCCGACCCGAAGTACCTGAAGTCGATGCCGGGCATCGAGTTCTTCACCGAGCGCGTCGAGCACACCCACTACCGCCCCACGCTCCCGGTCTACCCGCAGGTGTCGACCGCGATCGGCGAGGCCATGGAGTCGGTCACCACCGGCGACGCCACCGCGGCCCAGGCGGCGAAGGCGTACGACGGGCAGTTGAAGGACGTGACCGACGGCAAGGTAGTGGCCAAGCCGTGAGCGCCCGATGAGCGTCGCGAGGGCGGTGGCACCCGGGCCCGCGAAGGTGCCCGCCGCCGGGCGGCGAAACCGCGCGGGGACGCGCGCGCTGCGCTGGCTGCCGATCGCGCCCGCCACCGCGCTGCTGCTGCTGTTCCTCGCGGGCCCGATCGGCTACTGCGTCTATCTCGCCTTCACCAACATGCAGTTGACCGGCGCCGCCTCGACGGACTTCGTCGGCTTCGACAACTTCACCAAGGCGTTCGGCGACAAGGACTTCCGCAACGCGGTCTGGCTGACCCTGGTGTTCACGGTGCTCTCGTCGATCATCGGCCAGAACACCATCGGACTCGCGCTGGCCGGCCTGATGCGGCGCGCGCCCAAGGCGGTGCGCACCGTCACGGGCGCGGTGGTGATCTGCGCCTGGGTGCTGCCGGAGATCGTCGCGGCGTTTCTGCTGTACGCGTTCTTCCGGCGCGAGGGCACCCTGAACGTGATCCTCGGCTGGCTCCATCTGCCGTCGCAGAACTGGCTGTACACGCTGCCGATCCTCGCCGTGTCGTTCGCCAACGTCTGGCGCGGCACCGCCTTCTCGATGCTGATCTACTCGGCGGCCCTCTCCGACATCCCCGGGGAGGTCACCGAGGCCGCCGAGGTGGACGGCGCGGGCGGCTGGCGGCGGCTGCGGTATGTGACGCTGCCGATGATCAGCCGCTCGATCGGCACCAACCTGATGCTCAACACCCTCCAGACGCTCTCGGTCTTCGGCCTCATCTGGGCGATGACCAGGGGCGGCCCCGGCGACAAGTCGACGACGCTGCCGGTGCTCATGTACGACCAGGCGTTCAACAAGAGCCTGATCGGCTACGGCACCGCGATCGCGCTGCTGCTGCTCGTGGTGGGCGCCCTGTTCTCGGTGGTGTACCTGCGGCTGATCCGTACGGAGGTGTGAGACATGGCCGGTGGTGTCGCGGTGCAACAGCCGCTGGACAAGGCGCCCATGACGGCACGTCACACGCCGCCCGGCAGACGGCCGCTGCTGCGCAGGGCGACGCGGGCCAAGCTGGCGGCGGCGCTCGCGCTGCTGGTGGCGGCGGTGGCGTTCGTGCTGCCGCTGGCGTGGCTGCTGCTGTCGTCGTTCGACGCGAAGGCCAACCTGCGGGTGCGGGTGCCCTCGTCGCCGACGCTCGACAACTTCTCCGCGGTCCTCACCGACGACATCACCTTCACCCCGATGCTCAACAGCCTGGTGCTGTGCGGCAGCGCGACCCTGGTGACGGTCGCGGCGGCGGCCCTCGCCGCCTACCCGCTCTCCCGCTACCGCTCCCGCTTCACCCGCCCGTACCTGCTGACGGTCCTCTTCTCCACCTGTCTGCCGATCACCGCCGTGATGGTGCCGGTGTACGGCCTCTTCGTCCAGGTGAACCTGATCGACACGGTGTGGGGCACGGCGCTGTTCATGGCCGCCGCCCAACTGCCGTTCGCCATCTGGCTGATGAAGAACTTCATGGACTCGGTGCCGGTGGTGCTCGAAGAGGCGGCGTGGACCGACGGCGCCTCCACCCTCCAGACCCTGCTGCGGGTGATCCTGCCGCTGATGGGTCCGGGGCTCACGGTGGTGACGATCTACAGCTTCATCATGATGTGGGGCAACTTCTTCGTCCCCTTCATGCTGCTGCTCACCCCCGACCGGCTCCCGGCGTCGGTGTCGATCTACACCTTCTTCGGCAACTACGGACAGGTGGCGTACGGCCAGCTCGCCGCCTTCTCGATCCTCTACTCGGTCCCGGTGATCCTGCTCTACGTGCTGATCTCCCGCAGGCTCGGCGGCGGCTTCGCGCTGGGCGGCGCGGTGAAGGGCTGAGCCCCCTTACGCCGGGGGGCCGGGCGACGGGCGGTGCAGGACCGGCCGCGGGAGCGGGGCGGGGCGGGGCGGGGCGGGGCGGGCTAGAAGACCGACTCGGCCTCGTCCATCCGCTCCTTGGGGACCGTCTTCAGTTCCGTGACCGCGTCGGCGAGCGGCACCATCATGACCTCGGTGCCGCGCAGCGCCGTCATCCTGCCGTGGTCGCCGCGGTGCGCGGCCTCCACCGCGTGCCAGCCGAAGCGGGTCGCGAGCACCCTGTCGTACGCGGTGGGGGTGCCGCCGCGCTGGACGTGGCCGAGGATGACCGGCTTGGCCTCCTTGCCGAGCCTGCCCTGGAGTTCGAAGGCGAGGGCGGTGCCGATGCCCTGGAAGCGCTCGTGCCCGTACTGGTCGATCTCGCCCCTGCGGTAGTCCATGGTGCCCTCGGCCGGGTGGGCGCCCTCGGCGACGCAGACCACGGCGAACTTCTTGCCGCGCGCGAAGCGCTCCTCGACCATGTTGACCAGGTCGGCCGGGTCGAACGGCCGCTCGGGCAGGCAGATGCCGTGGGCGCCGGCCGCCATGCCCGACTCCAGCGCGATCCAGCCCGCGTGCCGCCCCATGACCTCGACGACCATCACCCGCTGGTGGGACTCGGCGGTGGTCTTCAGCCGGTCCATTGCCTCGGTGGCGACCCCGACGGCGGTGTCGAAGCCGAAGGTGCGGTCGGTGGAGGAGATGTCGTTGTCGATGGTCTTGGGCACGCCCACCACCGGGACGCCCGCCTCCGAGAGCATCCGGGCCGCGGTCAGGGTGCCCTCGCCGCCGATCGGGATGAGCACGTCGAAGCCGTTGTGCTCGGCGAGCTGGCGGGCGTCCTCGCAGGCCGCGCGGAACCGGTCGCGGGCGAGCCGCGAGGAGCCGAGCACGGTGCCGCCACGGGCCAGGATGCCGCTGACCGCGTTCAGGTCGAGCCGCCGGGAGCGGCCTTCGAGCAGGCCCGCGTAGCCGTCCTGGAAGCCGATCACCTCGTCCCCGTAGTGGGTCACGGCCCGGTGCACGATCGACCGGATGACCGCGTTCAGGCCGGGGCAGTCGCCGCCCGCGGTGAGAACTCCGATACGCATGCCGCTGTGTCTCCTGCTCTCCCGGTCTGCCGCTCGCCCGGCCCGGGACGGATGATTCAGCACTTCACTCAAGTGGACCTTGCGTCACGCTATCGCAACCGCCACGGGCCCCCGCCGCTGGCCCGGGGGCGCCCCGGGCCCGCCCGGCGGTACGGTCGTCGCGGGCCAGGCCCGGCCCGTGATCCCGCCCCGCGACAGAGACGGAGAGCCCGCGTGACGCGCAGTGTTTATGTGACCGGAGTCGAGCGGGGGGACGGCAGACAGGTCGTCGAACTCGGCGTCATGGAGCTGCTGACCCGCAGGGTGGACCGGGTGGGCGTCTTCAGGCCCCTGGTGCACGACGGGCCCGACCGGCTCTTCGAACTCCTCCGCACCCGCTACCGGCTCTCCCAGGACCCGGACTCCTGCTGCGGCACCGACTACCGGACGGCGTCCGCGCTCTGGGCCGAGCGCGGCACGGACGAACTGGTGTCGCTGCTGGTCGAGCGCTTCCACAAGGTCGCCGACGGATACGACACGGTGCTGGTGCTCGGCACCGACTTCGCCGACACCCAACTGCCCGACGAGCTGGCGCTGAACGCCCGGCTCGCCAACGAGTTCGGCGCGAGCGTGCTCCCCGTGGTCGGCGGGCGGCGGCAGAGCGCCGATTCGGTGTGCGCCGAGGCCCGCAACGCCCACCGCGCCTACCACGGGCACGGCTGCGACATCGGCGCGCTGTTCGTGAACCGGGTCGCCCCCGACGCGCGCGACACGGTCGCGGACCGGCTCGCCGCGCAGCTCCCGGTGCCCTGCCATGTGCTGCCCGACGACGCCGCGCTCGCGGCGCCCACGGTGGCGCAGATCGCCAGGACCCTGGACGCCACGGTGCTCATCGGCGACGAGGCGGGCCTCGCCAGGGACGCCCTCGACTTCGTCATCGGCGGCGCGATGCTGCCGAACCTGCTGTCCGCGCTCACCCCCGGCGCGCTGGTGGTGACCCCGGGCGACCGCGCCGACCTGGTGGTGGGCTCGCTCGCCGCGCACAGCGCGGGCACCCCGCCGATCGCGGGCGTGCTGCTGACCCTCGGGGAGCGTCCTGGCGAGCACGTGCTGAAGCTCGCCGAGCGGCTGGCGCCCGGCACCCCGGTGATCTCCGTGGCGGGCAACAGCTTCCCGACCGCGACCCGGCTCTTCACCCTTGAGGGCAGGCTGGACGCGGACACCCCGCGCAAGGCGGAGACCGCGCTCGGCCTCTTCGAGCGGTGGACCGACAGCGGGCAGCTCCTCGACCACATCTCGGCGCCACACGACGGCCGGGTCACCCCGATGATGTTCGAGCACCGGCTCATCGAGCGGGCCCGCGCCGACCGCCGCCGCGTGGTGCTGCCCGAGGGCCTCGACGAGCGGGTGCTGCGCGCCGCCGACGTACTGCTGCGCCGCGGGGTCTGCGACATCACGCTGCTCGGCCCCGAGGACGCCGTCGCCAGGAGGGCCGCCGACCTCGGGCTCGACCTCGGCGGCGCCCAACTCCTCGACCCGGCACGCTCCGTGCTGCGCGCGGGCTTCGCCGAGGAGTACGCGCGGCTGCGCGCGCACCGCGGGGTGAGCCTGGAACTCGCCCACGACGTGGTGGCCGACGCCACCTACTTCGGCACCCTGATGGTGCACCTGGGCCACGCGGACGGCATGGTGTCGGGCGCCGCGCACTCCACGGCGGCGACCATCAGGCCCGCCTTCGAGATCATCAGGACCACCCCCGGCACGTCCATCGTGTCGTCGGTGTTCTTCATGTGCCTGGCCGACCGGGTGCTGGTGTACGGGGACTGCGCGGTCAACCCGGACCCGGGGGCGGAGCAGTTGGCGGACATCGCGGTGCAGTCCGCGGACACCGCGGCCAGGTTCGGCGTCGAGCCGCGGATCGCGATGCTGTCGTACTCGACGGGCACCTCGGGCGCGGGCGCGGACGTGGACAAGGTGCGGGAGGCGACAGGGCTCGTCCGGGAGCGCCGCCCCGACCTGCTGATCGAGGGCCCGATCCAGTACGACGCCGCCGTGGAGCCGTCGGTGGCGGCGGCGAAGCTGCCCGGCTCACAGGTGGCGGGGCGGGCCACGGTGCTGGTCTTCCCCGACCTGAACACCGGCAACAACACGTACAAGGCGGTGCAGCGCTCGGCGGGCGCGGTGGCGGTGGGCCCGGTGCTCCAGGGGCTGCGCAAGCCGGTCAACGACCTCTCGCGCGGCGCCCTGGTGGGCGACATCGTCAACACGGTCGCGATCACGGCGCTCCAGGCGGCCGGCACCGCGGAACCGGCCCAGAACACGGCCCGGGGCACGGCGGGGAACACGGCGCCGAAGACGGCGGGGAGCGGTTCGTGAGCGGGCGGGAGACGGCGGCGCGCGACCTCGTGCTGGTGCTCAACTCGGGCTCCTCGTCGCTCAAGTACCAGTTGGTCAGCATGGCCACGGGCGGCCGGCCCGCGGCCGGGATCGTGGGCAGGATCGGGGAGGCGGAGGGGCGCCTCGCGCACTCGGGCCCGAGCGGTCCCGTGGTGCGCGTGGAGCGCTTCCCCGACCACGGCGCGGCGCTGCGCGCGGTCGGGGAGGTGCTGGACGCGGAAGGACTCGGCCTCGGCGCCCCCGGGCTGACCGCGATCGGGCACCGGGTGGTGCACGGCGGCGACCGCACCGAGCCCGCGCTCGTCGACGACGCGCTGCTGGCCGAGATCGAGCGCCTGGTGCCGCTGGCGCCGCTGCACAACCCGGCGAACCTCACCGGCATCCGCACGGCCCGTGCGCTGCGCCCCGACCTGCCGCAGGCGGCGGTGTTCGACACCGCGTTCCACGCGACGATGCCGGAGGCCGCCGCGCGGTACGCGCTCGACACCGCGACGGCCGACGCGTACCGCATCAGGCGCTACGGCTTCCACGGCACGTCGCACGCGTACGTGTCCCGCGAGACGGCCGCGCTGCTCGGCCGCGCGCCCGCCGAGGTGAACGTGGTCGTGCTGCACCTGGGCAACGGGGCGTCCGCGTCCGCGGTGGCCGGGGGCCGCTGTGTGGACACCTCGATGGGGTTCACCCCGCTTGAGGGCCTGGTGATGGGTACCAGGTCGGGGGATCTGGACCCGGCGATCGTGCCGTATCTGATCCGGGAGGCGGGCATGGGCCCTGACGAGGTGGACGAGCTGCTCAACAGGCGCTCCGGGCTCGCCGGGCTCTGCGGCGACAACGACATGCGGGAGATCTCCCGGCGCGTCGCGGACGGCGACGTGCGCGCCACGCTCGCCTTCGACGTCTACGTCCACCGGCTGCGCAAGTACGTCGGCGCCTACTGCGCGGTGCTGGGACGGGTGGACGCGGTGGTGTTCACGGCAGGCGTCGGGGAGAACTCGGCGGCGGTACGCGCGGCCGCGCTGCACGGGCTCGACGGGTTCGGCATCGCGGTGGACCCGGCGCTGAACGGGGCGGAGGGCCACGGCGCCCGGCTGATCTCGCCCGCGGGCTCCCGGGTCGCGGTGGCGGTGGTGCCGACCGACGAGGAAAGAGAGATCGCCCGGCAGACATATCAACTGGTAACCGGTAAAGGCGGAACGACGTCACCGGGAGAGGAGTGAAACACGCGGTCGCGGGAGACCGCGAAGAACACCCGCACACCCAACAATTGAGCAGCGCGGCGCCCACGTGTGATTTTCCGTCACCAGTACCGCGACAACCGCGCTGACCTGCATATTTTCGCCCTCGAACAGAACGATAGGATCTGCCCATGCGCCGTTCCAAAATTGTCTGCACACTGGGCCCAGCCGTCGACTCATATGAGCAGTTGAAATCGCTCATCGAGGCCGGAATGAATGTGGCCCGATTCAACATGAGCCATGGCTCGCACGCCGAGCACGAGGGGCGGTACGAGCGGGTTCGCAGGGCCGCCGAGGCCACCGGGCAGGCGGTCGGCGTGCTCGCCGACCTCCAGGGCCCCAAGATCCGTCTGGAGACGTTCGCGGAGGGCCCGGTCGAACTGGTCCGCGGGGACGAGTTCACCATCACCACCGAGGACGTCGCGGGCGACAAGTCGATCTGCGGCACCACCTACAAGGGCCTGCCCGGCGACGTCTCGCACGGCGACCAGATCCTGATCAACGACGGCAACGTCGAGCTGCGGGTCGTCGAGGTCGACGGGCCCCGGGTCAGGACGATCGTCGTCGAGGGCGGGGTGATCTCCGACCACAAGGGCATCAACCTCCCGGGCGCCGCGGTCAACGTCCCCGCGCTCTCCGACAAGGACGTCGAGGACCTGCGCTTCGCGCTCGGCATGGGCTGCGACATGGTGGCGCTCTCCTTCGTCAGGGACGCGGACGACGTCAAGGACGTGCACCGGATCATGGACGAGGAGGGCCGCAGGGTCCCGGTCATCGCCAAGGTGGAGAAGCCGCAGGCGGTGGCCAACATGGAGGCCGTGGTCATGGCCTTCGACGGGGTCATGGTGGCCCGCGGCGACCTCGCCGTGGAGTACCCGCTGGAGAAGGTCCCGATGGTGCAGAAGCGGCTGGTGGAGCTGTGCCGCCGCAACGCGAAGCCGGTGATCGTGGCCACCCAGATGATGGAGTCCATGATCACCAACTCCCGGCCGACCCGCGCCGAGGCGTCCGACGTCGCCAACGCGATCCTGGACGGCGCCGACGCGGTCATGCTCTCCGCCGAGTCCTCGGTGGGCGCGTTCCCGGTCGAGACCGTGAAGACCATGTCGAAGATCGTCACGGCGGCCGAGGAGGAGCTGCTGTCCCGCGGGCTCCAGCCGCTGGTGGCCGGCAAGAAGCCGCGCACCCAGGGCGGTTCCGTGGCCCGCGCGGCCTGTGAGATCGCGGACTTCCTCGGCGGCAAGGGCCTGGTGGCGTTCACCAAGTCGGGCGACACGGCACGCCGGCTCTCGCGCTACCGGGCGGGCCAGCCGATCATCGCCTTCACCACCGAGGAGTCCATCCGCAGTCAACTGGCCCTGAGCTGGGGCGTGGAGGCGTTCGTGGTGCCGCACGTGGACACCACGGACGCGATGGTGGACCTGGTGGACGCCGCGCTGGTGAAGCTGAACCGCTTCAACGACGGCGATGTCGTCGTGATGACCGCGGGCTCGCCGCCCGGGGTGCCGGGGACGACGAACATGGTGCTGGTGCACCACCTGGGGGCCGCGCGCACCGTCTGAACCTGACGGGCGCCGGGGGGCCTGACGGCCCCTCCGGCGCCATGAAGCCCGGGGCGGCCGCCTGCCGCCCTTTCAGGACCCCGGCGCCTCTCCCGCGCCCCTTCCGACACACAGGCCCCCGTGCGGCGTACAGCCGCCCCGGGGGCCTCTCCGTGCCGTGTGGTGCGCGCGGGGTGCGCGGCGGGCTCAGGTGATGTACTGGTGCAGGCCGGGGATGGTCAGGTTCCCGCCGAACTGGCCGGCCTGGGTGATCTTCACGTTGGTGAAGTAGTACGGCACCGGCAGGTCCACGGGCGGCGGCGGGTGCTCCGGGTCGAACGTGACCGGGATGAGGCCGAAGAGGTTGCCCTGGAGCTTCTCGGTGTAGAGGGTGACCTCGCCGTCGCGGATGGTCGACGTGGAGCCCTTGGCCGCCTGGACGTGGTACTTCTTGCCGCCCGGCCCGTCCACGATCTGGTGCAGGTCCCCGATGTCGACACCGGACGCGGTGAACTTCAGCGCCTGCTTGCTCTCCCCGTTGGGCATCGTCAGGTTGACGACGCCCTTGTAGTGCATGCCGTACAGGGTGAGGCTGCTGGACTCCAGGTACCACGGCTGGTTGGGGACGGTGGCGGGCGGCGTCTCGTCGGTGCCCGCGACCTTCTTCTCCTCGACACAGGGGAACGGGATCTTCCCGTCCGCGTCGTCGGCGTCGTCGGTGTTCTCGGCGTTTTCGTCGTCCGGCTTCGCCGAGTCGCTGGCGCCGGGCGACGGCGACGTGCTGGGGCTGCTCTTGTCGTCGTCCGCGCCCTTGCCGTCGTCGTCCTGCCCGGTGATCTTGTCGACGGTGTCCTTGGCGCCGCCGAGGAGGCCGTCGGAGCCCGCGTCCTTGGAGGCGTCGGGGCTCGGGGTGGCGGTGGCGCCGTCGGACGGGGTGGCGCTGGGGCTCGGAGACCCGGACTTCTTGCCGCCGCCGAGGATGCTGCCGAGACCGTCGCCGATGTCGCCGAGGACGTCGCCGAGACCGCCGAGCGGGTCCTTCTTGCCGTCCTTGCCGTCGTCGGAGCCGGACGTCGCGGACGGGGAGGGCGAGTCGCCGCCCGAGGTGCCGCCGCCGCTGCCGGACGACGGGGTGGCCGAGGGTCCTTCGCCCGCGCCCCCGGTGTCCGAGCCGCCGTCGTCCGAGCCCTCGCCCGACTGCCCCGGCTTCCCGTCCTGGCCGTCCTTCTTGCCGCCCTTGCCGTCTTTGGCCTTGCCGTCTTTGGCGTCCTTGCTGTCCTTGCCGTTCGTCGCGTCCTTTTCGTCCTCGGCGTCCTGGCCCTGGTCGTCGGGCTGGGTGACGCACGGGCCGTCCTGGAACGGGTTCTTGGGGATCGGCTTGGCCTGGGCGAGGGTGGGCGTGAGGCCCATGCCCATCAGCACCGCGCTCGGCATGGCGGCCAGCGCGATGGCCTTGCCCGCGGGCATGTGGAGCCGGGTGAGCAGGGTCTTGCGGGGCGCCGCGTGCCGGGGGCCGCCGCGCGCGGTGGCGGCCGGGCCCTTGGCGCCCGTGGCGTCCTCGGGGAGATCCCCCTGGCGCGCCTCGTCAGTTGGCACGGCGGTGTCCCCCGTTCGTCCCCTTGGACGGCGTACTGCCCAGCAGGTCGTGGCTCACCCCGTCCGCGCCGTTCTCCCCGTCCACGCCGTCCTCGCCGCTCATGCTGTTCGCGCCGTTGTCCCCGTAAGCCGGGTCGCCCTCCTGCCGCGACTGGTGCGGGATGCCCCGCCCTGCGGCCGAGCCGTCCGCGGCGCCCTCGCCGTCCTCCGCGCCCGCGGGCGCGGTGCCGGGGGCCCAGGAGACGGCGAGCGCCCCGCCGACGAGGGCGAGGAGGAAGCCCACGAGGAAGCCGCCGAAGTTGGACACCACGAGGGAGACGAGTCCGAGGAGGATTCCCGCGACACCCGCGAACACCCGGGAGTGGCGCTGGAACCACATGGTGAGGCCGAGCACCACGAGGAGCACACCGATGATCAGCGATCCGGCGCCGGCGGTGGTCGCCATCCGGATCGTCATCGAACCCAGCGTCAGGTTCGCGTACGGGAAGTACATGATCGGAATGCCGCCGAGCAGCGTCAGCAGTCCGCCCCAGAAGGGGCGCTGCCAGCGCCACGCCCGGAACGTTCGGCGCATCCGGCCGAGTCGGCCACTCGGCCCCGCCTGCGCTTCGGCAGTCATCTCGTAATGCTCCTCGGGAACGGCGGGTCAGTCGTGGGTGGTGCGGCCCGGGGCACGGAGGCGGCCGGAGGGGGCGGGCCCCCGTACCCGGGCCTCAGTGTGCCTGCCGCGGCTCACGCCGGGTCAGTAGCACTCGTGCTTGCCCTTCTGGATCTTCATACCGAGCCCGGAGAGCTTGAAGGTGCCCGCGGTGGTCGCCCACGCCCGCTGCCTCACGTTGAGGAAGGTCACGGAGTCGGCCTGCTGCGAGAAGCTGTCCTGAAGGACCTTGTCGCCCTTGGCCGGGCCCGGGCCCTTGGTGGTGTGGCTGACCGACACACCGATGTCGACCTTGTTGAAGGTCGCGTCGGTGGAGAGGTCGTCCGCGTCGATATACAGCTTGTTGGCGCTGACCCTGGCGCCGCCCGGCTTGCCCGCGGTCAGCTTCATCGACACGTCGCCGAAGACGGGGACCGGGACCACCACGGACTGGCAGAGGTTGGTGATCTTGGCGTCGTCGAGCCCGACGACCGCCACCGGGTGGTCGCCCGAGTCACCGCTGTCGATCGACGCGTACTGGACGAACCCCGTGCCGTCGAGCCGGTCGGCGGTCACCTTGAACTGCTGGCCCGACACACTGAACGATGCCGCGAGCGCCCCCTGCGAGAGGGCCACACCGATCGCGGCGGTCGCCGCGACGCTCGGCACCATGACCACGGCGAACCGCTTCCATCTGGTTCCGCCACGAGCCACGGACTCCATGACTTTCCTCCTTCTCGGACGTACATCTCCGGCTCCGGCTGCTCCTCCTGGCGGCTCAGCACGGGCCGGGATGGGAGAAGTGCTACGTCCTCGGGAAGGAGAGCGCCCGCTTCGGAGGCACTGCACGCGCCCGAACCACCGGCGATCACCCCCGAGCGACTACCACAGGCCGCGCCCTGACTCCTCGCGCGCGGCCTGAAGGACAGGCCCCACCACCTGGTGGGAACCCCCCTGCCCTTCGACCCACACCACTGGTGCGGATCGCGCCCGGTGGGGACCCAGTGCCCGCGCTGCCGAATGGCTGTCGGCCACGGGAATGGACCGGGCGTCGCCGATCGTGGTGCATTCTCGGCGCACGCACAAGGGGGTTCGTTACCGCTGGGTAACGGCCGACCGACGGACCCCCGACAGTATGTCACGAAGCCGCCACCCCTCGTGTCGCCATCCCCAAAGGCAGACCACCGCAAGGTGGTTCGCAAACGGACAGAAGCCGTGCACGGTCTTACTGCGAGTAACAGCCGGTACGATTACCAAGTTTTGGCAAAGTGGAGGTGACTTGACCGCGGTTCGGGGAATTTTCACGTTGCCACCACACGACCTGGGTTTACGAACTGGTCAGCGGGCAGGCACCGAGGGCACCCGTATGTCCGGTGAAGCCCGGAGTTCCGCGGGCCGCACGGCAGTTGACGGCGGCGGGGGCTCCGCTTCGCGCGCCGCGAGAGGCGGCAGAGACACCGGGGTCTTTACGAACGGACGAGGGGCGTCCGCACGCGCGGCCGTCGGGGACGCCGGGTCCGGCCCCCGCACAAGAGGGGCCGGACCGTAGGCGCGGGCCGGGTCAGAAGAGGGCGCGGGCCAGGGCGCGGCGGGCGGTGGCGACGCGCGGGTCGTCGCCGCCGACCACCTCGAAGAGTTCCAGCAGCCGCACCCGCGCGGCGTCCCTGTCGTCGCCCGCGGTGCGCCCGACGGTGTCCACGAGCCTGCCGAAGGCGTCGTCGACGTGCCCGCCGACCAGGTCGAGGTCGGCCGCGGTGATCTGGGCCTTGACGTCACCCGGCCGCTCGGCGGCCTCCTGGCGCACCCGCTGGGGGTCGAGGCCCTGCACCCGCTGCATCAAGTCGGCCTGGGCGAGGCCGATCCTGGCCTCCGAGTTGCCCGGGTCCTGCGCCAGGACGTCCTTGTACGCCTGCACGGCCCCCGGCAGGTCCCCGGAGTCCAGCGCGGCCACGGCGGCCTCCAGCAGGGCGTCGTAGGGCCCCGCGGGCTCCTCGGCCGGGGCCTCGTCAGCGGCGGCGGCGTCCGGGTCCACCGCGATCCCGGTGAGCCCGAAGCGCTGCTCGCCCACCTCGATCAACTGGTCGATCGTCGCCCGGATCTGGTCCTCGGGGGCGGCGCCCTGGAACAGCGGCAGCGCCTGGCCCGCCACCACCGCGAACACCGCGGGGATGCCCTGGATGCCGAACTGCTGCATCAGCGTCTGGTTGGCGTCGACGTCGATCTTGGCGAGGACGAAGCGGCCGTTGTACTCGCGCGCGAGACGTTCGAGCACTGGGCTGAGCTGCTTGCAGGGCTGACACCACTCGGCCCAGAAGTCGATGACGACCGGGACCTCGGTGGAGCGCTGGAGGATGTCGCGTTCAAAGCCCGCCTCGTCGACGTCGATCACGAGGCTGTCGGGGGAGACGGCGCCCCCGCCGCCCTGCCGGGCGGCCTCGGCACGGGCCTGTTCCGCCTTGGCCCTGGCCTCTTGGGCGGCCTTCACAGCGGCGAGGTCGACGACTCCGCTCATGGGCATGTTCCGTGGCTGCATACCCCCATCCTCCCCCGGCGGCACCGGGAAGCGGTAATCCCGGCGCCCCGGCCGTCCGGGACCGTCCCCCGCTCCACCGCCCGGGGGCGGGAGCGCCGCCCGCGCCCGCCCCGGGGCGCGCGGCGGGAGCGCCCGCGGTGGTCAGAAGCCCGGCGGCTCCGTGTAGCCTCCCCACTCCTCGCGCAGCGCCCCGCAGATCTCGCCCAGGGTGGCCTCGGCGCGCGCGGCGTCCAGCATCGGGCCGATCATGTTCGAACCGTCCCTTGCCGCGTCCACCATCCGCGCGAGCGCGCCGCGCACCGCGGCCTCGTCACGCGCGGCCCGCCGTGCGCCGAGCGCGCGTACCTGGTCGCGCTCCACCTCGTGGCTGACCCGCAGGATCTCCAGGTCCCCGGTCACGGAGCCCTCGTGCGCGTTCACGCCCACGACCCGCTTCTCGCCCTTCTCCAGCGCCCGCTGGTAGGAGAACGCGGCCTCCGCGATCTCGCCGGTGAACCAGCCGTCGGCGATGCCGCGCAGGATGCCGGAGGTCATGGGCCCCACCGGGTGCTGTCCCTCGGGGTGGGCGAGATCCCCGAAGCCCCTGATCCGCTCGAAGATCCGCTCGGCGTCCGCCTCGATGCGGTCGGTGAGCTGCTCGATGTACCAGGAGCCGCCGAGGGGGTCGGCCACGGAGGCCACCCCGGTCTCCTCCATCAGCACCTGCTGGGTGCGCAGCGCGATCTCCGCGGCCCGCTCGCTGGGCAGCGCGAGCGTCTCGTCGAGGGCGTTGGTGTGCAGCGAGTTGGTGCCGCCGAGCACCGCGGCCAGCGCCTCGACCGCGGTGCGCACCACGTTGTTGTACGGCTGCTGGGCGGTGAGGGAGACCCCGGCGGTCTGGGTGTGGAACCTGAGCCACTGGGCGCGCTCGGTCTTCGCCCCGTACACGTCGCGCAGCCAGCGCGCCCAGATCCTGCGGGCGGCGCGGAACTTGGCGATCTCCTCGAAGAAGTCGACGTGCGCGTCGAAGAAGAAGGAGAGCCCGGGTGCGAAGACGTCGACGTCGAGGCCGCGGGAGAGCCCGAGTTCGACGTAGCCGAAGCCGTCGGCGAGGGTGTACGCCAACTCCTGCGCGGCCGTGGAGCCGGCCTCCCTGATGTGGTAGCCGGAGACGGAGAGCGGCTTGTAGGCGGGGATGCCCGCGGCGCAGTACTCCATCAGGTCGCCGATGAGGCGCAGATGGGGCTCGGGCGCGAACAGCCACTCCTTCTGGGCGATGTACTCCTTGAAGATGTCCGTCTGGAGCGTGCCGTTGAGCGCGCCGATGTCGGCGCCCTGGCGCTCCGCGGCGACCAGGTACATGCAGAAGGCGGGCACGGCGGGCCCGCTGATCGTCATCGAGGTGGTGACGTCGCCGAGCGGGATGCCGGCGAAGAGGGTGTCCATGTCGGCCGCGGAGTCGATGGCGACGCCGCAGTGGCCGACCTCGCCGAGCGAGCGCGGGTCGTCGGAGTCGCGGCCCATGAGGGTCGGCATGTCGAAGGCGACGCTGAGGCCGCCGCCGCCCGCCTTGAGGATCATCTTGTAGCGCTCGTTCGTCTGCTCGGCGTTGCCGAACCCGGCGAACTGGCGGATGGTCCACGTACGGCCCCGGTAGCCGGTGGGATACAGACCGCGGGTGAAGGGGTACTCGCCCGGCCAGCCGATCCGCTCGAAGCCCTCATAGGTGTCCCCGGGGCGCGGCCCGTAGACGGGCTCGGTCCTGTCCCCCGACAGCGTGGTGAAGTCGGCGTCGCGCTTGTACGCGGCGTCGTACCTGGCCTGCCAGCGCCGGCGGCCTTCGGCGATCTCTTCGGTACCCATACCGGCGATTTTAGTTGGACGTCCTAGTAACTGTCGACGCCCGAGGCCACCCGTCCCGTTCCGCGGGGCCCAGCGCCGCCGCGGTGCCCCCGTCGGGGCCCCTGCCGCGGGGCCCCGCCGTGTCCGTCAGGCACGTACGGCCGGCTCCGCCGCCCCGGTGACCCGGGGCGCCAGCTCCCTGGTCACCCGGCGCTCCACGAAGAACGCGGCGGTCGGGATGGTGCCGGCGACCAGCACCCACAGCAGCTTGCCGAGCGGCCAGCGCGCCTTGGAGCCGAGGTCGAAGGCGAAGACGAGGTAGACGACGAACAGCCAGCCGTGCGCGATACCGGTGATACGGGTGAAGTCCGCGGCGCCGTCCATGTCCAGGCCGTACTTGGCGATCACGCCGAGGGTCAGCAGGACCAGCAGGCAGCCGGTGACGTAGGCCATGATGCGGTAGCGGGTCAGCACGCCAGGTTTCATGGACACGAGCGTAACCACCCGTTTTGCACGATCTTCCGGCGCCCCCGCCCGCGGACGCGCCCGGCGCTCAGTCCTCCGTGAAGTCGCCCGTGGCGACCCGCAGCGGGCGCAGCATGGCGAAGATCTCGGCGCACTCCTCGGCGTCGTACGCCCCGAGCCCGAAGTCCATCGTCATGAGGTCCCTGGTGGCCTCCTCGACCACCTCGCGGCCCTTGTCGGTGATGGTGGCGAGGGTGCCGCGGCCGTCGTTGGGGTTGGGCCGCTTGTCGACGAAGCCCGAGGACATCAGGCGGTCCACCGTGTTGGTCACGGAGGTGGGGTGCACCATCAGCCGCTCGCCGAGCTTGGACATCGGCAGCTCCCCCGCCTTGGAGAAGGTCAGCAGGACCAGCGCCTCGTAGCGGGCGAAGGTCAGGCCGTACGGTTTGACGACGGCGTCGACCTCGGCGAGCAGGATCTGCTGGGCCCGCATGATCGAGGTGATGGCCGCCATCGACGGCACGGTCCCCCAGCGCTGCTTCCAGTGCTCGTCGGCGCGGGCGATGGGGTCGAAGGAGAGACTGAGCGGCTTTGGCACACCGGAGAGCCTACCGGCCGGTCACATCGGTGGGCAGCCCCGCTCCCGCCCCGCTTTTTCCCGGCACGGGCCGGGTGCGGCGGATCTCCAGGACGAGCAGCAGGCAGCAGAGCGTGCCGAGCACTCCGGCCCCCATCACCACCCGCGACACCGGCACGAACTCGGCGGCGGCGCCCGCGAGCGCCATGCCCACGCCCTGGATGGTCATGAGCCCGGCGGTGTGCACGGTCATCGCGCGCCCCCGCAGCCCGTCGGGCAGCTCGTCGACGAACCAGCGGTCGAGGCCCAGGGTGTACGCGGAGCCGAGCCCGGTGAGCGCGAGCAGCACCGGGGCCCAGACCAGGCCGGGGTCGAGGGCGAAGCCGAGCAGCGGCAGCAGGAGCACGGAGGCGAGCGGCAGCGTGATGGCGGCACGGGCGCCGGGGGAGAGCCGGGAGCCCGCGTAGACCTCGCCCGCGATGGTGCCGATCGGCATGGAGCACATCAGCAGCCCCACGCCCGCGGTGCCCGCCCCGATCCCGTCGGAGTAGGCGGTGGCCAGCGCCTCGGGCGCGACCTCGAACATCGGGGGCACCCAGAGCAGCAGGAGCAGCGCGCGCAGCCTGCGGTGCGCGAAGACCTCGCGGGCGCCGGAGAGCGAGTAGCGCAGCAGCGCGGCGCCCTGGCCGGTGCCGCGCGCGGGGCGCTCCCCGGTGCCGAGGCGCAGCAGCAGCGCGGAGCTGAGGAAGGTGCCGAGGGTGATGCAGAGGGCGCCGCGCGGCGGCACCAGGGTCAGCAGGATGCCGCCGAGCCCGAAGCCGACCATGACGGCGCTCTGCGAGAGCACCCGCAGCAGCGAGCGGCCGAGGACGAAGAGGTCGCCGTCGCCGAGGATGTCGGTGAGCGTGGCCATCCTGGTGCCGCTGAAGACGGGCGAGACCGCGGAGATCACACAGCGCAGCGCGAGCAGCAGGGCCACCGGGGTGGCGGGAAGCGCCATCAGCGCGGCGCAGCACGCGCACACCAGGTCGCAGGTGACCAGCACCAGGCGGGGCGGGAACCGGTCCGCGACACCGGAGAGCAGCGCGCCGCCGACCACGTAGGGGAGCATGCCGAGCGCGAAGGTCAGGGCGCTGAGCAGCGGGGAGCGGGTGAGGTCGTAGACGAGGACGGTGAGGGCGATCTCGCTGATGACGACCCCGAGCAGCGAGAACGCGTGCGCGGCGAAGACGAAGCGGAACTCGGGCACGGCGAAGAGCGGGCGGTACCCGCGGGACGGCCGTGCGGCAGTCCCCGCGGCCTGGACGGCCGTGGGAACGGCCGGGGCATCGTCGGACATGCCGCGCAGCCTGCACGGTCCCCCTCCGGGACGACAGAGATTCGGCGGGGGGCGAATGTTAGGGTGCCGCGGGGCGAGGGGGCCGGGCGTTCCGCCCCCTCATCTCGCCGCCGCGGCGCGCCACCACGACGGCGGGGGTCCGCCGGAATCCCCGACCGCCCCGGCGGGCCACGCACGAGAAAACCGCCGTACGAGAACCCCGCCGGGCGGGACGAGCCACGGCCGCGTACCGCACCCCGGCGAAGGGGGCGGCCCCGTACCGCACCCCGGGGCCGCAGGCCCCCGCTCACCGCACGGCGAAGGGAGCCGCATGCCCATGCATCTGCGCTTCGGCGAGGAGGACCTGCTCCGCTGCCGGTTCGCCGTCTCCCCGCTCTGGGAGACGCAGGAGGCGGTACGCACCCTGAAGCGCCCCGAGCGGCACGGCTACCACCAGGGCTGGCTGCGGCGGATCAGGGACGCCGCGGCGGGGCTCGACCTGGAGCCGCTGTGGCTGCTGATGCCGCAGCGCGGGCACAGCCCCGACTTCTTCGGCCCGCCGGTGGAGTCCGCCGCCTCCTTCGCGGACGAGATCGCGGCGGCGCGCGCGACGGGGCCGGACTTGGCCCGCTCCGACCTGGCCAAGTCGCTCGCGGACACCCCGGGCGCCGCGGACACCCCCCGGGGCCGCGCGATGCTCGCGGACCCCGCCGGGGCGGTACGGGAGCTGGCGGACTGCCTCGAAGCGGCCTGGCACGCGCTCGTGGAGCCGCACTGGCCCCGGCTGCGCGCGCTGCTCGAAGCGGACGTGGCGTTCCACTCGCGGCGGCTCGCGCAGGTCGGCCTCGGCGGGCTGCTGTCCGAGATCGACCCCAGGCTGCGCTGGGAGAAGGGGACGCTGGTGGTGACGGGCGGGCGGCGCAGGCAGGTGTGGGACCTCGGCGGCCAGGGCCTCTGCCTGCTGCCGAGCGTGTTCATCTGGCCCGACGTGGCGACCGGGGTGGCGCCCCCGTACAAGCAGGTGCTCGGGTATCCGGCGCGCGGCATCGGCGGCCTGTGGGCGCCGCCCGACGAGCAGACCCCCCGGGCGCTCGTACGGCTGCTGGGGCGGGGGCGTGCTGCGGTGTTCGCGGCGCTCGACGAGCCCGCGAGCACCACGGCGCTCGCACACCGCACGGGACTCGCGCCGTCCTCGGTCTCCGGGCACCTGTCCGCGCTGCGCGGCGCGGGCCTGCTGGTCTCGCGCCGCTACGGCCACCAGATGCTCTACGAGCGCACCCCCCTGGGTATCGCCCTGGCGACCGGGGGGCGTTAGGCCCTGCCCTGCCTGTCTTCGCGGGGCCGCGACGCCCGACAGGACAGGACCTGGGCCGTATCCGGTGTCGCACCCCCGCCCGGACTGCCCGTTATGCAACGATTCCCCCTGACCTGTCCCGTGTTCTCGTCAGCGCCCCAGGGGGCTCGATGTACCGGCTGATCCGTACCTTCGCCGCCCTCGCGCTCCTCGGTGGCCTCGGGCTGCCCGCGGGGTGCTCGTCGGGGGGCGGGGTGGAGGAGGCGTCCGTGGTGCGCGGTCCTTCGAGCGGGGCGACGGACTCGCCGTTCTGGACCGATCCTGACAGCCCCGCCGCCTGGCAGGTGCGGCAGTGGCGCGAGCAGGGGCGTGACGACGACGCCAAGGTGCTCCAGCGGGTGGCGCAGCGGCCGGTGGCGATCTGGCCCGCGGGCCAGGACCCGGCCCGGATGATGGGCGCCGCCACCGAGGGCGCGCGCGGGCAGGGCAAGGCGGCGCTGTTCGTGGCGTACGACATCCCGCACCGGGACTGCGGCCAGCACTCGGCGGGCGGCGCCCAGGACGGCGACGCGTACCGCGGCTGGATCGACCGGTTCGCGCGGGCCATCGGGGACACCAGGGCCTGGGTGGTCCTGGAGCCCGACGCGGTCGCGCACATCGTGGACGGCTGCACGCCGCGCGAGTACCACGACGAGCGCTACGCACTGCTCTCGGGGGCCATCGACCGGCTGAAGCAGCAGCCGCACACCAGGGTCTACCTGGACGCGGGCAACCCGGCCTGGATCAGGGACCCCTGGCAGTTGCGGGAGCCGCTGGCCAGGGCGGGCCTGGCGCACGCCGACGGCTTCTCGCTGAACGTGTCGAACTTCCAGACCAACGCGGACACCATCCGCTACGGGCGCAAGCTGTCGCAGTTCGTCGGCGACAAGCACTTCGTCATCGACACCAGCCGCAACGGCAACGGACCGCTGCCGGGCCGCGACGGCGGCGCCGCCTGGTGCAACCCGCCGGGCCGCGCCCTCGGCACCCCGCCCACCACGAGGACGGGCGACCCGCTGGTGGACGCGTTCCTGTGGATCAAGCGCCCGGGAGAGTCGGACGGCACGTGCCGGGGCGGCCCTGCGGCGGGGAAGTGGTGGCCCGAGTACGCGCTTGGCCTCGCCCGCGCCGCCAAGGAGTGAGCGCGGGCGCCGACGGGCGCAGGGCCCCCGGAACCGCGTGGGTTCCGGGGGCCCTGCGTCGTCCCGCGGCTGTCAGGAGCCGCCGGCGCCGCCGCTCGCGGTGAGGGCCGGGGCCTTCTCCGCGGCGCCCGCCGCCTCGGCGGCGCCTTCTTCTGCCTCCGGGCTGCGCGGCAGCCCGCGCCGCCTGGCCCGGTACTCGGCGTACGCCGTGCGGGACCACACCGCGACGGGCGCCAGGGAGATCGCCAGCGCGAGGCAGGCCCAGGTCCGCATCGCGACGTGGGTGTGGCCGAGGACCACGGACGCCACGAGCGAGGCCGCGAGCACGGCCGCCCAGGCCAGGTGGACCCGGAAGGTCGCGAGCCTGTCGGGGCTCGCCGTGCCGCCCTTGGGGGTGACCACGAACCTGCTGGGGCGCCGCAGCAGCGCGCTGCCCAGGGACATGGCGTAGATCGGGGCCGAGAGCGCCGACATCACCATGCCCGCGAGGCCCCCGGAGCCCCGGGGTTCGTGGGGCGAGACGTTGTGCCGCCTGTTCCACAGGTAGAGCCCGATCTGTAGCGCCGCGGCGTCGCTGTAGAGCATCAGCCACACCGAGGCCGCGACCTGGGTCCCGGACGCGCCGAACCAGAGGAACAGCACACAGCTCAGGATGCCGAGCAGCCAGTTGACCGCCGTCATCGGGTAGTAGACGAGCATCAGTGTGTACGAGAGGACCCGCCCGAGCGGCATGCTGAACGGCGCCTTCCAGTACTGCTTGAACAGCGTCTCGTACGTCCCGCGCGACCACCGCATCTGCTGGGTGAAGAAGTCCGTCCAGGAGGCCGGGCCCTCCCCCACCGCGAGCACGTCGGGGGTGTAGACGGAGCGCCAGTACTGCCCGGTGAGCGGGTTCTTCGTGCGGTGCAGCTCGAATCCGGTCGCCATGTCCTCGGTGATGGAGTCGTACAGGCCCCGCACCTGCATGAGCGCCGAGATCCGCACGACGTTGTTGGTGCCGACGAACATCGGCGCCCGGTAGCGGTTCCCGGCGCGCTGGATGAGCGCGTGGAAGAGGAACTGCTGGGACTCGGCGGCCTTGGTGACGGCGGTGTCGTAGTTGCCGTACACCTGGGGGCCGACGACGAAGGCGACGTCCGGGTCGCGGAAGTAGCCCATCATCCGCTGGAGGAAGTTCGGCAGCGGTACGTGGTCGGTGTCGACGGAGGCGAAGTAGTCGTACTCGCCGCCGTGCATGGCGAGCCAGGCGTTGTAGTTGCCGTGCTTGGTCTTCGCCTTGTGGGGGCCGCTGTCCCTGTTCCACTCCGGGACGCCCTTGCGGGTGAAGTGGCGTACGCCCAGCTCCGCGCAGAGCGCCTTGATCTGCTCGTTGTCGCCCTCGTCGAGGAGCCAGACGTCCAGCTTGCCGCTGTGCTGGACGCGTACCGCGCCCTCCAGGGTGGCGCGCACCATGGAGACCGGCTCCTTGCCCGGCACATAGGTCGTCAGGAAGGCGACGCGGGTACCGGATTCCGGGACCACGGGGACGGGGTCCCTGGCGACGAGGGTGGCGTGCGCGATGGAGACGACGTTGACGAGCATGAACAGCTCGATGAGCCCGATCGCGACGAGCATCGTGCCGTCGAGCCAGACCAGCCACTCCTGGCCGCCGTCGCGGTGCGTCCAGTGGCTCGGCCACACCAGGTAGACCAGCAGCGCCCCGGTGAGCACGGGGGCGAGCGCCAGCAGCGCGGCGGCTCGTATTCGGTGGGGCTCTTCGGAGAGGAGAGATCGGTATCCGACCCGGTAAGCACCGCCGTCGGGCTGGGTGAGCGGCCCGGCGAGCGTGCTGTGGGTGTCGTAGTGATAGCCCTCCGGCCGCACAGCGCCCTCCAGTGTGGTGATCGAACAGGTCGACACCCCCACAGAAGTAGATATTTGTCGACATGTCGAGTCGGGAGGGTCCGGACGTGGAGGGGGCCCGGCGGCCCCGTCGCGGGGGCCGCCGAGGTGTGCGGGGGGCGCGGGGCGCCGTGCGCGCGGGCGCGGCGCGGGGCCGCCCGCGGGGGCTACTGGCCCAGATGGCGCTCCACGGTCTCCACCTTGGAGGTGAGGCCGTCGGTGACCCCCGGCCTGATGTCCATCTTGACGACGACGGAGACCCGGGGGGCGCGCGCCTCGACGGCCGCGACGGCGCGGCGCAGCACGTCCATCACCTCGTCCCACTCCCCCTCGACGGAGGTGAACATGGCGTCGGTGCGGTGCGGGAGGCCGGACGCGCGGACCACGCGGACCGCGTCGGCGACGTACTCCCCCACGTCCTCACCGACGCCGAGCGGCGTCACCGAGAAGGCGGCGATCACGCGTTCACCACTCCCTCGCGGCGCGCCCTGGAGGCGATGACGGCGTTCTCCGCCTCCCGCTTCAGCTTGCGCTCGGCGAAGAAGCCGCCGGTCGGGAGCACCGAGAGGACGAAGTAGAGGGCCGCGGTGCCGCGGCCCCAGCGGGCGGTGCGCCAGGCGTCGGCCCACAGCACGACATAGGCGACGAACAGAATGCCGTGGACGGCGCCCATGACCGGCACCGCGTTGAAGTCGGTGGTGCGCTTGAGCACCGAGCAGACGAGCAGCAGCAGGAAGGACACGGCCTCGGGGACCGAGATCAGCCGCAGGCGGCGGAGCGCGGTCGCGGTCTTGATGTCCACGGGAGTCACCTCGGGGGTCGGGGGCCCTTGTGAAGGGAAGCACAAGCGTATCCATTGTTGCCCAGACACGGTCGTCGGGTGCACTCAGGGTCCGGTTCGTCCGCCGGGCCCTGTTCGGGTGCGGTGCCGGGCGGCTACCGTCGCCGGGTGGCTACGTTTCGACTCCAGGGGAGCAAGGTGCTCGCCATCGACATGGCGGGGGACGCCGTGCGGGCCAAGAACGGCTCCATGGTGGCCTACGAGGGCCGGATGGCCTTCAAGAAGCTGACCGGCGGCGGTGACGGCCTGCGCGGCATGGTCACCCGCAGGCTGACGGGGGAACGGATGGCCGTGATGGAGGTGAAGGGACAGGGCACCTGCTGGTTCGCGGACCGGGCGACGGAGATCAGCCTGGTCGCGCTGCACGGGGACAAGCTCTACGTCGAGTCGGACAACCTGCTCGCCACCGAGGCGGGTCTGCGCACCGGGACCACGTTCACCGGGCTGCGCGGCGCCTCGCAGGGCAACGGCCTCTTCACCACGACCGTCGAGGGGCACGGACAGGCGGCGATCATGTCGGACGGCGAGGCGGTGGCGCTGCGGGTCTCGCCGCAGTACCCGCTGACGGTGGACCCGGGCGCGTACGTCGCCCACCAGGGGAACGTGCGGCAGACCTTCCAGTCGGGCGTGACGTTCCGCACGTTCCTCGGCGAGGGCGGCGGCGAGGCGTTCCAGATCCGCTTCGAGGGCGACGGCGTGGTCTATGTGCAGCCGAGCGAGCGCAACACGATCGCGGGGGACGTCTGATGCCGTTCCGGGAGGTCAACGCGAAGATGGTGGAGGCCACGGTGGTGCCGGGGACCACCCTGTACAGCCAGCGCGGCGCGATGCTCGCCTACCGCGGCGACGTGTCGTTCACGCCCAGCATCCAGGGCGGCCAGGGCGGCCTGATGTCGATGATCGGCCGCCGGGTGGCGAACGAGGCGACCCCGCTGATGACGGTGGAGGGCAGCGGCACCGTGATGTTCGGGCACGGCGGCCACCACATCCACCTCATCCAGTTGACGGGCGACACGCTCTACGTGGAGGCCGACCGGCTGCTCGCCTTCGACGGCACCCTGCGCCAGGGCACGATGTTCATGGGCTCGCAGGGCGGCGTCATGGGCATGGTGCGCGGCCAGGTCAGCGGCCAGGGCCTGTTCACCACGACGCTCCAGGGCCAGGGCGCGGTGGCGGTGATGGCGCACGGCGGCGTGATCGAGGTGCCCATCGCGCCCGACGCGCCGGTGCACGTGGACCCGCAGGCGTACGTGGCGCACCACGGGGAGGTGCGCAACAAGCTGTCGGCCGCAATCGGCTGGCGCGAGATGGTGGGCCGCGGCTCGGGCGAGGCGTTCCAACTGGAGCTGTCCGGACAGGGCACGGTGTACGTGCAGGCGTCGGAGGAGAAGCTGTGAGCGCGTACCAGGGCCTCGGCGGGGCGCCGGGCCACGGTCCCGTGGTGTACGACCCGGCGACCCTGCCCACCGACGACAACGTGAACCCGTACACCTTCTGTGTGGAACTCAAGGGCAGCCAGTGGTTCCTCCAGAAGGGCAAGATGATCGCCTACTACGGCGGCATGGAGTTCAACGGCATCGGGCACGGCCGGCTGGAACCGCTGGTGCGCACGTCGTTCCACTCCCCGCTGCACGCGAGCGACTGGGTCGTCGCCGAGGGCAGCGGCAAGATGCTCCTCGCCGACCGCGCCTTCGACGTCAACTCCTACGACCTGGAGGACGGGAACCTCACGGTACGCTCCGGCAACCTGCTGGCGTTCCAGCCCAGCCTGTCGCTGAAGCAGTCCATCGTGCCCGGCTTCCTCACACTGCTCGGCACCGGCAAGTTCGTGGCGGCGTCCAACGGGCCCGTGGTGTTCATGGAGCCGCCGCTGCGGGTGGACCCGCAGGCCCTGGTCGGCTGGGCGGACTGCCCCGCCCCCTGCCACCACTACGACCACGCGTATCTGACCGGGCTGCTCGGCGGCGTCAGGGCGTGGACGGGGATCGGCGGGGCCTCGGGCGAGGAGCACCAGTTCGAGTTCGTGGGCGCGGGGACGGTGCTGTTGCAGTCCACCGAGACGATGATCGAGGAGCGGAACCGGGGGGCCGTGCCGCAGCAGGAGGGCGTCCCAGGCGGCCGCGGTCCCGCCCCCGCGGGCGGCGGGGGTGCGCCGGGGCAGGTCGGCGGGCTCGGCCGACGGTTCGGACTGTGAACGGGCGATAGGCTGCGGACAGGACCTGGCAGGCGTCGGCATTTCGTTTATAGTTCAACATCTTAGGTAGAATGCGCACATGGACACCGAAACGGCCGGGACGGGCGGAACCGAAGAGGCGGCACGGGCCGCGGCGGTGCAGACGCGCTGGCTCACCGACACCGAGCAGTGCGCGTGGCGCACCCACCTTGAGGTCAACAAGCTGCTGACGTACCAGTTGGAGAAGGACCTCCAGCCCTTCGGGCTGACCCTCAACGACTACGAGATCCTGGTCAACCTTTCGGAGTCCGAGGGGCGCCGGATGCGCATGAGCGACCTCGCGGCGGCCACCCTCCAGTCCAAGAGCAGGCTGTCGCACCAGATCACGCGGATGGAGGGGGCGGGCCTGGTACGACGGGAGAACTGCGAGTCGGACCGGCGCGGCCTGTTCGCGGTGCTGACCGAGGAGGGCATGGAGACCATGCGCGGCGTGGCACCGCACCATGTCGCCTCGGTGCGGCGGCACTTCATCGACCTCCTGTCACAGGAGGGGCTCCAGGGGGTGCGGGACGCGCTCGGACCCGTCGCCGCGCACCTGCGGGGGGAGCGCGGGGGCCCCAGGGGCTGACCCGCGCGCCGCGCATCGCCCGCAGCGGGCCACGGAGGCTTCACCGCCCCGTGGCCCGCTTTCGTCTCCGACGCCTTCGCCGGGGGGTGAAGGTGCATACATCGGGGGGTCTCGGGCACTGGAGTTCGAGACAGAGAAAGAGGCGTTCGCATGACGAAATCGGAGACCGACCGCGACGCACGCGAGGACCGAAGCACCTCGGGACGAGAAGGCATCAACGCCCCCACGGCGATGCGGCGAGCCGCCGAACAACTCCGTGAACTGCTCGGGGGTGCGCCCGATTCCGTGTCCGCGGTCAGGAAGACCGACACCGGCTGGACGGCCGTCGTCGAGGTCGTGGAGATCGAGCGGATTCCCGACACGTCGAGCGTGATGGCCTCCTACCGCGTGGAGCTTGATGACGAGGGCGAATTGACCGGCTACGAAAAGGAACGCCGGTACGCCCGTGGCCAGATCGACAGGTGACCCTCGCGGGTGATGCGCGCGGCCCCTCTCCGCCCGAAGGACGGAGGGCGCGGCCGAGGCGGCGCACCTCGCGGAGAAAGGAGCACCATGAGTGTGGTACAGCAATCCAACGCCCCTACGAGCGGCTCGGGTTCCGGAAATCTGTATGACGTTCTGGAACTGATTCTCGACCGTGGTCTGGTGATCGACGCGTTTGTCCGTGTCTCGCTGGTCGGTATCGAAATCCTCAAGATCGACGTACGTGTCGTGGTCGCGAGTGTGGACACGTATCTGCGTTTCGCCGAGGCGTGCAACAGGCTCGATCTGGAATCGGGCCGCAACAAGCCGTCGGGCCTCACCGACCTGGTGGGGGACAGCGTCGAGAGCGGCGCCAAGGGCAAGAGCAAGGGCGCGCTGACGGGTGCCGTGGAGGCGATCACGGATTCGCTCCAGGGCTCCGGCGACGGGGGGCGCGAGAAGGAGGCCGAGGGCGAGCGCAGGAGCGCTACGAAGACGCGCTCCACCAGCCGCCGTACGACGCAACGCCGGGAGGAGTAGTCCGTGTCCACGTACGTCTACGCGATCACCGCGGCCGACCACCCGGTGCGCCTGGAAGGGCTGAGGGGCGTCGGCGAGGACGGGACGCCGCCGCGGGCGGTGCGGTCGGGGGAGCTGACCGCGGTCGTCGGGGACGCGCCCGACGGGCTGCGCGCCAAGCGCCGCGACGTCGCCGCCCACCAGGCCGTGCTGGAGCGCCTGATGACGGACGGCGCGGTGCTGCCGATGCGGTTCGGGCTCGTGGGGCCCGACGACGAGCAGGTGGCCGCGGCGCTCGAAGAGAACAGCGAGAACTACCGGCGCCGCCTCACCGAACTCGACGGCTGCCTGGAGTTCAGCCTGAAGGTGTCCAGGGACGAGGACGACCTGCTGCGGGAGATCCTGCGCGACTCGACGGAGATCCGCGAGCTGAACGAGGCGACGCGCGACAACCCCGGGGCGCACGGCGACCGGGTCCGCCTCGGCGAGCTGATCTCCCGGGAGGTGGAGCGGCGCAGGGAGCAGGAGGCGCGGGAGATCACCGGGCGCCTCGCCCCCGCCGCCCTGAAGACCGCCGCGGGGCAGCCGCTCCAGGACACCCTGGTGAACGTGTCCTTCCTCGTCGGGCGGGACGGCGCGGCCGCCTTCTCCGAGGCGGTGCACCAGGAGGCCGAGCGGCACAGCGAGGCGTACACGATCCGGCTGAACGGGCCGCTGCCGCCCTACAGCTTCGTGTGACGCCGGGCCGCAGGACCGAGAAGAGTCCGGCGGCGACGCATAAGTGCTCCGCGCGGTGGCAGACGGGAAAGAACGGCAGAGAACGACACGGCGCGGAGAAGGACGGGAAAGAAACGGCGGCATCGGCACAGAGCGGACGGGAACCGGCCGCAAGGAAGAGCGGGAGGTAACACCATGGGACTCATCACCCAGGTCCTCACTCTTCCCGTGGCCCCCCTCCGTGGATTCACCTGGGTGCTCGGACACGTCCTGACAGCGGCCGAGCAGGAATACTACGATCCGGCGCCGGTCCGCGAACAGTTGGCGGACCTGGAGAAGGACCTCCTCGCGGGCCGGGTCTCCGAGGAGGAATTCGACCGGCGGGAGGACGAACTCCTGGACCGGCTGGATTTCATCCAGCGCGAACGCGCGCGCCTCGGTCTCGATTCCTGACGCTGCGGCGGTCACCGCCGTACGCGCGCTCCCGGCCCGCGACTCGGCGGCCGACCGCGCCCGCACACCAGAAGACTCTCGGACATTCGGACATGGAGAACGAGGTGCGCGACAGATGATGTCCAACAACGCCAAGATAGCCGCGGCGGTGGTCGGCGGCTATTTCCTCGGCCGTACGAAGAAGGCCAAAATGGCCATCGGATTCGGCATGTTCCTCGCCGGCAAGAAGCTCTCTCTCGACCCCAAGCAGCTCAGTGGGCTGCTGGGCGACTCGAAGCTGCTCGGCGGCCTGAACGACCAGGTGCGGGGCGAACTGCTCGACGCCACGAAGTCGGCCGCGACCACCGCCCTCACCAACCGGATCGGCGGCTTCGCCGACACCCTCCACGAGCGCGCGCAGCGCCTCGAAGGCGGCGGGGACGGCGAGCAGGGGGAGCAGGAGGAGAACGACGAGGACGGCGCCGCACGCGGCACGGCCGCCGACACCGACACCGACACCGCCGAGGACGAAGCGCCCCGGGAGGAGCGGCCCGCCAAGCGGACGGCACGCAAGACCGCCCAGAAGGGCCGCACCCGTGCGGCGGCACCGGCGAAGAAGAGCGCCCCGGCGAAGAAGACCGCGGCGAAGGGCACCCGCAAGGCGGCCTCAGGCGCCCGCGGCACCTCCTCCACCGCGCGCAAGACGGCCTCGGGCACCGCCCGCAGGGCCACCAGGGGAGGCGGCAATGGCTGACTCGGCACTCGGAACCCTGCGCAAGGAGGTCGCCGAAGCCCCGGCGACCGACCGGCTCAAGGAGGAACTGCGCAACTACCTGGTGGCCCGCGCCACCCACACCGTGACCAACCTCGGCAAGCGGATCGGCGAGGGCGCGGACAAGCTCGGCACCCCCGGCGGCCTCACGAGCAGCCTCGCCAAGGGCGGCCAGGCGCTCACCGAGGGCGGCTCCCCCGTCGACGCGCTCAAGGCGGCGGGCAAGGACCACCTGAAGAACACGCTGAAAGACAAGGTGAAGGGGCTGTTCGGCAAGGGCCGCAAGGGCGGCGGCGGCAAGTCCAAGTCGGTGACCGTCAGCGAGGACATCGACGTCGGCGTGCCGGTGCGCGAGGCGTACGACCAGTGGACGCAGTTCCAGGAGTTCTCCACCTTCGCCAAGGGCGTGGTCAGCGTGGAGAAGAGCGACGACACGTCGAGCAACTGGAAGGTGAAGGTCGCCAAGTCCACCAGGAGCTGGAAGGCGAACGTCACCGAGCAGGTCCCCGACGAGCGCATCACCTGGACCACCGAGGGCGCCAAGGGCACCGTGAAGGGCGTCGTCACCTTCCACGCGGTCACGGACAACCTGACGCGCGTCCTGCTCGTCCTGGAGTACTTCCCCAAGGGGCTCTTCGAGAAGACCGGCAACATCTGGCGCGCCCAGGGCAGGCGGGCACGGCTCGACCTGAAGCTCTACCGCAAGTTCATCATGATGCGCGGCGAGGCCACCGACTCCTGGCGCGGCGAGATCCGGGACGGCGAGGTCGTCGAGGACCACGAGGAGGCGCTGCGGCGCGAGGAAGAGGAGCAGGAGCGCGCGGCCGACGAGCCCGGGTCCGACGGCGCCGAGAACGCGGAGGACGCAGAGAACGCGGAGGACGCAGAGGGCGCCGAAGACACCGAGGACGGCGAGCCGGTCGAGGAGGCCGACGACGAGGCCGCGTACGACGACGACGCGTACGACGAGGCCGAGGACGCCGAAGGCACCGAAGACGCCGCCGACGAGGACGAGGCCGAGTACGAGGACGACGCCGAGGGTCCGGTCGCCGAGGACGCCGAGGAGGCCCCGTACGAGGAGGAGTTCGAGGACGAGCGGGAGGCCGAGCCCGCCGGGCGGCGCTGACGGGGCTCGTACGAGAAGAGGGTGAACTGACGTGTCCGACTCACTGGCGGCCCGCATGGGCGGCCCCCCGGCCGGCTCCCCGTACGGGGGCGGCCCCGGGACCTCGGCGAACCTCGCGGACATCCTGGAGCGCGTCCTCGACAAGGGCGTGGTGATCGCGGGGGACATCCAGGTCAACCTGCTCGACATCGAACTGCTCACCATCAAGCTGCGGCTGCTCGTCGCCTCCGTGGACAAGGCGAAGGAGATGGGCATCGACTGGTGGGAGCACGACCCCTCGCTCTCCTCCCACGCCCGGCGCGAGGCCCCCGACCGGCAGATGGCGGCGGGGCACCGCGGTGGGTCCGAGCCCGTGGAGGCGGACGGCGGGCAGGCCGAGGAGATCGCGCGGCTGCGCGCCGAGGTGGCCGAGCTGCGGGCCGCGGCGCTCCCCCGCGGCGGCGGCCGGAGCCGCAAGGCCGACCCGGACGGCGAGACCGGTGGCGGGGGCAACAGCAAGAGGAGTGGGGAGCGTTGACAGCCGAGACCGTCTCACCGCGGCAGGACACCGCGACCGTCTCCTATGCGTACGGCATCTGCCGGGCGAGCGCACCCGCTCCCCCGCCGACGGTGCCGGGCGACCCCCGGGGCCCCGCGCTGCGTCTTGTGCGGCAGGGCGACGTGGCCGCGGTGGTGGCGTCCGTGCCCGCGCGCGAGTTCGAGAGCGGCGCCCTTGAGGGGCGGCTGAACGACCTGGAGGAGCTGGCGGCGCTGGCCCGCGCCCACCACGCGGTCGTGGACGCGCTGCACGCGCGGGCGACGGTGCTGCCCCTGCGTCTCGCCACCGTCTACCACGACGACGCCCGGGTGGCGGAGGCCCTGCGGGACGGCGCGGAGGACTTCGGGCGGCTCCTCGACTGGCTCGACGGGCACGAGGAGTTGGGCGTCAAGGTGTACACGGCGCCCCAGGACGGGGAAGCGCCCGCGGCGGACCCGCCTGACCCCGCCGGGCCCCGGGAGAGCCCGGGGCGGGCCTATCTGAGGAAGCGTCAGGAGCTGCGGCGGGGCAGGCGGGACGCCGACCGCGCGGCGGGCGCGGTGGCGGCGCGGCTGCCGTCCGCGGTGGCCGGGCTCGCCCGGGGGCGCGCCGTGCACCGGCCGCAGTCCGGGGCGCTGGCCTCGGGGCCGGGTGAGAACGTCGCCAACGAGGCGTATCTCGTGGACCGCCGCGCCCTCGGCGCGTTCCGGGACGCGGTCGCCGGTCTTGCCGAGGGGGCGCGGGGGGTGCGGGTCGAGGTGACCGGGCCCTGGGCGCCGTACTCGTTCACGGCGCCCGAGGGGACGGAAGGACCATGACGGAGCCGTTGCCAGGGGCCCCGTTCGCGCCCGGCGCCAGGACCACCGGCTTCGAGGACGAGGGGCTCGGCGGCCGGGAGGTCGCCCTGATCGACCTGCTCGACCGGCTGCTGAGCGGTGGCGCCGTCCTCACCGGGGACCTGGTGCTCTCCGTCGCGGACGTCGATCTGGTGCACATCAGTCTGCGCGCGGTGATCCGCTCCATCACCGCCGACGAGCCCGCCCCCTGGGAGGTGTGAGCGATGACGACAGGACACGGGGCGCCCGCCCCCTCCCCCGCCGCGGGTCCGGCGCCCGGCACTCCGGCGGCGGACATCGCGCAGCGGCTGCGTACGGACCCGGAGGCGGTCGAGCGCGACCTGATGAAGCTGGTCCTCACGATCGTCGAGCTGCTGCGGCAGTTGATGGAGCGCACGGCCCTGCACCGGGTCGAGCGCGGCGACCTGGACGAGACGCAGGAGGAGCGCGTCGGCCTCACGCTGATGGTCCTCGAAGAGCGCATGGCCGAGCTGTGCGACCGCTACGGCCTCACGCCCGACGACCTCAACCTGGACCTCGGCCCGCTCGGCTCGCTGCTGCCGCGGGAACGGGACGGCGCGTGACGGGCCCGGGTGCCCCGGACCGGCTTCCGTAGAAGCCCCGGTCGGCTCCCGTCGAAGCCTGGGCCGGCTCTCGGTGAGCCCTCGGCTCCCGGTGGGGCCCGGGGCTAGCTCCCGGTGACCCCCCGTACCAGTTCGTCGGCCGCGGTGTACGGGTCGAGGCCGCCCGTCACCACGCGTTCCGCGAGCGCTTCGAGGCGGGTGTTGCCGCGCAGGTCCGCCATACGCTCCCGGAGCGCGGTGACGGCGATGGTCTCCACCTCGCGGGCCGCACGGTCGAGACGGCGGCGGCGCAGCTCGCCCCGCTCCTCCATCCAGGCGCGGTGCTTGTCCACGGCGGCCACCAGCTCGTCCACGCCCTCGGCGCGCGCGGCTACCGTCTTCACCACGGGCGGGCGCCAGTCCCCCGGCTCCCTGGCCTCGCCGAGGCCCAGCATGTGGTTCAGCTCGCGGACCGCGGCGTCGACGCCGTCCCTGTCGGCCTTGTTCACCACGTAGACGTCGCCGATCTCCAGGATGCCTGCCTTCGCGGCCTGGATGCCGTCGCCCATGCCGGGCGCGAGCAGCAGCACCGAGGTGTCCGCCTGGGAGGCGATCTCCACCTCGGACTGGCCGACCCCGACGGTCTCGACCAGGATCACGTCCCAGCCGGCCGCGTCCAGCACCCTGATGGCCTGCGGTGCCGCCCAGGCGAGACCGCCGAGATGCCCCCGGGTCGCCATCGAGCGGATGTAGACCCCAGAGTCAAGGGCGTGTTCGGACATTCGGATACGGTCGCCGAGCAACGCGCCCCCGGAGAACGGCGACGAGGGGTCGACGGCCAGCACCGCGACCCGCCTGCCCGCCTTGCGGTAGGCGCTGACCAGCGCGGACGTGGAGGTGGACTTGCCCACGCCCGGCGCCCCCGTCAGCCCGACGACGTACGCGTGCCCGGCCAGCGGGGCCAACTCCGCCATGAGCCGGCGCAGTTCCGGCGCGGCCCCCTCCACCAGGGAGATCAGCCGGGCCACCGCGCGCGGCGCGCCCTCCCTCGCCCGGGCCACCAGCGACGAGACGTCCTGCATCACCACTCCGTCCAGTTCCGTCGAGTTCCGTCGGCGCGCACCGGCCCGTCGGCACCCGGCTCCCCGGGTCCCGGCCGCGTCAGCCCTTCGGCACCCGTACGATCAGCGCGTCGCCCTGCCCGCCGCCGCCGCACAGGCCCGCCGCGCCCACACCGCCGCCGCGGCGCCGCAGTTCCAGGGCGAGGTGGAGCACGAGCCGGGCCCCCGACATCCCGATCGGGTGACCGAGGGCGATCGCGCCGCCGTTGACGTTCACCCTTTCAGACGACACCCCGAGGTCCTTCACCGACTGCACCACGACCGCGGCGAACGCCTCGTTGATCTCGACCAGGTCCAGGTCGGAGGCGGCGAGCCCCTCCTTGCGGAGCGCCTGCGCGATCGCGTTCGACGGCTGGGACTGGAGGGAGTTGTCGGGGCCCGCGACATTGCCGTGCGCGCCGATCTCGGCCAGCCAGGTCAGGCCCAGTTCCTCGGCCTTCGCCCTGCTCATCACGACCACCGCGGCGGCGCCGTCCGAGATCTGCGACGAGGTGCCCGCGGTGATGGTGCCGTCCGCGTCGAAGGCGGGGCGCAGCCTGCCCAGGGTCTCGGTGGTGGTCTCCGGCCTGATGCCCTCGTCCTCGCGGACCACGACGGGCTCGCCCCCGCGGCGCGGCACCTTGACGGGGACGATCTCCGCGTCGAAGACGCCGTTCTTGCGCGCGGCGGCGGCCCGCTGGTGGGAGCGGGCGCCGACCTCGTCCTGCTCGGCGCGGAGGATCTTCAGCCGGGTGTTGTGCCGCTCGGTGGACTCGCCCATCGCGATGTGCTCGAACGGATCGGTCAGGCCGTCGTGGGCCATCGCGTCCAGCATCTCGATCGCGCCGTACTTATGGCCGGTTCGCGACCCCGGCAGCAGGTGCGGGGCGTTGGTCATCGACTCCTGTCCCCCGGCCACCACGATGTCGAACTCGCCCGCCCTGATGAGCTGGTCGGCGAGGGCGATCGCGTCGAGCCCCGAGAGGCAGACCTTGTTGACGGTGAGCGCGGGCGTGGTCATCGGGATGCCCGCCTTGACCGCCGCCTGGCGCGCCGGGATCTGGCCCGCGCCCGCCTGGAGCACCTGGCCCATGATCACGTACTGCACCTGGTCCCCGCCGATCCCGGCGCGCTCCAGCGCGGCCCTGATGGCGAAGCCGCCGAGGTCGGCGCCGGAGAACGGGGCGAGCGAGCCGAGCAGCCGCCCCATCGGGGTGCGCGCGCCCGCGACGATCACCGAGGTGGTGGAGGAGGAGTGCGGCATGACGAGTCCCCTTCTACGGAGGTTCCGCCGGGGTCCCCGCCGGAGCCCCACGGCCCGTGGGCGTGGCGGTCCTTCCAGCGTAGGTCCTGGCTGCGGCCGAGTGAACGATGGTTCACACGAATGTACTGAGGGGTAGCCGCGGCGTCATCGCAACCCGAGTGTGATCGCGCGCACGTTGCGCGCACACGCGCCCACCCGCTGCACTAGGGCCATGCTGACGCGCATCGACCACATCGGGATCGCCTGCCATGACCTCGACAGCACCGTCGAGTTCTACCGGGCGACATACGGCTTCGAAGTGCACCACACCGAGATCAACGAGGAGCAGGGGGTGCGCGAGGCCATGCTGCGGATCAACGGCACGGACGACGGCGGCGCCTCGTACCTCCAGCTCCTCGAACCGATCCGCGAGGACAGCGCGGTCGGCAAGTGGCTCGCCAAGAACGGCGAGGGGGTCCACCACATCGCCTTCGGCACCGCCGACGTGGACACCGACTCCGAGGCCATCAGGGACAAGGGCGTACGGGTCCTCTACGACGCGCCGCGCCGCGGCTCGATGGACTCCCGCATCACGTTCCTGCACCCGAAGGACTGCCACGGCGTCCTCACGGAGATCGTCACCGCGGCGGGGCGTACCGGGGCGGACGGGGAGAGCGGGGAGGCAGGGGCGGGCGGGGAGCGCTGATCCCGCGGGCCGTGTCCCCTCGCGGGGCGCGGGACACGACCCCGCCGCGGGCCGGGGAAGCGGTCGCGAACCCCGTGGAGCGCTGCCTTGCGTATACCGCAGCCGGGTAGGGTTGGGGTCGGCCGGGCACACGAGGGCGCGGCCATCGCCGGGGTCCGGGTCTCCGGGGGCGGGCGCGGGGCAGCGGTCCTCGCCCGGCAGTTGATCTGACACCATTTCCCCGGGGGCTCCGTCCGGCACCGCGGACGGGGTCCGTAAGGAGTGACTTGCGACCAGGGGACGGATGGGACCGCGCAGTGCCAGGCTACGAACGCCAGGAGCGAGAGCGGGCTGACGTCGACTCCCTGTCTCGGTTCGAGGCCGAGATGGACCGGCTGAAGACCGAGCGGGAAAAGGCCATCCAGCACGCCGAGGACCTCGGCTATCAGGTCGAGGTGCTGCGGGCGAAGCTGCACGAGGCCCGCCGCAGCCTGGCCACCCGGCCCGCGTACGACAGCGCGGGGCTCGGCTACCAGGCCGAGCAGTTGCTGCGCAACGCCCAGACCCAGGCCGACCAGCTACGCGCGGACGCCGAGCGCGAGCTGCGCGACGCCCGCGCCCAGACGCAGCGCATCCTCCAGGAGCACGCCGAGCAGCAGGCGAGGCTCCAGGCCGAGCTGCACGCGGAGGCGGTCTCCCGCCGCCAGCAGCTCGACCAGGAGCTGGCCGAGCGGCGCGCCACCGTCGAGTCCCACGTCAACGAGAACGTCGCCTGGGCCGAGCAGCTCCGCTCCCGCAGCGAGCAGCAGGCCCGCAGGCTGCTCGACGAGTCGCGCGCCGAGGCGGAGGCCGCCGTGGCGCAGGCACGCGCCGAGGCCGAGCGGCTGACCGGGCAGGCGCGCCAGCGCCTCACCGACGACGCCGAGGCGGCGCGCGCCGAGGCGGAGGCGCTGCTGCGGCGCGCCCGCACCGACGCCCAGCGGCTCGTGGACACCGCCGCGGCCCAGGCCCAGGAGGCCGCGGAGCACGCCGAGCGGGTCCGCTCCACCAGTTCCGACGAGTCCGACCAGGCCCGCCGCCGCGCCACCGAGCTGAGCCGCGCCGCCGAGCAGCGGATGACGGAGGCCGGCACCGCCCTCGACAAGGCGCGTGCCGACGCGGAGCAGGTGCTCGCCGCGGCCAAGGACGAGGCCGCCAAGGTCGTCGCGGGCGCCGAGTCCGCCAACGAGCAGCGCACCCGTACCGCCAAGGAGCAGGTGGCGCGGCTCGTCGCGGAGGCCACCGAGGAGGCGGAGGCCGCCAAGGCCGAGGCCGAGCGGATCGTCGCGGACGCCCGCGCGAGCGCCGAGCAGGTGATCGCCGCCGCCGAGGAGAAGGCGCGCACCGCTACCGCGGAGGAGACCGCGTCCCAGCTCTCGAAGGCGGCCCGTACGGCCGAGGAGGTCGTCACCAAGGCGTCGGAGGACGCCAAGGCGACCACCAGGGCCGCGGCCGAGGAGGCCGAGCGCATCCGCGGCGAGGCCGAGGCGGAGGCCGACCGGCTGCGCGGCGAGGCCCACGACATCGCGGAGCAGTTGAAGGGCGCCGCGAAGGACGACACCAAGGAGTACCGCGCCAAGACGGTCGAACTCCAGGAGGAGGCCCGCAGGCTGCGCGGCGAGGCCGAGCAGTTGCGCGGCGAGGCCGCCGCCGAGGGCGAGCGCATCCGCAGCGAGGCGCGCCGCGAGGCGGTCCAGCAGATCGAGGAGGCCGCGAAGAGCGCCGAGGAGCTGCTGACCAAGGCCAGGGCCGACGCCGACGAGCTGCGCGGCACCGCCCAGGGCGAGGCCGAGAAGGTGCGCACCGAGGCCATCGAGCGTGCCACCGCGCTGCGCCGGCAGGCCGACGAGGCGCTGGAGCGGTCGAGGACCGAGGCCGAGCGGCTGCGCACCGAGGCCGAGGAGCAGGCGGCCGCCGTCAAGGCGGAGGCCGAGGCAGCCGCCGTGACGCTGCGCGAGGAGACCGAGGCCGGGGTCGAGGCCCGGCAGGCCGCCGCGGCCGAGGGCCTCGCCCGGCAGCACACCGAGGCCGAGGAGCGGCTCGCCGCCGCCGAGACCGCCCTCACGGAGGCACGCGCCGAGGCCGAGCGGCTGCGCAGGGAGGCGGCGCAGGAGACCGAGCGGCAGCGCGCCGAGGCGGCGGAGCGGGTCAGGACGCTGCACGACCAGGCCGCCGCGGAGGCGGAGCGGCTGCGCGCCGACGCCGCCTCCGAGGCCACCGCCACCCGCACCGAGGCGGAGGCCGCGGCGGGGCGGCTCAGTTCGGAGGCGGAGGCCGAGGCCGAGCGGCTGAAGGCGGAGGCGCAGGAGGCCGCCGACCGGATGCGCGCCGAGGCGGCGACCGCCGCCGAGCGCACGGGGGCCGAGGCCGCCGAGGCGCTGGCGGGCGCCCAGGAGCAGGCGGCGCGGCTGCGCGCGGAGGCCGACGAACTCCTCGGCGGCGCCCGTACCGAGGCCGACCAGGAGCGCGAGCGGGCCCGCGAGCAGAGCGAGGAGCTGCTGGCCGCGGCCCGCAAGCGGGTCGAGGAGGCCCAGGCGGAGGGCGTCCGGCTGGTCGAGGAGGCGGACAGGCGCGCCACCGAGATGGTGGGCGCAGCGGAGAGCACGGCGCAGTCCGTACGGGACTCGGTCGCCGGGTTGCAGGAGCAGGCGCAGGACGAGATCGCGGGCCTGCGCTCGGCCGCGGAGCACGCGGCGGAGCGCACCAAGCGGGAGGCGCAGGAGGAGGCCGACCGGGTACGGGCCGACGCCTACGCCGAGCGGGAGCGGGCCGGCGAGGACGCCTCCCGGGTCAGGCGCGAGGCGGGCGAGGAGAGCGACGCCGCCAAGGCCGCAGCCGAGCGGACCATCGCCGACGCGGCCACGGAGGCGGAGCGGCTGCGCTCCGAGGCCGCCGCGCGCGCCGAGACGGTGCGCGACGACGCCGCCACCGCCCTGGAGGCCGCCGAGCAGGACGCGACGCGCGCCCGTACCGAGGCGCGCGACGACGCCAACAGGATGCGCTCCGACGCGGCGTCCCAGGCCGACCAGCTCATCGCGGAGGCCACCACCGAGTCCGAGCGGATGCGCACGGAGGCCGCCGAGGCCGCGGCCGCCGCGCACCAGCACGCGGAGCGCACCCGCGCCGAGGCTGAGCGGGTGAAGGCGGACGCGGAGGCGCACGCCGAGCAGGTGGAGGCCGCGGCGCGGCAGGAGGCCGAGCGGCTGCTCGACGAGGCGCGCAAGGACGCCAACAAGCGGCGCAGCGAGGCCGCGGAGCAGGTCGACACGCTCATCACGGAGGCGGTCTCCGAGGCCGACCAACTGACCACCCAGGCCCAGCAGACCGCGCTCTCCACCACCGCGGACGCGGAGGCGCGCGCCGACACCATGGTCGGAGCGGCCCGCGCGGAGGCGGAGCGTCTCGTCCAGGCCGCCACGGTCGAGGGCAACTCCCTGGTGGAGCAGGCCCGTACGGACGCCGACGAGCTGCTGGTCGGCGCGCGCAGGGACGCCACCCAGATCCGGCAGCGCGCCGAGGAGTTGCGCGACCGTATCACCGACGAGATCGAGGAGTTGCACGAGCGGGCGCGCCGGGAGTCCGCGGAGGCCATGAAGACCGCGGGCGAGCGGTGCGACGCGCTGGTGAAGGCCGCGGAGGAGCAGCGTGCCGAGGCCGCGTCGCAGGCGGAGAAGCTGGTGTCCGAGGCGTCCACGGAGGCGAGCAAGGTGCGTATCGCCGCCGTGAAGAAGGCGGAGCAGTTGCTGAAGGAGGCCGAGCAGAAACGCGTCGACGCCGGCCAGGAGGCCGAGCGGGTGAAGGGCGAGGCGCAGGCCGAGGCCACCAGGATCGTCGACGACGGCAAGCGGGAGCTGGAAGTGCTCGCCAGGCGCCGCCAGGACATCAACACCGAGATCTCCCGTGTCCAGGACGTGCTGGAGGCGCTGGAGTCCTTCGAGACCCCCGGCGGCGGAGCGAACGGCGGGGCCGAGGGCGGCGCCGGCTCGGGCGTCAAGGCGGGCGCGAGCGCCGGGTCATCACGATCGGGTGGCAAGTCGTCGGACGGCTAGTCAGAACGGTAAGTTCTGTGATTCTGATGGACGGTTGTGGCCCCCGGGGCAAGTACTCCTACCATCAGCCACCCAAAAGGGGTGTCATTCTCCAGATCAAACCGACATCCGCTCGATGACACGCCGTCGAGCCCCCTAGGATTCCCCCTATCACCTCACCCGGTCTCTTTCGACAGGAACCCCATGAGCGACACTTCCCCCTATGGCTTCGAGCTGGTGCGGCGTGGGTACGACCGCGCTCAGGTGGACGAACGCATTTCCAAGCTCGTCTCCGATCGTGACGGCGCACTCTCACGCATCACCGCGCTGGAAAAGCGCATTGAAGAGCTCCACCTGGAAACGCAGAACGCTCAGGCCCAGGTGAACGACGCGGAGCCGTCGTACGCCGGTCTCGGCGCTCGCGTCGAGAAGATCCTCCGTCTCGCCGAGGAGGAGGCCAAGGACCTGCGCGAAGAGGCGCGCCGCGCGGCCGAACAGCACCGCGAACTCGCCGAGTCGGCCGCCCAGCAAGTGCGCAACGACGCCGAGTCGTTCGCCCAGGAGCGCAAGGCCAAGGCCGAGGACGAGGGCGTCCGCATCGTCGAGAAGGCGAAGGGCGAGGCCACCACGCTCAGGGCCGAGGCGCAGAAGGACGCCCAGTCCAAGCGCGAGGAGGCCGACGCCCTCTTCGAGGAGACCCGCGCCAAGGCCGCCCAGGCCGCCGCGGACTTCGAGACGAACCTCGCCAAGCGGCGCGAGCAGTCCGAGCGCGACCTGGCGTCCCGTCAGGCCAAGGCGGAGAAGCGGCTCGCGGAGATCGAGCACCGTGCGGAGCAGCTCCGTCTTGAGGCGGAGAAGCTGCGTACGGACGCGGAGCGCAGGGCCCGCCAGACGGTGGAGACCGCGCAGCGCCAGGCCGAGGACATCGTGGCCGACGCCAACGCGAAGGCGGACCGCATCCGCAGCGAGTCGGAGCGGGAGCTGGCGGCGCTGACGAACCGGCGCGACTCCATCAACGCGCAGCTCACCAATGTGCGCGAGATGCTGGCCACGCTCACCGGTGCCGCCGTGGCGGCCGCGGGCTCGCCGGAGGACGAGACGGCCTCCCGGGGGGTGCCCGCCCAGCAGTCCCGCTGACGCGCGGGAGAGCCGCGTACGGATGTACCGCCTCGCACCGGGCGCCGGTGCGAGGCGGTTCTTCCTGTCCGGGGCCGTCCGGGGGTGTCGGGTGAGGGTGTCGTAGGCCGCGCGGTGTCGCGCGCGGCAGGGGCCATGGGAGGGCGTCGCCGTCCCATGGCCCCTCGCTTTTGCGGGCGCGGCTTTCCCGCCTCCCGGCGGGTGTGGCTTTCCCCGTCGGCGTTTCGCACAGCTGTGCGGGGATCACCGGGAAACTTCGGGGGTACGAGGGTCGGCATGCAAGCCAAGGCTCACACACTTATATGGCAACGCCGTCCCCTACCGCTTAGCGTGGCACCATGATCGAGCTAGCCGGACTCACGAAGCGCTACGGGCAGAAGACCGCCGTGGACGGCCTCAGCTTCACGGTCAGACCGGGCACGGTCACCGGGTTCCTCGGGCCGAACGGCGCCGGGAAGTCCACCACGATGCGCATGGTGCTGGGGCTCGACAGACCGACGTCGGGTGACGTGCGCATCGACGGCCGCCGCTACGACCGCCACAGGGAGCCGCTGAAGGAGATCGGCGCCCTGCTGGAGGCGAAGGGCGTGCACGGCGGCCGCACCGCCTACAACCACCTGCTCTGCCTCGCGCAGAGCAACAAGATCCCCACCCGCAGGGTCGCCGAGGTCCTCGACACGGTCGGCCTGAGTTCGGTCGCCAAGAAGAAGGCGAAGGGCTTCTCGCTCGGCATGAGCCAGCGCCTCGGCATCGCGGGCGCCCTGCTGGGCGACCCCCGTATCGTGATGTTCGACGAGCCGGTCAACGGGCTCGACCCCGAGGGCATCCAGTGGATTCGCAACCTGATGAAGTCGCTGGCCGCCGAGGGCCGCACCGTCTTCGTCTCCTCGCACCTGATGAGCGAGATGGCCCTCACCGCGGAACACCTGGTGGTGATCGGCCAGGGGCGGCTCCTCGCGGACACCACCATGGCCGACTTCATCCGGCAGAACTCCCGCTCGTACGTGCGGGTGCGCTCGCCCCAGCAGGAGGCGCTGCGCGACGCGCTGCACGCGGCCGGGGTCACCGCCGTCGTGGGGTCGGACGGCGCGCTGGAGATCGACGGGGGCAACGCCCCGCAGATCGGCGAGCTTGCCGCACAGCAGGGCGTCGTACTGCACGAGTTGAGCAGCCAGCAGGCGTCCCTGGAAGAGGCGTTCATGCAGCTCACCGCGGGCTCGGTGGAGTACCACGCGCACTCGGGCGGCACCGGGGCGCCGCCGCCTGCGGGCGTCGCCCAACCACCGCAGGGACAGCCCCCGCAGGGACAGCCCCAGGGGCCCCCGCAGGCACCGCCCCAGCAGGGTGCGCCCCAGGCGCCGCCCCCGCAGGGCCCGCCGCAGCCCCCGCCGCCGCAGGGGCCGCCGGGGGGCGGGCAGGGCTGGGGTTCCGGATGGCAGCAGCGGAAGGGGTCATGAGCATGATTACGCCCGTACTCCGCTCGGAGTGGACCAAGGTGCGCTCGGTGGCCTCCACGGTCTGGACCCTCGCCATCGCCGCCGTGGTGACCGTCGCGCTCGGCATGCTGATCAGCGCCCTGTCGAACAACGACTTCGACAACATGAGCCGTAACGACAAGCTCGCCTTCGACCCGACGTACACCAGCTTCGCCGGGATGAGCCTCGGCCAGCTCGCGATGATCGTCTTCGGGGTGCTGGTGGTGTCGAACGAGTACAGCTCCGGCATGATCCGCACCTCGCTCGCGGCGGTGCCCAAGCGCGGGGTCTTCCTGTTCAGCAAGCTCGCCGTGGCGACCGTGCTGGCCTTCGTCGTCGGCCTGGTCACCAGCTTCCTCTCGTTCTTCCTCGGCCAGGCCATGCTGGGCGACCACTCCGCCTCGCTCGGCGACGACGGGGTGCTGCGCGCGGTCCTCGGCGGCGCGCTCTACATGGCGCTGATCGCGCTGTTCTCCATGGGCGTCGCCTCGATGCTGCGCAGCCCCATGCTCTCCCTCGGCATCCTGATGCCGTTCTTCTTCCTGATCTCCAACATCCTCGGCGCGGTCTCCGCGACGAAGAAGGTCGGCAGGTTCCTGCCCGACCAGGCGGGAAGCAAGATCATGCAGGTGGTGCCGCCGGTGGACGACGACACCCCGTACGGGCCCTGGGGCGGCCTCGGGATCATGGCGCTGTGGGTCGTCGCGGCGCTCCTCGTGGGCTACGCCGTGCTGAAGCGGCGCGACGCCTGAGCCCGCGCGGCGGCCCGGCCTGCCCCCCGAAGACGCGGCCGGGCCGGCTCGGCGGAGAGGGCCGGGCCGGCCCGGCGGCGGGGGGAGACCGGATTCCGGTTCGCACGGCCGAACGGGAACCGTACGGGCCCGGTTATCCTCCTTAGCCGTACGGGGGCGACGCCCCTGCCCTACGCGGTGATGGGTGCTGAGCGATGATCGAGGCCGTCGGCCTGACAAAACGGTACGGCGACAAGACCGCCGTGGAGAATCTGTCCTTCCAGGTGCGGCCGGGCGCCGTGACCGGCTTCCTCGGGCCCAACGGCTCGGGCAAGTCGACCACGATGCGGATGATCCTCGGCCTCGACCAGCCCACCTCGGGCCATGTCACGGTCGGCGGCTACCCGTACCGCAAGCTGCCGAACGCGCCCCGCCAGGTCGGCGCCCTGCTGGACGCCAAGGCGGTGCACGGCGGCCGGCACGCGCGCAACCACCTGCTCTGCCTCGCCCAGCTCTCCGGCATCCCGGCCCGCAGGGTCGACGAGGTGCTGGGCGTGGTGGGCCTCCAGAACGTGGCGCGGCGGCGCTCCAAGGGGTACTCGCTCGGCATGGGGCAACGCCTCGGGATCGCGGCGGCGCTCCTGGGCGACCCGCAGATCCTGCTCTTCGACGAGCCGGTCAACGGGCTCGACCCGGAGGGCATCCTCTGGGTGCGCAACCTGATGAAGTCGCTGGCCGCCGAGGGCCGCACCGTCTTCGTCTCCTCGCACCTGATGAGCGAGATGGCCCTCACCGCGGAACACCTCATCGTCATCGGGCGCGGCCGGCTCCTCGCCGACATGGGCGTCAAGGACTTCATCTCGCGCAACAGCGCCGACTTCGCCCGGGTGCGCACCCCGGACACCGAGCCGCAGCAGCGGGAGAAGCTGGCGGCGGCGCTCAGCGAGGCGGGCGGCCAGGTGCTGCCCGAGCCGGACGGGGCGCTGCGGGTGACCGGGATACCCCTGCCCCGCATCAGCGACGTGGCGCACGGGGCCGACGTACGGCTGTGGGAGCTGTCCCCGCACCAGGCGTCCCTCGAAGAGGCGTACATGCGCATGACACAGGGCGCCGTGGACTACCGCTCCGTCGACGACCAGCGCGCCGGGCTCCAGCAGCCGCTGCCGCCAGGCGCCTATGTGGCGCCGCAGCTCCCGGTGGCGGGGCAGGGCCAGCCGGGCTGGTACGCGCCGCCACCGCCGGGGCAGGGCGGCACCCCGTTCGCGCCGCCCGCGCAGGCGCCCGCCGGGCAGCCAGGCCCGTACGCGGGCCCGGCGCCCGCCCCCGTCAAGCCCCAGCAGGACAGCGAGGACGTTCGATGACCACGCCGCAGACGCCGCCCACGCCGCCGCAGCAGCCGGCGGTCCCGTACGGCGCGCCGCCCGCGCCCGGCCCGTTCCCTGCGCCCGGCGGGCACGCGGACGCCTGGCAGGCCGCGCCGGGGGGCTCGTACACCTCGCCGATCCCGATCCGCCGTACCCATCTGGGCAACGCGCTCACCTCGGAGTGGACGAAGATCAGGACCGTGCGCTCCACGATGTGGACGCTCGGGGTCTTCCTGATCCTGGTCATCGGCGTCGGTCTCATCCTCACCGCGCAGACCAAGGACAACGACTACGGCAACGTCCCGTACACGCTGCCCGCGTTCTTCGGGCTGATGCTGGGGCAGATCTGCCTGATCACGCTGGGCGTGCTGGTGATCACGTCGGAGTACGGCACCGGGATGATCAGGACCACGCTCACCGCGTCCCCGCAGCGGCACCGGGTGCTCGCGGCGAAGTTCCTCGTGTTCTTCGCGGTGGCGTTCGTGGTGTCCTTCGTCTCCATCCTGCTGGTCGGCCTCGCCGCCTCCTCGATGCACAGCGGGGCGTCGTCGGTGGGCATGGGCCCCTCGCTGCTGAAGGGCTCGCTCTACGTGTCGCTGCTGGGGGTGCTGGGGCTCGCGGTGGGCGCGATGCTGCGGCACTCGGCGGGCGCCGTCACGACCATGATGGGCGTGGTGCTGCTGCCGGCGATCGTCCCGGCGTTCCTGATGCTGGCGGACAGCCTGAAGCCGATCGGCAGGAAGATGCTGGACTACAACGCCCCGAACGCGCTGGCCAAGATCTTCGGCCTGGACGACGGCAGCGGCGGCGGCACGCCCCAACTGTGGCTGCTCGTGGTGGTGACCGCGGGGGCCGTCGCGGGGGCGTTCGCGCTGCTCGACCGCAGGGACGTGTGAGGGGGAGGGACGGCCGCGCGGGGGCGCCTGGTCAGTAGCGGGGCGCGTTCCTCGACCGCTGCACGCGGGTGGTGCGCCGGTCCTTGGCGGACCAGCACGCCTTGTGCCAGTGCCGCCGCTCGTCCACGCCCGCGTACTCGGGCCAGGCCACGACGTGCGGCATGCCGGAGGGGATCTCCTGGTCGCAGCCGGGGCAGCGGTACGTCTTGCCCGCCGCGCTGGCGCCCGCGACATGGCGCACGCTCCAGTCGTCGCCCTGCCAGCTCTCGGTGTGCTGGAAGCCGCCGTAGCGGCCGCCGCGCTCCTCCTGCGGTTCTTCGGCCCGGCGGGACGAGGCACGGTTGCGGCGCGGGGACACGGCACACCTCTCGGGTCGGATACGTCGGGCCGGATACGGGCCCCGCCCGCCCGGCGCGCGGCCGAGGGGTCGAGGGCGTCGTTCCAGCGTAACCGCCGACGCGCCGCATTCCGGGCCGCCGTCAACAGCCGTACGCGCGACTACCCCGTACGAGGCAGCCGTTCATCCGCCCATCCGCAGATCGGCCGGGCTCCCGGCCCCGGCGGGGCGGGGGCCGGGAGTCCCGTGCGGGTCAGCAGTCGCGCAGATCGGGCGACTGGTTGAGCACCTGGCCGCGCAGGGAGGTGAAACGGGCGTGCGCGGGGCCCGCGGCGGCCTCGTCGAACACCGCGACCCGGTGGCAGTTCTGGAACGCCAGCCGCACCCCGAAGTGCCGCTGGAGCGCGGCCCGGATCGCGTCGCTCGCGAGCGCCCGCAGCAGTTGCCCGCGCGCCCGCTCGTCGGGCGGCGGAGTCCTGTTGTCGGCGAAGTCGCCGCCGTCGGTACGCAGCCGGTCCACCAGGGAGCTGATCGTCTCCCACGCGTACGGCAGGGAGGTTCTGACGCAGTCCACGAAGGCGGCCTCGTCGACCTCGCCCCGCTCGGCCTGTTCGAGCAGCGCCGGTGAGACGTCCAGCGACATGTCGTTCTCCTCTCGTGCCCCCGCGCCGGGGCCCGGGGGCGGTACCGGAATCGGGCCGCCCACGCACCGTGCTCGGATGACGACCGCACACACGTTAGACACCCCCGCACCGCGCACACCAGGAGAACGCGCGCGGCGCCACGACCGTCAACACGGCGGCGGGCGGCGGTGTTCCGGTCCCCCGGCACCCGCGACCGGCCGCAGGGGCACCCGCGAATCGCGCGGCGAGCGGGCGTCGAGTAGGTTGCCGACCATGCGTCTCGTCATTGCCCGCTGCTCCGTCGACTACGCGGGCCGCCTCACTGCACACCTTCCGTCGGCGCCGCGCCTGATCCTGGTGAAGGCGGACGGCAGCGTCTCGATCCATGCCGACGACCGGGCCTACAAGCCCCTCAACTGGATGTCGCCGCCCTGCACCCTCAAGGAGGGCACCGGGGACGACAGCGGTGTCTGGACGGTGGTGAACAAGGGGGGCGAGAAGCTCATCATCACCATGGAGGAGGTGCTGCACGACTCCTCGCACGAACTGGGCGTGGACCCGGGCCTGATCAAGGACGGCGTGGAGGCCCACCTCCAGGAGCTGCTCGCCGACCGCATCGAGACCCTGGGCCCCGGCTACACCCTGATCCGCCGTGAGTACCCGACCGCCATCGGCCCGGTGGACATCCTGTGCAGGGACGGCGAGGGCCGCACGGTGGCCGTGGAGATCAAGCGCCGCGGCGAGATCGACGGGGTGGAACAACTCACCCGCTATCTGGACCTGTTGAACCGCGACCCCCATCTGGCCCCGGTACGTGGCGTGTTCGCGGCCCAGGAGATCAAGCCGCAGGCGCGGGTGCTCGCGCAGGACCGCGGCATCGGCTGCCAGGTCCTGGACTACGACGGCCTGCGGGGCATCGAGGACGACAAGCTGCGGCTGTTCTAGAACGGCGAAGGCGACGGGCGGCACGGTGCCGCGCGGCGGGGGGGGGGGGCCCCCGGGCCCCCCCCCCCCCCCCGGGCGGGGCCCCCCCCCCCCCCCGCCCCCCCCCCGCGCGGGGGGGGGGGGCCCCCCGGGGGGCGGGGGGGGGGGCGGGGGCCCCGCGGCACA
>NZ_JBITGT010000024.1:0-78376 GCF_044457285.1 Streptomyces sp. NPDC050560
CTGGAAGATCGAGAGGTCGATCGCCTGGCTGTTCGGCTACCGCCGCCTCACCGTCCGATACGAACGCAAGGGCTCACACTTCCTCGCCTTCCTCGTCGGCCTGGCCGCCGCCCTGACCTGCTACAAGAAGCTGGCGAAGGCCACCACGTGAGACACCCTTTAAGACCGTGTCCTATGTGGTGAGGCGGAGAAGTCGTTTGTAGCAGCAGAGGGCGGCGGCGAGGCCGAGAAAGGCCAGGTAGTTGCGGGGATCGCGCTCGTAGCGGGGGCTGAGTCGGCGGTAGCCGGACAGCCACGACATGGTGCGCTCGATGACCCAGCGGCGACGGCCCAATCGTTCGCTCGACTCGATGCCTTTGCGTGCGATCCGTACGCCGATGCGTTTGCCGCGTAACCATTTCCGCAGGTCGGCGCGGTCGTAGGCTTTGTCCGCGTGGAGGCGCTGGGGCTTGAAATGGCGGCCGCGGTGGGGGTCGTGTCTCGTTTGGTGACCCTCGACCATGGGCTTCGGCCCTTCGCTGTCGTGGGTGTTGCCGACGGAGACGCCGACAAGGAGGGGCAGTCCGTTCGCGTCCGACAGGACGTGCATCAGGAACCGGCGGTGGGCGGTCGGCTTCGAGATCCCGAAGCACGGCGGCAACGCCCGCCAGGCACAGCCGGACACCAGGACGTAGATGATGGCAGCGAACAGCGTCTCATCAGGTGTGTCCGGTGTCCCGCCGCCCTGCGGCCGCGCTTTCGACGGTGGGATCAGCGGCTCTGCGATCTCCCACAGGCCGTCCGGAACAATCCAACTCCACTTACCCCGCCCCCTGATGAGCCCAACGACCGCCTCCCCACGTAGGACACGGTCTTAGTCAGCTTTCTTGAAGCACTTTGAGTACACATTTACGTCAAGGAGGGGGGTGTTGCCGTCGAGCCCCTTGAGCCACCTGATCTCAAGTTGGCTGCGGGTCTTCCGGTGAACGGCCAGGACTTCGGGGTTCTTGTTCCGGCTGCCGTCGTCCCCGTCCTTCACGATCTTCCACCCCTGTTCGGGCAGAGATCGCTTCAAGTTGGAAAATGCCTCGCCGAGCTTGCTGTTGTCGATTCCGTACATGGACCAGGGATGAATGACCCAGACCGCCTTTCCGCCATCACCGCTACAGGCCGTGGTGGATGGTCCGGGTTCGGTAACTTTCCCCTTTACTTTGAACATCTCCAGTACGCGATTGGAGAGCGACGACACTTCGCCTTCCATAACGGAGACGTCGCGCACCGGAAGAGGTTTGTCTTCACCCCTGGCCATTGAACACCCGGCGGCGAGAAGGAGTAACGACATCACAAGCATGGCTATGAGCCCTGTTCGCCGAGCCTCGCGCCATCTATTCGAGCCTGACATCTCCATACCTTCCCGCAATGACATCGGCTTGGTTGCGCAGGCTTGCCGAGGCGTGCCCCTGCCGGTAATCCCATCAGGAATTCTGCCCCTTGGTGATGCCGGCGGCGGCGTTCCGGATCACGCGGGGAACAAGGTCATCGTCAGCGCCGGGAAACCCGGGCGCGGCTAATACACCGTGTTCAGGTCCGTTCCCTTCGGCGCCCTGAAGCAGCCGGAGACGACCGTGACCGAAAGAAGGGGTTCCTTCTTTCCGGACTCGCCGGTGACTTGCAGGGACGCGTTGACGGAGAACCGTTCGGTCCGGGAGTCCGCGGTCAGTTCCAGGTTCTTGTTGGGACTGCTGTCGGGCCCGTAGTCGACAATCTTCCAGCCGTGGCCCGGCAGCCTGTCCTTGAGCCTCTGGAATCCCGCCTTCAGTTCCTCGGGCCCCACCTGGTAGATCGACCAAGGGTGATATGCCTTGTACAGGTGGTCCGGGTCCTCGTCACACGCGGAGATTCCGGGTCCCGGTTCGGTGACCTTGCCCTCCTTGACGGCGATCATGTCGAGGATCTGGCTGGAGAGGGAACTCGCCTTCTCACGGGCCTTTTCCACGGAAAGGGTGGGGGGCTTGGAGCCGGGGTCGTCCTTCACGTCCTTGGAACATCCTGTCAACAGAAGCGGAAGCGCCGCGGCGACGGTGAGAGTCGCCCGCCGTAGGCCGGGCCGGTTCCTTGCCGGACTCACGTCATTCCTTCACGTTGCCGTACTTGCCGACCACCACGGCCGCCTGATTGTTCAAAGACATGGAGTTCTCGTCCCAGTAGCCACTGTGGCCGCCGGTGTCGACGTCCATGCGATGCGCCCCGAAGGACTCGTCGGAGGGGATGGAGATGATCGGCCCGGCGTTGTAGGGGATTCCGTGCCACGTCGATACGCCCATCTTGCGGCCTCCCAGAGCCTCTTGCCCGAGAACGGGGACCGGGTCGCTGCGAGCCGCCTCCGACCACACGTGGTCGCTTCCGACGTCGAGATCGGAAGCGTCACCGACCAGCATGCCAGGGCTGCCGACCACGACCATGTCGTCGGCGGCAATGTGGCCCGGCAGCTTCGCGGTCGCGCCCACCGTGGTGGTGCCGTAGCTGTGGGCGACCAGCGTGGTGTGGCTGCTGTCGGCGCCGCCCTGGGCGGTCTGGAGGCCGTCCATGAAGTTGTTGAGCGCGGGCGCCCCGTCGTAGGCATAGTGGCGTGCGAGGGCGTTGGGAATCTGGTCCGGGGCGTCGTAGCCGATCCAGGTGATCGTGGAGGTGGTCTCCCCGGGGGATGCCCGCTGCGCAGCCTGCCACAGCTTCGACATGCGGTCGATGTCACCGTGCGCGTTGGCGAGGCCGGCCCCCGTCCCCGGCACATAGACAGCCGTGTTGTCGGCGGTGTCGGGGTTTCCCGTGGCGACGATGGCGCGTCCGTCACCGTCGGTGTCGAAACCGAGGAGGTAAGCCTGCGGCAGCCCGGATGCCGGGTTGCCCTTCGTGTTCTTGCCCGGCATGCCGCTCGCGTCGAGGCGGGCCTGGATCGCCGCCATGCCCTTCATGTCGTCGCTCAGCTCGACCCACCTGCGCCACTGCGGGTTCACCACAGCGACGGGCGGGTCGCCCTTCTGGATGTACTGGGGCGGGTTCGCGGGCAGTCCGTCGAGTGCGAGCTGGGTCTGCGCCATCTCCTGGGCGAGCACCATCCGGTTCGACGTGTCGCGGGCGATGCTCGGAATGCCGTCAAGTGCGCCCACCTCTGCCGGGTACAGCGTCATGTACTCGTCGCGCTGCTCCTGGGTGAGATGGTCCCACCATCTCTTGTTGTCTGCCGGGGTCTTGCCGTGTGGGATGTCGCCCTTGTCGACCAGGCCACCGGCGGCCTTCTGCACCGCCCTCGTGTCCTTGCCCTCGTCGGCGAGCATTTCCTTGGTCACTGCCAGCCCGGCGGGTGCCTTGAGCCTGCGCAGCACCGCGGCGTAACGGCCGTCGATCTCGGCGGCTTCGTCGACGGCCGTGGAGATTCGCTCCGCGATGTCCTCCGCCCTGCCCTTGTTCTCGTTGCCCTGTCCCTCACCCTTGCCCGGCAGGAACGGCAGTTGTGAGCCCGGGGTGGCCTTACCGGTGCCCGGTAAGAGAGGGGCGGAGTCGGGATAGGTGACCGAGCCGTCCGGGTTCACGGTGAAGCCCAGGGTCTCGGCGTCTTCGAGGGCCTGCCTGAGCTTGCGCTGCGGGGCGGCCAGCTCCTTGCCAAGCGCGTCGAGTGTGGTGCGGATCAGGCCGCACTCGCTGTGCAGGTACTGGTAGTTGTCACTGAGCCGGTTCAGCCGTCCGACCGCGGCGTCGGGTGTCTCTCCATTCTGAGTGCCGCGGACGGGTGCGGACATCTCCTGGTCGACTCTGATGCGGGCGGCGTCGGCACGGTGGCTGACGTTGCCCCAGCCATCGGCGGCGTCCTCGTACTCGCTGATTCTCAGATCGCGCAACTGCTGCCATGTGGGCATCAGGGTCACCTGGCCCAGTCGGGCCTGTTGGGGAGGTGTACGCGGCCGACCTTGTCCTTGACGCCATGGTCGACCTCGCCGAACCTCTTGCCCGTCTTGCCGAGCGTCCCGTGCAGGCGGTCGCACTCGTCGCGAACCGCCGTCAGGCGCGCCTCCCAGGTCGGCTGGATCTCCTTCAGCGCGGCCGTGCAGTCGAAACCCTCGGTGCCGCCTCCGACGCCGTCGTCCGACTTCTTCAACGCGGTGAGGCCCCTCTGGGTGGAGGTGCGCAACTCCCTGGCCACTGCGGCTGCTCCGGTCCACGGGGTGGCGGTGACCAGCAGATCGGGACCGCCGCCCGCGGCGGTGGGTGCGGGGTGACCACCCTCGCCCGAGGAGCTGTTGAGCCGCATGCGTGCGGTGTGCCCATCGACAGCCTGCCTCTTGAACTGTTCCCACTCAACCCACGCCATGTACACGTCCCTCCCCACTGCCCGGGCTCCAGCCCGGAGAGCACCGCAGTTGCTGACGCTCGCCAGGAGCACCGCCGGACAGGTTACGGGCCGAACGCGCTGCGTCACCTCCGTAGGGGCACGCAACCCTGGACTGGGTATCCGTACCTAGGTGTACCGGCCTGGACGCTTGTTCCTGCGGGGGCTCGGGTAGGGGTGACGCAGTCCGGCCACGCCCCCGGAGGGCGTGGCCGGACTGTGTGCATCGGACGGGGCGTCAGGTCCTCACAGGATTTGGATCGCGGTGACCTTCGGGGGGCGGTTGGGGAAGGTGATGTCGTGCCAGCGTTCGATCTTTACCGAGTCGCCGTTGGCGTCGTAGTAGATGAGGTCGTTGTTGCCGGTGGAGATCCGGTCGACCCACCACCCGCCGAAGTCGGTCTTCCCGGCGTTCGCGTAGCAGTCGACGCTCTGGGTGCCGCCGCTGTGCGACCAGATCTTCAGGAAGTTCTCCCCACCTACGCACTGGACGTGGTTGATGGCGAAGGCGTTGCCGCTCGGCACGCCCACGGAGAGTGCGACGGCCACGGCGAGCGCCGCTCCGAGGGACCGAGCGGCCCTCTTGTATGTCGAAACCACGGATTCCCCTTCACGCATAGCCCGGCACAGGTGCCGAACCGGTCGACGGTCTCGATGTCACGCTATAGGGGAATACGGCGAAAGCGGCCTTGAGCTGGGTAAACGCACCGAAATGGTGATTACCGGGCGTGAAGCCGTGGCGCGGTAAGCCGGGAGCATCCGCGGTTACTTCTTCACCGTCAGCGGAAGCAGCTTCCTTCCCGTGGGGCCGATCTGGATGGACGTGTCCATCTGGGGGCACACCCCGCAGTCGAAGCAGGGGGTCCAGCGGCAGTCGTCGAGTTCCGTCTCGTCGAGGGCGTCCTGCCAGTCCTCCCAGAGCCAGTCCTTGTCAAGACCTGAGTCCAGGTGGTCCCAGGGCAGGACCTCCTCGTAGCCGCGCTCACGGGTCGTGTACCAGGCGACGTCCACGCCCTGTTCCGGGAGGGTGCGGGCGGCGCACTCCATCCAGCGGTCGTACGAGAAGTGCTCGCGCCAGCCGTCGAACCTGCCGCCGTCCTCGTACACCGCGCGGATCACGGCGCCGACCCTGCGGTCGCCGCGGGAGAGGAGGCCCTCGACGATGCCGGGCTTGCCGTCGTGGTAGCGGAAGCCGATGGAGCGGCCGTACTTCCTGTCGCCGCGGATCTTGTCGCGGAGCTTCTCCAGGCGGGCGTCGGTCTCCTCGGCGCCGAGCTGCGGGGCCCACTGGAAGGGGGTGTGGGGCTTGGGCACGAAGCCGCCGATGGAGACGGTGCAGCGGATGTCGTGGGAGCCGGAGACCTCGCGGCCCTTCTGGATGACGTTCATCGCCATGTCGGCGATCTGGAGGACGTCCTCGTCGGTCTCGGTGGGGAGGCCGCACATGAAGTACAGCTTCACCTGCCGCCAGCCGTTGCCGTAGGCGGTGGCGACGGTGCGGATCAGGTCCTCCTCGGAGACCATCTTGTTGATGACCTTGCGGATGCGCTCGCTGCCGCCCTCGGGGGCGAATGTGAGGCCGGAGCGGCGGCCGTTACGGGTCAGCTCGTTGGCGAGGTCGATATTGAACGCGTCGACACGGGTGGAGGGCAGCGAGAGACCGATCTTGTCCTGCTCGTAGCGGTCGGCGAGGCCCTGGGCGATGTCGCCGATCTCGGAGTGGTCGGCGGAGGAGAGCGAGAGCAGGCCGACCTCCTCGAAGCCGGTCGCGCGCAGGCCCTTCTCGACCATGTCGCCGATGCCGGTGATGCTGCGCTCGCGGACGGGGCGGGTGATCATCCCGGCCTGGCAGAAGCGGCAGCCGCGGGTGCAGCCGCGGAAGATCTCGACGGACATCCGCTCGTGCACGGTCTCGGCGAGCGGGACCAGCGGCTGCTTGGGGTAGGGCCACTCGTCGAGGTCCATCACGGTGTGCTTGGCGACCCGCCACGGCACGCCGGAGGTGTTGGGCACGACCCGGGAGATGCGGCCGTCCGGCAGGTACTCGACGTCGTAGAGCCCCGGGACGTAGACGCCGCCGGTCCTGGCGAGGCGCAGCAGCAGCTCGGGGCGGCCGCCGGGGCGGCCCTCGGCCTTCCACGCGCGGATCAGCCCGGTGATCTCCAGCACGGCCTGCTCGCCGTCGCCGATGACGGCGGCGTCGATGAAGTCGGCGACGGGCTCGGGGTTGAACGCGGCGTGGCCGCCCGCGAGGACGACCGGGTCCTTGTCGGTACGGTCCTTCGCCTCCAGGGGGATGCCCGCGAGGTCGAGCGCGGCGAGCATGTTGGTGTAGCCGAGTTCGGTGGAGAAGCTGAGCCCGAAGACGTCGAAGGCACGCACGGGGCGGTGGCTGTCGACGGTGAACTGGGGCACCTTGTGGGTACGCATCAGCTCTTCGAGGTCGGGCCAGACGCTGTAGGTGCGTTCGGCGAGGACGCCGTCGCGTTCGTTGAGGACCTCGTAGAGGATCATGACGCCCTGGTTGGGCAGGCCGACCTCGTACGCGTCCGGGTACATGAGGGCCCAGCGGACGTCGCAGTCGTCCCACTCCTTGACGGTGGAGTTCAGCTCGCCGCCGACGTACTGGATCGGCTTCTGTACGTGCGGCAGGAGGGCTTCGAGCTGGGGGAAGACCGACTCGGGAGACATCAGGGGGACCTTCGCTCGGGGCGCTGGGGACACGACTCCCCCAGCGTAACGGCTTCGGGGCGGGCCACCGGCCGCCGACGGGGGCCGCCGGGCGGGCCCCGGCGCCCCCGGCACGGCGGGCGCCGGCAGGCGGTCAGCCGAGCCGCCTGCGCAGCCGCGGCCGTGACACCCGGTGCCAGACGCGCGGCAGTTCGCGCTCTCCGGCCTCGGCGCACTGTTCCTCGCGCCCATAGAGCAGGCCCCAGGTGAAGGCGGTCTCCCCGGCGGCGTGGGCGCTGACGGCGAGGGCGCGCAGGGCGTCGCGGATGACGACGCTGTCGTGGTGGTCGCCGAGCAGTTTCTGCTGGTCCTTCACCCGGCGGGCGAAACGCGCCGCGGGGCGGCCGAGCGCGGGCCGTGCGGCCTCGGCGGCGTAGCGGGCGCGCTTGGCGGCCTTGCGGGCGTCGTGCAGGGCGCGGTCGCGGGTCTCGCCGGGCCGCAGGGCGAGGGCGTACTCGGTGCGGCGGGCCAGGCGCGCGTAGTCCTTGCGGACGCGGCGGGCGAGGACGGGGCGGGGCGCGGCGCGCGCGGCGCGGGTGAGCGGGGGCGCGGTGGTGAGCGTGTCGAGCCGGTCGAGCAGGGCCAGGTAGCGGTCGCTGTCGAGGACGGCGACGCTGCGCAGGTGGGCGTCGAAGCGCTCGCCGACGTCCCAGGCGCGCAGCCGGGCCTCGACGGGGCCGAGGAGCAGCGGGGTGGGCACCTCGGCGACCTGGGCGCGCAGCCGGTCGGCCAGGACCTCCTGGTCGCGGTCGGCGCCGAGTTCTGCGGCGAGCCACTTCAGCTCGTCGGCGAGGGGCCGGGTGACGGCGGGGTCGAGGAGCGGGCGGTACGAGCGCAGCGCGGAGCGCAGCCGCCGGGCGGCGACGCGCAGGCGGTGCACCGAGTCGGGCAGGTCGCGGCGGACGGCGGGGTCGAGCGCCATGATCCGCTCGGCCTGGGCACGTATGTACGCCATCACGTGGTCGCCCGCGGTGGCAGGTTCGCCCGGTTCCGGGGCGGGGGGTGTGGCGAGTGCCCTGGCCAGTTTCGACGGGGAGGAGGACGCCCGCAGCCCGGCGTCGCGCAGCCGCCGTCCCACGTCGCGCAGGACGGTGCGGGGGGCGCCGTCGGCCAGTTCGACCTCGACCTCGGTCCAGGCGCTGGTGGTGACGGGGGCGAGCAGCCGGGCGGCGCTGACCCGGTCGAGGCTGACCTCGGCGAGTGCGGTGCCGTCGGGCCCCGAGAGGACGGTGGTCTCGCGGGCCGTGCGCAGTCTGGCCACGGGGCCGAGGGCCCGGCCGCGGGTGCGGGCCCTGGTCAGCTCGGCGAGACGGGTGGGTACGGGGGTGGCGTGCGGGCCGGGTTCCGCGTCGCCGGGGGCGAGGGGGACGTGGATCTCCTCGCGTTCGTCGGCGGCGACGGGGAGCTTCAGGTGCCAGCCGGCGTCGTGGCCGCCGGTCCTGCGGCGCAGGGTGATGGCGGCGCGGGCGAGCGCCAGGTCCTCGGTGTCGTAGTAGACGGCGTCGAGTTCCGCGCTGTCGTCGGTGTGGGCGGCGGTGACGCCGGGCACGCTCGTGAGGTCGGGGAGGGCGGCGCGGCCCTCGCCGACGGCGTCCGCTATACGTCGCTTGAATTCAAACTTCCGTTCCACTTCGTGTTTGGTTTCCGCCATGTGAGGCTGATAGCCGCCTATGGCGGGGTCTAATCACATGCGGGACGACGGTGTGGCGGGCCCGTGGCGGGTGTGGGCGGCCGGGGACCGTGTCGCAGGCCATATTCCGGTCGTGGGCCGAGCGTGTCTACGATGGGCGGCATGTCCGCACCCGCCCGTCTGCTCGCTCTCGCGCTCTTCGCGAGTTCGGCGTGGTGCGTCGACGACGGTCTCTGTCGCCGCTGACCCGAGCCCGTGGGCCCGGTCCTGTGGCGCGGCAGGCATGTGCGCACGCGGCCCAGGACGGCCCTCTCCGCCACCCCCCTCACGCCCCTTGGCCTCCCCTGCTTTTTTCTCCCCGTCCGCTCGTGTGCCTCAGGCGCGCTCCCGTCCCGTCCCCGGAGAGACCGTGACCACCACCCCCTCCCCCGCGCCCACGCGCCTCGTCCCCGGCCCGCGCCGGGGCCCCGGGGTGCTGCTCGCCCCCGTGCTGTCCCCCGCGCCGACCCGGGTGCCCGCGCCCGAGGCTCCCGAGGCGCCGCCGGTGCGGCGGCTGCCGCTCGCGGTGTCGCTGCTGGTGGCCGCGGGGCTCGACGCATACGTCTTCGCCGCCCACGGCGCGAAGCCGGGCGTTCTGCTGCTGCTCGGCCTGGGGCTCGGCTTCGCGCTGTTCCACTCGCGGTTCGGCTTCACCTCGGCGTGGCGCCAACTGATCGCGGTGGGCAACGGGGCGGGGCTGCGGGCGCACGCGCTGCTCCTGGGCACCACGGCGTCGCTGTTCGCGCTGGTCATCGGCACCGGTACCGGGCTCTTCGGGTCGGTGCCCGCGCCGTCGGCGGGTCCTGTCGGGGTGGGGCTGCTCGTGGGCTCGTTTCTCTTCGCGGTGGGGATGCAGTTGGGCGGCGCATGCGCCTCCGGCACGCTGTTCGCGGTGGGCTCGGGGCAGACCTCGATCGTGCTGACCCTGGGCGGCTTCATCGTCGGATCGACGCTCGCGGCCTGGCAGTTCGGGCTGTGGGGCCATCTTCCGGCGTTCGACCCGTATGTGCTGTCGGACCACATCGGCTGGTTCGGCTCCTGGGCGGTGACGATCGCCGCGCTCGCCCTGGTCGTGGCCGTCAGCCGGGTGGTGCAGCGCCGCAGGACGCCGCCGCCCACCGGTGCGGTGCCCTCGGCGCGGCGGCGCCTGGCGCGGGTGCTGCGCGGCTCCTGGCCGCTGGCCGTGGGGGCGCTGGTGCTCGCGGTGCTGGGCGCCGGGGTGCTGCTGGTGTCGGGCGGCGCGTGGGGCATCACGAGCGCGTTCGCGCTGTGGGGCAGCGATGTGGTGGGGGCGCTCGGGGCGCACCCGGCGGGCTGGGAGTTCTGGCGGCAGCCGGGGAACGCGGCGATGCTGTCGGGGCCGGTGCTCGCGGACAAGACGAGCCTGACGGACCTCGGCATCATGATCGGCGCCGCGGTGGCCGCCTCCCTCGGCGGTACGTGGGCGCTGCACCGGGGCATCCCGGCGCGTACCGCGGTCGCGGCGGTGCTCGGCGGGGTGCTGATGGGGATCGGCGCCCGGATGGCGGGGGGCTGCAACATCGGCGCCTATCTGGCGGGGATCGCCTCCGGCAGCCTGCACGGCTGGGTCTGGGGGGCATGCGCCCTGCTCGGCACCTGGGCGGGGCTCAGGGTGCGACCGCTGTTCGGCCTCGCCAACCCGCGGCCCGCCGACGGGGTGTGCTGAGCACCGCCCCGGCGGGGCGGCACCCGGGGGGAGAGCGTACGGAACGGTCTGGGCCCGCTGGCGGTGGACGGCCGGCGCGCGGCGCGCGTGGGAGTCCGGGGAAGGTCCCTCAGGCCGAGACCGGCCGTTGCACGCGGATCGACTGGAGCAGGCCGATGGCCACCCACACCGCGAACATGGAGGAGCCGCCGTACGAGACGAACGGCAGGGGAAGGCCCGCGACCGGCATGATGCCGAGCGTCATGCCGATGTTCTCGAACGCCTGGAAGGCGAACCAGGCGATGATCCCGGCCGCGACCACGGTGCCGTACAGCTCCGTCGTCCCGCGCGCGATGCGGCAGGCCCGCCAGAGCAGCACCCCGAGCAGCAGCAGGATCACCGCCGCGCCCACGAAGCCCAGTTCCTCCCCCGCCACCGTGAAGACGAAGTCGGTCTGCTGCTCGGGCACGAACTGCCCGGTGGTCTGGGTGCCGTGGAAGAGGCCCGTGCCGGTGAGGCCGCCGGAGCCGATCGCGATACGGGCCTGGTTGGTGTTGTAGCCGACGCCCGCCGGGTCCAGGTCGGGGTTGGCGAAGGCGGCGAACCTGTTGATCTGGTAGTCGTCCAGGATGTGCAGTTGCCAGATCGCGACCGCGCCGAGCACGCCCGCGCCGATGAGGCCGAGCACCCAGCGGTGCGAGGCGCCCGAGGCCACGAGCACCGTCAGGATGATCATCACCATGACCATGACGGAGCCCAGGTCGGGCATCAACAGCACGATGAGGATGGGCACGAAGGCGAGCCCGAGCGACTGGAGCACGACGCGGTTGTCGGGGTGCTCCCTGTCCCCCGCGTCGACCCGGGTGGCCAGCAGCATCGCCATCCCGAGAATGATCGTGATCTTGACGAACTCGGAGGGCTGGAGCGAGAACCCGGCGGCGATGTTGATCCATGCATGGGCGCCGTTGACGGTGACGCCGAGCGGGGTGAGGACCAGCAGCACCAGCAGCACCGAGATCCCGTAGAGGATCGGCACGGCGGTGCGCAGGGTGCGGTGGCCGAGCCAGATCGTGCCGATCATCAGGGCGATGCCGATACCGGTGTTGAGCAGGTGCCGCAGCAGGAAGAAGTACGGGTCCCCGCCGTTCAGCTCGGTGCGGTTGCGGGTGGCCGAGTAGACCAGGGCGGCGCCGATCAGCGACAGCAGGACCGACGACAGCAGTATCGGCCAGTCCAGCCTGCGCATCACGGAGTCGCGGGCGAAGGCCCGGGTCCAGCCCTGCCGCTTGGGCCCGTACCCGGAGACGGAGAAGCCGTTGGTGCCTGCCATCAGGTGCGCCTCCACACGACGGGCTCGGCGGGCGCCATCCCGTGGCCGCCTGGCGATCCCCCGCCACCGTCCCGCGGTGGCGCGACGGCCTGGCGCAGTTCGTCGAGGCGGGGCGGCGCGGGTGGCGCGTAGGCGGCGGTCTGGGCGCCGACGGGGGCGTTCTCGGTCTGCGGCACGCCCTGGTCGGTACCGGGGTCGTCCGGGTTGGGCGCGTCGGGCTGGTCGGTGCCGCCGTCGGGCTTGTCGCCCTGGGTCTTCTCGTCGGCGTGCGGGTCGTACGGCTTCACCTTGGGCGCGGGGATGCTGCCGTCCTTCTTTATGGCCGGCAACTCCTTCTGCGGGTGCGGCAGCAGCGCCTTCTTGTCGTCGACTGAGCCGTCCTGGCCGACGCCGTAGAGCGCGTCGTAGATCTTGCGGACGGCGGGGCCCGAGGCGCCGGAGCCCGTACCGCCCTGGGAGATCGTCATGACGACCGTGTAGTCCTTGGTGTACGTGGCGAACCACGAGGTGGTCTGCTTGCCGTAGACCTCGGCCGTACCGGTCTTCGCGTGCATGGGGATCTGCTTCTGCGGCCAGTTGATGAAGCGCCAGGCCGCGGTGCCGCGGGTCGCCACACCCGCCAGTGCGCCGTCTATGTCCTTGTTGAGCTTCTTGCTCATCGGCAGCTTGCCCTGCTTGGTGGGCTCTATGTCGGTGACGTGCTTGCCGTCGGGGCTGACGACCGCCTTGCCGATGGTGGGCTGGTAGAGGGTGCCGCCGTTGGAGATCGCGGAGTAGATCCTGGCCATCTGGATGGGGGTGACGAGGGTGTCGCCCTGCCCGATGGAGTAGTTCACGGAGTCACCGGCGCGCATCTTGTTGCCTTCGAGGCAGTTCTCGTAGGCGATGCGCTGCACATAGTCGCCGTTCTTCTTGCCGGTCTTGCACCAGGACGCCTTCATGGCCTCCCAGTAGTCCTTCTTCCACTGCCGGTCGGGGACCCGGCCGTCGACCTCGTTGGGCAGGTCGACGCCGGTCTTCTTGCCGAGGCCGAACTGGTGGGCGGTCTTGTAGAACCAGTCGGCGGGGTGCTTCTTGGGGTGGTTGCCGCCGTCCTTCTTCCACTCGTCGTAGCTGACCCCGTAGAACACCGTGTCGCAGGAGACCTCAAGGGCCCGGCCGAGGCTGATCGGGCCGTAGTTCTCCGACTCGTAGTTCATGAAGGTCTGGCTGCCGATGTTGAAGGAACTGGTGCAGGGGTAGCGGCCGTCGAAGGGGTGGCCGCCATTGACGGAGGCGGTGGTGGAGATGACCTTGAAGGTGGAGCCGGGGGCCGACTGGCCCTGGATGGCGCGGTTGAGCAGCGGGTAGTTGGAGGACTTGCCGGTGAGCTTGGCGTAGTCCTTGCCGGAGATGCCGCCGACCCAGGCGTTGGGGTCGTAGGTGGGGTTGGACGCCATGGCCACCACCCGGCCCGTCTTGGCCTCCATCACCACGACGGCGCCCGCGTCCGCCTTGTACTTGCTGCCGGTGACCGGGTCGACCTGCTGGCGGGTGGTCTTCATCGCGTCGTTCAGCTCGTACTCGGCGACGCGCTGGACGCGGGAGTCGATGCTGGTGACCACGTTGCCGCCGGGCTGCGCCTTGTCGGTGGAGCCCTTGCCGATGACCCGGCCGAGGTTGTCCACCTCGTAGCGGGTGACGCCCGCCTTGCCGCGCAGCTCCTTGTCGTACTGGCGCTCCAAGCCGCTGCGGCCCACTTGGTCGGAGCGCAGGTAGGGCGAGTCGGTGTCCTCGGCCTTCTTCAGCTCGTCGTCGGTGACCGGGGAGAGGTAGCCGAGGACCTGGGCGGTGTTGGCGCCGCCCGGCGCCCCGTAGCGGCGCACCGCGGTGGGCTCGGCGGTGATGCCGGGGAAGTCCTCGGAGCGCTCCCTGATCTGGAGCGCCTGCTTCGGGGTGGCCTCGTCGGTGATCGGGATGGGCTGGTACGGGGAGCCGTTCCAGCAGGGCTGCTTGGTGTGCGCGTCGCAGAGCCTGACCTTGTCCGCCACCTCTTTGGGGTCCATGCCGAGGACCCCGGCGAGCTTGGTGAGGACCGCCTTGCCGTCGTCGGCCATCTTCAGCAGGTCGGTGCGGGACGCGGAGACCACGAGGCGGGTCTCGTTGTCGGCGATGGGCACGCCGCGGGCGTCGAGGATGGAGCCGCGCACCGCGGGGTCGACAACCTGCTGGACGTGGTTGCCCGACGCCTCCTTGGCGTACTCGTCACCGTTGCGGATCTGGAGGTACCAGAGCCGGCCGCCCAGGGTGAGCAGCAGCGACAGGACGAGGATCTGGATGACGACGAGCCGGATCTGCACCCGTGGGGTGCGCCCGGTCTCGGGAATGTTGCTCACAGGCGCTTGACCCCCTTGATGCGTCCGGCGCGCGCGACGCGCGCCCGCGCGGCCCGCATCCGCAGGCCGCCGCGCTGGTTGCCGATACTGAGCCCGGTACCCGAGGACAGCCAGCCGCTGGCGACGTCGCTCGACTTGCCGGACGGGGACGACGACGAGTCGCCGAGCGGATCGCTCTCGGCGCGCCGGGCAAGCGCCATGATGAACGGCACGGTGAACGGCGCGAGCAGCAGGTTGTAGAGCACGGCGGTCAGCAGCAGCCCGCCGAGGCCGACGTGGCGGGCCGCGGTGTCGCCGACGAGGGCGCCGACGCTCGCGTACAGCAGGGTGCTGGCGAGGGAGGCGGCGCCGACCACGAACAGCGGCCGCAGCGCCGACTGGAGGCGGCCGTTCTCGGGTCTGAAGAGGCCCGCGCAGTAGCCGACGACGCAGAGCACGAGCGCGTAGCGTCCCGCGGCGTGGTCGGCGGGCGGTGCGATGTCGAGGAGGAGTCCCGCGCCGAAGCCGGTGAAGGCGCCGCCGAGGTGGCCGTAGACCATGGCGAGGCCGAGGACGGTCAGCAGCAGCAGGTCGGGGACGGCGCCCGGCAGGTGGAGCCGCGCGAGCACGCTGACCTGGAGCACCAGCGCGACGACCACCAGGGCGGTGGAGAGCAGGATTCGGTTGAGGCGCATGGGTCCAGCTCCTACTGCTCGGGCTGCGCGGGCTGTTCGGGATCGCCCTGGCCGCCGCCGGGTTGGTCCCCGCCGTCGGCGTCCTGGTCGGCGTCCTGGTCGTTCTGGGGGGCTCCGGGGGTGACGGTCACGGTGACGGTGGGCGTCGGGGTGGTCTTGGGCGCGGGCGGCAGCACCTTGTCGCGCGGGTCCTTGCGGGGCGGCTGCACGACGACGCCGATGATGTCCAGCTTGGTGAAGGAGACGAAGGGCTGGACGAGGATCGTGCGGGTGAGGTCGCCGCCCGAGGGGTCGACCCGTACGACCTTGCCGACGGGGACGCCGGGCACGAAGGGGGTGTCCTTCTGGGAGCCGAAGGTGACGAGCCGTTCGCCTTTCTTCACGTCGGCCTTGCCGTTGAGGAGCTGGACGCGCAGCGGCTGGTCGCCGCCGCCGGAGGCGAAGCCCAGCTCGTCGGTGCTCTCCATGCGGGTGCCGACGGTGAAGTCGGGGTCGTTGGCGAGGAGCACGGTGGCGGTGCGGGGGCCGACGGTGGTGACACGGCCGACGAGGCCGTCGCCGTTGAGCACCGTCATGTCGCGCTTGAGACCGTCGCGGGAACCGGCGTCGATGGTGATGGTCCAGGAGAAGCCCTGAGCTGCTCCTATGCCGATGACCTGGGCGCCCTTGATGCCGTACTGCCCGGCCCCTGCCGTCGCCAGCATCTTGTCGAGCTGGCCGACCTTGCTGCGGGTGCGGGCGCTGCTGCCGAGCCTGGTCTTGAGGGCCGCGTTCTCGCGTTCGAGTTCGGCGATGCGGTCGTGGCGGCCGCCGGAGTCGCGGACGGCGGAGACCGCGTTGCCCACGGGGTCGACGACGCCGGCGACGCCGTCCTCGACGGGGCCGAAGACCGTGGCGGCGGCCTGCCTGGCGCCGTCCACCGGTGAGTCCTCGCCGCCCCGGATATCCACCGTGATCAGTGCGAACGCGATGGCGATCAGCAGCACCAGGAGCAGTCTGCTCTCTCGTGTGTCCCTCACGTGCGGCGGCCGTGCCTTCCTCGTCGGAATTCGTGGAGTTGCTGGAGTCGTGGTTTCTGCGGGGAGTCCGGTGGTTTTACGGCGGGTGGAGCGCCGGACTCTTCTCGCTTACGGATGGTGCTGGCGTTATGGACGTCGTTTGCTGTTCTTAACGTTTCGTGTGGCCGCCTGGTGTTCTGTTCCCGGCCGGCGGGTCGCCGTGTTCGCCGGCCGACTGCGCTTTTCTCCTGTTTACCGTCTTCCGCGGCCTTCCCGCCCCGCGGCGGTTCTCGCCGCCAATCAAGGAACCGCCGCACGGAGCGATTCGTCCGTACGGCGGATTCCCCGCGCCCGTGTCACCGCCGGGGCTGTGCGTCGAGCACCTGCTGGAGGGCCTCGAACTCCTCGACGCACTTCCCCGAGCCGAGCGCGACGCTGTCGAGTGGTTCCTCGGCGATGTGGATCGGCATGCCGGTCTCCCGGCGCAGCCGCTCGTCGAGCCCGCGCAGCATGGCGCCGCCGCCGGTGAGGACGATGCCGCGGTCCATCACGTCGCCCGACAGCTCGGGCGGGCACTTGTCGAGGGTGGTCTTGACCGCGTCCACGATCGCGTTGACGGGCTCTTCCATGGCCTTGCGGACCTCGCCCGCGGAGACCACCACGGTCTTCGGCAGGCCGGAGACCAGGTCCCGGCCGCGGATCTCGGTGTGTTCGTCGGAGTCGAGATCGTAGGCGGAGCCGATCGTGATCTTGATCTGTTCCGCGGTGCGCTCGCCCAGCAGGAGGGAGTACTCCTTCTTGATGTGCTGGATGATCGCGTTGTCCAGCTCGTCGCCCGCGACGCGGATCGACTGGGCTGTGACGATGCCGCCGAGCGAGATGACCGCGACCTCGGTGGTGCCGCCGCCGATGTCCACCACCATGTTCCCCGTGGCCTCGTGGACCGGGAGTCCCGAGCCGATGGCGGCCGCCATGGGCTCCTCGATGATGTGCACCTGGCGGGCGCCCGCCTGCGAGGACGCCTCGATCACGGCGCGCCGCTCGACGCCCGTGATGCCCGAGGGCACGCAGACGACGACCCGTGGCCTGGCGAGGTAGCGCCGCTTGTGGATCTTCAGGATGAAGTAACGGAGCATTCGCTCGGTGATCTCGAAGTCGGCGATCACGCCGTCCTTCAGCGGGCGCACGGCGACGATGTTGCCCGGCGTGCGGCCGATCATCTTCTTGGCTTCGGCACCGACCGCGAGGATGCCACCGGTATTGGTGTTGATCGCGACGACGGACGGCTCGTTGAGAACGATCCCCCGGCCCCTGACGTACACCAGCGTGTTGGCGGTCCCGAGGTCGACAGCCATGTCACGGCCGATGAACGACATCTTGTTCCCCATGAGGATGCGTCTGGCCTTCCCAGTTAAGCGTGTGAGGGCTATTACAGGTCGGCGAGGTGGGTGCTGAGTGGCGTGAAGGCTTCCATCGTAGTGCGGCCCGCACGCGCACTGTGCGAGGGTCGGCGCCCCACACAGCCCATGTCAGCAGATGGTCCGCCGCCTCGCTAAGAGAGACGTACCGATGGTGCCACGCGTTCCCCGGATCGGCACGCATATGCAAAGGCGTGGGCGGTTTTCGCCGCGCCGCAGGTCAGCGGCGGGCCGGGCTGACGGCCCGTCAGGAGGCGCGGAGGGTGTTTTTCCGGGAACGCGGGAGGCGCCCCCGGAAATCCGCCCGGAAGGGACATGATCGCTCAGGCGAGGCCGGGAAAGAAGATCTTCATCTCGCGCTGGGCCGACTCCTCGGAGTCGGAGGCGTGAATCAGGTTCTCCCGGGTGACCGTGCCGAAGTCGCCGCGGATGCTGCCCGGCGCGGCGGCGATGGGGTCGGTCGGCCCGGCGAGCTTGCGTACGCCCTCGATGACCCGCTCGCCCTCGACGACCAGCGCGACGACGGGGCCCGAGGACATGAACGCGAGCAGCGGCTCATAGAACGGCTTGCCGACGTGCTCCTCGTAGTGCTGCTCCAGGGTGTCCCGGTCGAGGGTGCGCAGTTCGAGTGCGGTGACTGTCCAGTCGGCCTTGCGCTCGATGCGTCCGATGATCTCACCGACCAGTGAGCGGCGGACCGCGTCGGGCTTGAGGAGGACAAGGGTGCGCTCGGTCACTGTGCTGCTCCTTCAGGTCACAGGGTTACGAGCGAAGGCTACCGCCCGTGGCCTGGCAGGGATTACGCACGGTGGGGCTGAGGGGACAGCCGGGCGGAGAGTGCAGGCACCGTGTCCTGGCGCGGTCTTCGGCCTGCGGGCACCGGGTCCCGGCCGGGTGTCAGAGGTGGCGCCGCGCGGCCTCGACGCTGTCGCCGCCGCTGGTGTTGAACGCGATGGCGGCCTGCGGGGCGTGCTTGCGCACCAGGTTCAGGGCCTCCTCGAACAGCGGGAGCAGTTGCTCCGTCTTGCGCAGTCCGCCGCCGACGACCACGACGTCCCAGGGCCGCTCGGCGAGCGCGGCGGCCAGCGTGGGCGCCGCGCTCTCGTCGAACTGCACGAGCGACATGCCCGCCTCGATCCCATACTCACCGAACCGCGCCAACTCGGCATCGAGCCCCGCCCGCAGAGCGTCCCCGTCGACACCGGGTATGCCTTGCGGGTCGTACCCGATCACCAGTACGGAAGCCATGAGCGAAGGCTATCCAACCCCCCCGACAAGCTCACCACCGGGTCGACCAAGCCCCTGAAGGGGCGCGGGGAACTGCGCACCCAGCCACGACGAGCCGTCGTCCGAAAACGCACCCCGCCCACCCCACCCCCGATCAGCCCATCACCTCACCGGGACGCGACACCCCCACCGGAGGCCCCCTCCCCGGAACCCCCCGGCTCCGCCCCCGCGAGGCGATTCCGCCGCTTCGCGGCATCAATCACGCGCCCATAGTGAATCGATGCCCACCACAGCCCCCCGAAGGCCACCCCGAGAAAGAACATCGCGGGCACCACGAACCCGGACCCGACCAGCGCGACCTGAAGCACCCAGCCCAGCGCAAGACCGCCGGGACGGCCCAGCACTGCGCACAGGAGCACGCAGAGCAGCATGGCGACCCCGCTCACCGTCCACACGGTGGCGCCCGTGAGATCGGGGTCCTTCATGGCCACGAGCCCGGCGAAGCCGATCACGAAGAACTCGCCGATGAGCGTCGAAGCGCAGAGCGTACGCACCCTCAGCCCCTCCCCAGCAGCAGCCTGGCGTCCCCGACGGTGAAGACGGAGCCGCTGACCAGCACCCCGGCCCCGGCGTACTCGCCCTCCTCCTCGGCGAGCGTGATGGCGGCCTCGATGGCGTCGTCGAGCCGGGGCTCCACCTGGACCCGCTCCTCGCCGAAGACCTCCACCGCGAGCGCGGCCAACGCGTCGGGGTCCATCGCGCGCGGCTGGGTGTGCCGGGTGACCACGACCTCGGTGAGCACCGGTTCGAACGCTTCGAGGAGGCCCTTGGCGTCCTTGCCCTCACTGACCCCGAGCACCCCGATCAGACGGCTGAAGCCGAAGACCTCGCCGACCGCGTCGGCGGCGGCGCGGGCGCCCGCGGGGTTGTGCGCGGCGTCCAGGATGACGGTCGGCGAGGTCCGTACGACCTCAAGACGGCCGGGCGAGGCCACCGAGGCGAACGCCTTGCGCACGGTTTCCAGGTCGAGGGTGCGCTCGTGCCGGGTGCCGACGCCGAAGAACGCCTCGACGGCGGCGAGCGCCACGGCGGCGTTGTGCGCCTGGTGGGCGCCGTGCAGCGGCAGGAAGACCTCCTCGTACGCGCCGCCGAGCCCGCGCAGCGTGACGAGCTGTCCGCCGACCGCGAGCTGCCGGTCGAGGACACCGAACTCCAGGCCCTCCCTGGCGACGGTGGCGTCCTGCCCCGCGGCGCGCTCCAGCAGCACCCGGGCGGCGTCCACCGGCTGCTGCGCCATGATCACGTGGGCGTCGTGCTTGATGATGCCGGACTTCTCGACGGCGATCTCGGCGGGCGTGCCGCCGAGCCGGTCCGTGTGGTCGAGGTCGATGGGGGTGATGACGGCGACCTGTCCGTCGATGACGTTGGTGGCGTCCCAGGTGCCGCCCATGCCGACCTCGACGACGGCGACGTCCACGGGCGCGTCCGCGAAGGCCGCGTACGCCATCGCGGTCAGCACCTCGAAGAAGGAGAGGCGGTACTCCTGGCGGGCGTCCACCATGTCGACGTACGGGGCGATGTCCCGGTAGGTCTCGATGAAGCGCTCGGCGCTGATGGCGGCGCCGTCCAGGCTGATGCGCTCGGTGATCGACTGCACATGGGGCGAGGTGTAGCGGCCGGTGCGCAGCTCGAAGGCGGTGAACAGGGCCTCGATCATGCGGGCCGTGGACGTCTTGCCGTTGGTGCCCGTGATGTGGACGGCCGGGTACGAGCGCTGGGGCTCGCCGAGCACGTCGAGCAGGGCGGCGATGCGCTCCACGGACGGGTCGAGCTTGGTCTCGCCCCAGCGGCCCGCCAGCTCCGTCTCGACCTCGCGCAGCGCCCTGTCGAGTTCGGGGTCGGCGGGCCTGGCGGGGATGTCGCCCTCGGGCGGGCCCGCCTGGGTGCGCAGGGTGCGGCTGCCGGCCTCGATCACGGCGAGGTCGGGGTCGCGGTCGGTCTCGGCGGCGACGATGTCGTCGAAACCGGTGTCGTCCGGGGTGCCGTGGTCGCCGTCGGGCGGGGGTTGCTCGCTCACGGGACCAGTCTACGAAGGGCGCGCCCATGCCGGGGAACGCCCCGGTGCCAAGGCGCGGCCCCACCGTGCGAAGGGGGGCCGCGGCCCTGGCGCGGTCAGGCCCTGGGCAGCGCTTCGAGCTGGCCGGTGAGGCGGGCGATGTCGGACTCGGCCTTGGCGAGCCGGGTGCGGATCTTGCCGACGACGTGCTCGGGCGCCTTGGCGAGGAACGCCTCGTTGCCGAGCTTGGCCTCGGCCTGGGCCTTCTCCTTCTCGGCGGCCCCGAGGTCCTTGCTGAGGCGCCCCCGCTCGGCGGCGACGTCGATGACCCCGGAGAGGTCGAGCGCGACGGTGGCGCCCGCGACGGGCAGGGTCGCGGTGGCCGTGAACGCCTCGCCCTCGGGCTGAAGCCGCAGCAGTTGCCGCAGCGCGGCCTCGTGCGCCGCCAGGGCGGTGCCGTCGAGGGTGAGCCTCGCGGGGACCCGCTGGCCGGGCTGCACCCCTTGGTCGGAGCGGAACCTGCGGACCTCGGTGGCGACCTCCTGGAGGGTGCGGATCTCCCGCTCGGCGTCCGCGTCGCGGAAGCCCGCGTCGGCCGGCCACTCGGCGACGACGAGGGACTCGCCGCCGGTGAGCGTGGTCCACAGGGTCTCGGTGACGAAGGGGACGACGGGGTGCAGCAGCCGCAGCGTCACATCGAGGACCTCGCCGAGGACGCGCCTGCTGACCCGCGCGGGCTCGCCGCCCGCCTGGAAGGTGGTCTTGGACAGCTCCACGTACCAGTCGAAGACCTCGTCCCAGGCGAAGTGGAACAGCGCCTCGGAGAGCTTTGCGAACTGGAAGTCCTCGTAGTACGCGTCGACCTCCGCGACGACCGCGCCGAGCCGGGACAGCACCCACCGGTCGGTGGCCTGCATCTCGGAGGGGGCGGGCAGCGGGCCCTCGACGGTGGCGCCGTTCATCAGGGCGAAGCGGGTCGCGTTCCAGATCTTGTTGGCGAAGTTGCGCGAGCCCTGGACCCAGTCCTCGCCGATGGGGACGTCGACCCCGGGGTTGGCGCCGCGTGCCAGGGTGAAGCGGAGCGCGTCGGAGCCGTACTTGTCCATCCAGTCGAGCGGATTGACCGCGTTGCCGAAGGACTTGGACATCTTCTTGCCGAACTGGTCACGGACCATGCCGTGCAGGGCGATGGTCGCGAACGGCGGGGTGCCGTCCATCGCGTAGGTGCCGAACATCATCATCCGCACGACCCAGAAGAAGAGGATGTCGTAGCCGGTGACGAGGACGGAGTTCGGGTAGAACTTCGCGAGGCTGTCGGTCTCCTCGGGCCAGCCCAGGGTGGAGAACGGCCACAGGGCGGAGGAGAACCAGGTGTCGAGGACGTCGGAGTCCTGGTACCAGCCCTCGCCCGTGGGCGGCTCGTCGTCGGGTCCGAGGCAGAGCGTCTCGCCCGCGGGCCCGTACCAGACGGGGATGCGGTGGCCCCACCAGAGCTGGCGTGAGATGCACCAGTCGTGGAGGTTGTCGACCCAGTCGAAGTAGCGCTTCTGCATCTCCTGGGGGTGGATGGCGACCCGGCCGTCGCGCACGGCGTCGCCCGCGGCCCTGGCGAGGGGGGCGACCTTGACCCACCACTGGAGCGAGAGGCGGGGTTCGACGGTGGTGTTGCAGCGCGAGCAGTGGCCGACGGAGTGGACGTACGGACGCTTCTCGGCGACGATCCGGCCCTCGGCGCGCAGCGCCGCGACGATGGCGCTGCGCGCCTCCATGCGGTCCTGGCCCTGGAAGGGGCCCGGGACGGTGATGACCGCGTGCTCGTCCATGACGGCGAGGGCGGGCAGGTCGTGCCTGCGGCCGATCTCGAAGTCGTTGGGGTCGTGCGCGGGGGTCACCTTGACGGCGCCGGTGCCGAACTCGGGGTCGACATGGGCGTCGGCGACGACCGGGATGGAGCGGTCGGTCAGCGGCAGCCTGAGGGTGCGGCCGACGAGGTGGCGGTAGCGCTCGTCGTCGGGGTGGACGGCGACGGCGGTGTCGCCGAGCATCGTCTCGGCGCGGGTGGTGGCGACGACCACACTGTCCTCGCCGTCGCCGTAGCGGATCGAGACCAGCTCGCCCTCGTCGTCCTGGTATTCGACCTCGATGTCGGAGAGCGCGGTCAGACAGCGCGGGCACCAGTTGATGATGCGCTCGGCGCGGTAGATCAGCTCGTCGTCGTAGAGCCGCTTGAAGATGGTCTGGACGGCGTGCGACAGGCCCTCGTCGAAGGTGAAGCGCTCGCGCTTCCAGGCGACGCCGTCGCCGAGGCGGCGCATCTGGCCCGAGATCTGGCCGCCGGAGCTCTCCTTCCACTGCCAGACCCGCTCGACGAACGCCTCGCGCCCCAGGTCCTGGCGGGACTTGCCCTCCTTGGCCAGCTCACGCTCGACGACGTTCTGAGTGGCGATGCCCGCGTGGTCCATGCCGGGCTGCCACAGCGTCTCGTAGCCCTGCATGCGCTTGCGGCGGGTGAGCGCGTCGATCAGGGTGTGCTCGAAGGCGTGGCCCAGGTGGAGGCTGCCCGTGACGTTCGGCGGGGGGATGACGATGGTGAACGGCGGCTTGTCGCTGCCCGCGTCGGCCTCGAAGTAACCCCGCTCGACCCAGCGCTCGTACAGCGGTCCCTCTACCTCAGCCGGGGCGTACTGGGTCGGCAGTTCGGTGGCGGGCGCTGGGTGCTGAGTGTTCTCGGTCACGGGCCAAGTCTAAGGGCGTGCGCCGACGGCTCCGTACCGCCTTTTCCCGGCGTCACGAGCACGTACGGAAACCAGCGGGTTTGGTAACGGTGCGGGACCCGCGTCCCCACATCCACGCCTCTTGAGCGAGGATGTCGGGAAGGAATGAGTTTTGGAGGGGGAATCCCGTCATGAGTCACAACCAGCCGGGCCCGTACGGCGGGCAGCCCCAGCAGCCCGGACCGTACGGCCAGCCGGGCCCCTACGGCCAGCAGCCGCAGGCTCCGCAGCCCGGCTACGGCTACCCGCAGCAGCCCCCGCAGCAGGGGCCCGGCTACGGGTACCCGCAGACGCCCCCGCAGCAGCCGCAGCAGCCCCCGTACGGGGGTCAGCCGGGCACGCAGCCGATGTACGGGCAGCAGCCCGGGCAGCAGAACCCGTACGGCCAGCAGCCTCCCTACGGGATGCCCCCGCAGCCCCCGGCGCCCGGCGGCGGCCGCAAGAAGACGGGAATCATCGTGGCCGTGGTGGTGGCGCTCGCCGTGATCGGCGGCGGTGCCTACTTCCTGACCTCCTCAGGCGACAGCGACGACAGCGCGAAGGGCGGCGGCAGCAACAGCAGCGACATCAAGGACGACGGGCCGCACAAGCTGGACAAGCCGCAGACCGTGCTCGACGAGTACAAGCTGGCGCCCGACTCGATGCTCGGCAGCACCGCCAAGTCGGAGAAGGTCGTGCAGGGCGTGGGCGTGGAGAACGAGGAGTCGGTGATCGGCGCCTACTCCACCGCCGACCTCAGCGGCTTCGACCCGAACGACCCCAACTCGATCCCGGACGACGCCGCGACCGCGAAGGGGCTCACCTTCATCGGCGCCTACGGCAAGATCTCCGACCCCGAGAAGACCCTGGACGCCTTCCTCGCGAAGATCGCGAAGACCACCGAGAGCGGCAACAGCACCGACGGCTCGTCCAAGACGACGCTGGAGGGCAAGCCGGAGCTTGTGCACCCCTCCGGTCTCGACAACGCGCTGATGAAGTGCCAGGCGGCGACGGCCACGTCGACGGACCCGACGACGCAGAAGAAGCAGTCCAAGACGGACTGGTACTGCGCGTGGAGCGACCGCAGCACGCTGGCGATGGTGTCGCCCGGCGACACCCAGCAGGGTGTCTCGAAGGACGCCGCCATCGAGAAGAGCGTCGGGCTGCGCAAGGAGATCCGCGTGGACATGTAGGCCCTGGGCGGCACCCGGGCACCGCGGGCGCGGGGCGCCGCCGGGGAGCCGCAGGGCAGTTGAGACGACGGGAGGGGCGCCGGGCCGTGAAGCCCGGCGCCCCTCCCGTCGGTTCGCGCCGCGGGTGGTGCGCCGCTCAGGCCGACTTCTGCTCGCCGGTGCCCCGGCCGCGCGCGTCCCTGGGGATCAGCGTCGGGTTGACGTGCGAGTGGACGACCTCGGCGGTGATGACGACGCGCGCGACGTCCTTGCGGGACGGCACCTCGTACATCACGGACTGGAGGACTTCCTCCATGATGGCGCGCAGCCCGCGTGCGCCGGTCTGGCGCAGGATCGCCTGGCTCGCGATGGCCTCCAGCGCCTCGCGCTCGAAGTCCAGTTCCACACCGTCGAGTTCGAACAGCCGCTGGTACTGCTTCACCAAGGCGTTGCGCGGCTCGACGAGGATCTGGAGGAGCGCCTTCAGGTCGAGGTTGTGCACGGAGGTGATGACGGGGAGGCGGCCGATGAACTCGGGGATCATGCCGAACTTGACCAGGTCCTCCGGCATGACGTCCTCGAACTGGTCCTTCTCCTCGCGCTCGCGCTTGGAGCGGATCGTGGCGCCGAAGCCGATGCCCTTGGCGCCCGCCCTGCCCTCGATGATCTTCTCAAGGCCCGCGAAGGCGCCGCCGACGATGAACAGGACGTTCGTCGTGTCGATCTGGATGAACTCCTGGTGCGGGTGCTTGCGCCCGCCCTGCGGCGGCACCGAGGCCGTGGTGCCCTCCAGGATCTTCAGCAGGGCCTGCTGGACGCCTTCGCCCGAGACGTCGCGCGTGATCGACGGGTTCTCGCTCTTGCGGGCGACCTTGTCGATCTCGTCGATGTAGATGATGCCCGTCTCGGCCTTCTTGACGTCGTAGTCGGCGGCCTGGATGAGCTTCAGCAGGATGTTCTCGACGTCCTCGCCGACGTAGCCGGCCTCGGTGAGGGCCGTGGCGTCGGCGATCGCGAAGGGGACGTTGAGCATCCGGGCCAGGGTCTGGGCGAGGAGGGTCTTGCCCGAGCCCGTGGGGCCCAGCAGGAGGATGTTGGACTTCGCCAACTCGATGGCGTCCTCGCGCCCCTGGGCCCCGCCGTTCTCCCCGGCCTGGACCCGCTTGTAGTGGTTGTACACCGCGACGGAGAGCGCCTTCTTCGCGGCCTCCTGGCCGACGACGTAGCTCTCCAGGAACTCGTAGATCTCGCGGGGCTTGGGCAGTTCCTCCCAGCGCACCTCGCTCGTCTCGGCGAGCTCCTCCTCGATGATCTCGTTGCAGAGGTCGATGCACTCGTCGCAGATGTACACACCGGGTCCTGCGATGAGCTTCTTGACCTGCTTCTGGCTCTTTCCGCAGAACGAGCACTTGAGCAGATCGCCGCCGTCACCGATGCGTGCCACGAGGTGCTTCCCCAATCGCCTGGGAGACGCCGCGCTCGGGCGACTCCTGGTGCCTCATATCCGACGGTACCTTGCCTGGCCCCCGGTTCGGGCCCCCCTTGGCACGGTTCATGTCTCGCGCGGTGCGCCAAGGGGGGAACCGCTGGTGTCGCCGGTCCTCAGGCGACGGTCGAGTTGTTCAGCTTCCGCGTCGACACGATCTGGTCCACCAGGCCGTACTCCAGGGCTTCCTCGGCCGTGAGGATCTTGTCGCGCTCGATGTCGTCGCGGATCTTCTCGATGGTGGTGGTCGAGTGCTTGGCGAGCATCTCCTCCATCTGGGACCGCATCCGGAGGATTTCGTTCGCGGCGATCTCCAGGTCGGACACCTGACCGCGACCCGTCTCACTGTACGGCTGGTGGATCAGCAGGCGCGCGTTGGGCAGGGCCATGCGCTTGCCGGAGGTGCCGGCGGCGAGCAGCACGGCGGCCGCGGAGGCGGCCTGGCCCATGCAGACGGTCTGGATGTCCGGCTTCACGAACTGCATGGTGTCGTAGATCGCGGTGAGCGCCGTGAAGGAGCCGCCCGGGCTGTTGATGTAGATCGAGATGTCGCGGTCGGGGTCCATCGACTCCAGGCACAGGAGCTGCGCCATGACGTCGTTGGCGGAGGCGTCGTCGATCTGCACGCCGAGGAAGATCACCCGCTCCTCGAAGAGCTTCGCGTACGGGTCGTACTCGCGCACGCCCTGCGAGGTGCGCTCGACGAAGCGGGGGATCACGTAACGCGACTCGGCGGTAGGGCCGGTGTACCTGGCCTGCTCCCGCTCGGCGCGCATACGGTCGTACAGGCCGCTGCCGGGGAAGTCGTTCACTTGGGTCTCCTAAGGGCTGAGGCGGTTGCGGTGGGCTTACGGGGCCGTGGCGCGCCGCGCGCGTGAGGCGCGGGCGGCCGGGCCCTCGTGGCGGGCCTCAGGCCCCCGTGCCGCCGCCGCCCGGCATTCCGGCGGCCGTGGGCATGATGTCGTCGATCAGGCCGTACTCCTTGGCCTCGATCGGGTCGAACCAGCGGTCGCGGTCCGAGTCCCGGGTCACCTGCTCGAAGCTCTGCCCGGTGTGCTGGGCGGTCAGCTCCGCCATGCGCTTCTTGGTGTGCAGCAGCCGCTCCGCGTGGATCTTGATGTCGGAGGCGGAGCCCGCGAGGCCCGCGGACGGCTGGTGGATCAGGATCTCGGCGTTGGGCAGCGCGAAGCGCTTGCCCGGGGTGCCGGCGCTGAGCAGGAACTGGCCCATGGAGGCCGCCATGCCCATCGCGATGGTCACCACGTCGTTCTTGATGTACTGCATGGTGTCGTAGATCGCCATGCCCGCCGTGATCGAGCCGCCGGGGCTGTTGATGTAGAGGAAGATGTCCTTCTCGGGGTCCGCGGCCAGAAGAAGCAACTGCGCGGTGATCTTGTTCGCGATGTCGTCGTCGACCGGCTGGCCGAGGAAGATGATCCGCTCGTTGAGCAGCCGGTTGTACACCTGGTCGCCGAGGCCACCGCCGATGGAGGGCTCACCGGCGGCGGAGGGCATCACATTCGTCACGTATCCACCTGCTCGTCTTGCGACGGCGCCGGGCCGTCTCACGTCTCCTGCGGGGCGGCGGGGCCCCTGCCGTGCCGCCGTGCGGCGGGCTCGCGGGACTCCCCTGCCCTCGTACTGAAGGACCCTAACGCGCAGGCAGGCGGGTGCCATCCCGGTCGGGGAACTGTTCGCTGTCAGCGCAGGTCGCCCCTGCGGGGTGGGGGCATGTCGGTTCGCCTGGGCGGCGGGCCTCCTCGCCTGGCGGCGGGCCGGGCCGTCCTCGCCTTGCGGCGGGCTCCCTCGCCTGGCGGCGGGCTTCCTTCGCCTCGCGGCGGGCCGGGGGTGGTTCGCCTTGCGGCGGGGGGCGTTCGGAGCGGGACTGGGTTCTTCGTGTGCGTGTGCGTGTGCGGGTGGGGGCGTGGGTGTCGGGGGGCGGGGTGAGTGGGGATTCCGCCGGACACTCGCCGTGGGGGTTGAGCGCCGTTGCGGCGGAGGAGGGGTGGGGAGGAGGGGCGGAGGGAGGAGGGGTGGGCGGAGGAGGGGCGGAGGGAGGAGAGGCGGGCGGAGGAGAGGCGGGGTGGGGTGGGCGGAGGAGGAGTGAGGAGAGGAGAGGTGGGCGGAGGAGAGGAGGAGTGGGCGGAGGAAGGGTGGGCGGAGAAGGGGTGGGGGCGCCACGCCCCCCTGTGGGCTCTCTGGCGGTCTCAGGAGCCCCCGGAGCGCCCGGCCCCCGGGAAACCCCACACGTCGCGCAAATGGCCTTCAGGCGGCCTCCTGGAGGCGCGGGGGCGTCTGTCGGTGGCGCGGACACGGCGAAGGGGGCCCGCGCCGGTGGCGTGGGCCCCCTTCGGGGGGTGTCGGGGGTCAGCTCTCCGGCTTGTCCTCCGGGGTCGCCTCCACGGCAGCGGGGGTCTCCGCTTCGGCCGGCTCGGCCAGCTCGGTGGACTCGGCGGCCTCGGCCGCCTCTTCCTCCTCGTCGCTGAGGTCGACGACCTCGCCGTTGGTGTCCTTGACCGTCGCCGCCTCGACGACGACCGCGAGCGCCTTGCCGCGGGCGACCTCGCCGACCAGCATCGGGACCTGGCCGCCCTCGACGACGGCCTGGGCGAACTGGTCGGGGGACATGCCGGAGGAGGCCGCGCGTCGCATGAGGTGCTCGGTCAGCTCCTCCTGGTTGACGTTGAGCTTCTCCTTGTTGACCAGCTCGTCGAGGACGAACTGGGTCTTGATGCCCTTGACCGCCGCGTCCTTGGTCTCGGTCTCGAACTCTTCCTCGGTCTTGCCCTGGATCTCCAGGTACTTCGCGAGGTCGAGGCCCATCTGCCCGAGCTGGTGGTGCTCCAGGTTGTGCTTGCGGGTGTTGACCTCGTCCTCAAGCAGCTTCTCGGGGACGGGCACCTCGACGAGGTCGAGCAGCTTGTCGAGCACGCGCTCCTGGGCCTGGGTGGCCTGGTCGTACTGGCGCGTGTTCTCCAGCCGGTCCCGGCTGTCCTTGCGCAGCTCGTCGAGCGTGTCGAACTCTGAGGCGAGCTGGGCGAAGTCGTCGTCGAGCTCGGGCAGCTCGCGCTTGGCGACCTGGCTGACCTTGACCTTGACCTCGGCCTCCTTGCCCGCGGCGGAGCCGCCCTTCAGCTCGGAGGTGAAGGTGGCCTCCCCACCGGCCTCGACGCCCTTGACCGCATCGTCGATGCCGTCGAGCAGCTCGCCGGAGCCGATGGTGTACGAGACGTCGCTGGCCAGGCCGTCCTCAAGGACCTCGCCGTCGACCTTGGCCTCCAGGTCGAGGGTGACGACGTCGCCGTCCTCGGCGGCGCGCTCGACCGGCGCGGTGGTGGCGAAGCGCTCGCGCAGCTCCTCGACGGCCTTGTCGACGTCCTCCTCGGTGACCTCGATGGCGTCGACCTCGACCTCGATGCCGGAGTAGTCCGGGATCTCCAGGGTCGGGCGGACGTCGACCTCGGCGGTGAAGGAGAGCAGTTCGCCGTCCTTCAGCTCGGTGATGTCGACCTCGGGCTGGCCGAGGACGTTCAGGTCACCTTCCTGGACCGCGTCGGTGTAGAACTTCGGGAGCGCCTCGTTGACGGCCTCGCTCAGCACGCTGTCGCGGCCGAACCGCTGGTCGATGATCCGTGCCGGGATCTTGCCCTTGCGGAAGCCCGGCACCGACACCTGGTCGTTGATCTTCTTGTACGCCGCGTCGAGGCTGGGCTTGAGCTCCTCGAAGGGCACCTCGACAGTGAGCCGAACCCGAGTCGGGTTCAGGGTCTCCACGGCGCTCTTCACGGTTCGGTCTCCTTGTGGCTGACATCTTGGGGTGTGCGCGGGACACGCTGGCGCGTGAGTCGCGACTCGGCCCTGTCCCCCGCGGGAGCTTCCGACGGCCGTCCGACGGCGTCGTGGAGGTGCGCGGACACACGGGCACGCAGCTTGCATAGTAACCGCGCGTGGCACGCGGCCCACAAGATGATCATGGCCCGAGGCCGATGGTCGGGGTGGCGGGATTTGAACCCACGGCCTTCCGCTCCCAAAGCGGACGCGCTACCAAGCTGCGCCACACCCCGTTCGGTGCGACACGTAGGGTACATGGCCGCAGGCAGTGCGGCCGCCGCATTCCGGGGAGCGCCCCGGAGCGCGCCCGGCGGCCGGGCCCGTACGCGCGGGCGGACGGGACGGCGGGAGGCCCGGGGCGTTCGGGAAGCGGTGTGCGGGCCCGGCGCAGGACCGGCTACGATGCATCCGTGCCGCGGGGCCCACGGGCCCTTCACGGTGCGTTTCGCGGGCGTAGCTCAATGGTAGAGCCCTAGTCTTCCAAACTAGCTACGCGGGTTCGATTCCCGTCGCCCGCTCCAATGCACGATCGCGAACCCCTCGTCCGCGGGCGGGGAGGGCTTCCCGAGGGCCGGTTCCGGGCGTTCCCGGACGGCCCTTTTGCGTTTTCCGGACACTTTTCGTCCCCGGGTCGTCCCCGATCGGGACAGTTTTCGTCTCCGGTCGGGACAGTTTCTGTCCCGCCCGTGCCGCCGCCGGTCCCCCTCGCCTCTACGCGACGCGCTCGCCCGTACGCGCGCATGCGTGCGTACGGGCTCGGGCATACGGGGCCGGACCGCCCGGGCCGCGCCGGGAGCGGACCGGGCGGGCGGGTGCGAGGGGGCCCGCCGGGGGACGGCGGCGGGTGGCGGGGCGGCCGGGGCGGGGAGTGCCCGCGGCGCCCGGATCAGAAACTGATCTGGTTGATGGTGTCCGCTATCGAGTCCAGGAAGCGCTGGATCGACGGGGCCATGCCGGTCGACGCGAGGAAGAACCCGAAGAGGACGGCGACCACGGCCGGGCCCGCCTTCAGCGATCCTCCGCGCACCAGGACGACGAGGACAATCGCCAACAGAAGCACCACAGACAGAGAAATGGCCACAACTGATCACACACCCTAGGTCGGTCGCTCTCCCGGCCCGGGGGGTACGACCCCGTACTCCCCCGCCACAGTCATCGTGCCACCAACGCGCCCGCGCTATGCGACGGGTGACACAACGTTGGCACCCCGCGCCGGGAGTTGCGCCTGCAAGCAGGCGCGTTCACGCCACTCCGCCGTCACACCAGACACACGCGCGACTCGTCCACCGTGCGTGTCACGCGCCCCGTCCCGCGCCGCCGCACGGCGGCCCGCAGCCGCCCAAGATCGGGAATTGGCGGGCGTCCCCGGATACCGGGGAAAGGCCGCGGAGGCGGCGTGGGCGGGCGCGGCCGGTAAATGGCGAAGGGGCCGCGGGAGTTCGGGCGCCGGTCACAGACAATTCACAGGGGGCACACAACGCCGACCACGGCGACCGGGGTCGATCATGTGGCGTGGAACACAGCGCGAATACGGCCCCGCCGCCGATGACTTCGCGAATCCCGGGTAGCCGCGTACGGGTAACCAGGGCAACCCCCGGAATACACCCGGGGTTTTACTGACTCGCCGCCTCGACGCTAGGGTGCTTCGAATGTTCCTCGCCGCCATCATCCCCGGAACGGACAGATCGCCGACAGCGGCCCCGCACTGCCGACGGGAGGTCCCGTGACGCACTCGCTGCGCCCCCACGGCAGCGGAGGGACACCGCTTCCCCCGGAGCAGGCCGTAAGGCCCGAGGCCCCCGGGGACACGGAACAGACGCCACAGGACCGGCAGGGACGGGCCGGCGGCCGCCGGGCAGACGCCTCGGGCAGGGGCTCGGCGGGCGGGAAGCCACAGCCGGGCCGGGCCAGGGACGCGTTCTTCGACAACGCGAAGTTCCTGGCGATCGTACTGGTCGCGGTCGCCCATTCCTGGGAGCCGCTGCGGGACGGAAGCCGGGCCGTCACCGGCCTCTATATCTTTGTCTATGCCTTCCACATGCCCGCGTTCATCATCATCTCCGGCTATTTCTCGCGCAGCTTCGACACCCGCCCCGACCGGCTGCGCAGGCTGGTCACGGGGGTCGCGGTTCCGTATATCGTCTTCGAGACCGCCTATCCACTGTTCAAACGGTGGGGTGATCACTCGCCGTCACAGGACATCAGCCTGCTGGAGCCGTATTTCCTGACCTGGTTCCTGGTGGCGCTGTTCATCTGGCGGCTGACCTCCCCGATCTGGCGCTCCATGCGCTGGCCGCTCCCGGTGGCCCTCGCCATCGCCATGGCGGCCTCGGTCACGCCGAGCATCACCGACGGCCTGAACCTCCAGCGGGTCTGCCAGTTCCTGCCGTACTTCGTCCTCGGACTGATCCTTCGGCCCGAACACTTCGCACTGCTGCGCCAGCGAACCGCACGCGTGATCGCGGTCCCCGTGATGCTGTGCGCGGCCGTGTTCGCGTACTGGGCGGCCCAGCACATGAACGACGCCTGGCTCTTCCACCGCGACGCCGCCCAGGAGCTGGGCGCGCCCTGGTGGGCCGGGATCGTGATGACGCTCGCGGTGTTCGGCTGCTCGCTGGTGCTCACCGCCTGCTTCCTCGCCCTGGTGCCGAGCCGCAAGACCTGGTTCACGGCGCTGGGCGCGGGCACGCTCTGCGGCTATCTGCTGCACGGGTTCGTGATCAAGGCGGCGCAGTACTACGGCTGGTACGACGACCACCCGATCGTGCACGACCCCGTCGGCGAGATCATGGTGAGCCTCTTCGCGGCGGTGCTGATCACGCTGCTGTGCACGCCGCCGGTGCGCCGGGTGTTCCGGTTCGTCGTGGAGCCCGAGATGAAGTGGGCGTTCAAGAAGGAGGCCGCGGGCCCTCCCCCGCGCCCGAAGACACCCGCCTCCTCCTGAGAGACCCCGGCCCCACGTGGCCCCGTAAGTGCCCCTCGCCCGCCGCGGGTGAGGGGCACACGCGCGTGTGGCGCGGCGGCGCTCCCGCGCGGGCGGCGCTCACGCGCGTGCCGGGGGGGGTCAGCCGTGGCGGCAGATCAGCAGCAGGGCGCGGTCGTCGTTGACGTCCTTGGCGACCGCCTCGATGAGGTGCCAGGCGGCGCCGTGGAAGCCGCCGGCGACATAGCGGTCGGCCTCGCCCGTGAGGCGGTCGATGCCCTCCGCGATGTCCCGTTCCGCCGTCTCCACCAGGCCGTCCGTGAACAGCATCAGGACATCCCCAGGCCGCAGCGTGCCCTTCGTGGGGTCGAACTGCGCCCCGTCGTACACCCCGAGGAGCGGCCCCTCCGCGGACATCTCCTCCCAGCGCCCCGTGCCCGCGTGGAGCTGGAGGCCCGGCGGATGGCCCGCGGAGAACAGCTCGTAGTCGCCCGACTCCAGGTCGAGGACGAGGTGAATGGAGGTCGCGAAGCCCTCGTCCCAGTCCTGGCGCAGCAGATAGCCGTTGGCGGCGGGCAGGAAGGCATGCGGCGGCAGCGAGCCGAGCAGGCCGCCGAACGCCCCGGAGAGCAGCAGCGCGCGGGAGCCCGCGTCCATGCCCTTGCCCGACACGTCGGTCAGCACGACCTCAAGGGTCCGGCCACCGCCGGTGCGCGCCGCGACCACGAAGTCGCCCGAAAACGACTGCCCGCCCGCCGGGCGCAGCGACATCTCCCGGTGCCAGCCGGGCGGGAGTTTCGGCAGTTTGCTCTGTACCCTGATGCGTTCACGGAGGTCGAAGAGCATGGTCCCGCCGCGCCGCCACGGCACCCCGACGCGGCTGCGGAACTGCGCGATGAGCAGCCCGAAGAGGCCGGAGGCCGCCACCACGAACACCACGCCCGGCGTGACCCTGGAGGGCCCCTCCGTATACGGTCCGAGGCGCACCGACTCCACGATGAGCGCGACGGCCGCGGCCGCGTAGAGGCCGAGCAGGCTGGCGGGGCGCAGCAGCAGGCCGCCGGTGACGATGGGCAGCACCAGCAGCGCCGGCTCGCACCAGATCGGGTTGAAGAGGGTGCAGGCCGTGAGGAACGGAATGGTCAGCAGCAGGCCGACGAGGGCGATCCAGTCGGAGCCGTCGCCGCGGAAGTAGTCGACGCCGGACTTGCGCAGGCCGGTACGGACCCGGTGGAACCGTCTCTTCAACCGGGCCGGGAACGTTTCCGCTGCCGCGCGTCGTCCTGCCATCGCTCGTGGACCCTATCCAGCGAGGCGCCCCCTGTGCACGGGCGGGTTGGGCGCTCCCCCGCCGCGACCGGCGTTCTCCGGCCGCGTCGGCGCGGCGCGTACGGGCCCGCGCGGGGCGCGCGTGCCGCTCCGCGGCGGGGCCGGTGAGCGGCGAAAACTCGCTCGCTGCCGCGGGGGCGGCCCTGGTAGGGATGCCCTCATGGGAACGGAGATTCGAGAACTCAAGCAGAGCGACTGGGCGGTCTGGTTCGCCACCCTGGAGCGGGCGTTCGGCGGTGTGCCCGAGCCGCCGGAGGAGCACGCGCTGCGGAACGCGCTCACGGAACTCGACCGTTCGCTCGGGATATGGGACGGCGCGGACTGCGTCGGCACCTCGGTCGTCAACAGCTTCCGGGTCACCGTGCCCGGCGCCGCGGCCGTCCCGGCCGGGGGTCTCACCATGGTCAGCGTCGCGGCCACGCACCGCCGCAGGGGGCTGCTGACGGGCATGATCCGGCGGCAGTTGGCGGACATGCGCTCCCGTGGCGAGCCGCTGGCGGTCCTGTACGCCTCGGAGCCCGCGATCTACGGCCGCTTCGGCTTCGGCCTCGCGACCAGGGAGATATCGCTGAGCATCGACACCCACCGGGTGCGGCCCGCCGTCCCCGAGGGCACCGACGGCGTACGGCTGCAGTACGCGGCGCCCGCCGACGTGCTGGACGAGTGCGAGGCCCTGTACGCCCGTCTTGCGGCCGAACGGCCCGGGATGCTGGTGCGGATGCCCGGCTGGGAGCGGCTGCCGCTCCTGGACCCGCCCGCGGCCCGTCAGGGCGCCTCGCCGCTCCAGTGCGTCCTCGCGGAGCGGGAAGGCGAGCCGCTCGGCTACGTCCGCTTCCGGCACCGTCCCGAGTCGGACGAGAAGGGCCCGAAGGGGGCGCTCGAAGTCCGGGACCTGGACGCGGTGGAGCCCGCGGCGTACGCGGCGCTGTGGCGGTTCCTGTTCGACGTGGACCTGACGTCGTGGGTGCGGGCCCGCAGCCGCCCCGTGGACGACGCGGTGCTGCACCTGGTGTCCGACGTGCGGCGCTGCTCGCCCCGGCTGCGGGACGCGCTGTACCTGCGCCTGGTGGACGTCGCGGGGGCGCTGCGCACGCGCGCGTACCGGGCGCCCGTGGACGTGGTGCTGGCGGTCGACGACCCGTTCTGCCCGTGGAACGAGGGGCGGCTGCGGCTGAGCGGCGACACCGGGGGCGCGGTGTGCGAGCCCACCCGGGACCCGGCCGACCTGGCGCTGTCGGCGCGTGACCTGGGCTCGGCGTACCTCGGCGGCCTCTCGCTCACGGAGCTGGCGGCGGCGGGCCGGGTGGTGGAGCTGCGGCCGGGTGCGCTGGCGCGCGCGTCGCTCGCGTTCGGCTCCGACGTCGCGCCGTGGGCCGCCCACGACTTCTGACGGCACGCGCGCGTGCCGTCAGGTCAGCGGCGTTGGCAGTCGGGGCACCAGAAGAGGTTGCGGGCGGCGAGACCGGCGGTGCTGATCTCGCCGCCGCACAGATGGCAGGGCTGCCCGGCCCTGCGGTACACGTACACCTCGCCGCCGTGGTCGTCGACGCGCGGCGGGCGGCCCATCGCCTCCGGGGTGTGCTCGGGCCGCACGGTGTCGATGCGGCCCGTGCGCACGCCCTCGCGCATCAGGGCGACCAGGTCGTCCCAGACGGCGTCCCACTCGGCGCGGCCGACGTCGCGTCCCGGGCGGTACGGGTCGATGCCGTGCCGGAAGAGGACCTCGGCGCGGTAGACGTTGCCGACGCCCGCGATCACCTTCTGGTCCATGAGCAGCGCGGCGACGCTGCTGCGGCTGCGGGACACGCGCGCGTACGCGCGTGCCGCCCCGTCGCCCGCGACGTCCGCCGCGCGCAGCGGGTCGGGCCCGAGCCGGTCGTGCACCGCCTGCTTCTCGGCGTCCGTGACCAGTTCGCAGGCGGCGGGCCCGCGCAGGTCGGCGTAGGCCCCGGGGGCGAGCAGCCGCAGCCGCACAGTGTCGGTGGGCGGCGGCACGGGCGGCCCGCCGAGCGCGGTCTTGCCGAAGAGGCCGAGGTGGATATGGACCCAGCCGAGCGGTCCGAAGCCGAGGAACAGGTGCTTGCCGTGCGCCTCGGCCTCGGTCAGCACCGCGCCGTCGAGCAGCGTCGCGGCGTCGGAGAACTTGCCCTGGGGGCTGCTGACGGCGACGCGGCGGCCGCCGAAGCGCTCGCCGTAGCCGGCCGCGAGCCGGTGGATCGTGTGCCCCTCGGGCACGGGCCGCTCCTTGCGCTCGTACGTTCACGGACTCCCGCGCCCGGCGCCGTGACGCGCGCGCGTGAGGTGGCTCAGGCCCCGGGCAGCGGGGGCAGTTCGCGGGTGCGCTCGTAGCCGGTGAGCATGTCGATACGGCGCTGGTGGCGCGCCTCGCCGGTGAACGCGGTGCCGAGGAAGGCGGCGACGATCTTGGTGGCCTCCTCGGCGGTGTGCATGCGGGCGCCGACGGAGACGACGTTGGCGTCGTTGTGCTCGCGGCCGAGCGCGGCCGTCGCCTCGCTCCAGGCGAGGACGGCGCGCACGCCGAACACCTTGTTGGCGGCGATCTGCTCGCCGTTGCCTGAGCCGCCGATGACGACGCCGAGCGACCCGGGGTCCGCGGCCGTACGCTCGGCGGCGCGCAGGCAGAACGGCGGGTAGTCGTCCTGCGCGTCGTACCCGAGGGGGCCGCAGTCCACGGCCTCGTGGCCCTGGTCGGTCAGCCACCGCGCCAGGTGGTTCTTGAGGTCGAAGCCCGCGTGGTCGGAGCCGAGGTAGACGCGCATGGGTCGAGTGTGGCACGTCAGGGGGCGGGCCGCCTGCGCCGGGGTGGCGGGGTGCGGCGAAGGCGCCGGGGCGGTGCTCCGGCGCCTTCGAGGGGGGCGCAGTCGCGGGGGCTCAGTCGAAGATGGGCCCCACCGTGCGGGTGCGCTTGATCTCGTAGAAGCCGGGGGTGGCCGCGACCAGCAGCGTGCCGTCCCACAGCCTGAGGGCGGCCTCGCCCTTGGGCGCGGGGGTGACCACGGGGCCGAAGAAGGCGATCTCCTCGCCGTCGGGTCCTGGCACCGCGATCACGGGCGTGCCGACCTCCTGGCCCACCTTGTCGATGCCCTCCTTGTGGGAGGCGCGCAACTGGGTGTCGTACTCGTCGGATTCGGCGTAGTCGGCGAGCGAGACGGGCAGGCCCACGTCCTCCAGCGCCCCGACGACGGCCTCCTTGGTGTGGCCCTCGCCGCGGTTGTGGAAGCGGGTGCCGAGCGCCGTGTAGAGGTCGCCCACCACCTCGTCGCCGTGCTGGTGCCGGGCGGCGGTCACCACACGCACGGGGCCCCAGGCGGCGCCCATGAGTTCGCGGTAGTTCTCCGGCAGGGTGTCGAGCTTGGGCTCGTTGAGCACGGCGAGGCTCATCACGTGCCAGCGGACGTCGATGTCGCGCTGCTTCCGCACTTCGAGCACCCAGCGGGAGGTCATCCAGGCCCACGGGCACAGCGGGTCGAACCAGAAGTCGACGGGGGTCTTCTCCGACATGTCTCTCCTCGTGATCGCGGTCATCGCCCCGGCTCCCCGAGGGGGCGGCGCGGCGCGCAGGACCGTGACAGACGCCACGGCGCAGAACAGGTGCAACGCGCCCGGGCGGCGCGCCATTCCCCCGGCCCGCGGGCCGTGTCGAAGGCGCCCCGGCGGGTTGTCGCAGGCGCGTGGGAGGATCATCCGTGTTCCGTACCGCGGCGGGCGCTACGCGCGTCGCCGCGGCCGCCAGCGAGTTCGAGGGAGTGCCGCCCGTGCCCGGTGAGAACCTGTCCCGTGACGAGGCCCGGGAGCGGGCCGCGCTGCTGTCCGTCGACGGCTACGAAATCGCGCTCGACGTGCGCTCCGCGCTCCCCGCGGCCGACCCGGGCCCCGGCGGCCGGCCGCGCACGTTCCGCTCCGTGACCACGGTCCGCTTCCGCTGCTCGGAGCCGGGCGCCGCCACCTTCGCCGACCTGCTGGCGCCCGCGGTCACCTCCGTGTCGCTGAACGGCAGGGACCTCGACCCGGCCGCGGTCTTCGACGGCACCAGGATCACCCTGGAGGACCTCGCCGAGGAGAACGAGCTGGTGGTGGACGCCCGGTGCGCCTACAGCCGCACGGGCGAGGGCATGCACCGCTTCGTCGACCCGGAGGACGGCGAGGTCTACCTGTACACGCAGTACGAGCCCGCGGACGCCCGCCGGGTGTTCGCCAACTTCGAGCAGCCCGACCTGAAGGCGCCCTACCGCTTCGAGGTGACGGCGCCCGAGGGCTGGACGGTGTGGAGCAACGGCGCGGGCCGGCAGGCGGACGGCGTCTGGCGCTTCGACGAGACGAAGCCGATCTCCACGTACATCACCGCGGTCGTCGCGGGCCCGTACCACGTGGTGTCGGACACGTACACGCGCACGTTCGACGACGGCACGACGCTTGAGGTGCCGCTCGGCGCGATCTGCCGCAGGGGCCTCGCGCGGCACTTCGACGCGGAGGACGTCTTCCTGGTCACCAAGCAGGGCCTCGACTTCTTCCACGACCACTTCGACTACCCGTACCCCTTCGGCAAGTACGACCAGGCGTTCGTGCCCGAGTACAACCTCGGCGCGATGGAGAACCCGGGGCTCGTCACCTTCCGCGAGGAGCTGATCTTCCGCGGCAGGGTCACCGAGGCGTCGTACGAGCGCCGCGCGGACGTCATCCTGCACGAGATGGCGCACATGTGGTTCGGCGACCTGGTCACCATGCGCTGGTGGGACGACCTGTGGCTGAAGGAGTCGTTCGCGGACTTCATGGGCTCCCTGTCGCTGGTGGAGGCGACCCGCTTCACCGACGGCTGGATCACCTTCGCCAACAAGCGCAAGGCGTGGGCCTACCGCGCCGACCAGCTCCCGTCGACGCACCCGATCGCCGCCGACATCGGCGACCTGGAGGACGCGAAGCTGAACTTCGACGGCATCACGTACGCGAAGGGCGCCTCCGTACTGAAGCAGTTGGTGGCGTACGCGGGCCGGGACGCGTTCATGGAGGGCGCGCGGCGCTACTTCAAGCGGTACGCGTACGGCAACACCCACCTCGGCAACCTGCTGTCGGTGCTTGAGGAGACCTCGGGCCGGGACATGACGGCCTGGACCGAGGCATGGCTGAGCACCGCCGGGCTCAACTCCCTCACCCCGCACCTCGTCCTCGGCGCCGACGGCAGGCTGGCCGAGCTGGCCGTGGTCCAGGAGGCGCCCGAGGCGCACCCGCGGCTGCGCCCGCACCGGGTCGCGATCGGCCTGTTCCGCCTCACCGCGGACGGCGCGCTTGAGCGGTACGCGCGCGTGGAGACCGATGTCGAGGGGCCCCGCACCGTGGTGGCGGAGGCGGCCGGGGCCGAGGCGCCGGACCTGGTGCTCGTCAACGACGACGACCTGACCTTCTGCAAGATCGGCTTCGACGAGGGCTCGCTCGCCACCCTGCGCGAGCACCTCGGGGACCTCACCGACCCGCTCGCGCGGGCGCTGTGCTGGTCGGCGCTGTGGAGCCTGACGCGCGACGCGCGGCTGCCCGCGCGCGACTTCGTGGCGCTCGTGCTGCGCTTCGCGGGCCGGGAGAGCGACATCGGCGTGCTGCAAATGGTGCACACCTGGGCGCGTTCGGCGGTGGAGACCTACGCGGACCCGGGGTGGCGTGCCACGGGCGGGCGGCTGCTGGCCGAGGCGGCGGCCCGCGAGCTGCGCGCGGCGGAGCCCGGCGGGCAGCACCAGCTCGCGTGGGCCGCGTTCTTCGCGCTCGTGGCGTTCGACGAGGCGGATCTGGCGACGCTGCGTGGGCTGCTCGACGGCACGGAGAGCGTCGCGGGCCTCGATGTCGACCAGGAGCTGCGCTGGAGCCTGCTGAGCACGCTGGCGGCGCACGGCGCGGTGGACGAGACGGCGCTGACGGCCGAGTGGGAGCGGGACAACACGGCGTCGGGCAGGCGGCACCAGGTGCGCTGTCTGACGGCGCGCCCGTCCGCCGAGGTGAAGGCCCGTGCGTGGGAGTCCGTCGTGGAGTCGGGCGAGCTGTCCAACGCGCTCGTCGAGGCGGTCATCGCCGGGTTCGCGCAGCCGTCGCAGCGCGCGCTGACGGCGCCGTACGCGGCGCGGTACTTCGAGGTGATCGAGCGGGTATGGGCCGAGCGCACCATCGAGATCGGGATGCGGGTGGCGCGCGGCCTCTACCCGTACCTCCAGGACAGTTGGGACACGGTGCGCGCCACCGACGCCTGGCTTGAGGCGCGGCCGGGCGCGCCCGCGGCGCTGCGCAGGCTGGTGCTGGAGTCGCGGGACGACCTGGCGCGTGGCCTGCGGGGCCAGGAGTGCGACGCGGCCGCGGGCTGAGCGCCGCGTCCGGCGCGGGGCGCGCACGGCACCGGGCCGACGGGCCGGATTCGCCCCGGTGTTCGGGAAACCTACCGGGTCGTCCCGGTTCGGGTACGGGCGCGTAACAGCGGGTCGGCCCGGGTGTCGCGCCCCGGGCGGCGGGCATCGACGCCGCATGAGACGCGACACCCCGAATCCCGCACGCCCCCTGAGCCATCTCGGCGCCCTCCAGTACGGGGTGCTGTCCGCGGCGGAGCTGCGGCAGCACGGCGTCACACCCGCGCAGGCCGCGGCCCGCTGCCGCGGCGGAGGACCCTGGCGGCAGGTGCTGCCCGGTGTGTACCTGCTGCACCCGGGCCCGCCGACCGGCGGCGAGCGGCTGCGGGCCGCGCTGCTCTACGCGGTCCCCGCCCCCGCGCGGCGCGACCCGTCGCGGGTGCCGCCGCAGCCGCCCCTCGGGGTGCGGCCGGGCGAGGCGCCCGGCGGGTTCCGGGGCGTGATGGTCACGGGCCTCGCGGCGCTCGCGCTGTACGGGCCTGGCTGCGGCGTGCCCGCGGGGTTTCTGGAGGAGGGCGCGGTCGACGTCCTGGTGCCGCACACCCGGCGGCTGCGCGGCACCGGTTTCGTACGGCTGCTGCGCTCGCCGCGGCTGCCGATGCCGGTGCGGGTCGGGGGGCTGCCGGTCGCGCCGCCGCCGAGGGCGCTCGCGGACGCCCTCGCGGGGCCCGGGGACCCTGCCGCGGCGCGGCTGCTGCTGCCCGCGGCGGTGCGCGGCGGCCTGTGTGAGACGGGGCCGCTGATCAGGGAGTTGGGCGAGGCGGGGCTGCTGTCGCGGCCCGCGGTGGCGGACACGGTGGACGCGCTACTCGCCGAGGGGCGGGCGCGCGCCGAGGACCTGCTGTACCGCACGGTGCGCGGGCACGGGCTGCCTGAACCGCTGTGGAATGTCGGCCTGCGGCTGCCGGGGGGCGGTCCTGGGCTCGGCGGCGTGGACGCGTACTGGCCCGCGCAGGCGGTGGCCGTGGAGCTGGACACCCGGGCCGCCGCGGGGCCCGCGGACGGCGGGCGCTGGGCGGCGGGCGCCCGCAAGCGCGACCGCCTCGAACGGCTGGGGATCGCCCTGGTCCGGCTGACCCCCCGGGGTCTCGGGGAGTATCCGCGCCAGCAGGCGCAGCGGATCGGCGCGGCGCTGCGGGCCGCGCGCGGGCGCAGGCCCCCGGCGTACGTGGTGGTGGTGCCGCGGTGACGGCCGCTCAGCGCGCGGGCAGCAGCAGTTCGGTGTTGCGGTCGTGGGCGGCGCCCGCCAGGTCGGTGCGGCCGCCGGGGGCGTTGAAGGCCAGTTCGCGGTAGAGCGCGGCGAGGCCGGTCTGGGAGAGGTCGGTGTAGTCGGTGCCGTGCGGTGCGGCGGCCTCGACGAGGGTGGTGATCAGGGAGAGCGTGCCGTCGCGATTGTCGGTGATCTCCACCACCCGGGCGAGCTGGGGGTAGTCGACGTGCGAGGCGGTGGTGACCTCCCAGAACGAGCCGTGCGGGGTGATCTCGTTGCGGTGGCTGTGGCCGTTGACCCAGGCGAGCACGGAGGGGTGGCGGCCGAGGAGGCGCACGAGGTCGTCGCCGTCGTGGCGGGTCTCGCCCGGGTGGGCCGGGTCGGGGTTGGCGTTGCCCATGGTGGTGCTGGTGTGGTGGCTGAAGACGACGGTGCGGGTGCCCGCGTTCTCCGTCAGCGTCCGTTCGAGCCAGGCCAGTTGGCCGGCCCCGACGGAGCCCTCGTAGAAGCCGCCCGGGTCGGTGGTGTCGAGGCTGACGCCGAGGATGTCGTCGCTGATCCTGAAGGTGTAGTACTGCGTGCCGTCCGCGGTGTTGGCCTCGGTGTAGCCGTGTCCCACGGGTCCAGGGCCGGTGTGCCGGGGGTCGAGGTGGGCGCGCAGGTACTCGGCGGGCGTGAAGGGGGCGCGCGCGTCGTCGGGGGTGATGGCGCGCAGTGCGCCGCGGCGGGCCCTGAGGACGTCGGAGAGCAGGGCGCCGTCGCGGTCGGCGCCTCGGTGGATGCCGTTGTAGACGGTGGTGGCGTCGGAGGCGTCGAGGGACATCAGCTTGCGGTCGCCGACGGCGAAGTCGGCGAGGTGGGCGGCGCCCGGCGCGTAGCAGCCGCCGGGCAGCGCGTCGTGGTTGCCGACGGTGGAGTACCAGGGGAGGTTGAGGCCGGGGCTGTGCACCTCGCGGATGGCGGCGGCGAGGAAGTCGGGCACGGTGGGGAAGCCGAGCCGCTTGTCGGCGTCGCGCAGCGCGTCCTCCGGCTGCCAGTACAGGCCGAGCCCGGAGTTCTGCACGCCCTCGTAGCGGTGCGGGTCGCCGGTGTTGGGGACGATGCGGCCGCCACTCATCACGGTGAGGAACCAGTCGAGTTCGCAGCGCGCGCTGTTGTCCGTGTTGTCGCCGGTGGTGACGGCGCAGTGCAGCGGCGTTCCGGTGACGGGCGCGCCGCGCAGCGCGTTGATCCGCTCCACGAGCGAGACGGCGCCCGGCACGGAGAGCGCCTCGTGGGGGCGCCAGGCGTTGGCGACGTGGGAGCGCAGGAACTCGGTGCGCACCGGGTGCTGGACGTCGGCCAGGTGGAGGTCGGTGAGCTGCACGAACGCGGCGAGCGTGGTGCGCCTGGTGTCGCGTCCGGCCCGCGCGGGGGCGAGGTCGCCGCGCACGACGCGGCCCCAGGCGGGCCCCGCGGCAAGCCGCCTGTAGCCGCCGCGGCGGCCGTTCGGGGCGGCGACGGCGGCCAGCGTGGTGCCCTGCTCGTACGGGGCGAGCGGCGGGGGCGGCGCCTTGCGGGAGGTGCCTGAGGGGGCGGTGGCGCCGGCGGCGGGGTCGGAGCCGAGGGCGGCGTAGCCGATGCCCGCGGTGAGGGCGGCGGCGCCCGTGGCCGCGAGGAGGGTTCTGCGGTTGAGGGCTGCGGTGGCGACAGAGCGTGGGCGCGGCATGGCGCGGCCTCCCCGAGTGCGAACGCGTCAGCGGTGGACGGCGGCGGCGGCAGGCGTCCGCCGTTGCGGACGCCGCGGCCCCACTCGATGCTTGGCACCCGGGGTGACCTGCGCGTAAACGAGGCGGCAACGGCTGACGCCGATCGCCCGACGTGGATCTGGTCGGGGGCGTCAGGCCATGGAGCGCTCGTGTGCGGGAGGCAGTCCGGTCACGGGCTGTTCATGTTGCGGGGTAGCACGGAGGGTTCACTCGGGTCCTTCGGCGGCGCGTAGGTGGCCGTCGGCGGGGCGCTCGCGCCAGAGCGCGAGTCCGCGGTCGACGAGTTCCACGCGGTCGAGTCCTGGGACGTCGGCGAGCGGGTGCCAGGCGGCGAGGTCGGTGGAGCCGTCGGTCTCGTTGCGGAGTCCGCCGCCGGTGAGACGGCCCTCGTAGACGAGGCGCACCCCGTGGAAGCTGGTGCCGCGGCCGAGGGCACCGGGGTCGTGGCGCACCCGGGAGTGCACGCCGAGGAGGGCGGCGGGTTCGACGGTGTAGCCGGTCTCCTCGGCGACCTCGCGGATCACGGTCAGGTACGGGTCCTCGCCGTGCTCCATGCCGCCGCCCGGCAGGGTCCAGTGCCTGCCGCCGTCGGGGGCGACCCAGCGGGCGAGGAGTATCCGTTCGTCCACGACGCACACGGCGTACGCGGCGACCCTCAGTACGTTGCGTTCTTTGACCATGCGGCCATTCCTACCGGCCGGCCGGCGGGGGCCCTCACGGGGGCGGGGCGCGGACGCGCCCGCAGGGGCCTTCCGGCGGGCGGTGTCCGCGCCGGTTTGCGCCGGTATCGCCCCGGTGGCGTATGGCGGGAGTACGCCATGGTCCGATCCCGCGACGGGCAACTCTCCCCAAACACCCGCCGTTTACATAAAGCTGAGCGATCGTCCGGTTTCAAGACCGGACCCGGACAGACCATTCCCGATCGATGCGGTCAGGGGCAGACGGGCCCCCGGGCGCATCGGTCATCGACGTGTACAGGGATGCCGATGACCCCCGAGCCCCAGCGCGCGCCGTCCGACGGCGCGAGACGCATGGCCCGTATCGCCACGGCGGCCGGTCTTGTGACCGCCCTCCTGGCCGCGGGCCCGATACCCGCGGCCTTCTCCGCCGACGCCGCACCCGCCTCCGCTTCCTCCACCGCCTCCTCCGCCGACGCCGCCTCCGGCACCGGCCCGGGGAACCCGGGCAAGGCGCACAGGTCCGACAAGCTCGGCGCGCCCGACGCCGCGCTGCTCGCGGGCGCCAAGGCGGCGGGCGACAAGAACGTGACGCTGATGGTCGCCACCGCGCCCGGCGCCACCCGCCAGGTCGCCGACCAGTTGGACGCCGTGCAGGGCGGCTCGGTGGGCCGCACCTACGACAAGCTCGGCTATGTACGCGCCACCGTGCCCACGGGCCGCGCCGACGCCGCCATCAAGGCCGCGGAGAAGCTGTCCTCGGTGCACGGCATCGACCTCAGCCAGCACATCCGGCTGGACGACCCGAACCCGAACGGCGGGGCCGAGGACGCGGGGAAGGCCGCGGCGGGCCGCGGCCACGGCGGCGCCCACTACCCGGCGCCCGGCAGGAGGACCCCGGCCAGGAACCCGTACAACCCGTCCTTCGAGACGGGCGCGGTCGACTTCGTGAAGAAGAACCCCCGGCTCGACGGCCGCGGTGTCACCATCGGCATCCTGGACACCGGCGTCGACCTGGCCCACCCCGCGCTCCAGAAGACCAGCACCGGCGAGCGGAAGATCACCGACTGGGTGACCGCCACCGACCCGATCGTGGACGGCGACGCCACCTGGCGGCCCATGACCACCGCCGTCGAAGGGCCCGCGTTCACCTACGACGGCAGCGCCTGGAAGGCGCCCGCGGGCAGCTACGGCATCAGCACCTTCAAGGAGTCCGCGACCGCGGGCGGCGACGCGGCAGGCGACGTCAACCGCGACGGCGACACCACCGACTCCTGGGGCGTGCTCTACGACGCCGCCGCGGGCACCGTGCGCGTCGACACCGACGGCGACCACGACTTCACCGACAACCCCCCGATGAAGCCCTACAAGGACGGCCACCAGGTCGGCTGGTTCGGCAAGGACGACCCGAGGACCGCGGTCGCCGAGCGGATGCCGTTCGTGGTGGAGGTGCGCAAGGACGTCCCGATGGACCCCTACGGGGGCGACTGGGCCGGCAAGAAGGCCGACTTCGTCAACATCGGCATCGTCGCCGCGGAGCACGGCACCCATGTCGCGGGCCTCACCGCGGGCAACGGCTTCTTCGGCGGCGCCATGGACGGCGCGGCGCCCGGCGCGAAGATCGTCTCCTCGCGCGCGTGCACCTTCTCCGGCAGTTGCACCAGCGTCGCGCTCACCGAGGGCATGATCGACCTGGTGGCGAACCGGGGAGTCGACATCGTCAACATGTCCATCGGCGGTCTGCCCGCGCTCAACGACCCCAACAACGCGCGCGCGGAGCTGTACACCCGGCTGATCGACACCTACGGCGTCCAGATGGTGATCTCGGCGGGCAACGACGGCCCCGCCGTCAACACCATCGAGGACCCCGGCCTCGCCGACAAGGTGATCTCCGTCGGCGCCACCGTCTCCAAGGAGACCTGGGCGGCCGACTACGGCTCCGGCGTGACGACGAAGTACCAGATGATGCCGTTCTCCTCCGGCGGCCCCCGCGAGGACGGCGGCTTCACACCGACCCTGTCGGCGCCCGGCGCCGCGATCGCCTCCGTGCCGACGTGGAAGGAGGGCGAGCCGGTCGCCGAGGCCGGCTACGGCCTGCCGCCCGGCTACGCCATGCTCCAGGGCACCTCGATGGCGTCCCCGCAGGCCGCCGGCGCCGCCGCGCTGCTGCTCTCCGCTGCCAAGGGGCACCATGTGGCACTGCCCCCCGCCGCGCTGCGCACCGCGCTGACCTCCACCGCGCACCACATCCCCGGGGTGCAGGCGTACCGCGAGGGCGCGGGCCTCATCGACATCGTCGACGCCTGGAAGTCCGTGGAGCGCGGCGCGCACCGGCACAGCGCCCCCGCCCACACGTACACCGTCGAGGCGCCGGTGGACACGGCCATGTCCGACCTGCTCGCGACGCCGGGGCAGGGCCCGGGGCTCTACGACCGCGAGGGCGGCACGAAGCCGCACCAGAAGAAGACGTACGCCGTCAAGATCACCCGCACCAGCGGCCCCGAGGGCTCCGTGCGGCACACCCTGCGGCTCGCCAACAACGCGGGCCACACCTTCCGCATCCTCGGCCCGAGCCGGGTCGGCCTGCCGCTGGGCAAGCCGGTCACGGTGCGCGTCGAGGCGCGGCCGCCAGCCGAGGGCACCCACAGCGCCGTGCTCACCGTGGACGACGGCCGCACCGAGGGCGTCGACCAGCAGATCCTGACGACGGTCGTCACCGCGGCGCCGCTGTCCCCCGCCGCCACGCCCGCCGCCACGCTGCGCAGGACCGGCAGCGTGGAGCGGAACGAGACGACGTCGTACTTCGTGCGGGTGCCGGAGGGCGCCAAGTCCCTCGAACTGGCGATGGACGGCCTGAAGAAGGGCAGCCAGACCCGCTTCATCGCGATCCACCCGTACGGGGTGCCGTCCGACAGCACCCAGACCCCCGACTGCTACCCGAACTACGACAACCCGGCCAACACCTGCCGCCCCGACCTGCGCTCCTACGCCGACCCGACGCCGGGCGTGTGGGAGGTCGAGGTGGAGGCCCGCCGCACCTCGCCGATGCTGGACAACCCCTACCGGCTGACGGCGACGGCGTACGGGGCCGCGTTCGACCCCGCCACCCGGACCGTCCCCGAGGCCGAGGTGGGCACGCCCGCGCCGGTGTCCTGGACCGTGCGCAACAACTTGGCGGCCGTCTCCGGGCACGTCGAGGGCGGCCCGCTCGGCTCCGAGCTGTCCGAGCGGCCCACCATCGCGCAAGGCGGGTCCCAGACCCGCGAGGTGGAGGTGCCGAAGGGCAGCACCCGGCTCGACGTGTCCATAGGCAACGTCTCCGACCCGGCGTCCGACCTGGACCTTTCGGTGTTCGACAGCACCGGCGCGCTGGTGGGGCAGTCCGCCGACGGGGACGCGGAGGAGTCGGTGAGCATCGCCGACCCGGCCCCCGGCACCTACACCGTCCAGATCGACGGGTACGCCGTCCCGTCGGGCTCCACCGAGTACGACTACCGGGATGTCTTCTTCTCCGGCTCGCTCGGCGCGATCACGGTCGACGAGGACACCCCCGTGGTGCTCGGCCACGGGGACAGCGCGGACGTCTCGGCGTCGGTGACCGCCGCCGCGGTGCCGCCCGCGGGGCGTGAGCTGTTCGGCGAGGTCCGGTTGGTCACGGACCGCGGCACGGTCGCGGGCGTGGGCAGCGCCTCGGTGACAAGCGTCACACCGTAGGGCGCGCACGGCGCGAAGGAGGGGGCGGGCCGTCCGGGCCCGCCCCCTTTCGCGCGTCCACCGGTCGGCTTCAGGACAGCCCCGCCCGTGCACCGGGCGGCCGCCTCCGGAATACGGACAATGGATTGGACAGCGCCGCCCAGGACAGACGCATGATGGGCGGCGGCAGGGGCGGCGGGCCGCCCCCGGCGTCAGCGAGCGGCGCAGGCCACGCGCCGCCCCGTACAGAGGGAGTCCCCGTGAGAGTCGGAATCGTCGGAGCCACCGGTCAGGTCGGCACAGTCATGCGCAGGGTCCTGGCCGAGCGCGCCTTCCCCGTGTCCGGGCTGCGCCTGTTCGCGTCGGCGCGCTCCGCGGGCCGCACCCTCGAATGGCAGGGCGCCGAGGTGCCGGTGGAGGACGCGGCGACGGCCGACTACAGCGGCCTCGACCTGGTGCTGTTCTCCGCGGGCGGCGCCACGTCAAGGGCGCTGGCCGAGAAGGTCGCCTCCCAGGGCCCCGTGGTGATCGACAACTCCTCCGCGTGGCGGCGCGACCCCGACGTGCCGCTGGTGGTCTCGGAGGTGAACCCGCACGCCGCGGCGGTACGCCCCAAGGGCATCATCGCCAATCCGAACTGCACCACGATGGCCGCCATGCCCGTCCTCGGACCGCTGCACGCGGAGGCGGGCCTGGAGGCGCTGGTCGTGGCCACCTACCAGGCGGTGTCGGGCTCCGGGCTCTCGGGCGTGGCGGAGCTGCACGGGCAGGCGCAGAAGGCGGCCCCCGACGCGGACCGGCTCACCCACGACGGGGGCGCGGTCGACTTCCCCGAGCCCGCCGTCTACAAGCGGCCCATCGCGTTCAACGTCCTGCCCTTCGCCGGCTCGCTCGTCGACGACGGCCTGCTGGAGACCGACGAGGAGCAGAAGCTGCGCCACGAGTCCCGCAAGATCCTGGAGATCCCGGGTCTCAAGGTGTCCGGCACCTGTGTGCGCGTCCCGGTCTTCACGGGCCACTCCCTCCAGATCCACGCGCGCTTCGCCCGCCCCCTCGGGGTGGAGCGGGCGACCGAGGTGCTGGCCGGGGCGCCCGGCGTGGAGCTGTCCGACATCCCCACCCCGCTCCAGGCCGCGGGCCGCGACCCCTCCTACGTGGGCCGCATCCGCCGTGACGAGACCGTGGAGAACGGGCTCGCGCTGTTCGTCTCCGGCGACAACCTCCGCAAGGGCGCGGCGCTCAACGCCGTGCAGATCGCGGAGCTGGTGGCGGCCGAGCGGGGCTGACCCACCCCGTCGCAGGCCGGGCCCGCACCGTCGGGCCCGGCCGGCGTCACAGGGCGAGCTGCCTGCGCAGGGCCGTGTCGATCCGGTCCAGGGTCTTCGCCGGAACCGCGCCGAGGCGATGCAGCAGCCTGCTCACGTCAACGGCCCTCAGTTGCTCGCACTGGGCCTTCGAGTCCCGTGTCAGACCGCACTCGATCCCGTCGAGCAGGACCTGGAAGGGCAGGACCCGGGTGACGTTCGAGGTCACGGGGACCACCGTCAGGACACCCCGGCGCATCCGCTCGGCCACCCTGTTCGCGGCGTCGTTGGTGACGAGCACCGCGGGGCGGGCCCTGTTGGCCTCGCCGCCCCGTACCGGTTCGAGATCGACCAGGTAGATGTCGCCGCGCCTCACGATCCGGCACGCTCCTCACCCTCGCCGGACAGTCCGTCCGACGTGGTCGTGTCCCACAGGGCGGCGTCGTCGCCCGCGTACCACTCGTCCCAGGCCGCCGCGTAGTCGTCCTCAAGACGCGCCTCCCGCAGCATCTGGATCGCGGCGTGTATCACGGCCGAGCGGGATCTGGCCCCGGAACCCTTCCCGTACGCGTCGACGAACTCCACGTCCTCCTGCGACAGGCTCACACTGATCTTCATACCCTCGATGCCACCCACCGGGGCACCGAAGGTGCCACTCCGTCGGAGACCCGTGGCATGGAAGGATGGCCCGAACGCCGCGACCCGGCGGGCACCGAGGAACTAGGAGATGAGCGCGTGCCTGGCACCAATCTGACCCGTGAGGAAGCGCAGCAGCGGGCGAAGCTGCTCACCGTGGACTCGTACGAGATCGATCTTGATCTGAGCGGCGCGGAGGCCGGGGACGGCCCCGAGGGCGGCCAGGGCACGTTCCGGTCGGTGACCACGGTGCGCTTCGACGCCTCGCAGGAGGGCGCCGACACCTTCATCGACCTGGTGGCGCCCACCGTCCACGAGGCCGTGCTGAACGGCAGGGCGCTGGACCCCGCCGCCGTCTTCGCCGACTCCCGCATCGCCCTGGCCGGCCTCGCCGCGGGCCGCAACGAACTGCGGGTGGTCGCGGACTGCGCCTACACCAACACCGGTGAGGGCCTGCACCGCTTCGTGGACCCGGTGGACGGGCGCACGTACCTCTACACGCAGTTCGAGGTGCCGGACGCCCGCCGGGTGTTCGCCAGCTTCGAACAGCCCGATCTGAAGGCCGCGTTCACCTTCACCGTGAAGGCGCCCGAGGGCTGGACGGTGGTGTCGAACTCGCCGACGCCCGAGCCGGTCGACGGGGTCTGGTCGTTCACGCCCACCCCCCGCATCTCCACGTACATCACCGCCCTGATCGCGGGCCCGTACCACTCGGTGCACAGCACGTACGAGGGCGGCGGGCGCAGCGTGCCGCTCGGCGTCTACTGCCGGCCCTCGCTCGCCGAGTTCCTGGACGCCGACGCGATCTTCGAGGTGACGCGGCAGGGCTTCGCCTGGTTCGAGGAGAAGTTCGACTACGCGTACCCCTTCGAGAAGTACGACCAGCTCTTCGTGCCCGAGTTCAACGCGGGCGCCATGGAGAACGCGGGCGCGGTCACCATCCGCGACCAGTACGTGTGGCGCTCGAAGGTCACCGACGCCGCGTACGAGAGCCGGGCCGAGACCATCCTGCACGAGCTGGCCCACATGTGGTTCGGCGACCTGGTCACCATGGAGTGGTGGAACGACCTCTGGCTCAACGAGTCGTTCGCCACCTACACCTCCGTGGCCTGCCTGGCGCACGCGCCGGGCTCGCGCTGGCCGCAGTCGTGGACCTCGTTCGCGAACACCATGAAGACCTGGGCCTACCGGCAGGACCAACTGCCGTCCACGCACCCGATCATGGCCGAGATCGGCGACCTCGACGACGTGCTGGTCAACTTCGACGGCATCACCTACGCCAAGGGCGCGAGCGTCCTCAAGCAGCTCGTCGCCTACGTCGGCATGGACGAGTTCTTCCAGGGCGTGCAGGCGTACTTCAAGCGGCACGCCTTCGGCAACACCCGCCTCACCGACCTGCTGGGCGCGCTGGAGGAGACCTCGGGGCGCGATCTGAAGACCTGGTCGGCGAAGTGGCTGGAGTCCGCGGGCATCAACGTCCTGCGGCCCGAGATCGAGACGGCGGCCGACGGCACCCTGGCGTCCTTCGCGATCCGCCAGGAGGCCCCCGAGCTGCCCGCGGGCGCGAAGGGCGAGCCGCGGCTGCGTCCGCACCGGATCGCGGTCGGCCTGTACGACCTGGACGAGGCGAGCGGCAAGCTGGTGCGCACCGAGCGCGTCGAACTGGACGTGGACGGCGAGCTGACCGAGGTCCCGCAGCTCGCGGGGGTACGGCGGCCCGCGGTGATCCTCCTCAACGACGACGACCTCTCCTACGCGAAGGTCCGCCTCGACGAGGAGTCGCTGCGCACCGTCACCGCGCACCTGGGCGACTTCGAGTCCTCGCTGCCGCGCGCGGTGTGCTGGGCCGCCGCCTGGGACATGACCAGGGACGGCGAGCTGGCCACCCGCGCCTATCTCGACCTGGTGCTCTCCGGCATCGCCAAGGAGTCCGACATCGGCGTGGTGCACTCGCTGCACCGGCAGGTGAAGCTGGCGCTCGACCTGTACGCGGCGCCCTCCTGGCGGGAGACCGGGCTCACCCTGTGGACCGAGGCGACGCTGGCGCACCTGCGGGCGGCGCAGGCGGGCAGCGACCACCAGTTGGCGTGGGCGCGCGCGTTCGCGTCCACCGCACGCACCCCCGAGCAGCTCGACCTGCTCGAAGCGCTGCTGGACGGCACGCAGACGGTGGAGGGTCTTGCCGTCGACACGGAGCTGCGCTGGGCGTTCGTGCACCGGCTCGCCGCGGTGGGCCGCTTCGACGAGGCGGAGATCGCCGCCGAGTACGAGCGGGACAGGACGGCGGCGGGCGAGCGGCACGCGGCCGCGGCGCGGGCCGCCCGGCCGACCCCGGAGGCCAAGGCGGAGGCGTGGGAGTCCGTGGTGGGCTCCGACAAGCTGCCGAACGCCGTGCAGGAGGCCGTCATCGGCGGCTTCGTGCAGACCGACCAGCGCGACCTGCTCGCCGCGTACACGGAGCAGTACTTCACGCACGTGAAGGAGATCTGGGACGGCCGCTCGCACGAGATGGCCCAGCAGATCGCGGTGGGCCTGTACCCGACCCTCCAGGTCGACGAGGCCACCCTGGCGGCGACGGACGCCTGGCTGGAGTCGGCGAAGCCGAGCGCGGCGCTGCGGCGCCTGGTCCTTGAGGCACGCGCGGGCGTGGAGCGTGCGCTGCGGGCGCAGGCCGCGGACGCGTAGCGGTTGACGCGTACCGGTTGCGCGGACGCGCAGCCGGTACGGGGCGGGCGGGGCCGGGGGGTTCCGCCCGCCGCTCGCGGGCCACGCGCGCGCGTGCGCCCCGTACGGGCCGGGCCCCACACGCCGAAAGCCGTCCCACGCGCGTGGGACGGCGAAGGCGGGGGCGTGGCCCTACTTGCTCTCGGCGTTCTTCTTCGTGCCCGAGCGGGTGCCGAGCACCACGAGGCCCGCGATGACCAGGAAGATCGCGAGGGGGGTCAGGACGTAGAGGCCGAGGGTCTCGGCCACCGAGAGCCCTGAGCCCGGGTCGTCGCCGTCGTCGCGGGTCAGGGCGAGCGCGGGGGACGACAACAGCAGCATCATCAGCGTCGTGCCTGCGCCGATGGCACCGGCGCGCAGGGCGTTCTTTTTGTCCACGGTGCCAACGTAGCGAACGGCCCCGGGCGCCGCGCGTCCGGGGTCGGCCGCAGGCGCCGTCCGGGGCCGGTTCAGTCCGTGCGCAGCACCTGCATCAGGGCGTGCAGCCGGGGCGACGCGGTCAGTTCCTCGAAGCCGACGGGGGTGCCGGTGGCGTCGGCGACGGGCAGCCGCCAGTTGGGATACTCGTCGCTGGTGCCCGGCACGTTCTGCGGGCGCCTGTCGCCGACCGTGTCCGGCAGCCAGACGCCGACGAGCAGCGCGGGGGTGCGCAGCAGGAAGCGGTGCACGGCCCTGATCTCCTCCTCCTCGGCGGCCCCGTCGTCGAGGAGCCCGAGGCGGCCGAGCGCCCGCAGCCACTCCCCCGTCTCCGCGGCGGCGGCCGCGCGCTCCTCGGCGAGCGGGCCGGTCAGCAGCCCGAGGCGGTGCCGCAGCTCGACGTGGTCGCCGTTCAGCCGGGAGGCGGTCGGTGGCAGGTCGTGGGTGGTGGCGGTGGCGAGGCAGCCAGGTCTCCAGCGCGCGGGGCGCAGCGGCCGCCCGTCGCCTTCCCAGTCCCGCTCGAACCAGAGGACGGAGGTGCCGAGCACGCCGTGCTCGCGCAGCGCCTCCCGTACCCCGGGGGCGACGGTGCCCAGGTCCTCGCCGATCACCAGGGCGCCCGCCCGGTGCGCCTCCAGGGCGAGGACGGCGAGCATCGCCTCGGCGTCGTAGTGCACGTAGGTGCCGTCGGTGGGCGGGCGGCCCGGGGGAATCCACCAGAGCCTGAACAGGCCCATCACATGGTCCACGCGCAGCGCGCCGGCCCGCCGGAGCAGGGCGCAGAGCAGCTCGCGGAAGGGGGCGTAGCCGGACTCGGCGAGCCGGTCGGGGCGCCAGGGCGGCAGGCCCCAGTCCTGGCCGTGTGCGTTGAACGCGTCGGGCGGCGCGCCCACCGAGATGCCCTCGGCGAAGTGGTCGCGCTGCGCCCAGGCGTCGGCGCCGTCCGGGTGGACGCCGACGGCGAGGTCGTGGACGAGGCCGATGGGCATACCGGCGTCGGCGGCGGCCCGCTGCGCCGCGGCGAGCTGGGCGTCGGTGAGCCAGGCCAGCCAGGAGTACAGGTCGACGCGGTCGATCAGCTCGCGGCGGGCACGCTCCACGGCCGCCGAGCGGGGGTCGCGCAGCCCCTCGGGCCAGCGGTGCCAGTCGGGCCCGTACAGCTCGGCGAGCGCGTACCAGGTGGCGTGGTCCTCCAGCTGCCTTCCGCCCGCGGCCAGGAAGTCGACGTACGCGGCCTGGCGGCCGGGGGCGAGGGGGACGGCGTGCACGAGTTCGAGGGCGCGGCGCTTCAGCTCCCAGACCGCGTCGCGGTCGATGAGGGCGCCGTCGCCGAGGACGGCGTCACGGAGGGCCGCGGCGCGGGCGCGGAGCCCGGCGGCCTCCTCGCGGTCGGCCCCCGCCAGGTGGGCGTACTCGTCGACGTCCTCGACGCGCAGGTGGACCGGGTCGGGGAAGCGGCGCGAGGAGGGCCGGTAGGGAGAGGGGTCGGTGGGGTGTCCTGGCACGGCCGCGTGCAGCGGGTTGACCTGGATGAAGCCGGTGCCGAGCACCCGCCCCGACCAGGAGGCGAGGTCGGCGAGGTCGCCCAGGTCGCCCATGCCCCAGGAGCGCCGCGACAGCAGCGAGTAGAGCTGGACGAGCAGCCCGTGGGACCGCTCCCCGGGCGCGGGCAGCTCGGGCGGTGCGACGACGAGGTGGGAGCGGGCGAGGCGCCCGTCGGGGGTGCGGGCGGTGAGGGCGTGCACGCCGAGCGGCAGCCGGGGCCAGCCGCCGCCGGCCCGGGGCTCGGGGATGGGCTCGGCGGGCGGCTGCGCGGGCGGCGGCTCGTCGGCGGGGGTGTCGGCTGCGGGGCCCGGGCCGGCGGGGGGCACGGTGCGTACCGAGGGCACGGGCTCGGCGGTCTGGACCGCCAGGTCGTGGTCGGCGCCGTCCTCGGTGACCACCCGCAGCCGGGTGCCGGGCGGGAGCCCGGCGAGCGCGACGGGCTCCTGGCCCTGCCACCAGACGACGGTCGGCGGCAGCAGGCGCGCGGCCAGCTCCGCCTCCCGGGCCGCCAGGGCGTCGCGCACGGCCTCCGGGGTGCTCGCGTCCACGCCGAGCGCGCCGAGTGCCGCGACCACGGCGGCCTCGGTGGCCGGGACGGTCTCTCCCGGTGAGGGCGAGTAGGAGGGGGCGACGCCGTGCAGCTCGGCGAGGCGGGTCAGCGACACCTACGCCACCGAGGGGTCCGAGTCGGCCGCCATGCCGGTGGCCGTGGTCTCGCTGGTCAGCGGGGCGGTGTCGGCGAGCGGGGGCTCGCTGGTGAGGGGCGCGGCGTCGGCGAGCGGCGGCTCGCTGGTCAGCGGGGGCTCGGTGGCGGTGGGCTCGGCGCCGTAGGAGGCGTGGTGGAGCGCTCTGAGCGCCGGGTCGCACGCGGGCGTGAACGCGAAGCGGGGCTCGCGGGCGCGCGGGGCGGTGCCGGGCGCGGCGGCGTCGGTGCAGTCGGACGCGTGTTCGGCCTCGCGTTTGGAAGCGGACGGGAGCAGGAGATGTGCCGGTGCGGCCACGGGGGCCTCCTTGTCAGGGGCGGCTCGGTCAGGCTGTTGCCTACCCAGCGGGCTCGGCGACAGACGTCCCAGGGACGTACTCCGGCCGACTCTCACGTGGTTCTGCTCACATTCTTGCCCAATCAGGGGGGTCGATCCAGCAAATCTGTGCGCGGGAACGGCGGCTGGGCGCAGTAATTGCGGCGGGCCGGGACGGGCCTGCGGCGCCGGGCGGGTGGCGAGGCGGGGCGGGACGGCGCGGCCGACGGGGCGGCGTGGGAGCAGGCCGACGGGGCGGCGTGAGGAAAGGCCGACGGTGGGTGCGGGGAGGGGCCGTGGGCGGGCTGATTTTCGGCCTGGGCCGTGGGCGGGCGCGCCGGGGCATGAGAGGACCCCCGGCGGCCTGGGGAAGCCCCGGGGGACAACAAAGGCCCGGACTCAGGCAGAGATGCCGTCGATCCGGGCCAAGGCGTCATCCGCCCCGTATGGCTGCAAATATGGCAACCAGCGGGGGTCGCGATGCCCCGTGCCGATGATCCGCCAGGCGAGACCCGTGGGCGGCGCGGGTTTGTGCCGCAGCCGCCAGCCCAGCTCCATCAGGTGCCGGTCGGCCTTGACGTGGTTGCAGCGGCGGCAGGACGCCACCACGTTGTCCCAGGCGTGCTGGCCGCCGCGGCTGCGGGGAATGACGTGGTCGACGCTGGTTGCGACGCCACCGCAGTACATGCAACGGCCGCCGTCCCTCGCGAAGAGGGCACGCCGGGTGAGGGGGACGGGTCCGCGGTAGGGGACCCGCACGAAGCGCTTGAGCCTGACCACGCTGGGCGCGGGCACGGACAGGGTCGCGCTGTGCATCAGGGCGCCGGTTTCCTCAAGGCAGACTGCCTTGTTCTCAAGGACGAGGATGAGCGCGCGGCGGAGCGGTACGACGCCGAGCGGCTCGTACGACGCGTTGAGGACCAGGACATGCGGCACGGATGCCTCCTTGTACGCCGGCGGCGCGTGGCTCGCGCCGGGACGATCTGACGTCAGTCTCCCCTCATGCCTGGTCGTAGCGCCACCATGTACCGGTAACGGGCTGGAAGTGTTTTCGACCACACCCCGTTCTTTTCCCCGCGGCACGGGTCCTACCTGCCCCGCGGGCAGGCGGTGGGGGCGCGCTGCCCCGTTAGTGTGGTGCGCGGCCCGCACGGTGGCGCCCCCGCCCCCGCGTCCACCGGCTCTCTTCCGCCCCGGGGCCCCGCCAGGAGGTTGTGCACAGTGTTCCGGTCCGTCCTCGCGTCCTTCGCAGGCCGCGCCGCAGACCCCGACACGCCACGCTCGGCGACCGAGGCCGCCGACTGGATTCAGCGGAACTGGTCGACATGGCTCGCGGTCGGCCTGCGGATCGTGCTGATCCTGGTGATCGCGGTCGTGCTGCGCACCGCCATCCGACGCACCATCACCCGCCTCATAGACCGCATGAACCGCACGGTCCAGGCGGTGGACGGCACCGCGCTCGGGGGGCTGCTGGTCAACGCGGAGCGCCGCCGCCAGCGCTCCCAGGCGATCGGGTCCGTACTGCGCTCGGTGGCCTCGTTCCTGGTGCTGGGCACGGCGGCGCTGATGGTGCTGTCCACCTTCAAGATCAACCTGGCGCCGCTGCTGGCGTCCGCGGGGGTCGCGGGCGTGGCGATCGGCTTCGGCGCCCGCAACCTCGTCACGGACTTCCTCTCCGGTGTCTTCATGATCCTGGAGGACCAGTACGGGGTCGGCGACAGCATCGACGCGGGCGTCGCCTCAGGCGAGGTCATCGAGGTCGGCCTCAGGGTCACCAAGCTGCGCGGCGACAACGGCGCGATCTGGTACGTGCGCAACGGCGAGGTGAAGCGGATCGGCAACCTGAGCCAGGGCTGGTCCACGGCGCACGTGGACGTGACGCTGCACCCCGAGGAGGACCTGGACGCCGTGCGGGACCGGCTGACCGCCATCGGGCAGGACTTCGCGCGCGAGGAGCCCTGGAACGAGAAGCTGTGGGGCCCGGTGGAGGTGCTCGGCCTCGACAGCGTGCTGCTCGACTCGATGGTGGTGCACGTCTCCGCGAAGACCATGCCGGGCCAGGCCCTGTCGGTGGAGCGCGAGTTGCGCTGGCGCATCAAGCGGGCGTTCGACGAGGCCGGCATCCGTATCGTCGGCAACCCCCCGCTGCCCGACGACACCCCGGCGGCGGACCCGTCGGCCGGTGTCGCCCCGCCGTCCGCGTACGCCTCCTCGTCGTCGCCGCAGTCCGAGAACGCCTCCCCGATACCGCCGCAGTCGCCGCCGCAGGGCGGTCGGGCGAAGTAGCCGCGGGGCGGTCGGGCGACATGGCGGCACACACACACGCGTACGCCGCGCCGCCGTGCGTCCCGGCCGCCCGTGGCCGCCCGCGCGGCCGTCGTCGCGCCCCACGCGCGCGTACGCGCGCCCGCTCCCCCGGCGGCTCCCGGCGCCGTCGCGGTGGCGCAACGGACCGGTCCCGGCGGGGTGGTGGGACGGTGGGGACTCCGGGGGCGCCCACCCGTGCGGACCGCGGCCCGTACGCGATTCGCGCGTAAATCGCCCGTCTCGAACACACATCGCCCGTTCCCGGGAACCGAACGGTTCGGGTGAACGTGTTCCTGGGCAAGGGTGGTGGCAGGCCGCGGCGCACGGGGCGCACGGCCGGGTGCCGCCGCACGTGAGCAAGATCGCGCAACTCTGGTGTGCTTGTCGTTCCCGGCAGCCATACTGGCCTGCGTGGCCGAGCCCGGCGCCGCAGGCGGCGGGCAGCAGCGAGAAGTCGTCCACCGAGGGGGAGGTCAGGTGACACAGCCGCCGAACGCGAGCGCGGCACCGCCGGCGGCGGGCCCGCCCGCCACGGTCGTGGCCGTGCCGCCGCAGTCGGCCCACGCGCAGGCGCCGCCGCCGGGGCAGCGGCGGGGCACCGCCGCGGGCGAGGGCGTGGCCAGGCTGCGCGCCGCGGCTGTCACGGAACCGGGCAGGCTGCGGCTCATCGGCGCCGGACTCGCGCTGCTGATCGTGGTGTTCGGGGCGGTCAGCGCCTGGCAGTCGAGCGACCGCAGCTCCGCCGCCCACGACGTGCGGCACGGCAGCCAGCCGCTGAGCAGCGCGGCGGCCACGATCTACACCGCGCTCGCCGACGCCAACACGGCCGCCTCCACCGGCTTCCTGGCGGGCGGCCAGGAGCCCGAGAAGGTCACCAGCGCCTACGACCGGGACATCTCGACCGCCGCGACGACCCTCGCCGACGCCGCCACGAGCACCGACCCCGACTCCCCCGCCGCCGAGGCCATCACCGCGCTCAACCAGATGCTGCCGCAGTACACCGGCCTGGTGGAGCGCGCGCGGGCCAACAACCGCCTCGGGCTGCCCCTCGGCGCCGCCTACCTGCGCTACGCCAACGACCTGATGCAGGGCAAGAACCAGATGCTCGACCAGGCCGAGAAGCTCTACCAGCGGCAGAACGGCCAGCTCGACGACGACTACGGCGACGCCAGGTCCTTCCCGTGGATCGCGGTCGCCGTCGGCCTGGTCACCCTGGCCGCGCTCGTCCTCGCGCAGCGCCGCCACTACCGCCGTACGAACCGCGTGTTCAACCGCGGCCTGCTCGGCGCCACCGCGGCCAGCCTCGCCGCGCTGCTCTGGCTCACCGTGGGGCACGGGCTCGCGCGCGCCGACCTCGACGACTCCTACGACCACGGGCTGCGCTCGCTGACGGTCCTCAACGACGCGCGCATCGCGTCCCTGAAGGCGCGCGGCAACGAGAACCTGACCCTGGTCAACAGGGGGGCGGAGACGGTGCGGGTCGGCAAGACGAGTGAGGACAAGTACGACTACGACTACCAGCAGCAGATGAAGGCGCTCGGCGGCGCCGACGGCACGCAGGGGCTGCTGGCGTCCGCGACGTCGCTCGCCGACGACCCCGAGGGCCGCGGGCCGCTTGACCGGGCCGCGAAGGACCTCAAGGAGTGGCGCAGCCGCCACCAGGCGGCCCGCAAGGCCGACACCGAGGGCAACTACGCGGGCGCGCTCTCCAAGGTCATCGGCACCTCGGACGACCAGTCCACCAACGACTCCTTCACACGGCTCGACGACGAGCTGCAAAGGGCGCTCGCCCAGGAGGAGCACGACTTCACCACCGCCGCGGACAGCGGCGTCGGCGACACCTGGGGACTGACGGCGGGCGCCGCCGTGCTCGCGGTCCTGGGTGCCGGTGGCGCGCTGCTCGGCGTCGGGCGCAGGCTTTCGGAGTACCGGTGAGAGGGGGCGGCATGGACGAGAGGGCGGATGTGCGACGCGCCAGGCGACCGGTCAGGCTGCGCGGCTGGGGCGGCGTCGCCACCATGGCGGGCGCGTGCGCGCTGACCGCGGTGTGCGCCCTGCTCCCACTGACCCGCCACGGCGGCGGTGCGGACGCCGACGACGGGGTGCCTGGGACGTCGTCGCAGCAGCCCGCGCGGCAGGCGGCGGCGCCCGACTGCAAGGACCCGGAGGCGAGCCTGTCGCCTTCGTCCACCGCCACCGACGACCAGGTCAAGAAAATCGTGGGGCGGGGGACGCTGCGCGTCGGCATCGACCAGAGCAGCTACGGCTGGGGCTATCTGAACCCCAACAAGCCGCTCGACCCGGAGCATCCGGAGGAGCTCGGCGGCACCCTCGAAGGGTTCGACATCGACCTGGTGCACCAGATCGCCAAGGGCATCCTCGGCGACGCGAACGCGGTCCGGTTCCTGGCGATCCCCACCGACCAACGCATCGACGCCATCAAGAACAACGACGTCGACATGGTGGTACGCACCATGACGATCAACTGCGACCGCCTCAAGGACGTGTCCTTCTCGACCGCCTACTTCGAGACCGGCCAGCAGGTACTCGCGCCCAAGACGTCCCGCATCACCGGCTACAACGCCTCCCTCAAGGGCAAGAGGGTGTGCGTCGCCGCGGGTTCCACGGCGCAGGTGGCGCTTGAGAAGGAGTCGTACGGCGCGAAGGTCCTCAACAGCAACGTGCCCAATCAGCTCGACTGCCTGGTCAGGATGCAGCTCGGCCGGACCGACGCGATCATCACCGACGGCGCCCTCGCCGCCGGGCAGGCGTCGCAGGACCCGACGGTGGAGCTGAAGGGCAAGCCGTTCACCGAGGAGTACTACGGGGTGGCCATGCGCAAGGGCGCCGACGCCCTGGTACGCCGCGTCAACCAAGTACTCACGGACTGGCGGGGGTCCGGCTGGCGCCACTCGTACAACGACTGGCTGAAGGAGGACATGGGGCCCTCCTCGGGGCCCCCGGCGGCCAAGTACAAGTGACGGGGCCCGCCGACGGTCGGCGGATGCACCGGATGACGTAACCGAACTGATAACACTGGAGAGTTGGCACGGGCGGCCCTGGGACCTGGGACCGCCGGCACCGGGCGCCGCCGGCACCCGGTCCTGGACGCAAGAGAGGTGATCGATGGGCGTCGCGGGACCCCCCGGTCCTGTGATGGACCGGGACGAGGTGGACCGTGCGCTGGCGCGGCTCGGCGCGGAGCACGAGGCGATCGAGACATCGCTGTTCGCCCTCCAGGACCACGCGGGCCGCCGCCTCCTCGAAGGCGCGGAGCTGACCGGCACCACCCGGGAGCGCTGGGCCGAGACGGAGCGCTCCATCACCCTGCTCTGGACGTACTTCGACGCCTACGCCGACGCCCTGCGCGCGGTGCGGGAGCTGCGGGCGCGCCGCCGCTGGCCCAGCGCCCAGGACCTCGCGGAGCTGACGGAGCGGCTGCGGGGGGAGAGCATCACCGTCGCGGACGCCGCGAACGGCGGGCCGCCCGCCTCGCTCACCGGGCCCGCCCGGATGAGCGAACGGCTCTCCCTCGACACGCTGGTGACCCGCATGAACCAGCTCTACGCGCGCTCACTCGACATGGTCGTCACCGCCGACGCGGTCTGGTCGGCGCTGCCCGCCAGGATCGACCTGCTCTCCGCCGAGTTGCAGCGCACGCGCTCCCTCGCCCACTCCGTGGGCGTACGCCCAGGGGAGCATCCCTCGGGGGACGACCTGGAGCGGATCACCCGCACCCTGACCGCGCTGCGCGCCGAGGTGATCTCGGACCCGCTGGCGTTCTGGGTGCCGGCGCCCGGCAGTTCGGCGCCCGGCGGCGGCCGTCCCGACACCGAGCGCTACGACCGCGAGGCGCGCGCGCTCGACGAGGTGCGGCGCGAGATCGACGCGGTGCTGACGGTGCGCCAGGACGCCGAGACGCGGCTGCTGAAGCTGCGTGACGTGCTCTCCCGCGCGGACCGCACGCTCGCCGAGGCGCGTACCGCGCGCGGTGAGGTCCTGGCGAAGATCGCCGCGACCGAGGTCCCGGCGGTGTCGGGGCCGCCGACGGTGCTCCAGGAGGAGCTGGCCAGGGCCTCCGAGTACCGCAGGCACGCGCAGTGGCACCGGCTGTCGCCGCTGCTCGAAGCGCTGGAGGAGAAGGCGGAGGACGAACTGCTGCGGGCCCGCGAGTCGCTGACGGCGGTCACGGCGCCGCTCGCGGTGCGCGCGGAGCTGCGCGGCAGGCTCGACGCGTACAAGGCGAAGGTGGCCAGGCACGGGCTCGCGGAGGACCCGCTGCTCGTGGAGCGCTACGACGCCGCCCGGCGGATGCTGTGGAGCGCGCCCTGCGATCTGCGGGTCGCCGAGTCCGCGGTGCTGCGCTACCAACAGGCCGCCGCGGAACTGCTGGCCCCGCGCGTGCCGCCGCAGGGCGGCCGGGGCGAACACAGGGGGAACACATGAGCGGAGCGAACTGCCAGCGGCCAGGATGCGGCGGCACGTACGAGGACGTCGGCGACGGCGAGCTGTACTGCGACACCTGCGGCCTGGCGCCCGTGGTGTCCGCGAACGGCATGGTCGGCTCCACGCCCACGGGCGTCACCGGGGGCGGGGGCACGTCGAGCGGCAGCACGCCCTCGTCCCGCTCCTCGACGTCCCAGTCCGCGCGCTCGTCACGTTCCTCGCGGTCTTCGCGCTCTTCGCGTTCTTCTACGTCGCGGCGTTCGGTGTCCGGGCGGCTCTCGCGGTCCCTGTCGGGCGGTACGGGCGCGCAGTCGGTGTCGGTGCGCAGCTCCGGGTCCGCCGGGTCCTCGTCCGCGCGCGGCCGGCTCGGCGCCGGTCTGGTGCGGGTGCCCGCGGTGCCGCGGCCCGACCCGCGCGCGATGGTGCTGGAGAACCCGGAGGTGCCCGAGCGGAAGCGGTTCTGCTCGCGCTCCGAGTGCGGCGCCCAGGTGGGGCGCTCCCGCGGCGACAGGCCAGGACGCACCGAGGGCTTCTGCACCAAGTGCGGCAATCCGTACTCGTTCGTGCCCAAGCTGCACGAGGGCGACATCGTGCACGGCCAGTACGAGGTCGTGGGCTGTCTCGCGCACGGCGGCCTCGGCTGGGTCTACCTGGCCGTGGACCGCGCCGTGTCGGATCGCTGGGTCGTCCTCAAGGGCCTGCTGGACACCGGCGACCAGGACGCGATGGCGGCCGCGATCTCGGAGCGCCGCTTCCTCGCCGAGATCGAGCACTCCAACATCGTCCGCATCTACAACTTCGTGGAGCACCTGGACCCCCACACCGGCTCCATGGACGGCTACATCGTCATGGAGTACGTCGGCGGCAAGTCCCTCAAGGAGATCGCCAACGAGCGCCGCACCCCCGAGGGCCGCCGCGACCCGCTGCCGGTGGAGCTGGCCTGCGCGTTCGGCATCGAGGCGCTGGAGGCCCTGGGGCACCTGCACAGCCGCCACCTGCTGTACTGCGACTTCAAGGTCGACAACGCCATCCAGACCGAGGACCAGCTCAAGCTGATCGACATGGGCGCCGTGCGCAGGATGGACGACGAGGAGTCGGCGATCTTCGGCACGGTGGGCTACCAGGCGCCCGAGGTCGCCGAGGTGGGGCCCTCGGTGGCGTCCGACCTGTACACGGTGGCACGCACCCTCGCCGTCCTCACGTTCGACTTCCAGGGCTACACCTCGGTGTTCGCGGACTCGCTGCCCGAGCCGGAGAACATCGAGGTCTTCCGCAGGTACGAGTCGTTCTACCGGCTGCTGGTGCGTGCGACCGACCCCGACCCGGCGCGCAGGTTCGCCTCGGCGCAGGAGATGGCCGAGCAGCTCACCGGAGTGCTGCGGGAGGTCGTGGCGCTCCAGACGAAGCGGCCGAGACCGGCGCTCTCGTCGCTGTTCGGCCCCGAGGTGAAGGTCACCGACACCGTGCTGTTCCGCGACCTCGGCAGCGAGGCGTCCCGGCTCGGCCTGCGGCAGCCCGTGCTGGGCCGCCGCGCCCGCCGCGCCGCCGCGGCCCTGCCCGCTGCCCCGCAGCCCGGCGCCGCGCTGCCCCCGGGGGCCGGGGGCGCGGCCCCCGCGCTGCCCGCGGCGGGCGCCGTCGTCGTGCCGTCCCCGCGCGCGGCGGGCGAGGGCGCCTCGGGGCCGCCGCCGGGCGCCGCGGGGCAGGTGCGGCCGCTCGACGTGCGCGCGGCGGCGCTCGCGCTGCCGGTGCCCAGGATCGACCCCGGCGACCCCAACGCCGGTTTCCTGGCGGGCCTGATGGCGTCGGCGCCCGGCGAGCTGATCGCGGCGCTGCGCGCGGCGCCCACGCACTCGCTCGAACTGCGGCTGCGGGAGCTGCGGGCCCGCCTGGAGATGGGCTCGGACGACGACACCGCGGCCGCGGTGCGCGCGCTCACCGCGCTGGAGACCGACCACTCCGACGACTGGCGGGTGGTCTGGTACCGCGGCGTGGTGGCGCTCGCCACCGGGGACCAGCAGGGCGCCGCGGTCTCGTTCGACGCCGTGTACGACGCGTTCCCCGGCGAGAGCGCGCCCAAGATCGCGCTGGGGGTCTGCGCCGAGGTCCTCGGCCAGTTGGACAACGCCGCCGACTACTACGGCCTGGTGTGGACGACCGACCCCAGCTATGTCAGCGCCGCGTTCGGGCTCGCCCGGGTGCAGTTCGCGGCGGGCGGGCGCACGGCGGCGGTGGAGACGCTGGACTCGGTGCCCGGCTCGTCGATCCACTACACGGCGGCCCGGGTGGCGTCGGTACGGGCGCGGCTGCGGGAGCGGGTCGCTCCTGCGGCGCCGGGGGCGGGCGGCGCGGACGGCGCGTTCCTGGGCGATCTGACGGCGGCGGCCGGGCAGGTGGATGCGCTGCGCGAGTACGGTCTCGACGCCGTCCGCAGAGAACTGCTGTCCGCGGAGGTTCTGGGCACGGCCCTGGACTGGGTACTCTCCGGTGGGCAGAACACGCTCCCGCCGCAGGGTGGGAGCGGGACAGTGCTGCTCGGCAGCGAACTGGACGAGCGCGGGCTGCGGTTCGGGCTCGAACGGACGTACCGGACCCTGGCCCGGCACGCGCGCCGGGGCAGTGAGCGCATCGAAATGGTGGAGCGGGCCAACCGTCTCCGCCCCCGGACGTGGGTGTGATTCATGCCGCAGATGCCCCCGTCGGCCGCCGGGCCGACCTGCCCGAACCCGTCCTGCCGGGAGCCGGTGGAGCCGGGTGACCGTTTCTGCGGTGTGTGCGGGCGCGATCTTGAGGCGGTGCCGGTGCCGGGGGACGACCGTCCCACGATCGCCATAAGCGCGGGCGCGCCCGCGCGCGTGGGGGCGGCCGCAACAGGCAAGGTCGAGTGGCCGACCGCGTCGGATCTGGACAGCGACGACACACCGGTGCCCGTCCACGGTCCCGCCGACGTGCCGGGCCTCGACTCGGGCGGCTCCCCGCTGCACGGCGCCGCGTCCGCCCCCGCCACCGCCTCCGGGGGCGGCGGGGCGCCCGCGGCGGAGCGCGGCGGCACCACGGACGGCGACGACTACCGGCTCGCCGCGCCGCGGCCCGCGGCCGACCCCCGCGCGGAACCGGAGGAGGAGGCGGCGCCCGGCCGGGTCTGCGTCTTCTGCGCCGCGGGCCGCGTCGACCGCGACGACTACTGCGAGCACTGCGGCAAGGCGCAACCACGCGAACGGGACCACATGGAACAGGAACTCGGGGCCGTAGCGGCCGTCAGCGACCGCGGTCTGCGCCACCACCGCAACGAGGACGCGTTCGCGCTGTCCGCCACGGCGCTGAAGGACGGCGCGCCCGCGGTGATCGCCGTCGTCTGCGACGGCGTGTCCTCGGCGACCAGGCCGGACGAGGCGTCCAGGGCCGCCTGCGACACGGCCGTCGCATCACTGCTGGACGCGCTGCCCCGGGGCACGCACCCGCAGCAGGCGATGCACGAGGCGATCATCGCCGCCGCCGACGCCGTCAACGACCTCGCCGACGAGCCGGGTTCGCGCCGGGGCAGGCCGCCGCAGCAGAACGCGCCCGCGTGCACCCTGGTCGGCGCCGTGATCGCACGCGACCTGCTGGTCATCGGCTGGGTCGGCGACAGCCGCGCGTACTGGGTGCCCATCGACCGCTCCGCGCCCGCGTCCCGGCTGACCCAGGACGACTCGTGGGCCGCGCAGATGGTCGCCGCGGGGCTGATGAACGAGGCCGAGGCGTACGCGGACGACCGCGCCCACGCCATCACCGGCTGGCTCGGCGCCGACGCGTACGAACTGGAGCCGCACACCGAGTCGTACAAACTGGACAGGCCGGGTGTCGTCGTGGTCTGCACGGACGGGCTGTGGAACTACGCGGAGGCCGCGGAGGAGATGGCGGCCGTCGTCCCGTGGGACGCCGGGGAGCGGCCGCTGCACGGTGCCCAGAAGCTGGTGGGACACGCCCTCGGGGGCGGGGGCCACGACAACGTAACAGTGGCGGTACTGCCGTTCCCGGTGCCGCCCCAGGGGGCAGGCCCGGCCTGACGCCGGGCCGCCCGCCACCCGTGACACACGGGAACCGCCACGCGCGTACGCCGTGGGAAGTCTGAGGGGGGAGCACACTCCATGGCCAAATTCTCCAAGTCGAACGTCCCGCAGTTCTCCGTGGACGTGTATCAGAACGAGTACCTGCCGGAGGGCGGCAGGGAGGTCAACGCGGTCGTCACCGTCACCTCGACCGGCGGTGGCACCGTCGGGCCCGGGGTGACGTCGCCGTCCGGCTTCGGCGCGGGCCAGGCGCCCGACGCCGCGGTCGCGATCATGGTGGACTGCTCCGGGTCGATGGACTATCCGCCGACGAAGATGCGCAACGCGCGCGACGCGACCGCCGCCGCGATCGACACCCTGCGCGACGGGGTGCACTTCGCGGTGATCGGCGGCACCCACGTCGCCAAGGAGGTCTACCCGGGCGACGGCAGGCTCGCGGTGGCCGGGCCCGGCACCCGGCAGGAGGCCAGGAACGCGCTGCGCAAGCTCGCGGCGAGCGGCGGCACCGCCATCGGGACCTGGCTGCAACTCGCGGACCGGCTGCTGTCGTCGGCCGACGTCGCGATCCGGCACGGCATCCTGCTCACCGACGGACGCAACGAACACGAGGCGCCCGGCGACCTGAAGGCGGCGCTCGACGCGTGCGCGGGCCGCTTCACCTGCGACGCCCGCGGCGTGGGCACGGACTGGGAGGTCAAGGAGGTCACCGGTATCGCCTCCGCGCTGCTGGGCACCGCCGACATCGTGGCCGACCCTTCGGGCCTCGCCGAGGACTTCCAGCACATGATGGAGGAGGCCATGGGCAAGGAGGTCGCGGACGTCGCGCTGCGCCTGTGGACGCCGATGGACACCGAGATCGCGTTCGTGAAGCAGGTCGCGCCGACGGTCGAGGAGTTGACGGGCCGCCGCACCGAGGCGGGCCCCCGCGCGGGCGACTATCCGACCGGCTCCTGGGGCGACGAGTCCCGCGACTACCACGTGTGTGTGCGGGTGCCCGCCGCGGGCGTCGGCCAGGAGATGCTGGCGGCCCGCGTCTCGCTGGTCATCCCGAGCGCCGAGGGCAGCCCGCAGACCCTCGCGCAGGGCCTGGTGCGGGCGGTGTGGACCGACGACATGGCCGCGTCCACGACGATCAACCCGCAGGTCGCGCACTACACGGGCCAGGCCGAGCTGGCGCAGGTCATCCAGGAGGGCCTGAACGCGCGCAAGGCGGGCGACGACGACGGCGCCACCGCGAAGCTGGGCCGCGCGGTCCAACTCGCGGACGCCCTCGGCAACGAGGACACCTCGAAGCTGCTCTCCAAGGTGGTGGACGTGGTGGACGTGGCGGCGGGTACTGTGCGATTGAAGAAGAGGGTCGAGGACGCCGACGAGATGACGCTGGAGACCCGGTCGACGAAGACCGTACGGGTGAAGAAGTAGGCGGCAGGCCCGCGCGACGGCGGCGGTCGACGGAGACCGCCGCCCACGGCACGGCAGACACGGCCGACGATGACGAACACACTGGAGGCGTGCGGACGGCCGGGTCCGCGCGCCGCGCCGCGACAGAGCTGACAGACCCGAAGAGCCGACAGAGCCATCCGTATCCGACCACGACAGCAGGCGAGGACGGCGCCCGGGACCGACGGGCGCGGCCCGCTGCCCGGCCCCGAGCCGGAGAGCCCGGCCGCAGCGCCGGACGAGGAGAGGAGGAAGCGCCGACATGCCGACCTGCCCGAACGGACACCAGTCGGGTTCCGACGACTGGTGCGAGGTCTGCGGTCACCGCATGACCGGTGCCGTGCCCCCGCCCCCGCCTCCGCCGCCCGCCCCCGACCTGCGCGGCTTCCCCGCGGGTCCCGGCGCGCCGCAGTCCGGCCGGCCCGAGCTGTGCCCGCAGTGCCACACGCCGCGCGAGGGCGGGGCGCCGTTCTGTGAGGAGTGCCGCTGGAACTTCCTCACGAACACCGCCACCAGCTACACGCCCGCCGCGCCGCCGCAGAGCGGCCCGCCGAGCCCTCCCCCGGGCTTCCAGCGGCCCCCGGGCGACCCGTACGAGCCGCAGGGCTCGCGGCCCTCGCAGATCAACAGGCCCGCGGAGCCGCTGCCCGCGTCGTTCTTCGAGCCGTCGAGCCAGCCCGCGCCGCCCCCGCAGGGCGGGCCGCAGAACCCGCCGGGCCCGCCGGGTCCCGGTGCGCCGCAGGGCGGGGGCCCGGTGCCGCCGCAGGGGCCGCTGCCGGTGCCGCCGCGCGGCCCCGGGCCGCAGGCGCCGCCGCCCGCGCCGACGAACGGCGGGGCGCCCCAGCCGTTCCAGCAGCAGCCCGCGCCGCAGCCGTCGTTCGGGCGCGGCGAGGCGGTCGCGCCGCCGCGGCCCGGCGGTGACGACTGGGTGATCTCCCCGCCCTCCACGCCGGGGCCCCCGGCGCCACCGCCCGCCGGGAGCCCCGGCGGTCCCGTCGCGCCGCCCGGGTTCGACCGGTCCGAGACGCCCCCGCCGACGGGCGGCTACGCCCCGCCCGCGGTGTGGACGGCGACCATCGGGCCCGACCGCGAGTACTTCATGGCGATGATGCACCGCTCCGGCCCCGAGGCGACGGGCCTGAACCTGCCCGCGTACTCGCCCGAGCAGCAGCGCCAACTCCAGGGCCCGCAGGTGTCGATCGGGCGCCGCCGCCACTCCACGGGCGACACCCCCGACATCGACCTGTCGGTGCCGCCTGAGGACCCGGGGGTCTCGCACCAGCACGCGCTGCTGGTGGCGCAGCCCGACGGGTCGTGGGCGGTGGTGGACCAGAACTCCACCAACGGCACCACCGTCAACGGCGCGGAGGAGCCGATCCAGCCGTTCGTGCCGGTGCCGCTCCAGGACGGCGACCGGGTGCACGTGGGCGCCTGGACGACGATCACCGTCCGCCGCGGCTGATCCAGGCCCGCACCGCCGGCCGCCGTCCCGGCCGCGGTGCGGGCCGTACTCACAGCGGCCAGGTGTGGGGCCCCTCGGGGGCGTCGAGCCACGCCCACGCGCGCGTGCCGTCGACGCTGATCCCGTAGCGCTCCCGCTCGGGGCGGCCCTGCTCCTCCCATACGCGGTACAGGTCGCCCGGGTCGGCGGCGGCGCTCGCGAGCGCGAGCAGGAAGCGGAACCCGTCGCTGCGCAGCGCCCTGCCGGGCAGCCGGACGCCGCCGTCGCGCGGTGCCGCGCGCCGCGGGCCGCCGCGGAGCGGGACGAAGTAGGCGGGCGTGGCGAGGAAGCGGCCCTCGGCGCGCGCGGCACCCGCCACCCGCAGCGCCAGCAGCCCGGTCCCGAACGGCGTCAGCACGCGCGCGCCCGGACGGCACTGGGCGAGCCAGGGCCGTGGCACGTCGTCCAGGGCGCAGGTCGCGATGATCCGGTCGTACGGGGCGTCGCGCGGGCAGCCGCGGGCGCCGTCGCCGGTGACGACAGCGGGGTGGAGGCCCGCCGCGTCGAGGTGGGCGCGGGCGCCCTCGGTGATCTCCGGCTCCAGGTCGACGGTGGTGACCCGCTCTTCGCCGAGCCGGTACGCGAGCAGCGCCGCGTTGTAGCCGGTACCGGCGCCGATCTCCAGCACCCGGTGGCCGTCGGCGGCCTGGAGCCAGGCCAGCATCCGCGCCATCAGCGACGGCTGGCTGCTGGACGAGACGAGTTCGCCGTCCCGCAGCCGGGTGGCGAGCGGGGCGTCCGTGTAGGCGCCGCGCAGCCACTCGGCCCGCCGCCCGGGGTCGGGGTCCTCGCCCCACAGCCGCCGGTGGCCGCCCATGACGCCGGTGTAGTAGTACGGCACGAACAGGTGCCGGGGCACGGCCTCGAACGCGGGGCGCCAGGCGGGGTCGTCGTCGAAGGCACCGTCCTCGGCGAGGGTCCGCACCATCGCGGCCCGCTCCCGCGCCGCCGCCTCGTCCACCGCACGCGTACGCATGTGTCCACTGTCCTGCGCGGCGCGCGCGTGTGCCAGCAACGCTGCTCCGGGCGCCCCGGAACGCCGCCCGCGCGTGGCGGCGCCCGGGCCCGCGGCGGTGGTCCTGGGCCCGGAGTCCTCCGCCGGGGCGTCTGAGACGATGGAGGGCGTGACTGAGATTCCGCACGGCGCGCCTCCCGAGACCACGTTCTACGAGCAGGTCGGCGGCGAGGACACCTTCCGGCGGCTGGTGCACCGCTTCTACGAGGGTGTCGCCGAGGACCCGCTGCTGCGCCCCATGTACCCGGAGGAGGACCTCGGCCCGGCCGAGGAGCGGCTGACCCTGTTCCTCATCCAGTACTGGGGCGGCCCGACGACCTACAGCCAGAACCGCGGCCATCCCCGGCTGCGGATGCGGCACGCCCCGTTCACCGTGGACCGCGCGGCGCACGACGCCTGGCTGCGGCACATGCGCACCGCCGTCGACGAACTCGGCCTGTCCGAGGAGCACGAGCGGACGCTGTGGAAGTACCTGACCTACGCCGCCGCGACCATGGTCAACACCGCGGGGTAGCCGCGCCCGGCCGGCCGTGACGCGGGGGCGACAGGGCGGTGTCCCGGGAGTTGTCCACAGGCTCGGGCGGGTCGGTGCGGCTTCCCGTACGCTGATCACCCACAAGCACCCGACCATGTGTTCGGGGCGAAACGGGGGACTACAGCGGGGGGCCGTGTGACGGGGTTCGTTCTGTGGCGTGCGCGCGCGCACCGCCTGCTGCTCGGCGCCGCGCTGCTCGCGGTGCTGCTGACGACGGCCGTCCTCACGACCCTGACCGCGTTCTCGGACTCCATCGGCGACGCCGGGCTGCGGCACACCCTCGCCACCAGGGACGCGGCGTCCGCCGCCCTCGTCGTACGGGCCGACGTGCCGGGCGGCAGGGCGGCGGACGCGGCCGTGCGGAAGGCGGCCGACGCCACCTTCGACGGCCTGCCCGTGACGGTGCGCACGCTGCGCCGCTCCGGGCCCTACGCGCTGCCGCGGTCCCTCCAGCCGCCCGCCGCGCGCGGCGGCGACCCCGACCTGACCCATCTCGCCGCCCTCGACGCGTCCCGGACGGTCCTCACCGGGGGCAGCCGCCCCCGGGAGGCGGCGGGCGGCAGCGTCGAGGTGGCCGTCCCCGACGCGGCGGCGCGCGCCCTCGGCCTGCGGCCGGGCTCGGAGCTGACGCTCGACGACCGCCTCGGCGGCCCGCACGTACGGGTCCGTGTCACCGGCACCTACCGCCCCGCGGACATCGCCGACCCGTACTGGCGGCTCGACGAGTTGGGCGGGCGCGGTGTCCAGAAGGGCGAGTTCACCACGTACGGGCCGCTGCTGGCCGCCCCCGGCGTCCTCACGGGCGGCCGGGTCTCCGCGGGCGGCACCGGCTGGGTCGCCACCGCGGGCTTCGGCCCGCTCACCACGGGCCGTATCGGCGCCCTGCGCGCGGCGGCGTCCTCGGGGCCCGCGGCGCTGCTGAAGGAGCCGTCCCTCGGGGGCGCCACCGACATCGGCACCGGGCTGCCCGACGTGCTCGACCGTGTCGAGCGCGCGCTGTCGGTGGCACGGAACACCCTGCTGGTCGTCGCGCTCCAGCTCGTGCTGCTGGCCGCGGGCGCGCTGCTGCTGGTGGCGCGGCTGCTGTCGTCGGAGCGGGCGGGCGAGACCCGGCTGCTGCGGGCCAGGGGCGGCTCCCGGCGCCGTCTCGCCGCGCTCGCGGCCGCCGAGGCGCTGCTGCTCGCGCTGCCCGCGGCCGTGTGCGGGCCGCTGCTCGCCATGCCGCTCGCCCGGCTCCTCGTGGACCGGGGCGGCACCTCGGGGCTGACCACCGGCGGCGGCGCCGTGCCCGGCGGCCCGGTGTGGCTGACGGCGGCGGCGGTCGCCCTCGGCTGTGCGGTGGCCGTCGCCGCGCCCGCGTTCATGGCGGGCACGGCGCTCGTGTCCCGGGCGCGCGCGCTGCCCGCGCCGCTGCGCGCGGGCGCCGACCTCGGGCTGCTCGCGATCGCCGCCGTCGCCTACTGGCAGCTACGGGGCCACACCTCGGGGGGTGACGGCGTCGACCCGCTGCTGGTGGCCGCGCCCGCGCTCGCGCTGCTCGCCGGGACGGTGCTGGTGCTGCGGCTGCTGCCGCTGCTGGTCCGGCTCGGCGAGCGCCGCGCGACGCGCGGCGGCGGGCTCGTGGGGGCGCTCGCGGGCTGGCAGTTGAGCCGCCGCCCGGGGCGCGGCGCCGGGCCCGTGCTGCTGCTGGTGCTCACCGTCGCCATGGGCATGCTCGCGCTGGGCCAGGGCGCCTCCTGGCACCGTTCGCAGGACGACCAGGCCGACTTCCTCGCGGGCGCCGACGTGCGCCTCACGACGCCGGGGGGCAGCGGCCTCGGCCAGTCCGGGGCGTTCGCGGCGCTGCCCGGCGTGCGGGACGCGGTGCCCGCCACCCGCTCCACGATGACGCTGTCCGACGACCGTGCCGCGTCCGTGCTCGCCCTGGACACCGCGTCCGCGGGCGACGGCATCCGGATGCGCGGGGACCTCGGCGACAAGCCCACCCACGACGTCCTTGCCCCGCTCGGCACACCGGCCCGGGGCGGCTCGCGGGGCGTGCCGCTGCCGCGTGACACCAGGCGCCTCGACGCCGAGTTCACGCTGGGCGGTTCCGACGGCGGGCAGCCCGCCGAGGTCACCCTCACCGTCCTCGACCGCTACGGCATCCCCTACCGGCTCCCGCTGCCCCCGCTGCCGGCGGACGCCCGCCCGCACCGCCTCGCCCTGGACATCGCCTCGGTCGCTTCCGGCGCCGGCAACAGGATGGCCGAGCCCCTCACCCTCACCGGAGTCGACGTGGAAACACCCCAGCCAGGCGGGGCGGCCGACACCCAGCGGCTGTCGATGGCCGCCCTGCGCGCGCTCACCGGCGACGGCACGGGGCATCCGCTGGAGCCCGGCGGCGGCTGGCGCGGCACGGCCACGGCACCCGCCGCCTCCGGGGCCGACCCCGTCGAGGACACCACCGGCAAGGCCCGGCCCACCTCCCCGCGGATCGCCGCCTCGGGCCCGACGCTCTCCGCGTCCTACGGCACCGGCTTCGTCTCCGAGGAGACCGTCCAGAGCGGCAAGGCGCCCCTGCTGACCCTGCGGCTCGTCGCCGACGCGGGCCATATCGCGGAGATCCCCGCCGTCGCCACGGACCGCTTCCTGGACTCGTCGGGCGCGGCCCCCGGCCGCCGTATCGACGTGCCCGTCGGCTCCTCCACCGTGCGGGTCCGCATCGTCGGCACCCTGCGCGCCCTGCCCACCACGGGCGCGGAAACCACGGGGGGCGCCGCGCGGGCCTCCTCCACGGCCGCCGCGGACGCGGGAGACGGCGGCGCCCTCCTGATCGACCTGCGCGCCCTCAACAGGATGCTGCTCCAGCGCTCCGACACCGGCGTCACCCCCGACGAGTGGTGGCTGACCACGGGCCACGGCGGCGCCGCGAAGGCCGCGGGCGCGCTGCGGGCCAGGCCCGACATCGACCCCACCGGGGTCCTGGTGCGCGACGAGGCGGCGGCGTCCCTGCGCGACGACCCGCTCGGCGCGGGCCCCGAGGCGGCGTTCACCGCCACCACCGCCGCTGCCGCGGTGCTCGCCGCCGTCGGCTTCGCGGTCGGCGCCGTGGCCTCCCTGCGGGAGCGCCGCGAGGAGTTCACCGTGCTGCGGGCGCTCGGCGCGCCCCGCGGCCGCCTGGCGCGGACCGTCGCCGTCGAGTACGCCACGCTGATCGTGCTGGCGCTCGTCGTGGGCACCGCCCTCGGCGCGCTGCTGACCAGGGCCGTGGTGCCGCTCGTGGTCCTGACCCCCGCGGCGACCGTGCCCGTCCCCACCGTCCTGGTGGAACTGCCCCCGGTGCGTGTCGCCGTGCTCCTCCTCGCCGTCGCGGCCGCCCCCGTGCTCATCACCGCGTTCCTCGCCCTGCGCGGGACGGCGTCCGCGGGACCGCTGCGCGCGCAGGGAGGCGAGTGACATGCGCACCCCGCGCCCCGCCTCCGACACGCGCGCCCGAGGACGGCGCCCGGCCGTCGCGCCCTGGCTGCGGACCCGGCTGCGCACCGCCCCGTTCTCCGCCACCGCGCTCGCGCTCCTGGTGGCCGTGACCACGTGCCTCGCCGCCGCCTTCCCCCGCGCCGTCGACCACTACCAGGACACGGGCCTGCGGGACCTCATCACCTCGGCGTCCCCCGAGCGCTCGGCGCTCAGCTATGTCGACGAGTCCCTCACCGCCCCCAGCGCGGGCGAGGCCGACCCGCCCGGCATCGGCGAGGTCGAGGACAGGATGCGCCCCGACGTGCTGCGCACCGCCTACCGCGGCGTCCGCGACAGCCTGACCGGGCCCCTCGCCGTCGACGACCACGAGTCGGGCTACGGCGTCGAGACCAGCGTCCCCCTCGTCGCCTCCGACGACTGGCTGCCGCACCCCGAGCGGCGCGCCCGGATGACCCTCGTGGCGCAGGCGGGCCTCCCCGACCACGCGACCCTGAGCCAGGGGCGGCTGCCACGCGCCCCCGAGCACGTCAGTTACCGCACCACGCGCGTGGAGGCGGCCGTCTCGGAGGAGACCGCGGAGCGGCTCCACATCAAGGCCGGCTCCCTCATCCACCTGCCCGGGACCACCGTCCACGTCACCGGCATCGTCCGGCCGCGCAACCCCTCAGGGCCCTACTGGTCGGTGGAGAGCGTGCTGCGCACCCCCGTCTTCGCCCAGATCAGGACCCAGGAGACACCGCCGCCCCACTACTGGCTCGGCGCCCTCCTGCTCGCCCCCGACGCCGCCCCGATGCTGCTGGGCACCCGTGGCACGCCCGTGCGCTACTGGCGCCTGCCCCTCCACACCGGCGGGCTGCACGCCCATGAGCTTCCGGCGTTCAAGTCCGCCGTGGCGTCCGCGATGGACGGCCCCACCCTGCTGCGGATACGGAGCCTGACCAATCCGGGTCTCTCCGCCGGCACGGACCTCGACGACCTCATCGGCGAGTACGAGGGCCTGCACTCCGGCATCCAGCCCGTCGTCTCCGTCGCCGCCTCCGGAACCGGGACGGTGGCGCTGGTCGTGCTGCTGATGGCGGCCGCTCTCGCCGCCCGCCGCCGGCACGCGGAACTCGCCCTGCTGCGCGCGCGTGGCGCCACCCTGGGGGGTATCGGGGGGCGGCTGCTCGCGGAGACGGCGGTGGTGTCGGTGCCCGCGGGCGCCGTCGGGCTCGGGGCGGCCCTGCTGTTCGCCGACGGGCCCCGGGTCACCGGCGCCGTGCTCGCCGCCGCGGCCGTGGTCGCGATCGCCTGCCTCGCGTTGCCGCTGCGCGCCGTCGCGGCCCACCGCACCGCGCGCGTGCACGCGGCCCGCGAGGACACCATCCAGGTACGGCTCTCGCGGCGCCGCCTCGTCGCGGAACTGACCGTGCTGGTGCTCGCCGCTGGCGCGGTGTCCCTGCTGCGGGTACGGGGCGCCGACAGCGGCGGCACCGCGGCCCTCGCGCCCGTCCTGCTCGGCGTCATCGCGGCCCTCGCCCTGGTACGCCTCGTGCCGTATCCGCTGCGCTGGGCGGCGCGCCCGGCGGGGCGGCTGCGCGGCGCGGTCACCCATCTCTCCCTGGCGCGCGCGGGCCGGGGCGCCGGAAGCATCTCCCTCCTTCCGCTGCTCGCGCTGCTCACGGCGCTCGCCACGGCCGCCTTCGGCGGCGCGGTACTGACCGGGGTCGACCAGGCGAGGGCGTACGCGGCCGCCCGCGCCACCGGGGCCGACGCCCGCGTGGAAAGCTCCATACCGCTGCCCTCCGGCGCCTCCCACCGGGTGCGCGAGGTGCCCGGTGTGCGGGACGTCACCCCGGTCAGCATCGAGTACGACGCGACGCCCGCCGACCCCGCCGACGACGGCCCCCATGTGCCCCTCGTCGGTGTCGTCCCCGGCGCCTACGCGGCCCTCGCCCACGACAACGGCCTCGGCGCGTTCCCCGCCGCCGCCCTCGCCCACCCGTCGACCGGCGGCACCCTGCCCGCCGTGGCCTCCCCCGCCGTCGCCAAACGCTACGGCACCGGCCGCCCCCTGCACCTGCTCGTCGGGAGCGACGAGGTCACCGTCCGTATCGCCGCCGTGCGCGACACCACACCGGCCCTCTCCACCGGCGACTTCCTCCTCGTGGACGCCGCAGGACTCGGCTCCGCCGCCAAGCCCACCACGCTGCTGCTCACGGGCGCCCACATCGACGGCAAGGCGCTGCGCGCCGCCGCCGACAGCGACACCGTCGACGTCCGGCTCCGCTCCGAGGAACGCGCCCGCCACCAGGACACCCCCATGCAGCGCGGCGCCGACCGCGTCTACACCGCCGCCGTCGCCGCGGGCGCCGGGTTCGCGCTGCTCGCGCTGCTGCTCGCGCTCGCCGGTGCGGCCCCGGAGCGGCGAGCGCTCCTCGCCAGACTGCGCACCATGGGCCTCACCCGCGCCCAGGGCAGACGGCTGCTGATCCTCGAAGCGATCCCCGGCGCGCTGCTCGCCGCCGTCGGCGGTGCCGCCACCGGCTGGGCCGCGGTGCTGCTGCTGCGGCCCGGTATCGACCTGACCGCGGTGGCGCTCGCCGCCACGGCCGACGGCGATCCCGTCACCCGGGTGAGGCCCGTCACGGACCTTCCGTCACTGCTGCTTCCCGCCCTGCTGGTGATCGCGCTCACCGCCGCCGTCGCCGCCGTCCAGGCGTGGTGGACGGGCCGCCGCGGCTCCGTCACCGAACTCAGGGCGGGTGACCGCCAGTGACCCCCGCACGCCGACGCCCCGCGCCCCCTGACCCACGAGAGGTGTCCCTGCCATGACGACGACCGGCCCGCAGACGGCCGCCCCGACCCTGGCCGACCTCGAACGCCGCGCCGCCGAGCGCCGCGCCAAGCCCTCGTACGGCCATGACGCCCTGATCACCTGCGACCGGCTGGTGCGGATCTTCTCCCTCGACGGGGTCGAGGTCCAGGCGCTCCAGGGCCTCGACCTGCTGGTGCGCGAGGGCGAGCTGATGGCGCTCGTCGGCGCCTCAGGCAGCGGCAAGTCCACCCTGATGAACATCCTGGCGGGGCTCGACGAGCCCACCGCGGGCGTCGCCAAGGTCGCGGGCCGCGACCTGCTCGCCATGAACTCCCGGGACCGGCTGCGCTACCGCCAGGAGGTCGTGGGCTTCGTCTGGCAGCAGACCGCGCGGAACCTGCTCCCGTACCTGACGGCCGCGCAGAACGTGGCACTGCCGATGCAGCTCAGGGGCCGCGGGAGCGGCAAGTCCCGCCGTCTGAAGGCGGAGCGCGCACGGGAACTGCTCGGGCTCCTCGACGTCGCAGGCTGCCAGGACCGCCGCCCGCACGAGATGTCCGGGGGCCAGCAGCAGCGGGTCGCCATCGCCGTCGCCCTGGCCAACGAGCCTGCGGTGCTCCTCGCCGACGAGCCCACGGGGGAGCTGGACTCGGGCACCGCGGAGCAGATCTTCGCCGCGTTCCGCAGGGCCAATGAGGAACTCGGCACCACCACCGTGATCGTCACCCATGACCAGGCCGTCGCCCACGAGGTGCGGCGCACCGTCGCCATCCGCGACGGCCGCACCTCCACGGAGGTGCTGCGCCGTACCGAGGTGGACGCGGCCACCGGGCAGGAGTCCCTGGTGGCGCGCGAGTACGCGATGCTCGACCGGGCCGGCCGCCTCCAGCTCCCCGCCGACTACACGGAGACGCTGGGCATGCGCGACCGTGTCCTGCTCGAACTGGAACAGGACCACATAGGCGTCTGGCCCGACGGCACCCGGCGCCCCGACACTCCCCCGCAGCCCGACCCTGAGGACTGACCCGCCGCCGGGCCCGCGGGTGCCCGGGGGGTGGGGCATGCCGGGGGCGCGGCAGACCCCACCCTGTCGCCGAGGCACAGCCCCGGCCACGGACGACGAACACCCGCGCGGGCGGCACCGCCTCGTTCTCCCCAAGTGAAGTTCAAGGCGAGGTAAAAGGAGAGTATCTTTTCGGTCGACCTGGCCCGTGTGCACGGCGATGCGACAGGTCCGGGGAGGGCCTAGGGCGTGTCCGCAATGTCAGGTGGGGAGCCATAGTCGTAGGCAGGCGAGGGTGACCAGGGCTTGGTAGTGGCGGGCGCGTTTGTCGTAGCGGGTGGCGATGGCTTTGTTCTGCTTGAGCTTGTTGAAGCAGCGTTCGACGACGTTGCGGCGCCGGTAGGCGGCCCGGTCGAGCCGGCAGGGCCTCTCGCCTCGGTGGATGCGGCC
>NZ_JBITGT010000025.1:0-72166 GCF_044457285.1 Streptomyces sp. NPDC050560
CGTACTGGGCGTACGAGGGCGTGCCCGACAACGCGGCGAGCGTGCGTGCCGGGCGTCGCCCGGCAGACGGGACTTTCGCAACACCCCCTAGAAGCACACATTCCGGGACCGGGCGGGACACCGGTGGGCAACGGCGCCGGGGGCGCCCCGAACCGTACGTCTCCGTACGTCTCCGTACGGGGGCCGGAACGGGGGCCTGACATGCGAGGCCGGACATGCGAGACCCCCGCGCGGGCGACGGAGGCGCCGTGCGCGGGGGTCTTCGCGGACCGAGGGGAGACGGGTCAGACGGCCTCTGCCACCGCCGCGTCGTCTCGCACGGAGTCCCCATCCGTGCTCTCGGTCGGCTTCGGGGGCTCGCTGCCGCGCAGCGGGGTCTCCTTCACGAAGAAGGCGGCGACCAGCACCGCGACCCCGATGACGGCGCCCAGCAGGAACGCGGAGTGGGTGCCCGCGGCGACCGCGTGCTCATAGGCGTCACGCAGCGCGGCCGGGAGCTTGGCCAGGCCCGTCGGGTCGAGCTGGGCGGACTGGTCGGTGAGGCCCTTGCCCGCGGCCCCGGCGCGCCTGCCCATCTCGTCCTGGACACGGTGGTTGAAGAGCGCGCCCATGACCGCCACGCCGAACGAGGAGCCGAGCGTACGGAAGAGGGTGGTGGAGGACGAGGCCACGCCCATGTCCTTCATCTCCACGCTGTTCTGCGCGACCAGCATGGTGATCTGCATCAGGCAGCCCATCCCCGCGCCCAGGACCGCCATATAGAACCCGGAGGTGAGGCGGCTGGTGTCGGTGCCCATCTGGGACAGCAGGAAGAGCCCGGTGACGACGAGGACCCCGCCGACGATGGGGAACACCTTGTAGCGGCCGGTGCTGGTGGTGACCCGGCCCGCGATCAGCGAGACGCACATCATCGCCAGCAGCATCGGGAGCAGCAGCAGCCCCGAGTTGGTGGCCGAGGCGCCCTGCACGGTCTGCTGGAACAGCGGCAGGAACAGGGTGGCGCCGAACATCACGAAGCCGGTGACGAAGCCGATGCCGGACATCAGGGAGAAGTTGCGGCTGCGGAAGATGTGCAGCGGCACCACCGGCTCTGCGGCCTTCTTCTCGACGAAGAGGAAGCCCACGAGGGCGGCGACCCCGAGCCCGATCAGCTCCATGATCACGGCGGAGTCCCAGGCGTACTGCGAGCCGCCCCAGGTGGTGACCAGCACGAGCGAGGTGATGCTCACGGTGAGCAGCCCGGCGCCGAGGTAGTCGATGCGGCCCTCGGCCCGCTTCTTGGGCAGGTGCAGCACGGTGGTGATGGCGATCAGGGCGATGACGCCGAGGGGCAGGTTGATATAGAAGGCCCAGCGCCAGCCGAGGTTGTCGGTGATAGTGCCGCCGACGAGCGGGCCGCCGATCATGGCGAGCGCCATGACGCCGGACATCATTCCCTGGTACTTGCCCCGCTCCCGGGGCGGCACCAGGTCGCCGATGATGGCCATCACGCCGACCATCAGACCGCCCGCGCCGAGGCCCTGGAGGGCGCGGAAGCCGATGAGCTGGCCCATGTCCTGGGCCATGCCGCTGAGCCCCGAGCCGAGCAGGAAGATCACTATGGAGGTGAGGAAGCTTCCCTTGCGGCCGTACATGTCGCCGAGCTTTCCCCAGATGGGGGTGGAGGCGGCGGTCGCCAGGGTGTAGGCGGTGACGACCCAGGAGAGGTGTTCCAGGCCGCCGAGCTCACCGACGATGGTGGGCATCGCGGTGTTCACGATCATGTTGTCGAGCATCGCGAGGAGCATGGCGATCATCAGCGCCATGAGGACCACGCGCACGCTCCGCTGCCGGCCGCCCTCCTCCGGCGCCCCGGCCGCCTTTTCCTTCACTTCGGACATCGGCTCCACTCCCCCTCGGGCAGACTGAGAAAGACCGGGTGGGCGAGGACAGAGCCACAGAGACTTACTTGCCGCCCGGCTAGTTGGGTACACTGGAAACATAGCCGGGCTACTAGCCGGGCGTCAAGTAAGTTTGTGGAGAGTGCGAGGAGTCACGCCATGGACCACGGGAGGAATCAGCGCCGGGGAGACACCCGCCAGCGCATCCAGGACGTAGCGCTGGAACTCTTCCTGGAGCAGGGGTACGAGAAGACGTCCCTGCGGGAGATCGCCGAGCGTCTCGACGTGACCAAGGCCGCGCTCTACTACCACTTCAAGACCAAGGAAGCCATCCTCATCAGCATCTTCGAGGACATGGCGAGGCCGATAAACGAGATGATCGAGTGGGGCAAGCAGCAGCCGCACACCCTGGAGACCAAGGTGGAGGTGCTGCGCCGCTACAGCCGGATGATGCCGTACTCCGAGCCGCTGTTCCGCTTCATGCAGGACAACCAGGCGACCGTGCGCGAGCTGCGCATCGGGGAGATGTTCAAGGAGCGGATGCTGGAGCTGTACGGGCTGATGAAGGAGCCCGACGCGGAGCTTGCCGACCAGGTGAGGTGCGTCACCGCCATCTTCAGCATGCACGCGGGCGCCTTCGCGCTCCAGGAGACCGAGGGCGACCCCGAGGCCAAGCGCGAGGCGGCGCTCGAAGTCGCCCTCGGGCTCGTGGCGCAGGCGCACGGCGCCGAGATCCCGCCGCCGGCCGCGGCGGAGCCGACGGGACCGTCGAAGCCGAAGGCCGCGGGGCGCGCCCGGAAGTCGGAGGCGGCACCGGCGGCCCGGTGAACGCGCAACCGCCCCCCGCGGCACGGGACTCGATTCCCGGCCGCGGGGGGCGGTTCGCGTGGGCACCCGCCGCCGGGCGGGCGGGGCGGAGCCCCGGCCCGTCAGAGCTTCAGGCCGTGCTCGCTCAGGAACGTGACCGGGTTCACCGCGGAGCCGTAGTCCGGCGTGGTGCGGATCTCGAAGTGCAGATGCGGTCCTGTGGTGTTGCCGGTGTTGCCGGACTTGGCTATGTGCTCACCGGCCTTGACGCTCTGCCCGACGTGGACGTCGACCCGGGACAGGTGCGCGTACTGCGAGTACAGGCCGTTGCTGTGCTTGATCACGACGGCGTTCCCGTACGCGGGCCCGTCCCCGGCCCCGTTGCCCCCGGCCTTGACGACGACGCCGTCGTGCGCGGCCTTCACCGAGGTGCCGACCGGGATGGCGAAGTCCTGGCCGGAGTGCTTGTGGGCCCAGCGGCTCCCGGCCTGGTCGAAGGCGGCCGACAGCTTGTAGTGGTCGACGGGCTTGACCCAGCCGTCGGTCTTCTTGGCCTTCGCGGCGAGCTGGCCGTCGAAGTCCGTGGACTGCGTGTGGTGGGACGCGGCGGGGGCCGCGGCGACGTGGTCGGGCGTGGCGGCCGAGCCGGTGTCGGCAGCGGCCGCGGCACCGACGCCGAGCGCCGCAGAACCCGCGATACCCACGGCGATGACGGCCGCCCGGGCACGGAGCAGAGAGGCGGCGGGAGCGTGGAACCTGGCGCGCTTCGACATGCGGAGTACCTCCGGACATAAGGGGACCCGGCGTACATGGCCGTACAAGCCGGGCTGGCCAGACCTTGGTAACCCGGACCCCGCCCCGGCCCCAAACACCCCTCCTACTAGCCGGAGCCGTACGCGCCGCCGCCTCCCGCTCCCCGCACGCCCCGGCGGACAGCTCGTATCAAATTCAAAGATTTCCCATCAAAAGCCGCATTTGCCCACATCACCCCAGCCCTCGGGACCCCGCGCGACCACCGAAGAAGGACCGGGGAGCCGCCTGACCCGGGCGATCGCATGCGCCGTCCGCGCACCCGGCGGACTGCCGGGCCGCGCCGCCACTATTCCGGCTAGTACGGGCAGAAAAGCCTGTGTGGCACATCACCGCCAACCCCCTTTCGAGGCACGCCGAATGTGACCTGCGCTACCTCAACTCGGGTGCCGGGAGGGGGTGTCGTGGACCACATCCACGGCGCGCCGCATGCCGTGCCACGACCGCTCACCGGCCTTGGCCGCTCGGCAGGAAAAGAGACCGCTCTGCCGGTTTCACCGCGCTTACCGGCGTTACCCGCCTTGCCGGTTCGGGCAGTTCCGGGCACGCCCGTTATTCGGTCCCGGATTGCCGTCCGCGCCGTCGGGGAGTTACCCGCGCGGGATGGGAAGCGCCGGGGCGGGCAAACCCGAACGGGCAGGGACAGGCAGAAAGGGACCGCCGGAGGCGGAATGCCTCCGGCGGTCCCTCAGGCGGTGCTCGACGCGCCTTACGCTTCCTTGCTCAGGTTCGGGCCCGCGCCGCCCGCGGCCTGCTCGATGGGCGGGGCGTCGGGCAGCGTGCTCTTCTCCTCGCCGCGGAAGGTGAAGGTCTTGTTCTCGCCCTCGCCCTCCGTGTCGACGACCACGATGTGACCGGGGCGCAGCTCGCCGAAGAGAATCTTCTCGGAGAGCAGGTCCTCGATCTCGCGCTGGATGGTCCGGCGCAGCGGCCGGGCGCCCAGCACGGGGTCGTAGCCCTTCTTGGCGAGGAGCGACTTGGCGCTGCCGCTCAGCTCGATGCCCATGTCGCGGTCCTTGAGCCGCTCGTCGACCTTGGCGATCATCAGGTCGACGATCTGGATGATGTCTTCCTCGGTGAGCTGGTGGAAGACGACCGTGTCGTCGACGCGGTTCAGGAACTCGGGGCGGAAGTGCTGCTTCAGCTCGTCGTTGACCTTGGCCTTCATGCGCTCGTAGCCGGTCTTGACGTCGCCCGCGGCCGCGAAGCCGAGGTTGAAGCCCTTGGAGATGTCCCGGGTGCCGAGGTTGGTCGTCATGATGATGACCGTGTTCTTGAAGTCGACGACCCGGCCCTGGGAGTCGGTCAGGCGGCCGTCCTCCAGGATCTGCAGCAGCGAGTTGAAGATGTCCGGGTGGGCCTTCTCGACCTCGTCGAAGAGGACGACGGAGAACGGCTTGCGGCGCACCTTCTCGGTGAGCTGGCCGCCCTCCTCGTAGCCCACGTATCCGGGCGGGGAGCCGAAGAGCCGGGAGACGGTGTGCTTCTCGCTGAACTCCGACATGTCGAGGGAGATCAGGGCGTCCTCGTCGCCGAAGAGGAACTCGGCGAGCGTCTTGGACAGCTCGGTCTTACCGACGCCCGACGGGCCGGCGAAGATGAACGAGCCGCCGGGGCGCTTGGGGTCCTTGAGGCCCGCACGGGTGCGCCTGATGGCCTGGGAGAGCGCCTTGATGGCGTCCTTCTGGCCGATGACGCGCTTGTGCAGCTCGTCCTCCATGCGCAGCAGCCTGGAGGACTCCTCCTCGGTCAGCTTGAAGACCGGGATGCCGGTCGCCGTGGCCAGGACCTCGGCGATCAGCTCGCCGTCGACCTCGGCGACGACGTCCATGTCGCCGGCCTTCCACTCCTTCTCCCGCTTGGTCTTCGCGGAGAGGAGCTGCTTCTCCTTGTCGCGCAGCGAGGCCGCCTTCTCGAAGTCCTGCGAGTCGATCGCGGACTCCTTGTCCCGGCGGACGGCCGCGATCTTCTCGTCGAACTCGCGCAGGTCCGGCGGCGCGGTCATGCGGCGGATGCGCATCCGCGACCCGGCCTCGTCGATCAGGTCGATCGCCTTGTCCGGCAGGAAGCGGTCCGAGATGTACCGGTCGGCCAGGGTGGCGGCCTGGACGAGGGCCTCGTCGGTGATGGACACCCGGTGGTGGGCCTCGTAGCGGTCGCGCAGGCCCTTGAGGATCTCGATGGTGTGCGGCAGCGACGGCTCGGCGACCTGGATGGGCTGGAAGCGGCGCTCAAGGGCCGCGTCCTTCTCCAGGTGCTTGCGGTACTCGTCGAGCGTGGTGGCGCCGATGGTCTGCAGCTCGCCGCGGGCCAGCATGGGCTTGAGGATCGAGGCCGCGTCGATGGCGCCCTCGGCGGCGCCCGCGCCGACCAGGGTGTGCAGCTCGTCGATGAACAGGATGATGTCGCCGCGGGTGCGGATCTCCTTGAGCACCTTCTTCAGGCGCTCCTCGAAGTCACCGCGGTAGCGGGAGCCGGCGACCAGGGCGCCGAGGTCGAGGGTGTAGAGGTGCTTGTCCTTGAGGGTCTCGGGCACCTCGCCCTTGACGATGGCCTGCGCCAGGCCCTCGACGACGGCGGTCTTGCCGACGCCGGGCTCACCGATGAGCACGGGGTTGTTCTTGGTGCGCCGGGAGAGCACCTGCATGACCCGCTCGATCTCCTTCTCGCGCCCGATGACCGGGTCGAGCTTGGACTCGCGGGCCGCCTGGGTGAGATTCCGGCCGAACTGGTCGAGGACCAGGGACGTCGAGGGGGTGCCCTCGGCGGGGCCGCCCGCGGTGGCGGTCTCCTTGCCCTGGTAGCCGGAGAGCAACTGGATGACCTGCTGCCGCACGCGGTTCAGGTCGGCGCCCAGCTTCACCAGGACCTGGGCGGCGACGCCCTCGCCCTCCCGGATCAGGCCGAGCAGGATGTGCTCGGTGCCGATGTAGTTGTGCCCCAGCTGAAGGGCCTCGCGGAGCGACAGCTCCAGGACCTTCTTGGCTCGGGGGGTGAAGGGGATGTGGCCCGACGGGGCCTGCTGGCCCTGGCCGATGATCTCCTCCACCTGCTGGCGGACAGCCTCAAGCGAAATCCCGAGGCTCTCCAGGGCCTTAGCGGCGACACCCTCACCCTCGTGGATCAGGCCCAGGAGGATGTGCTCGGTGCCGATGTAGTTGTGGTTGAGCATCCGGGCTTCTTCCTGAGCCAGGACGACAACCCGCCGCGCACGGTCGGTGAACCTCTCGAACATCGTTAATCGCTCCTCAGAGCGGTCAGGCAGTTAGGGGACGCTCCCCTCCCTGTCCTTCCGCAGCTTAGTCCCGCAAGCGGGGACCGCTCATTCCAACTGCCGGGATCGTCCGGATCACTCCCCGCCGCGCGCGGGGAAACACCGGCGCGACCGCCGACAATTGCTCCAACCCGATGGTGCGAGACGATGTTCCCGCAGGCCAGGGTGTTCGCCGTCGTACCGGTACGCCGATGGCGAACGGGAGCCGGTCCCGTCCTGCGTGTCGCCCCTCCCCACTAGGAATGTCTTACCCGCAGTCACGGACTCTCCATGCCATGCACACCGGGTGGCTCCGCTACGGGCGAACAGCCTTGCGCGATGGAATTGGACGCGCATTAGCGCCGGGTGCACCGTACGCGCTATTCCGGTTACGGGTGGTGATGATCGACGGGGGTGCGCGGGGCGGACGCCGCGGGGGCCGTGGCGGGCGCGGCGCGCGGCGGGCGCGTGGAGCGCCGCGGGGCCGTGGAGCGGCGCCTCGTAGCAGCGTGCGCGGGGCCGCGCGGGACGCCGTTGCCCGGGTACGGGGCCCGGTCCCCGGGGCGTCCAGGGGCCGGGGCGCGGGGGCGGTGGGGCGGCTCCGGTTGGGCGGGAGCGCGGGGGTGCGCCCGCCGCGGCGGCCCGCCCCTCGGGGCGGTCGCCGCCGTCGTGGCGGACGGGGTGTGGGGAGACGGCGTACGGCACGCGCGCAGGGCGGCCGTACGGTGTGCGGCGTATGGGGCCTTCGTACCGAATCCCGGCGGGAGGGCGTCGTTCCTGTCGTGCTCGCCGCCTTCGCCGCGCTCGTCATGCTCGCGGCGCTCGTCGTGCGCGCCGTTTGCGCCACCCGCGCCGTGCGCGGGCGGTCGCGCCGCCCTCGTCCCGGCCCGTCCCCGCCGGGCGGCAGGGGGCCGGGGCGCACACGCGCGGGGCCGCGCGGCCCGTCACCGCGGCCGGCGGTGCCGCTCGGCGGCCGTGGTGCCGCGGGCCGTCGCGCGCCGGGCCGCGGTGGCCCGGCGGGTGCGGACGTCGGACGGGATACGGCGGGTACCGCTCACCTCAGCGGTGGGCGTCCTCGTACGCCTGGCGGATGTTGGCGGGGACCCGCCCGCGGTCGTTGACCTCGTAGCCGTTCTCCTTGGCCCAGGCGCGGATCTGCGCCGTGTCCTGGCCACCGCCCGAAGACGCCGCACGCGTCCGGCCGCGACCGCCGGTGGCACGGCCACCGGTGCGCCGACCGCCCTTGACATAGGGCTCAAGGAGACCGCGGAGCTTGTCGGCATTCGAGGTGGTGAGGTCGATCTCGTACGTCTTGCCGTCCAGCGCGAACGTGACGGTCTCGTCCGCCTCGCCGCCGTCGAGGTCATCGACAAGAAGGACCTGAACCTTCTGTGCCACCGTAATTCCTTTCATCGATAACGTCCGGGTCGGAGCGTACGCGGCACCCGCCGCCGTTTCGCCCTCCCCTTGTTATATGCAGCCCTGGAGTACACGCACTACACGGAGTACTTGGAGTACGCGGAAAGCAAACCGCTTTTCACTGGAAAACACAAACCCCCGGGAGAGACCGATGCCCCCAAGAACCCAGGAAACATGCGCGTTTCGGACATAGGGGCACTCGGGTCGAGTGACGGGGGGAATACCGTCGGCGATCACAGATGCAGAAGCATCCGGCTGTTGCCCAAGGTGTTCGGTTTCACTCGTTCGAGACCCAGGAACTCGGCAACGCCCTCGTCATAGGAACGCAGCAGCTCACTGAAGACATCCGTGTCGACCGGCGTCTCCCCGATCTCGACGAAGCCGTGCTTGGCGAAGAAGTCGACTTCGAAGGTGAGGCAGAATACGCGCCGAACACCGATCCAGCGGGCGGTACCGAGCAGCTTCTGGAGGAGTTGGTGACCCACGCCCGAGCCCCTGACCACGGGGTTCACCGCGAGGGTGCGTACCTCGGCGAGGTCTTCCCACATCACGTGCAGCGCGCCGCACCCGACGACCTGCGCGTTGTCGTCGCGCTCGGCCACCCAGAACTCCTGGATGTCCTCGTAAAGGGTCACCGTCGCTTTGTCGAGCAGGATGGCCTTGTCGACGTAGGCGTCAAGCAGGGTGCGCAGCTCGGGCACATCGCTCGTCCTGGCGCGCCGTACCGTTACGGCATATGTGGTGGGCCCGGGCTCTGAAGGCATGCTCGGACGCTATCGCCCGCCGGGGCGACCGCCTGCGGCGGGGTTGTCCGAGCGGCCGTTACCGGAAGGCCGCGTTCTCTTCACGGCTTCGGTGCGTCCGGAGGCTTCGCGGTGTTCGGGGGCTTCGCGGTGTTCGGAGGCTTCGGACGCGCCGGGGTGTTCCGTGTTGCCCGCGCCGTCGGCCGTGTCAGCGTTGTCAGCCTTGTCAGCAATGTCAGCGGTGTCGGCGCCGTGCACGCTGTCGGCCCCGTCGGTGTTGTCGGCGCGGTCGGCGTTGGCGGTGGCCGGGGTGTTGTGACCGTTCTCGGCGCCGACGGGATTCCCGCCGTTCTCGGGGGGCGACGGGTTCTCCGGGTCCTGGACCATGCGGACGGCGTCGCGCAGCGCCTCGCGCTGCACCGGCGACATCATGCCGAAGAAGGCGACGAGCGCAGCAGCGGGGTTGTCGCTGCGCGCCCACGCCTCGTTCATCAGCGCGGCGGAGTACGCGGCCCGGGTGGAGACCGCCTGATATCGATAGGCGCGGCCCTCCGCCTGGCGGCGGACCCAGCCCTTCTGATGGAGGTTGTCCATCACGGTCATCACGGTGGTGTAGGCGATGGACCGCTCCTGCTGGAGGTCTTCCAGGACTTCCCGGACGGTCACGGGGCGGTTCCACTTCCAGATCCGCGTCATGACCGCGTCTTCGAGTTCTCCCAAGGGACGAGGCACACGAGCACCATAATCGCGAAAGCCGTCCATAGCATGATGAACATGGCCTTCTCGACGAAGAGTCATATCTCGATCGATTCGGCCCGAAAGGGATCGCCTGTCCTCCGGGCGACGGGGGCGCGGGGGATCGCGCGGCGTCGTGCCGCGTGGCCGAATCTTTACGGTGCCGGGAGGCGCCAGGGCACCGTCCGTGGGGCCGGGGCGGGGCGCGCCGACCGGGTGGCGCGGGTCAGGAGCGGGGTTCGCCGGTGGCCTGGCGGGCGCGCTCGGCCCTGGCGATGGCGGCGTCCACGGCCGCGTCCTCCTTGGCCTTGTTGGGGCCGCCCTGCGACTTGACGATGGTCACGATGAGGCCGACGAACAGGGCCGCCATCACGACCGGGGGCACGAGCGCGGAGACGTAGTCCATGGCTTCAGGGTAGCCAGCGCCCTCTGACGGCCCCGCCCGGGCCCGGGTCCTGGCGGGGCGCGCGGCTCCTCAGACCGCCACCCGCTGCCCCGGCGGGTTCGACGGGGGCGCTGGCCTGCGCTTCGGGGGGAAGACCTCGGCGGGGGTCGGGACCGGGCGGTTCGGGGCGGGGCGCTCGCCGGGCGCCGAGGGCTCGCGGCCCGGCTGCTCCGGCTCGCCCTCGTCGGGCTCGTCGGGCTCCTCGGGCTCCCGCTCCCCCGGGCCCGCGGCGCGCCCGCCGGGCAGCGCGGTGAGCACACGGCGGCGCTCCTCCGCGGGCCGCGCGGGGGACGGCACCGCGGCGGCGCCCGGGACGCGGGGCAGCGCGACGAGGCCGGCCCGGCAGCGGTCGAGGAGGGCGCTCGCGGCGGGGTTGCCGCGCAGCGCGCGCAGGGCGGCGAGGTCGCCCGGACCCGGGCGGTGGCCCGCGTCCAGGGCCTCGCGCAGCAGCGTGAGGTAGCCGGTGACGGTGCCGGGCAGCGCGGCCCGGTAGCGCGCCAGGTCGGCCAGGAGGAACTCCCGCTGCCGCGCGCCCTCGCGCACCGCCTCGTCGACACGCTCCGCGAGGTGGTGACACTCCTGGACGTCCTGCGCTGAAGCGGAGCTTGGGTGCAGGGCAAGGGCGAGGGCACGGCGGAGCACACGCAGCTCCCCCGCGCCGAACGCCATGCCGCCTCGGGTTCCGTATGGCGTGGGCATGAAGCGACGATAGGGGCTAATCGGACAAAAAGTCTTCGGCCACGCCGGGCGGGCGGGGCGGCCACACGGACACCCGGGGGACCCGCCCGCGCCCCGCCGCCGCCCCGCGCGGACGGCGTGGCGTGAGCACGACCGGCATCGACGGCACGACCGGCACGACCGGCCGCGGTCGCGGCCGGCTCACAGCCGGGACACGTTGCGCGCGTGCACCAGGCGCAGGCCGATGAGGGTCAGCCAGGGCTCGTGCTCGTCGATCACGGTGGACTCGCCGAGGACCATGGGGGCGAGGCCCCCGGTGGCGATGACGGTGACGTCGTCGGGGTCGTCGGCCAGCTCCCTCGCCATGCGGTTGACCACGCCGTCGACCTGGCCCGCGAAGCCGTACAGGATGCCCGCCTGCATGGCCTCCACGGTGTTCTTGCCGATCACGCTGCGCGGCCTGGCCAGCTCGATCTTGCGGAGCTGGGCGCCGCGCACCCCGAGCGCGTCCACGGAGATCTCGATGCCGGGGGCGATCGCGCCGCCGGTGTACTCGCCGCGCGCGGAGACGGCGTCGAAGGTGGTGGCGGTGCCGAAGTCGACGACGATGGCGGGGCCGCCGTACAGCTCGACGGCGGCGACCGCGTTGATGATGCGGTCGGCGCCGACCTCCTTGGGGTTGTCCACCAGGATCGGCACCCCGGTCTTGATGCCCGGCTCGACGAGCACCGCGGGCACGTCGCCGTAGTAGCGGCGGGTGACCTCGCGCAGCTCGTGGAGGACGGAGGGGACCGTGGAGCAGACGGTGATGCCGTCGATGCCGTCGCCCAGCTCCTCGCCGAGCAGCGGGTGCATGCCCATGAGGCCCTGGAGGAGCACCGCAAGCTCGTCGGCGGTGCGCCGCGGGTCGGTGGAGATCCGCCAGTGCTCGACGATCTCCTCGCCGTCGAACAGGCCGAGCACGGTGTGGGTGTTGCCCACATCGATCGTCAGCAGCATGGCGCCTACTCCGCTCCGGCCTCGGGGGCCCCCTCGGTTTCCCGCAGGTCGAGCCCGATGTCGAGGATGCGGGACGAGTGGGTGAGAGCGCCCACCGAGAGGTAGTCGACGCCGGTCTCGGCGTACGCGCGCGCGTTCTCCAGGGCGAGCCTGCCGGAGGACTCCAGGGTGGCGCGGCCCGCGACGATGCCGACGGCCTCCGAGGTCTCCTCGGGGGTGAAGTTGTCCAGCAGGATCAGGTCGGCGCCCGCGTCGAGCACCTCGCGGAGCTGGTGCAGGGTGTCGACCTCGACCTCGATCGGGACCTCGGGGAAGCGCTCGCGCACGGCCTTGAACGCCTCGGCGACGCCGCCCGCGGCCACCACGTGGTTGTCCTTGACGAGGGCGGCGTCCGACAGGGACATCCGGTGGTTGACCCCGCCGCCCATGCGGACCGCGAACTTCTCCAGGGCGCGCAGGCCCGGGGTGGTCTTGCGGGTGTCGCGGACGCGGGCCGCCGTGCCGTCGAGGACGTCCGCCCACGCGCGGGTGGCGGTGGCGACGCCGGAGAGGCGGGAGAGCAGGTTGAGCGCGCTGCGCTCGGCGGTGAGCAGGTCGCGGGTGCGGGCGGTGACGCTCAGCAGCCGCCGGCCCGCCGCCACCCGGTCGCCGTCCTCGGCGAGCCGCTCGACCTCGAACTCGTCCGTGCACACCACGGAGAGCACCGCCTCGGCCACCCTGAGGCCCGCGACCACGCCCGCCTCGCGCGCGACGAAGTCCGCGGTGGCGACGGCGTCCTCGGGGATGGTCGCCTCGGTGGTGACGTCGACGCCGTTGTCCAGGTCCTCGGCGACGGCCAGGTTCGCCACGTCCTCGACGAGCAGCGGGTCGAGCCCCTGCTCGGCGAGGAGCTGGGCGAGCGCCGGGTCGAGGCCGCACTCCATGGGGTCGTCGTGGCCCTCGCCGCCGTGGCAGGCGCAGCCGTCGCCGCAGCCGCCGGAGGAGGCGAGGGGAAGGTCGGGGGTAGTCACGGTCATGGCTCCTGGATGCGGGAGGGGCGGTCGGGGCCCGTGGGGGCGTCGGCGAGCGGGTCGCTGGTCGGCGGGAAGGCCGGGGATGCGGTGGTGCGGGGGGTGAGCGAGCGGTCGGGGTTGAGGGTGACGACGATGTGGCGGCGCCAGGCGGTGTCGTCGCGGTCGGGGTGGTCCTCGCGCCAGTGGCAGCCGCGGGTCTCGGCGCGCCGCTCGGCGGCGGCGACCAGGACCCTGGCGACACAGAGCAGATTGGTCGCCTCCCAGGTGTCGACCCCTGGCTCCGCGCTCTTGCCGTGCTCGGCGAGGGCCGCGCGCGCGTCGTCGTGGAGGCGGGCGAGCCGGTCGGCGGCCGCGGCAAGGGAGGCGGCCGAGCGCAGCACCCCCGCGCCCTCGGTCATCACGCGCTGGACGGCGAACCTGGTCTCGGGCGCGAGCAGCGGCAGCGCGGGGCCGTCGGCGGGCGGTTCGACGGGCACGCGCGCGTGCAGCGCGTCGCGGTCGCGCAGGGCCGCGAGGTCCTCGGCGATGCGCTCCGCGTAGACGAGCCCTTCGAGCAGCGAGTTGGACGCGAGCCTGTTGGCGCCGTGCACCCCGGTGCAGGCGACCTCGCCGCACGCGTACAGGCCGGGCACGGTGGTGCGCCCGCGCCGGTCGGTGCGTACCCCGCCGGAGGCGTAGTGCGCGGCGGGGGCGATCGGGACGGGCTCGGTGACCGGGTCGATGCCGTGGGCGCGGCAGGCGGCGAGGATGGTCGGGAAGCGGCGCTCCCACATCTCCGCGCCGAAGTGCCGCGCGTCCAGGTACATGTGCTCGGCGCCCTGCTCGATCATGCGGCGCACGATGGCCTTGGCGACGATGTCGCGGGGCGCAAGCTCGGCCAGTTCGTGCTGCCCCGCCATGAAGCGGACGCCGTCCGCGTCGACGAGGTGGGCGCCCTCGCCGCGCACGGCCTCGGACACCAGCGGCTGCTGGCCCTCCGCTCCGGCGCCGAGGAACAGGACGGTGGGGTGGAACTGCACGAACTCCAGGTCGCTGACCTCGGCCCCGGCGCGCAGCGCGAGCGCGACCCCGTCGCCCGTCGACACGGGGGGGTTGGTGGTCGCGGAGAAGACCTGGCCCATGCCGCCGGTGGCGAGCACCACGGCGGGGGCGCGCACGGAGCCCACGCCGTCGTGCTGACCCTCGCCCATCACGTGCAGGGTGACGCCCGCGGTGTGTCCCCGCGCGTCGGTGAGCAGGTCGAGTACGAGTGCGTTCTCCACGGTCCTGATGCCCTCGGCGCGCACCGCTCCGACCAGGGCGCGTGAGACCTCGGCGCCGGTGGCGTCGCCGCCCGCGTGCACTATCCGGCTGCGGTGGTGGCCGCCCTCGCGGGTGAGGGCGATGCCGCCGCCGGCCGGCGGGGGGTCGAAGCGCGCGCCCGCCGCGATGAGCCGGTGGACGGCGCCCGGGCCTTCGGTGACGAGGGTGCGCACCGCCGCCTCGTCGCAGAGCCCGGCGCCCGCCACCAGGGTGTCGTCGAGGTGCTGCTCGGGGGTGTCGCCCTCGCCGAGCGCGGCGGCGATGCCGCCCTGCGCCCAGCGCGTGGAGCCGTCGTCGAGGCGGGCCTTGGTGACGACGACGGTGCGCAGCCCGGCGGCCGAGCAGCGCAGCGCGGCGGTGAGGCCCGCCACCCCTGAGCCGACGATCACGACGTCGGCTTCCTCGGCCCAGCCGGGCGCCGGGGCGGGCAGCCGCAGGCCGGTGGCGGTGCCCCCGGCCGGGGGCGTGGGCGTGGTGTCGTGGGTCATGCGTCGTCTCCTTCGATGTCCCCCGCGGGGCCGAAGTCGAGCGGGACGTTGTCGATGAGCCGGGTGGTGCCGACCCTGGCGGCGACCGCGAGGACGGCACGGCCCGTGTGGTCGTCGGCGGCCTCGGTGAAGTCGGCCGGGTCGATGAGCGCGAGGTAGTCGAGGACGAGCGGCGGGTCGAGCGACGCGGCCGGGTCGAGGACGTGGTGAGCGGCGGCGCGGACGGCCGCGGGGCGGCCGGGGGCCGACTCGGCGACCGCGTGCGCGTCGGCCGCGGCGCGCGCCTCGCCGGTCGCGGCGAGGGCACGCGCGCGGCCCGGCGCCACGGGCGCGGCAAGGGCGCGGTTGGCCAGCGCCTGCTGCGCGGCGAGCCGGTCGCGGCCCGCGAACAGGGCGCGTGAGAGCGCGAGGGCGGTGGTGCGCTCGGGCGGCGACAAGTAGCGGTTACGGCTGGAGAGGGCGAGGCCGTCCGGCTCGCGGACGGTGGGGACGGCGGCGATCTCCACCGGGAAGTTGAGATCGCGCGCCATGCGGCGGACCAGGGCGAGCTGCTGGGCGTCCTTCTGGCCGAAGAAGGCGACGTCGGGGGCGGTCAGATGGAGCAGCTTCGCGACGACGGTCAGCATCCCGTCGAAGTGGCCGGGGCGCGCGGCGCCCTCGAAGCGCTCGCCCATGGCGCCCGCCGCGATCCTGACCTCGGGGGCGCCGCCCGGGTAGACCTCCTCGACGCCGGGCGCGAACACGACGTCGGCCCCGGCCGCCGCGGCGATCTCCAGATCGGCGTCGAGGGTGCGCGGGTAGCGGTCCAGGTCCTCGCCCGCGCCGAACTGGAGCGGATTGACGAAGACGGTGACGACGACCTCGCCGCGCGGCCCGACGGCGGCGCGTGCGGCGCGCACCAGGGCCGCGTGGCCCTCGTGGAGGGCGCCCATGGTCATGGCCACGGCGCGGCGGCCCTCGCGGGCGCGGGCGCGCAGCCCCTCGGCGGTGTGCAGCAGGGTCGTCATCGCTCGTCCCCGTCGGTGTCGTCGTCGGCGGGCCCCGCGGGGGCCGCGCCGCTGTGTGCCAGTACCCCGAGCAGGTCCTCGGCCAGCTCGGGCTTGAGCAGCCCGTGCGCGAGGGCGCGGTCCGCGGTGGCGCGCGCCATGGCGAGGTAGCCGGGGACGGTCGCGGGCGCGCGGCGCCGCAGCTCGGTGACGTGCGCGGCGACGGTGCCGGCGTCACCGCGGGCGACGGGGCCGGTGAGGGCGGCGTCGCCCGAGCGCAGTGCGTTGTCGAGGGCGGCGCCGAGCAGCGGGCCCAGCATCCGGTCGGGGGCGGTGACGCCCGCGGTGCGCAGCACCTCCATGGACTCGGCGACCAGGGTCACCAGGTGGTTGGCGCCGAGGGCGAGTGCCGCGTGGTAGAGCGGGCGGGCCGCCTCCTCGATCCACTCGGGCTCCCCGCCCATCTCGATCACCAGGGCCTGTGCGGCGAGCCGCAGCTCGTCGGGCGCGGTGACGCCGAAGGAGCAGCCCGCGAGCCGCTGGACGTCCACGGAGGTGCCGGTGAACGTCATCACGGGGTGCAGCGCGAGCGGCAGCGCGCCCGCCCTGAGCGCGGGGTCGAGTACCCGCGTCCCGTACCGCCCCGAGGTGTGGACGAGGAGCTGGCCGGAGCGGACGGCGCCGGTTTCCACCAGCCCTTCGACGAGCCCGGGGAGGGCGTCGTCGGGCACCGTGAGCAGGACGAGGTCGGCGAGCCGCAGCACCTCGGCCGGGCGTACCACGGGGACGTCGGGCAGCAGCTCGGCGGCGCGGCGCAGGGACGCGTCGGAGACCGCGGAGACCGCGACGGGGCGGTGGCCCGCGAGCTGGAGCGAGGCGGCGAGCGCGGGTCCCACCCGGCCCGCGCCGACGACGCCCACGGTCAGGCGCGCGGGGCGGTCCCGGGAGTCGGGTGGTCGGGGTGTGTTCACGCGAGAAGGGCCTTCCGTTCCAGTCCGCTGGGGGTACCGGACGATTTCCCGCATGCTAACGCGCTCCGTCGCCGTACCTCCCACTCGTCCCACAGGGTGCGCGACGGCGGGCGACGGCGGCGCGCGTTGTCCACAGGCACGGTAATTCCGTACGACTTTTCCGTCCGCCAGGTGATGATCTGGGCATGACTGAGAGCACCGGAACGGACAACGAGGACCCCGCGGCACGGCTGCGGGCGCGGCGGCGCGCGGCGATGCGCGGCGCCGAGCGGACCCTGCGGCGCGGCCCCGCGGTCCACACCGTCGGCGAGCGGCTTGCCGCCCTCGTCGAGGACGCCAAGGGCGTCTACGACCTCGACGAGCGCATCGACGTGTACGGCGACGGCGTCGTGGGCGCGCTGGAGGAGCGCGTGGCGGGGCTGCTCGGCAAGGAGGCCGCCGTCTTCTTCCCCACCGGCGTCATGGCGCAGCAGGTCGCGCTGCGCTGCTGGGCGGGCCGCACCGGCGACCGGACGGTGGCGCTGCATCCGCTCTCCCACCCCGAGCAGCACGAGGAGGGCGCCCTCTCGGTGCTCTCCGGGCTGCGCACGGTGTTCCCGACGGCCGCGCCCCGGCTGCCCACGGCCGACGAGGTGCGCGGCTTCGCCGAGCCCTTCGGGACGCTGATGCTCGAACTGCCGCTGCGCGAGGCGGGCTTCGTGCTGCCGGAGTGGGACGAGCTGACCGAGGTGGTGGCCGCGGCGAGGGAGCGGGACGCGGTGGTCCACTTCGACGGCGCCAGGCTGTGGGAGTCCACGGTCCGCCTCGGCCGCCCGCTCGACGAGATCGCGGGGCTCGCCGACAGCGTCTACGTGTCGTTCTACAAGGGCCTCGGCGGCATCGCGGGCGCCGCGCTCGCGGGCCCCGCGTCCCTGGCCGAGGAGGCGAGGGTCTGGCGGCGCCGCTACGGGGGCACGGTCTTCCAGCAGTTCCCGACCGCGCTCGCCGCGCTCGCGGGCCTTGAGCGTGAGCTGCCGCGGCTGCCGTCGTACGTGGCGCAGGCGCGCGTGGTCGCCGAGGGGCTGCGGGAGGGCTTCGCCGGGGCGGGCCTGCCGTGGGTGCGGACGGTGCCCGAGGTGCCGCACACCCAGGAGTTCCACCTCTGGCTGCCGTACGAGGCGGAGGTGCTGGTGGAGGCGTCGCTCGCGCAGGCCGAGGAGACCGGGACGGGGCTCTTCTGGAACTGGATCGCGCGCGAGGTGCCGGGCCTGGCGTACACCGAGGTGGCCGTCGACGCGGCGGGCCTGTCCTGGACCAAGGACGACGTACGGGCCGCGGCGGCGGACTTCGCGGCCCGCCTGCCGCGCTGAGTCCACGCGCGCGTGGGGCGTGACTGGAGGCACGCGCGTGCGTGCGGAGGCTCGCGGGGGGGCGCGTGCGCCCGCGCGCCACCGCGGCCGCCGGGAGCAGCCGCGGGAAGCGGCCGTCGGAGGCGGCCGCGGGACGCTGCGGTCAGCCGCTGCCGCCGCCCGCGCGTACCAGGCCCGACTCGTAGGCGAGGACCACGACCTGGACGCGGTCGCGCAGTTCGAGCTTGGTGAGAATGCGGCCCACGTGGGTCTTCACGGTGGCCTCGGAGAGCACCAGGCGGGCCGCGATCTCCCCGTTGGACAGGCCCTGCGCGACGAGGACCATCACCTCGCGCTCGCGCTCCGTCAGCCGGGACAGCTCCTTGTACCGGGGCTGCTCGCGGGTGTCGGGCAGCATCGGCGCGAACCGGTCGAGCAGCCGCCTGGTCGTGGAGGGGGCGACGACCGCGTCCCCGCTGTGCACGGCCCGGATGGCGTCGAGCAGGTCGCCGGGCGGCACGTCCTTCAGCATGAAGCCGGAGGCGCCCGCCTTCAGCCCCGAGAAGGCGTACTCGTCCAGGTCGAAGGTGGTGAGGATGAGCACCTTCGGCGGGTCCTCGGCGGCGCGGATGCGGCGGGTGGTCTCGACGCCGTCGAGGTGCGGCATGCGGACGTCCATGAGGACGACGTCGACGCGGGTGGCGCGCAGCTCGGCAAGCGCCTCGACGCCGTCGCCCGCCTCCGCGACGACCTCCATGTCGGGCTGGGCCGCCAGCACCATCCGGAACCCGGCGCGCAGCAGCGCCTGGTCGTCGACGAGCATCACCCTGATCGGGCTCTGTGGGGTCACGGGCGCTCCCGGTTCCGGCATGGGACAAGGGTACGGAGGGGGCCGCGGGGCGTCAGCGGGCGGGGGCGGCCCGTCATGGCGCGGCCTTCAGCGGCAGCAGGGCGCTGATGCGGAAGCCGCCGCCGGGGCGCGGGCCTGCGTCGAGGGTGCCGCCTACCATGCCGACGCGCTCGCGCATCCCGATGAGGCCGTGGCCCTGCCCGTCCGCGCCGCCGTCCTCGTACGTCTCGTGCGCGGCGCCCTTGCCGTCGTCCTCCACGAGCAGGCCGAGCCCGTCGTCGAAGTAGACGAGGCGCACGCTGGCACCGGCGTCGGGGCCGCCGTGCTTGCGGGTGTTGGTCAGCGCCTCCTGCACGATGCGGTAGGCGGTCAGCTCGACGCCGCTTGGCAGCGGGCGCGGGGTGCCCTCGACCTTGAAGTCGACCGGCAGCCCCGACACCCGTACCTGCTCGATCAGCTCGTCCAACTGGTCCACGTCGGGCTGGGGCACGTACTCGCCGCTCTCCTGCTGCTCGCCCGTGCGCAGCACGCCGAGCAGCCGCCGCATCTCGGCGAGCGCCTGGCGGCCGGTGGCCGAGATGGTCTCCAGGGCCTTGCGTGCCTGGTCGGGCGCCGCCTCCATGACATAGGCGCCGCCGTCGGCCTGCACCACCATCACGGACACGTTGTGCGCCACCACGTCGTGCAGCTCACGGGCGATCCTGGCGCGCTCCGCCGCGACGGCCACCTTGGCCTGCGCCTCGCGCTCCCGTTCGAGGCGGGCGGCGCGCTCCTCAAGCTGGGCCAGGTACGCGCGCCGGGTGCGCACGGAGTCGCCGAGCACCCAGGCGAGCGCGAACGGCACCATGAGGAACATCGTCGAGAGCGCGCGCTCGGAGGCGGTGGTGTTGTAGTCGGGCCAGCGGAGCTGGGACAGCGGCGCCGCGCACAGACCTCCGATCAGTCCCAGCCTGGACGCCCAGCGGGCGCCGTCCGCGGCGTTGGTGTAGATCATCACGAGCAGGGCGAAGTCGGCGGGCATCTGGGGCACGTCGAGCGCGAGCTGGAGGCAGCCGGCCCCCACCGCCACGAGCAGCACCCGCTCGGGCATACGGCGGCGCAGCGCCACCGTGGCGCAGAGCAGCACCGCGAGCGGCCAGGTCGCCAGCGGCGGGTCGGGCCGCAGCGGGTCGAACACGGCGACCAGGCTCACGCAGGCCACCCCGAGGAGGAAGACGGCCCAGAAGCTGTCGACCCACGTCGGGTGTCTGCGGAGGAAGTCGTACACGCGCTGCACGTAACCCAGCGTAGGTACGCGGGCGGCGTCGGGAAGTCAACCGGAGGGCCGATCCGCAACCGCTGCGCCTACTCCACAAGGTGGAGGCCAAGGTTGTTCATGCGCGAGGTCCTGTCCTGTCGGTCTTCGTGGATCAGGTCGCGGCGTTCGGTGCCGTGCATCGCAAGGCGGAGGATCGTCCTCGTACTGGGCGTACGTGGACGACTCCGACAACGCGGCGGGGTGCGGTGCCGGGCGTCGCGGCCCCGCGAAGACCGGCAGGACAGGGCCTAGCCTTTGGACGTGATGTGGGACACGGAGGGTGAGGCGCGTGCGGGCGGCGTGCCGCGGGGCGGGTGGCGGGAGGCGGGCGAGCGGGCGCTGTACGGGCCCGGCGGCTTCTACCGGGGCGCCGAGGGGCCCGGGCGCCACTTCCGTACCTCCGTGCACGCATCCCCGCTCTTCGCGGGGGCGGTGGCGCGGCTGCTGTGCCGGGTCGACGCGGCGCTCGGCGGTCCCGCGCGGCTCGCCTTCGTCGACATGGGCGCGGGCCACGGCGAACTGGTCGCCGGGGTACTCGACGCGCTGCCGCCCGAGGTGAGGGCACGCGCGCGCGGGTACGCGGTCGAGCGCGCCGCGCGGCCGCCGGACGCCGACCCGCGCGTGCGGTGGACCGAAGGAGCGCCGCGCGGTGTCACCGGGCTGCTGTTCGCCAACGAGTGGCTGGACAACGTGCCCCTCGACGTCGTGGAGGTGGACGCGGCCGGGGTGCCGCGCCGCGTGCTGGTCGCCGAGGACGGCGCCGAAGCGTTCGGGGAGCCGGTGGCGGGCCCCGACGCGGACTGGCTCGACCGCTGGTGGCCGCTGCCGCCGGAACCGGGGCTGCGGGCCGAGGTCGGCCGTCCCAGGGACGAGGCGTGGGCCGCCGCGGCCGGCACGCTCGACCGCGGCCTCGCGGTGGCCGCCGACTACGCGCACACGCGCGCGTCCCGGCCCCCGTACGGCACGCTCACCGGATACCGCGAGGGGCGCGGCACCGCCCCGGTGCCCGACGGCCGCCACGACATCACCGCGCACGTCGCGCTCGACGCCTGCGCGGGCCCCGGCGCCCGCCTCACGACCCAGCGCGACGCGCTGCGGGCCCTGGGGGTCCTCGGAGACCGCCCGCCGCTCTCCCTCGCCGCCACCGACCCCACGGGCTACGTACGGGCGCTGGCGGCGGCGGGAGAGGCCGCGGAGCTGACCGCGCGCGGCGGCCTCGGGGACTTCGGCTGGCTCTGGCAGCCCAGGGGGCTCGCACTGGAGGACGTCGCACCGCACGAGCCGCCCCGCGAGGACGCCGCACCGCCCGGTGCCGTCTAGCGCTGCCTGCGCCACCCGGCGCCAGGCCCTGCGTGGCCCCGCTCGTCGACTACGTGTCGACTACTTGTCGATGTCCCCGACCACGAAGAACAGCGACCCCAGGATCGCCACCATGTCCGCGACCAGGGTGCCGGGGAGCAGCCGGGTGAGCGCCTGGATGTTGTTGAAGGAGGCGGACCGCAGCTTCAGCCGGTACGGCGTCTTCTCGCCCTTGGACACCAGGTAGTACCCGTTCAGCCCGAGGGGGTTCTCGGTCCACGCGTACGTGTGGCCCTCCGGCGCCTTCAGCACCTTCGGCAGCCGCTGGTTCACCGGCCCGGGCGGCAGGTCCGCGAGGCGGGCCAGGCAGGCGTCGGCGAGGTCGAGCGCGTTGTGGGTCTGGTCGAGCAGGCACTCGAACCTGGCGAGGCAGTCGCCCTCCGCGCGTGTGACCACCCGCAGGGTGTCCGCCAGCTCCCCGTAGCCGAGGTACGGCTCGTCGCGGCGCAGGTCGAAGTCGACGCCTGAGGCGCGCGCGATGGGCCCCGAGACCCCGAAGGCGTGCACGTCGGCCGCGTCCAGCACGCCCACGCCCCGGGTCCTGCCGCGGAAGATCTCGTTGCCGAGCACCAGGTCGTCGTACACGTGCATGCGCGAGCGCACCGAGGCGACCGCTTCACGCGCGCGTGCGGTCCAGCCCGCGGGCAGGTCCTCCTTGAGGCCGCCCACCCGGTTGAACATGTAGTGCATCCGGCCGCCCGACACCTCCTCCATCACCCGCTGGACCTCCTCGCGCTCGCGGAACGCGTGGAAGACCGGGGTGATGCCGCCCAGTTCGAGGGGGTAGGAGCCGAGGAACATCAGGTGGTTGAGCACCCTGTTCAGCTCGGCGAGAAGGGTGCGGGTCCACACGGCGCGCTCGGGGACCTCCATGCCGAGCATCCGCTCCACGGCCATGACCACGCCCAGCTCGTTGGAGAACGCGGACAGCCAGTCGTGCCGGTTCGCCAGCATCACGATCTGCCGGTAGTCGCGCGCCTCGAACAGCTTCTCCGCGCCGCGGTGCATGTAGCCGATCACCGGCTCGGCCCGCTCGATCCGCTCGCCGTCGAGGACGAGGCGCAGCCGCAGCACCCCGTGGGTCGACGGGTGCTGCGGCCCGATGTTCAGCACCATGTCGGTGCTCTCCGCGGCGCCGCCGATGCCGACCGTGGTCTCCGTACCGCCTGTCATGCCCACAGTCTGGCCTACGCCGCCGCGCGGTGTCGCACCTCCTACGTACGCTTGCGGCATGGAGACGAGCGCGGGAACGGGGGAAGCGGCCGGGGCGCCGCCGGACGACCTGGTGTGGCTCGCGCTGCCCCGCGCGGTCCTGCGCATGCGGCGGCTGCTGCTGGCCGCGTGGCTCGTCCCGCTGGCCGTGCTCGCGGGCGTGCTGCCCGGCATCCTCGCCGGGGTGGTGTGGGCGGCCTTCGCCCTGGTGCCCTGTGTGGCGCTGCTGTGGGGCTGGGTGCTCCTGGGGCGCAACTGGCGCTCCTGGCGGTACGCGGAGCGCGTCGACGACCTGCTGCTCAGCCGCGGGGTGCTGTGGCGCGAGGAGACCGTCGTGCCGTACGGGCGCATGCAACTGGTGGAGGTCACCTCGGGCCCCGTCGAGCGCCACTTCGGCCTGGCGGGGCTGCAACTGCACACCGCCGCCGCGGCCACCGACGCGCGCATCCCCGGGCTGCTGCCCGCCGAGGCCGAGCGGCTGCGTGACCGGCTGACCGAGCTGGGCGAGGCACGATCGGCGGGGCTGTGAGCGAGGACACGGCGGACCGCGCCACCGCCGGTGGGAGCGCCACGGGGGACCCGCGGGAGGCGGCCGGAGGGCCGCACGCGCGGGAGGCCGACGAGGGCGCGCGGGAGGCCGACGAGGACGCGCGGGAGGCGGTGGAGGTCGTCGAGCGGGAGGCCGACGAGGGCGCGCGGGAGGCCGACGAGGACGCGCGGGAGGCGGTGGAGGTCGTCGAGCGGCGGCTGCACCCCGTCACCCCGCTGCGGCGCGCGTGGGCGCCGATCGCGATCATCATCGGCTGGGCCGTCCACGACCCCGACGAGGCCCACCGCAGGCTCACCCAGCTCACCGGCACCATGCTGCTGCTCGGCCTCGCCGTGCTGATTCCGGCCGCCGCCCTCTACGGCTTCCTGAGCTGGTGGTTCACCCACTTCGCCGTGACCGGGACGGAGCTGCGGATCAGGACCGGGCTCTTCTTCAGGCGCAGCGCGCACATCCGGCTCGACCGGCTCCAGGCGGTGGACGTCACCCAGCCGCTGCTCGCCAGGTTCATCGGCGTCGTCAAGCTCAAACTGGACGTCATAGGCACCGAGAAAAAGGACGAACTGGCGTACCTCGGCGAGCGGGACGCGCGCGCCCTGCGTGCCGAACTGCTCGCCCGCGCCGCGGGCTTCGCGCCCGGCACGGCGCGCGAGGTCGGCGAGGCGCCCGTACGGCAGATCCTGCGGGTGCCGCCGCGCACCCTGGCGGCCGCGCTCGCCCTCACCGGCACGTTCTGGGCGCTGCCGCTCGCGGCGGTGGCGGTGCCCACAGCGATGTGGCTGCTGACGCACAGCGTGGTGGCGCTGCTCGGCACCGCGATCCCGGTCATCGGCGCCATGGGCACCCGCAGCGTGGGGCGCTTCCTCGGCGAGTACGACTGGACGGTGGGCGAGTCCCCCGACGGCCTCAGGATCGACCACGGGCTGCTCGACAGGGCGCACGAGACGGTGCCGCCCGGCAGGGTGCAGACGCTGCGGTTCGTGGAGCCGCTGCTGTGGCGGCGGCGCGGCTGGGTCCGCGTGGAGCTGCGGGTGGCGGGCTCGTCCAACACCGTGCTGGTGCCGGTGGCGCCGCGCGCGCTCGCCGAGGACGTCGTCGCGCGCGTGGCGCCCGGGCTCACGGTGCCGCGCGTCTTCACGCCCGCGCCCGCACGCGCGCGCTGGTGCGTGCCGCTGTGGTGGCGCGGCTACGGCTTCGCGGTCACGGACGCCGTGGTGGCGTCGAGGCGCGGCCTCATCCGCAGGACGGTGGCACTGGTGCCGCACGCGAAGGTGCAGAGCGTACGGCTGACGCAGGGCCCCTGGCAGCGCCTGCACGGGGTGGCCGACCTGCTGCTCGACACCGGGGCGAACAGCACCGTACGCGCGCGTGCCAGGGACGCGGACGAGGCGGCGGCGCTGCTGTCCGCGCAGGCGGAACGTTCGCGCACCGGGCGGCGCGAGGCGCGGCCCGACCGGTGGATGAGCGGGGAGGGCGCGGAGGGCGCGTGAACCCCGGGCGGGGGGTGTGCGGGTTTTCCCCAGGGGGTGGCCGCGCGGACACGCGTTCGTGTCGAATACTCCCTGTGAAGCCCACCCCCGTGCGGGCCGCCTCCGCGCGTCCGCCCCGCAAAGGACGCACCCTCGTGGCAGCCCGACGCACCGCACTCCCCACCGCCCCACGCCCGCCGGCCCTGTCGCCGCACCCGCGCGCCGCGGCGGCGCGACCCGTGCGGGGGACGGGGATACGGAGGCCGAGGGCATGAGCAGCACGAACGGCACCCACGACTCCGACAGCTCCGGCGCCACCGGCGGCACGGACGGGGAGCGCGCGAGCGCCGGGGCCGAAGCCGACGCCGGGAACGAGACCGTGGCCGAGACCGGGGCCGAAGCTGCGGCTCCCGCAGGCACCGAGGCCACCGCGGCTCCCGCGGACGCCCCTTCCGCCCCCGACCCCGTGGTCCCCGACGCCTACTCCGCGCTGCGTGCCTTCGACGCCGTACGCCCGCCCGCCTGGCCGACACCGGACGACGAGCGGCCGGAAGCGGACGGGACGGCGGCGGAAGCGCCCCGGAGCGGTACCGGGCCGACCGGGCCGACCGGGCCGACCGGAGAGGCTGAGCCGACCGGCGGCGCGGCCGAATCCCCCAGCCCCGCCGAGTCCCCCGCCACGGACACCCCCCACCCCGCTGCGGACACCCGCGGGCGGCGCCGTGGGCGGCCCGGATGGGCCGTCGCCGCGGCCGGTGCGGCCTGTGCGGCGGCGCTGGCCGCCACCCTCGCGGGCGGGGCCGCGCAACCCCCCTCGGCCGCGCACGGCGGCGCCGGGACGAAGGAGGCGCCGGAGTCCCCCGAGTCCCCCGGGAAGGGCCACGGCGCCCGCCGTACGCACGCGGAGCCGCCCGGCAGGGCCACCCCGCGCCCGCACCGGCACCCCGCGGCCCCCGGGCTCGCTCGCAAGCCGCCGCCACCGCGCGCCGTCAAGCCGACCGACGACGAGCCCGGCCGCGGCACGCCGGGCGACGGCGGGGGCATGTCGGGCGAGACCACCGCGGCACGCGGCGCGGGGAAGTCCGCCGAGCCGCCGTCGCACACTCCGGGTTCGAAGCCGCCGCCGTCGTCCGGGGACACCACGCCCTCGCAGTCCCCGTCGGAGCCCGGCTCCGGGGGTGGCTCGGGCGGCGGCGGGCTGCTCGGCGGCCTGCTGGGCAGGCTCCTGCCCTGAGCGGCGGGGCGTGGCCGTGAGCCGCCGAATGACCACCGGACGGTCACCGAACGGCTACCGCACGGCCGAAACGAGCGCTGAACGACCGCTGAACGACCGCTAGGAGACCGCGCCGCGCAGTTCCGACATGTCGAGCTGTTCCGTCTCGTCGTGCGCGGTGAGGTCGATGACCTGTCCTATGCCGCGCTCGCCCTCGCCCGCGGGCCGGAACTCGGCCTCCGCCGCTGCCTTGTGGACGGCCAGCGCCTCGTCGCCGACGACGTCGGCCAGATCCCCGTTGCGTACGGAGTCGAGTTCGCCCGGGGCCTCGTTCTTGGTGCCGAAGAAGTCGAAGCCGCCTTCGAGCGTGGGCCTGCGCACCGCGGCGGGCGGCACCACGGCCGCCGCCGTCGGAACGGTGAAGTGGCCCTGCGCGGACCGCTGTTCCCGCTCCTGCTCCCGCCCCCGCGGCTCCTGCTCGGGCGCCGGGCGGGGAGCGGGCGAGGAGGCGGCGAGGTTCTTCAGCGCCGCGTTGGCCAGGAGGTAGAGCGAGGGGGTCAGCACGCCCGAGATGCCGGCGGGGGCGTGCGGTACGTCGTCGCGGCGGGGGCCGGCGAGCGCGTTGCGCCGGGGCGCTGCCGCGAGGGCCTTCGCGGGCACCGCGGCCTCGATCTCCAGCAGTCTGCGGCCTTCGAGTGCGCTCGCGCGCTCCGTCTCCGCGGTGGCGTACCTGCGCAGCAGCGCCGCGTGCTCGCCCCGCAGCCTGGCCAGCTCGGCCCGCTTGCCGCGCAGCTTCAGCTCCATCTTGTGGCGCAGCTCGCGCGACTCCTCCAAGTCGCCCTCAAGCTCGGCGACCCGCTCCTCGTAGCGCCACTCGTCACTGGCCCTGCCACGGTTCAGATCCGCCACCTGACGCCCCGCGAGCCGGTCCCAACTGCGCATCACCGCCGCGCCCGCGAGGGCGGCGACGGCGGCACCCGCGGCCAGCGAGCGCATCACCACGGGCTCCGGGGCGAACCACGCCCCCGCGGCGCAGGCGACCGCGATACTCCCGATCACCGAGGAGGGCAACAGCCTGTGCAGCGGCGGAGAATGGCGGTGGCGTCCACGTGGCATGGCCAGAAACTTACCCTGCGCAAGTGTCTCGTGGAGCACACCCCGGCAAAATCACGGCCGTCCCGTTACGCAACGGCCGTTTCCGGCCACCCTGGGCTCCCATACCGGGCCCGGGACCAATGCCCCGTATCGCCGCGAAACGCATCCGAACGGACGCCGCTCCCCCGCGCCGCGGCGCCCCGACGACCGGCGCCCAGGCCCTCCCGGGCCCCCAACGCCCTTCCGTACCAGAGGCTTTGGCCGTATGAGGGGGCGGCGCGGGGGCGCGTTGCGGGGCGCGTGGGAATGGCCCGTCCGGCTCGGTCGGCGGCGCGGCCGCCGGGGGCCGGCCCGCGACCGCCGGGAAGCCCGCCCTCCGCGCACGACCTACGCTGGGCCACATGACTACCTTGCCGGGTCGTGGACGAGTCGCGGGGCTGCCCGTGTGGGACCGCTGCGCGGTGATGGGCGTCGTCAACGTGACCCCCGACTCGTTCTCCGACGGCGGGCGCTACTTCGACGCCACCACGGCTGTCAAGCACGGCCTCGGCCTGGTCGACGAGGGCGCTGACCTGGTCGACGTCGGCGGCGAGTCGACGCGGCCCGGCGCGGCCCGGGTGGACGCGGCCGAGGAGTTGCGGCGCGTGGTGCCCGTGGTGCGCGGCCTGGTCTCCGAGGGCGTCCTGGTGTCGGTGGACACGATGCGCGCGGAGGTCGCGGAGCGGGCGCTGGAGGCGGGCGCCGTGCTCGTGAACGACGTCAGCGGCGGCCTGGCCGACCCCGGGATGATCCCGGTGGTGGCGGACGCGGGCGTGCCGTTCGTGGTGATGCACTGGCGCGGCTTCCTCCAGGGTCCGAACGTGCGCGGCGTGTACCGGGACGTGGTCGACGAGGTGACGCGGGAACTGCACGCGCGCGTGGCGGCCGTCGTGGCGGGGGGGATCGCGGAGGACCGGGTGATCCTCGACCCCGGCCTCGGCTTCTCCAAGGACGTCGAGCACGATCTGACGCTGCTTGCCCATCTGGAGCGGCTTGCGGGGCTCGGCCGCCCGCTGCTGGTCGCCGCGTCCCGCAAGCGGTTCCTCGGCCGGGTGCTGGCCGGGTCCGGGGGCTCGCCGCCGCCGGCCCGCGAGCGCGACGCGGCCACCGCCGCCGTCTCCGCGATCGCCGCCCACGGCGGCGCCTGGGCGGTGCGGGTGCACGAGGTGCGGGCCACCGCCGACGCCGTACGGGTCGCCCGCGCGGTGGAGGGCGCGCGGTGAGCGGGCCCGCGCGGTCCGTCGTGGCGGAGGTCGAGGGGGCCAACACCGCCTTCTACGAGGCGGTGGAGCGGGGCGACTTCGACGAGCTGTCCCGGATATGGCACGACGGGGACGAGCCGCGGATCACCTGTGTGCACCCCGGGTGGCCGGTGCTCACCGGGCGCGGCGAGGTGCTGCGCTCGTACGCGCTGATCATGGCGCACACCGAGTACATCCAGTTCTTCCTGACCGATGTCGAGGTGGAGGTCAGCGCCGGGACGGCGCTGGTGACCTGCACCGAGAACATCCTCAGCGGCGGCCCCGCGCCCGAGGGGGGCGACGAACCCGGGCCGCTGGTCGGCCAGCTCGTGATCGCCACCAATCTCTTCCTGCGCACCCCGGAAGGCTGGAAGCTCTGGTCCCACCACGCGTCCCCGGTGCTGGCGGACACCCCTCAGGAAGAGGGTGCGGGGGAAGACGGCGAGACTCCCGGCTGAGTGGGTAGGTGCCCCGTTACGGCCGCGGGGGCGGCGCGGCGGCCACGCCCCGTACGTCCCGGTGGCCCCGTCGACGGGTGCTGTCGGTGCCCGCGGGTACATTCGCCCGCGAGGGCCGTCGGACCCGCGGAGGGGCGACGCGGCCGAGGCAGCCGAGAGGAACGACCGACGACTGGAGGGATTCGCGTGGACCGTGTCGCGCTGCGCGGCCTGAGGGCCCTGGGCCACCACGGCGTCTTCGCGCGGGAGCGCGAGGACGGCCAGACCTTCGTGGTCGACGTGGTGCTGGGCCTCGACACCGCCCCAGCAGCCGCCGACGACGATCTGGCGAAGACGGTGCACTACGGCATCGTCGCGGAGGAGGTGGTGGCGGTCGTCGAGGGCGACCCCGTCGACCTCGTCGAGACGCTGGCGGAGCGCATCGCGGCGGTCTGCCTGAAACACGAGCGGGTGGAGGAGGTCGAGGTCCGTGTGCACAAACCGGATGCGCCGATCACCGTGCCGTTCGACGACGTGACCGTGACGATCACCCGGAGCCGAGCATGACCGCATTCTTCCCCGAGGGCCAGGGCGACCCGACGGTGCAGCCCGTGCCCCCCTCCGTGGTGGAAAAAGTGGACGCCGCCGACACCACCCTGCACAACCCCCAGCGCGCGGTGATCTCGCTGGGCAGCAATCTCGGCAACCGCCTGGAGACCCTTCAGGGCGCCGTCGACGCGCTGGAGGACACCCCGGGGCTGCGGGTCAAGGCGGTCTCGCCGGTGTACGAGACCCAGCCGTGGGGCGTCGACCCCGGGAGCCAGCCCTCGTACTTCAACGCGGTGGTGGTGGTGAAGACCACACTGCCGCCCGGTTCGCTGCTGGAGCGCGCCCAGGCCGTCGAGGAGGCGTTCCACCGGGTCAGGGACGAGCGCTGGGGACCGCGCACCCTCGACGTCGACATCGTCGCGTACGCCGACGTGACCTCGGCCGACCCGGCGCTGACGCTGCCGCACCCGCGGGCGCACGAGCGCGCCTTCGTGCTCGCGCCCTGGCTCGACGTGGAGCCCGGGGCCGAGCTTCCGGGCCGTGGCCTGGTGGACGGGCTGCTCGACGCGGTGACACGCGCGGGCGTCACGCCCCGGGCCGATCTGGAACTACGGCTGCCCGAGTAGTCGTTAAGGTCAGACGAACGGCGCCCGCCGCCCCGCGCTCGGGACACGGCGGGCGGCCTCGGGTGACGCCGCCGGTGCCGGTGGCGGTGGCGGCTACCGGTGCGGGACACCGGCAGGGACGACCGGTGTGGGACACCGGCGGTGAAGGGACGACGTGAAGCAGCTTCGCATCAGGACGCTGGCCGGGCTCTTCGTCGTGGCGGGGGTGCTGGCCTGGGCGGGCGCCAGGCTCTGGGACTCGCTCGGCCGCCTGCCGCAGGTGCCGGAGGCGGCGCCCGTGGTGCTCGCGGTGATCGCCGTGCTGCTGCTCGCCACGGCGTTCTCGCTACGGGGCAGGCTGCGCGCACAGCGCGAGCGCAGGCCGGGCGCGAAGGGCGTCGACCCGCTGATGGCGGCGCGCGCCCTGGTCTTCGGGCAGGCGGGGGCGCTGGTCGCGGCGCTGGTCTCCGGCGTGTACGGCGGCGTGGGGGTCTTCCTGCTGGAGTCCCTCGACATCCCGCCCCGCAGGGACCAGGCGATCTACGCCGGGTTCTCGGTGGTGGCGGGGCTGGGCGTGATAGCGGCGGCGCTGTTCCTGGAACGGGTCTGCAAGCTGCCGGACGACGACGAGGACGACAAGTAGCCCGGACGACGACCGGCCCCGACCGATCCGGGCCGATCCCGGCCGACCTTGTACGACAACCGGCTCCGCGCGGGCCACGAGCCGAACACGCACGCCGCAGGCCGACCGCCCCGGCCGTCCCCCGCCGGACCGCGCCCCGCTACTTGGCCATGATCAGGCTCATCGCCTCATTCCGCGTGGCCGGGTTGCGCAGTTGGCCCCTGACCGCAGAGGTGATTGTCTTCGCGCCCGGCTTGCGCACCCCACGCATCGTCATGCACATGTGCTCGCACTCGACGACGACGATGACGCCGCGGGGTTCGAGTATCTTCATCAGCGAGTCGGCGACCTGTGTGGTGAGCCGCTCCTGCACCTGCGGCCTGCGGGCGTAGACGTCGACGAGGCGGGCCAGCTTCGACAGCCCGGTGATCTTCCCGTCCGCGGACGGGATGTACCCGACGTGGGCGACGCCGACGAACGGCACCAGATGGTGCTCACAGCAGCTCATCACCTCGATGTCCTTGACGAGCACCATCTCGTCGTGGCCCAGGTCGAAGGTGGTCGTCAGCACCGACTCCGGGGACTGCCGCATCCCGGAGAAGATCTCCCGGTAGGCGCGCGCCACCCGGGCCGGGGTGTCGAGCAGCCCCTCCCTGTCCGGGTCCTCGCCCACCGCGATCAGCAGCTCCCGCACGGCGTCGGCGGCCCGCTTCTCGTCGAACTCGGGGATCGTCGTGCCACCGCTCGTCAGCGTCACGGGGTCGGTCATGTCTTCCTCGTTCCTTTACGCCTCGCCTCGGCGGCCATGGGAAACGCCGCGTCCCCAGGCTAGAACCTGGGGACGCGGCGCTGCATTCCTGGCCAGAGCCCTGGCGGCGGGCGGGTCAGCCCTCGGGACGTCGGTCCTCGGGGGGCTGCGCCTGCTCGGTCGGGGGCGGGGTGGCCTCCGCGGGGGCGCCGGTGGCGATGGCGGGAGTCGTGCCGTTCGCCCCGTTCGTCAGCGACAGCTCCTTGGGGGAGAGCACCGGCGGGCGGGTCGAGGGCGTACGCCGCGCGGAGCCCGTCCAGGCCGACCGCATGGGGCGCTTGACGATGGGTGCGAAGATCTCGGCGATCTCCTCCTTGCCCAGCGTCTCCCGCTCCAGCAGCGCGAGGACGAGGTTGTCGAGGACGTCGCGGTTCTCGACGAGGATCTCCCACGCCTCGTTGTGCGCGTTCTCGATGAGCTTCTTGACCTCTTCGTCGACGAGCGCGGCGACCTCTTCCGAGTAGTCGCGCTGGTGACCCATCTCACGTCCGAGGAAGGGCTCGCTGTTGTCCGCGCCGAACTTGATCGCGCCGAGCCGCTCGGTCATCCCGTACTGGGTCACCATGGCGCGGGCGGTGGACGTGGCCTTCTCGATGTCGTTGGCCGCGCCGGTCGTCGGGTCGTGGAAGACCAGCTCCTCCGCGGCTCTGCCGCCCAGCATGTAGGCGAGCTGGTCGAGCATCTCGTTGCGCGTGGTGGAGTACTTGTCCTCGTCGGGCAGGACCATGGTGTAGCCCAGCGCACGGCCACGGGACAGGATGGTGATCTTGTGCACCGGGTCGGAGTTCGGTGAGGCCGCCGCGACCAGGGCGTGTCCGCCCTCGTGGTACGCGGTGATCTTCTTCTCCTTGTCCGACATGATCCTGGTCCGCTTCTGCGGCCCCGCGACCACGCGGTCGATCGCCTCGTCCAGCATCTGATTGTCGACCAGCTTGCGGTTGCCGCGGGCGGTCAGCAGGGCGGCCTCGTTGAGCACGTTGCTCAGGTCGGCGCCGGTGAAGCCGGGGGTGCGGCGGGCGACGGCGGACAGGTCGACGTCGGGCGCGACCGGCTTGCCCTTCTGGTGCACCTTCAGGATTTCGAGGCGGCCCTGCATGTCCGGGCGGTCCACGGCGATCTGACGGTCGAAGCGGCCGGGGCGCAGCAGCGCCGGGTCCAGGATGTCGGGCCTGTTGGTGGCGGCGATGAGAATCACACCGCCCTTGACGTCGAAGCCGTCCATCTCGACCAGGAGCTGGTTCAGCGTCTGCTCGCGCTCGTCGTGGCCGCCGCCGAGGCCCGCGCCGCGGTGCCGTCCGACGGCGTCGATCTCGTCGACGAAGACGATCGCCGGGGCGTTCGTCTTGGCCTGCTCGAAGAGGTCGCGGACACGGGAGGCGCCGACACCGACGAACATCTCGACGAAGTCCGAGCCGGAGATCGAGTAGAACGGGACGCCGGCCTCGCCCGCGACGGCGCGCGCGAGGAGGGTCTTGCCCGTTCCCGGCGGGCCGTAGAGCAGCACGCCCTTGGGGATCTTGGCGCCGACGGCCTGGAACTTGGCGGGCTCCTGGAGGAACTCCTTGATCTCCTGAAGCTCCTCGACGGCCTCGTCCGACCCGGCGACGTCCGAGAACGTCGTCTTGGGGGTGTCCTTGGTGATCAGCTTCGCCTTGGACTTCCCGAAGTTCATCACCCGGGAGCCGCCGCCCTGCATCTGGTTCATCAGGAAGAAGAAGACGACCACGAGCAGGATGAAGGGGATCAGGGAGAGGAGAATCCCGACGAACGGGTTCTGCTTCGAGGGCGAGACGGTGTACCCGTCGGGGATCTGCTTGTCCTCGAACTTGTTCTGAAGGGTGGTGGCGAGGCTGACGCCCTGGTCGCCGATGTAGCTCGCCTGGATCTTGGTGCTGCCCTCGACCTTCTGGCCGTCCTTCAGCTCGACCTTGATGGTCTGTTCGTCACCGGTGCTGAGCTTGGCCTGGCGCACCTGATTGTTGTCGATCGCCTGTACGACCTGACCGGTGTCCACCGTCTTGTAGCCGCCGGAGGAACCGACGACCTGCATCAACACGACCACGGCAAGGACGGCCAGCACGATCCACATGACGGGCCCACGGAAGTATCGCTTCACGTCCATCCACACGGAGCGGTGCCGCCCCGTCCCTCCTGCCATAGTGAGTTTGATAAATACTGTTCTTCGGACGGTACCCCAGCATTGTCACCCGAAGCCGCAGGGGACTGCTGGCGATCCCGCCTCCGCATGGTCCAACGGCGGAGGCCCGCCCGGGGTTCCCGGAACGGCTCAGCCGCCGTACACCTCGGGTGCGAGGGTGCCGACGAAGGGGAGGTTGCGGTACTTCTCCGCGTAGTCGAGGCCGTAGCCGACGACGAACTCGCTGGGGATGTCGAAGCCGACCCACTCGACGTCGATGGCCACCTTGGCGGCCTCGGGCTTGCGCAGCAGCGTGCACACCCGCAGCGACGCGGGCTCCCGCGAGCCGAGGTTGGTGAGCAGCCAGGACAGCGTGAGCCCGGAGTCGATGATGTCCTCGACGATGAGGACGTGCCGCCCCTTGATGTCGGTGTCCAGGTCCTTGAGGATGCGCACCACCCCGGAGGACTGGGTGCCCGCGCCGTACGAGGACACCGCCATCCAGTCCATGGTGACCGGGGTGGACAGGGCGCGTGCCAGGTCCGCCATGACCATGACGGCGCCCTTGAGGACACCGACGAGGAGCAGTTCCTGGCCCGCGTACCGGGTGTCGATGCTCTCGGCCAGCTCGACGAGTTTGGCGTCGATCTCTTCCTTGGTGATGAGCACCGACTTGAGGTCGGTGCTCATGTCTTTCGCGTCCACCCGCATCACTTTCGGTTGTCCGAACCGCCGCCGGTGGCCTCGGCGGCGCGGGCGCCCCGGGGCCGTTCGTCAGCCTTGCCGGACAACCAGTCTGCCACCCTGCCTCAGGGCGACGACCCGGCCGGGCAGGTTGATGGGTCCCTGCCCCCGCCAGCCGGTGATCAGGCGGTCCACCTCCTCGATGTGCCGGGCGAACAGGGAGCCGGGGGGCGCGCCCGCCTCGATGGCGGTGCGGCGCAGGATGCGGCGGCGCACGGCGGGCGGGAGCGTGTACAGCTTGGCGCAGTCGAGCAGGCCGGACGCGTCCCGTACGGACGCCCGCATCTGCTCGGCCCAGGCGTCGAGGGCGTCGGCGTCGTCGCGGGAGAGCTGCGCGGTCCGGGCGAGCGCCTCGACGACGCCCTTGCCGAGCGCCTTCTCCAGGGCGGGCAGGCCCTCCTGGCGCAGCCGGGAGCGGGTGAAGGACGGGTCGGTGTTGTGCGGGTCGTCCCAGACGGGGAGGGACTGGGCGAGGCAGGCACGGCGCGCGGTCTGCCGGTCGAGCCTGAGGAAGGGCCTGCGGTAACGGCCCGCGGCCCCCGAGACCGCGGCCATGCCGGACAGGGAGCGGGTGCCCGAGCCCCTGGCGAGGCCGAGGAGGACGGTCTCCGCCTGGTCGTCGCGGGTGTGGCCGAGCAGGACGCAGGCGGCGCCGTGCCGTTCGGCGGCGGCGTCGAGGGCGGCGTAGCGGGCGTCGCGGGCGGCGGCCTCGGGGCCGCCCTCGCGGCCGACGGTGACGGTGAGGGCGTCGACGGGGCGGAGGCCGAGCGCGGTGAGCCGGGCGGCGACTTCGGCCGCGCGCAGGCCGGAACCGGGCTGGAGGCCGTGGTCGACGGTGACGCCGCCCGCCCTGATGCCGAGCTTGGGGGCCTCGAAGGCGAGCGCGGAGGCCAGCGCCATCGAGTCGGCGCCGCCCGAGCAGGCGACGAGCACCAGGGGAGCGGGCGCCCGGCCGCGTCCGGGGTCCTGCGGGGGCGGCGCAGGCGAGGGCGGCACGGAGGGGACGGGCGGCGCTGAGCGAGGAGGGAGGGAAGAGCGCGAAGGGCGCGCGGCGTGCGCGGGGAGGGCGGGGCCGCGGGAGGCGGGGGCCGTGGCAGCCGTGCGCCGGGTGTGTTCTGTCAGGACGTCATGGAGGACGCGGCGGACCGCCAGGCGTATCGCCGCGACCGCTGGATGGGGACCCATGTCCGGTTCCCTTCGTGAAGTTCGGGGGTGGGTCTCTGGTGCTGTCACTGGGCTCCGGGTGGCGGGGCGGAGCCGGTCGCCCGCGCGGCGGTGGCACCACCGTCCCGCGAGGACCCTCCCATCACGCAGAGTGCCTAGATGGTGACAGAACCGAGCCATTTACCGAGCATTGCACGCCTGCCCGGGACTCACGGTCCCTCGGACGGGTGATTGAGGGGGCGTTCTTGCGCCAGTGCGCCGTTTCTGTCGGTAACCCTGCTTTACGGTGTCCCCTCGCGGTCCCCCCGGGCGCCTCCCGTGCGCCTCCTGCGCGCCTCTCCCCCGCCTCCCCGACGTCGCCTCCACGTCACCGGGCGCCGCGCCGCGCGGCCGGGGCGCCGGGGCGCCGCGCGGCACTCCCCGGCGCGCGTCACTCGCCCTTGTTGTGTACGCGCGCGATCCAGTCCGCCGGCTTGGCGATCTCGGCCTTGGTGGGGAGGGTGTTGGGCGAGGTCCAGACGCGGTTGAAGCCCTCCATGCCGGTCTCCTCGACGACGGCGCGCACGAACCGCTCGCCGTCGCGGTACTGGCGCAGCTTCGCGTCGAGCCCGAGGAGCCTGCGCAGCGCCTGGTCGAGCCGGGAGGCGCCGCGCGCCCTGCGCTGCTGGAACTTCTCCCTGATCTCCCCCACGGACGGCACGACGGCGGGACCTACGCCGTCCATGACGAAGTCCGCGTGCCCTTCGAGCAGGGACATCACCGCGGTCAGCCGGCCGAGGATCTCCCGCTGGGCGGGGGTCTGCACGTACTCGACGAGGGACCTGCCGCCGTCGCCTTCGCCCTCCTCGCCCTCGGGGCGGCCGCCCGCGAGGGACTGCGCGGCCTCCCTGATCCGTTCGAGGAACGTCATCGGGTCGACCTCGGTCTCCGTCAGGAACGACTGGATCTCGCCTTCCAGATGGTCCCTGAGCCACGGCACGGCCGAGAACTGGGTGCGGTGGGTCTCCTCGTGGAGGCAGACCCAGAGGCGGAAGTCGTGCGGGTCCACGTCGAGTTCGCGCTCGACATGGACGATGTTGGGCGCGACGAGCAGCAGCCTGCCGCCGCTCTTCGCGCCCGCGGGAAGCTCGCGGGTCGCCGGGGCGAACGTCTCGTACTGGCCGAGCACCCGGGAGGCCATGAACGACAGCAGCATGCCCAGCTCCACGCCGGTGACCTTGCCGCCGACCGCGCCGAACACGGCGGCCCCCGGGCTGCTGCCGCGCCGCTCCTGCATCTTGTCGAGCAGCGGGGCCAGGATGTGCCGGAAGCCCGCGACGTTGGCACGGACCCAGCCGGGCCTGTCCACCACCAGGACCGGGGTGTCGTTCTCCCCCGCCGCCTCGCCGTCGGCCTCGTCCGCCATCCGGGTGAAGCCGCGTACGTGCTCCTCCGAGGACTTGGCGTGCCGGCGCAGCTCCGTGACGACGGCCCTGGCCTCGTCGCGGCTCACCTCAGGGCCCGGCCGCACGAGCCGGGTCGCGGTCGCCACCGCGAGATTCCAGTCGACCATCTCTGCACCACCGATGCTCGTCATGCGTCAACCGTACGTGCTCCGCCCCCGCAGGGGTGGGGGTCGCGCCGCCGGAAGTCCGGGCGGGCCCCGGGTCGCGCGGGGCAACCCCCCGGGGACGGCGGCCGTATACGCGCGCGTGGACGCGTCGTGCCCGGTCGCGGGCCGGTACGCGCGCGTGGTGCGGCGCGGGCGCGGGCCGGGCGGTCTCGCGGGTCTCCGGGAAAAATCAGGGTCGCGGGTCAGTCCCCGCAGCCGCAGTCGGCGAGGGCTGCGGCAAGACGGTCGAGGGCGGCCTCGGTGTCGGCGGGCGAAGCGGAGCCCGAGGTCATGAACGCGAACGCCAGCACCCGGCCGTCGGCGTCGGCGACCGTGCCCGCGAGCGTGTTCACGCCCGTGAGGGTGCCGGTCTTGGCCCGTACCAGCCCCAGGGCGCCGGTGTCGTCGCCGTAGCGGGCCTTGAGGGTGCCGGAGAACCCGGCCACCGGGAGCCCGGTCAGCACGGGGCGCAGCTCGGGCCTGTCCTGGTCGCCCGCGGCGGCGAGCAGGGACGTCAGCAGGCCGGCGGTGAGCCGGTCGTCGCGGTCGAGACCGCTGCCGTCGTGGAACTCGGCGCCCTTCAGCGGCATCTTCAGCCGGGCGAGCTGGGCCCTGACGGCCGCGGCGCCGCCCGCGAAGCCCGGGGCCCCGTGGGTGGCGAGCGCGGTCTGCCTGGCGAGCGCCTCCGCGATGTCGTTGTCGCTGTTGGTCAGCATCCGCTCGACCACGGAGGCGAGCGCGGGCGAGTCGACCGAGGCGACGCTCTTCGCGCCCTCGGGGGCGCGGGCGGGCGCGGGCTTGCCCGAGACCCGCACGCCGTGCTTCCGGAGGAGCGCCGCGAAGGTGCGGGCGGCGTCCCGCGCGGGGTCCGTGGAGCGGTCGGCCGGGCCGCTGGACGAGTCGTCGAGGCGGCCCTCGTCGACCATGAGGGCGGTGACGGGGGCCAGGTTCTCGTTGACGCCGATGGGGTGGCGTGCGCCGCCGGTGAAGCGGGAGGTGTCGTATCCGAGGCTCACCCGGTGCACGCCCCGCCCGGTGAGGGCGCGCGCGGTGCTCTCGGCGAGCGCGGGCAGGCTCGCGGCGCCGTGCGGGTCCGCGCGCGCGGTGAGCGTGGGGTCGCCGCCGCCGACCAGCACCAGGCGCCCGCCGTCGGGCGCGAGGACGGCGGAGGTGGTGAAGCGGTGGTCGGGGCCGAGGGCGGAGAGGGCGGCGGTGGCGGTGGCGAGCTTCGTGGTGGAGGCGGGGGTGAGGCCGCGGTCGCTGTCGCGCGTGTAGAGCCGCCTGCCGGTGGCGACGTCCACCACGGACGCGGTGCGCAGGTCACCCAGTGAGGCGTCGTCCAACAGGGGCTTCAGCAGCCGGACGAGCGCCGCCTGCGGCTCGCCAGCGGCGGCGCGCGGGGAGCCGGTCCCGGCGGCGCCGAGGGGCGCGAGGACCGGCGGGGCGCTCGGCGCGGGGGCAGGACCGCCCCCCGGGTGGCCGTGATCTGCGCCACGTCCCCCGGGCTCCGGGGAGCGGGCGTGGTCGGCCGCCCAGTCGCGCTCGGCCGCGCGCTGGCCCGAGGAGTCCCAGGGCCCCGCGAGCGCGACCGCGCCCCCGGCGACCACCAGCCCCAACACCGCCGCGCCCGCGATGACCTGCTGTGTTTTCAGCGGGCCCCGGGCGTGCAGCAGGCCGCGGGCGCGGGCCGCGACGGCCGGGGAGGCGCGCCGCAGGGTGCGCCGCAGCCGCCGCGCCGCCCGTGCGGCGCCCTCGCGCGCCCGCTGCGGCAGCTCGGGCAGCACCGGCACCACAACCAGCCCCTTTCGCGATCACACAAGTACGTGAGGGACACTTAACCATCAGAAGTATGTGCTGATCATGGAGGAGCCACCGGTGGAGTTCGACGTCACGATCGAGATCCCGAAGGGTTCGCGCAACAAGTACGAGGTGGACCACGAGACCGGGCGCATCAGGCTGGACCGGCGGCTCTTCACCTCCACCAGCTATCCGGCGGACTACGGCTTCGTGGAGAACACCCTCGGGGAGGACGGCGACCCGCTGGACGCCCTGGTCATCCTGGAGGAGCCGACGTTCCCCGGCTGCCTCATCAAGTGCCGCACCATCGGGATGTTCCGGATGACGGACGAGGCGGGCGGCGACGACAAGCTGCTCTGCGTCCCGGCGTCCGACCCCCGGGTGGAGCACCTGCGCGACATCCACCACGTCTCCGAGTTCGACCGCCTGGAGATCCAGCACTTCTTCGAGGTCTACAAGGACCTGGAGCCCGGCAAGTCCGTCGAGGGCGCCGACTGGGTGGGCCGCACCGAGGCCGAGGGCGAGATCGAGCGGTCGTACAAGCGCTTCAAGGAGCACGGCGGGCACTGACCCCTCCCGGGGGGAGCCCCGGACTCCGGCGGGCCGCGCGACTCGACGCGCGGCCCGCCTTGCTGTGGGCGCCCGGGACTGCCGCGGGTGCCCAGGTCGCCGGGGTGCGCCCGGCGTCGGGTGCGGAAACGGCGTACGCGCGCGTGGGTGGCACTCGTGGCCCCGATCCCCGCACGCGCGTGCGGGGATCGCGTGCGCATACTGAGGCGTGGGCCGGCCGTGGCAGGTGCACACCACGGGGTACGGACAGCAGCGGCGGGGCGGACGGGGCGCGGAGCCCGTGCCGCGCCGGGGAGCGAGGAGTGGGGCAGGGCCGGTGAGCGAGTCCGACAGCCACGAGCGGGGGTCCCAGCACGAGGAGTCGCGCAGCGCGTTCGCACCGCCCGAGGGGGTCGCGGCCCCGTCGGGCGCCGCCGAGGACGAGTCGTCCACCACCTCGGAGTTCGCCGTGCCGGCGGGGCTCGCCGCGCCCCAGGCGCCCGCGGAGAGCGAGGGCAGCGCCTTCGGCCCCCCTGGCGGGCAGGCGCCCCGTACCCCGCCCGCGTTCACCCCGCCGGGCGGCATACCGACGGTGGGGCGCCTCGCGCCGCCCGGGGCGCCCTGGCAGGACCGGATGCGGACCATGCTGCGGATGCCGGTCGCGGACCGGCCGTCGCCCGAGCCGGTGGGCGCGCACGACGAGGACGGCGCGGGGCCCGCGGTGCCGCGCGTGCTCGACCTGACGCTGCGTATCGGGGAGCTGCTGCTCGCGGGCGGCGAGGGCGCGGAGGACGTGGAGGCGGCCATGTTCGCCGTCTGCCGCAGTTACGGCCTCGACCGGTGCGAGCCGACCGTGACGTTCACCCTGCTGTCCATCTCGTACCAGCAGTCGCTCGTGCACGACCCGGTGACGTCGTCGCGCACCGTGCGGCGGCGCGGCACCGACTACAACCGGCTCGCCGCGGTGTTCCGGCTCGTCCACGACCTCAGCGACGACGACACCGACGTCTCCCTCGAAGAGGCGTACCGGCGGCTCGCCGAGATCCGCCGCAACCGGCACCCGTTCCCCCGCTGGGCGCTGACCGGCGCCAACGGGCTGCTCGCCGGGGCCGCCTCGGTGCTCGTCGGCGGCGACCTCATCGTGTTCCTCGCGGCGGCGCTCGGCGCGATGCTGGGCGACCGCCTCGCCTGGCTCTGCTCGGAGCGCGGGCTGCCGGAGTTCTACCAGTTCACGGTGGCCGCGATGCCGCCCGCCGCGGTCGGCATCACGCTCACCCTCTTCCACGCGGACGTAAGGGCGTCCGCCGTGATCACCGGTGGGCTCTTCGCGCTGCTGCCGGGGCGGGCGCTGGTGGCGGGCGTGCAGGACGGTCTGACCGGCTACTACATCACCGCGGCGGCGCGGCTGCTCGAAGTGCTGTACTTCTTCGTCGGCATCGTGGCCGGGGTGCTGATCGTCCTGTACTTCGGGGTGCGGCTCGACGCCAAGCTCAACCCGGACGCGGCGCTGCGGTACGTGGAGCGGCCCGGCTGGCAGATCCTCGCGGCGATGATGCTGTCGCTCGCCTTCGCCGTGCTGCTCCAGCAGGAGCCGTCCACGGTGTTCGCGGTCACCCTCAACGGGGGTGTGGCGTGGGTGGTGTACGGGGCCATGCGCTTCGCGGGCAACTTCTCGCCCGTGGCGGCCACGGCGGTGGCCGCGGGGCTGGTGGGCCTGTTCGGGCAGCTCTTCTCGCGCTACCGGTTCGCGTCGGCGCTGCCGTATGTGACGGCGGCGATCGGGCCGCTGCTGCCGGGCTCCCCGACGTACTTCGGGCTGCTCGGGTTCGCCGAGGGCGACATCAACACCGGGCTCACGTCGCTGTCGCAGGCGGCGGCGCTGGCGCTGGCCATCGCGATCGGCGTGAACCTCGGCTCGGAGGTCTCCCGGCTGCTGATCAGGGTCCCGGGTGCCGCGACCAGGCGGGCCGCCAAGCGCACCCGCGGCTTCTGACCCGCGGCGGCTGCGGCGGCCGGCCCGCGTGTTTCAGCGGCGGGCGTGGCGGCCCCGGGAGGCGGTGTCCTGGGGGGCCGGGGGGCCGTCGTCGCCCCGGGAGGGGGCGCGGCGGGCCTTGCGGCGGGCGCGCAGGAACTCGACGATCACCGGGAGCACGGAGATCAGCACGATGAGGACGAGCATCGCCTCGATGTTGTCCCTGACGATCGCGTGCTTGCCGAGGACCGCGCCCAGCAGGGTGACGCCCACGCCCCAGAGCACGCCGCCGATCACGTTGAACGCCAGGAACGAGCGGTACCGCATGCCGCTGACCCCGGCGATGATCGGGGTGAAGGTGCGCACGATGGGCACGAAGCGGGCCAGCACCAGGGACTTCGGGCCGTGCTTCTCGAAGAACTCGTGGGCCTTCGCCACGTTCTCCTGCTTGAAGAAGCGGGAGTCGGGGCGGTTGAAGAGCGAGGGGCCGACCTTCTTGCCGAAGAGGTAACCCGCCTGGTCGCCCAGGACGGCCGCGATCGCGACCAGCACACAGGCCGCCCACAGCGGGAAGTCGAGCTTGTCGGTGGTGATCAGCAGGCCCGCGGTGAACAGCAGCGAGTCGCCCGGCAGGAAGAACCCGATCAGCAGTCCCGACTCGGCGAAGACGACGAGCATCAGACCGTAGATCCCGAACTGGTTCAGCAGGGTGTCCGGGTCCATCCAGCTCGGTCCGAGTGCAAGCGTCATCACGGTTCCGGGCTCCTGAGGGTGGTGGGGCGTTCGCCTGTGAAAGGTGCGCCGACAAAGCTACCAACGCACGGCGGTCCGCTTCGGTTCCACCCGGCCCCGCCGCCCACGCCGGGCGCTCGGCCCGTTTCGTCCTTATTCTCGGTCGCGGGGCAGCAGAACACGCGCGAGGAGGCCGTGGATGCCACTGCATCTGGGAACGGGCGAGGGACGGGAGCGCCCGCTGTCGGTGAACCCGTTCGTCGGCGAGGCGAACCCGGCGGTCGCCATGACCGAGGCGCCGCCCAAGCACCGGCTGCCCGACGGGCCGCTGCCGCCGTCCACCGCGTACCAGCTCGTCCACGACGAACTCATGCTGGACGGGAACTCGCGGCTGAACCTGGCGACCTTCGTCACCACCTGGATGGAGCCGCAGGCGGGCGTCCTGATGGCGGAGTGCCGCGACAAGAACATGATCGACAAGGACGAGTACCCGCGCACCGCCGAGCTGGAGCGGCGCTGCGTGGCCATGCTGGCCGACCTGTGGAACGCGCCGGACCCGGGGCGCGCCATGGGGTGCTCCACGACGGGTTCGAGCGAGGCGTGCATGCTCGCCGGGATGGCGCTCAAGCGCCGCTGGGCGCTGCGGAACAAGGACCGCTACCCGGCGCGCGATGTGCGGCCGAACCTGGTGATGGGGGTGAACGTCCAGGTCTGCTGGGAGAAGTTCTGCAATTTCTGGGAGGTGGAGGCCCGCCAGGTGCCGATGGAGGGCGAGCGGTTCCATCTGGACCCCGGGGCCGCCGCCGCGCTCTGCGACGAGAACACCATCGGGGTGGTGGCGGTGCTCGGCTCGACCTTCGACGGCTCGTACGAGCCGGTGGCGGAGGTCTGCGCGGCGCTCGACGGGCTCCAGGAGCGGACGGGGCTCGACATCCCCGTGCACGTGGACGGCGCCTCGGGCGCGATGGTGGCGCCGTTCCTCGACGAGGACCTGGTGTGGGACTTCCGGCTGCCGAGGGTGGCCTCGATCAACACCTCGGGGCACAAGTACGGCCTGGTGTACCCGGGCGTGGGCTGGGCGCTGTGGCGCTCGCCGGAGCAGCTTCCCGAGGAGCTGGTGTTCCGGGTGAACTACCTGGGCGGCGACATGCCGACGTTCGTGCTGAACTTCTCCAGGCCGGGCGCCCAGGTGGCGGCGCAGTACTACACGTTTTTGCGGCTCGGGCGGGACGGCTACCGGGCCGTGCAGGGCGCCACCCGGCAGGTCGCGACCGCGCTCGCCGAGCATGTCGCGGGCATCGGCGACTTCCGGCTGCTGACGCGGGGCGACCAGCTCCCGGTGTTCGCGTTCACCACGGCGCCCGACGTGACCGCGTACGACGTCTTCGACGTGTCGCGCAGGCTGCGGGAGCGGGGCTGGCTCGTGCCCGCGTACACCTTCCCGCCGCACCGCGAGGACCTGTCGGCGCTGCGGATCGTGTGCCGCAACGGCTTCACCGCCGACCTCGCCGAACTCCTCGTCGCCGACCTGGACGAGCTGCTGCCGGAGCTGCGCCGCCAGTCGGGGCCGCTGACCCGCGACCGGCGGGCGGCGACGAGCTTCCACCACTGACGCCGCGGGGGCGGCGGCGCACTCCCGGTCGCAGCAGGTCGAGCGCGTCGCGGCGTTCGAGGTCGGCCATGGAGCCGAGCGCCGCGGTGAGCAGGTCGGTGCCCTGTCCCCAGCCGGTGAGGGAGTCGCGCAGCAGGGCGAAGTACGCCTCGTCGCCGCGAGCCGTGAGGCCGTACTCGGTGCGCGCGCGTGTGCGGCCCGCGGGGCTCACGCGCGCGCGTGCGGCGCTTGGCGCTCCAGGTCGATCAGCTCGAACGCGTTCTTGCCGTCCAGGGTCTCCCTGATGATGTCGGCGTGGCCGGCGTGCCGGGCGAACTCCTCGACGAGGTGGGCGAGGGTCCAGCGCAGCGAGACCCGGGCGTCCTTCGGGTACCAGGGCGCGGGCGGCAGCGGGTAGGTGCGGCCGAGGTCGGGGGCGGCGCGGAAGTACTCCTCGGTCTCGGCGGCGATGGTGTCCCAGAGCGCGAGGACGTCCGCGACGGTCTCGTCGCCGACGAGCCGGAAGCCGACCTCCCAACTGTCGGAGCCCGTCAGGTACTCGTTGGGCCGCCCCTGCGCCAGCCGCAGCCAGTTGACCTCGCAGAGCGCGGCGTGCTTCACGAGCCCGGCGAGGGAGAGCGCGCTCGCCGAGGGCGTGGCGGACGCCTGCTCGTCGTCGAGCCCGAGCACCCCGCGCCGCAGGGCGCCGCGCTGGGCCTCGACGAAGGAGAGGAGCATGCCGCACTCGTCGCCTGAGGTCTCGGAGGGGACGTGGGTGACCATGGGGTTTCCGCCTTTCGGATGCCGGGCACCGGCCCGGTGCCTCGCTTCGACACCCGAAAGATAGATCGGCTTTAGGTCAGATCCTGGCCGCAGCGGCGCGTGGCACGGACGGCGGTGGTACGGGCGCGGGGGCGCGGGCGTCAGAAGGGGAACTCGGTGTGGCCGTGCTGGACCGACACCCACTGCACGGTGGTGAACGCGTCGACGGTCGCGTCGCCGTTGAGCCGCCCCACGCCCGACGCCTTCTCGCCGCCGAAGGCGACGTTGGGCTCGTCGTGCACGGTGCTGTCGTTGACGTGGAACATGCCGGACTCGACACCGCGGGCGAAGGCGACGCCGCGCTCGATGACTCCGGTGTGCACCGCGCCGCTGAGGCCGTAGGGGCTGTCGTTGACGATGCGCAGGGCCTCGGCCTCGTCCTCGAAGGGGATCAGCAGCGCCACCGGGCCCAGGATCTCCTGCCGGAGCACGGCGGAGTGGTCGGGTATGCCGGCGAGGACGGTGGGTTCGATCAGGTTGCCCCGCACCCGGCCGCGCACCAGGGGCGTGGCGCCGTCCGCCACGGCCTGTTCCACGGCCGCCACTATGGCGTCGGCCTGCGAGGAGTTGATGACGGGGCCGATGACGGTGTCGGGGTCGCGCGGGTCGCCGGTGCGCAGGGCCCGCACGCGCGCGACGAACTTCGCGGTGAACTCCCGCTCCACGGCGCGGTGCACCAGGATGCGGTGCGCGGCCATGCAGACCTGGCCCTGGTGGACGTACCGGCTGAAGACGGCGGCGTCCACGGCGTAGTCCACGTCGGCGTCGTCGAGGACGACGAGGGCGCTGTTGCCGCCGAGTTCGAGCACGCAGCGCTTGAAGTGGGAGGCGCAGACGGTGCCGACGTGCCGCCCCACGTCCGCGGTGCCGGTGAAGGAGATCACCCGGGGCACGGGGTGAGCGATGAAGGCGTCGCCGATGTCGGCGATGTCGGCGATGACGACGTTGAGCAGGCCCTGGGGCAGCCCGGCGTCCTCGAAGATCTTGGCGATCAGGGAGCCGCCGCAGACGGGGGTGTCCTCGTGCGGCTTGAGGACGACGGCGTTGCCGAGCGCGAGCGCGGGGGCGACGGACTTCAGGGAGAGCAGCAGCGGGTAGTTGAAGGGGCTGATGACGCCGACCACGCCGACCGGGTTGCGGTACAGGCGGTTCTCCCGGGAGGCCGCGACGGACGGAATGATCCGACCTTCGGGGCGCAGCGCCAGCTCTCCTGCCTCGCGCAGGAACTCCTTGCTCGCGGCCAGTTCGAAGACGGCCTTCTCGCGGGTGCCGCCCAGCTCCTCGGTGATCGCCTCGGCGATCTCGGACTCCAGCTCCTCGACGACCCGCAGCGCGCGGTCGATCAGCGCCCGCCGCTGGTGCGGGCTGACCGCGGCCCAGGCGGGCTGGGCGCGCCGGGCGGCCCGGTAGGCGGTGTCGATCTCGGTCTCGGTGGCGATGGTGATGGACGCCAGCTTGTCGCCGTTGTACGGGTTGACGTCGATGATGTCCCACGCGCCCGCACCCGTGCGCCAGGCACCGTCGATGTACTGCCGGGCCAGACCGGTGAAGAACGACATGTCATCCCTTACTGCTGAGGCTCCCGAGGCCGACGCTGATGGGAAGTCATCCTACTTCCGGATCAGGCCAGTTGGAGTAGACCTCTCAGCAACTCCCTTGTTTCCGCGGGGTTCGCGGCGGTCGCGCGCAGCTCGTCCATGGCGCGGCCGTACTGGTCGACGTCCTCGCGCTTGTCGAGGTACAGCGCGCTCGTGAGCTGCTCCAGGTAGACGACGTCGGAGAGGTCCGACTCGTCGAACTTGAGCATGCTGAACGCGCCGGACTCGCCCGCGTGCCCGCCGACGCTGAACGGCATGACCTGGAGGGTGACGTTGGGCCGCTCGGAGATCTCGATCAGATGCTGGAGCTGGCCGCGCATCACCTCCGCGCTGCCGTAGGGGCGGCGCAGCGCCGCCTCGTCGAGCACCACCTGGAACTCCGGGGCGTTCTCGGAGACCAGCAGTTTCTGGCGTTCGAGTCGCAGCGCGACCCTGCGGTCGACCTCCGCCTGGCTCGGCTCCTTCATGGCCCGGGAGACGACCGAGTTCATGTACGCCTCGGTCTGGAACAGGCCGTGCACGAACTGCACCTCGTACAGCCGGATGAGGGAGGCGGCCGCCTCCAGGCCGACGTACGTCTGGAACCAGCCGGGCAGCACGTCGGTGTAGCTGTGCCACCATCCGGCCACATTGGCCTCCTTGACGAGCGAGAGGAGTGCACCACGCTCGCCCTCGTCGGTGACGCCGTACAGCGTCAGCAGATCCTCGACATCCCGCACTTTGAAGCTCACCCGGCCCAATTCCATGCGGCTGATCTTCGATTCGGAGGCGCGAATCGAGTACCCCGCGGCCTCGCGGGTGATACCGCCCGCCTCCCGCAGTCGCCTGAGTTGCGAGCCCAGCAGGATGCGCCGCACCACCGAGCCGCCGCCGGTGTTCGACGCCTGGGGGTATCCCCAAGACTCTCCTGCGGTCACTTTCGTCAGCCCTCCCCAACGGTTCTTCAGGTTTCGCAGTCTGCCACTAAAACGCTCCACCCCGTACTCATTCGGTTACAGAAACAGAGCCTTGGCGAAAGCACCACCAAGAACGCGGAGGAATAAATGGCGCCAACCCCCGCACACTCTGGCACAACGGGCGCGTGCACGTGCATCTGCCCTTGCATCCGCCCCTGGCATTCGGAACGATGGTCGCGCACCACCGCAGCACCGCAGTAGCGCTACGGCCGCAATCACGGGAGTGCCTCGTATGGGGACGGACAGAGCAGCCATGCTCGCGCCATTGAGGCAAGGGCTTCCTCCCGTCGACCCCTCCGCGGTCTCCAGTGCGGCGTCGTGCGCCCTGCCCGCCCGGTACGAGGCGGTCGGCGAGGCGCGGAAGTTCACTCTACGTACCGTCGGCCACTGGGACACGGCGGGCCGCTGCGACGACATCTGCCTGGTGGTCTCCGAGCTGGTCACCAACGCCCTCCAGCATGCCCTGCCTGCCCATACGCCGCGTGACCAGGAGCCTCCCGTGCGGCTGCACCTGATGCACTGGTCGTCGCGGCTGGTCTGCGCGGTCCGTGATCCCAGTGAAGCGAGCCCGGTGGCCCGTGAGAAGGAGGACTTCTCCGCCGAGTCGGGGCGCGGTCTCTTTCTGGTCGACTCCTTCAGCGACAGTTGGGGCTGGCACCCGCTGGCGGGCACGCTGCACGGCAAGGTCGTCTGGGCGCTGTTCCGCTTGTGAGACGCAGGCGGTGCGGGGGCGCGCGGCGGCGCTGTGTGCGCGGTCCGCTCCTGGTACGGGGGTGCCTGCGGGGCGCGCGGCGCGACGGGCGCCGATGCCTGCGGCGGTGGACGCTCCCCTGAGGCGCGCGGGACGCGTGGCGGCGCGGTTACCCCTGGTATGCGCGGGTGGTCGCGGGGTCCCGCCGCGCCCGGCGGGCTGAGGCGAACCGGCGGGCGGCCGCCCTCCGAGTGCTTCCACTGCGCCGGGGCGGCGCCGCCCCGAACGGGTTTCGCGGGACCCGGGTCCGGCACGGAGGGCGGCGGGCGGCGCGGCCGTGGCGCCCGCGCGGGGCGCCGGGGACCGGCAGGGGCGGTGGGTCCCGTGGGGCGCGGGGGCGGCCGACGCCGGAGGGAAGAGGGCCCCGGCGGACGTCCCGCGTCCGCCCTGCTCGCCTTTGGGGACGTGTGCGCCGCTTCGGCGGTCGCGGAAGTCGGCTTGTTCTCGCCGCCGTTCGCCCCGCGGCCACCGCGTGCAACGGCTCGCGTCCGGGGCTGGATTCCGCGTTCGGGACGCGCGGTCGTGAGGAGGCGAATGCGCCGCGTGTGTAAAGCGGCGAATAAAGAGTTGGCATTGCTCACACGCCGCGTCCGCCCTCTCACACAGAAAACTTGCGTGATGAAACGACTGCGCTGCGTGGCCGGTTGAGGGTTCTCCCGGCGGCCCCGTCTTCGCCCGCGCCTTAGCGCGGATCGATTCCCGAAGCCCCTTCGCCGGGAACTCGGGCGGCGCCCGCCCGGCCCCCGGCGGATCGCGGACCGGGTGCGGTCAGCCCGTCACCAGGTGATCGAACTCGCCGTCCTTGATCCCCAGGAGCATGGCCTCGATCTCCGCCCTGGTGTAGATCAGCGCGGGCCCCTCGGGGTCCGTGGAATTGCGCACGGCAACGCCTCCGCCCGGCAGCTTGGCGAACTCCACGCAGGTCCCCTGGGAGTTGCTGTGCCTGCTCTTCTGCCAGGCCACCCCGTGAAGCTCCGTGGCCGCCATGCCGTTGTACACATCGTGCACAGTCGCTCCCCGGGTTGTGCAGTGGCCGGATGTGGCCATTGATGCAGCGGTCAACTGACTTCGGATCATAGCCGTGTTCACATGCGAATGCATAAGCATTTGACTCGTGCCGATGCATGCGCATATGCACGTGCACGCGCGGTGTCCCGACGATTACAGAAACCCCCTGTCCGGTCCTCCGGTGACCCGGTACGCCCCGGGGAGCCCGTTCCCCGGACGCGTCGGCTCAGTCCCGGTTTACGGCGGCTGGTCACACCGTCCGTGTCCCGGTCCTCAAAGGGAAACCGAAGTCCCCCGAAGGTAAAGACGAATAAAGCCGCTCCCCCGTTCCGTGCGGCGCCGGATGCGCTTCCCGAAGCTCCGACCGGCGTACGCCCCGAGCGTGAGCGTGTTCACCAATGGTCCACCACCCGGTCTTCCCCGCAACACAGCGCGCTCGCCACTTCGCCGCCCCGACGGCCAAACCCGGCCAATCGCGCACCCGTTCACGCGCGCCCGCGCCCCGGCGGCGTACCGGCCCGGGGTGCCGCGGCGGCGCCACCGTATTCTGGCGGGGTGAGCTGGAGCCGGGCGCTGGTGGAGACGGGGCGCTCCGGGCTCTCGGTGGAGCGCACGAGGCTCCAGCCGCTGGTGGCCCTGCGGGCCGCCGTGGGCCTGGCGCTCGTCGTGGCGTTCACCGACCTGTGGTTCGGGCCCGCGGTCGCCGCGGGCTCCGCGTTCGGCGCCTTCCAGGCGGCCATCGCCACCTTCCAGCCGAGCTGGCGGCCGCGCCCCGAGCTGGCGCTCGCCTCGGGAACCAGCCTCGCCGTCTCCACGTTCGTCGGCTATCTCACCGTCGACCGGCCGCCGTTGTTCCTCCTGCTGCTGTTCGTGTGGGCGCTCGCGGCGGGCCTGTGCTGGGCCGCGGGGCCCACGACCGGCTTCATCGCCTCGTCGAACGTCGCCATGATGGTCGTCACCGTGACCCTGCCGACCTCGGTGGCGGGGGCCGCGGGGCACGCCGCCTCGATGGTCGCGGGCGGCGTCGTACAGGCCGGGCTCGTCATGCTGCTGCCGGTGCGCCGCTGGGGCGCGCACCGCGACGCGCTCGCCGACGCGCTCGCCGCCGAGGCCGACTACGCGCGCAGGCTGCGGCACGAACCGCTCGCCGCCTTCGACCCCGCGCCGCTGATGCAGGCCCGCAGCGCCGCGGCCCTGACCCCGCGCCAGGCCCGCGGCAGGCCCGCCGAGCTGCACGGCTCGCGCGGCCTCGCCGAGCGCATCAGACCGGTGCTCGCCCTGCTCGCGGACCCCGCGGTCGGCGCGGCGGCCGAGGGCCAGGAGCGCGATCGCGCACGCGAGTTGCTGAACTCCGCCGCCGCCATCCTGGACGCCGCCGCGCGCGCCATCCGCAGGGCAGAGCCGGTGCGGCTGCCGCCGAACGCCGTGGCCGCGTTCAAGACCCCCGACACCGGCGCGATCCTCTCGGGGCCCGCGCGCCGCGCCGCGCTGCGGCTCGGGCTGCTGCTGCACGACGTGGTGGAGAGCGCGGGCGGCACCCGGGGCCCCAGCGGGCTGCCACGGCCCCCGCGGCAGCGCGGCGGCGGCCCCGGGCGCCCGGCGCGGCCGCGCAGCCGCCCCGGGCTGCTCGCGCTGCCCAGGGCCGCCGTCCGCGGCATACGCGGCAGGGCGGGCCCCGGCTCACCGGTGCGGCGGCACGCGGTACGGGTCAGCGTGGTCGCCGCCGTCGGCTACGTACTGGGCGCCGCGCTGCCGCTCGGGCACGGCTACTGGGCGCCGCTTGCCGCCGTGATGGTGATGCGGCCCGACTTCACCCAGACGTACTCGCGCGCGGTGGCGCGCCTCGGCGGCACCCTCGTCGGCGTGGTGCTGGCCACCGTGGTGGTACGGCTCGCGAGCCCGGGCGAGGCGACGGCCGCGGCGCTGGCCGTGCTCAGCGCCGGGATGATGTACCTGCTGCTGCGCACCGGGCAGTTCGCGGTGCAGGCGTGCATCGCCGCGTACGTGGTGTTTCTGCTGGGCATGGGCGGCGAGGAGTGGACGCAGACGGTGCCCGAGCGGGTGCTGCTCACCCTGCTCGGCGGGGTGCTCGCCATGGTCGCCTACGCGCTCTACCCCGACTGGGAGACGCCGCGACTGCGGGCCGGACTCGCGGACTGGCTGCGCACCAACGGGCGTTACGCCGCCGCCGTGCTGGCCAGGTACGCGGGCTCCGGCGACGAGCAGGCGGTGCGCGACGCGCTGCTGCTGACCAGGGACGCCCGTATCGCCTGGCGCGAGGCGCTACAGCGGGCCGCGGGCGAACCGGTGCGCGGCCGGGGCCTGTCCGTCGCGGCGGCGGACGCCGCGAACCGCGCGATGGGCGAGTTCGGCAGGGCCGCGATGCTCCTCGAAGCGCATCTGCCCGAGCACGAGCGCACCGCTCCCGACGCGTCGCACGCGCGCGCGGGAGCCCCGCTGCCGGGCACCGCCGACCTCGCCGACACGCTGCGTGCGGCCACCGACGCGGGCGCGGAGGCGGTGCGCGAGCGCCGGGAGCCGGACTGGACGGAGCTGCGCGCCGCGCTCCGCGCGTGGGAGGCACGCCTCATGGCGGGCGAGGAGGCGCCCGGGGGTGCGGCGGGGCCTGTGCGCGCGGCGGGCCCGGGTGGCGGCGCGCCTTCGGAGGAGCCGGACGCCGCGCGGCCGCCGCTGCACGCGCACGACACCAGGCGTCTCGTACGGGACGCGGCGGCGCTGCTGCTGCGCGGCCTCGACGACCTCTCCGCCGCCCTCGCGGCCTCCGCCGGAAGCCGCGCGTCGGCCCTCGACGACCCGGACGACCCGGTCGGCTGAGCACCCGCGCGGGACGCGTTCGGGCATACGCGCGCGTGGGCGGGCGATGGCCATGCGCGCGCGTGGGCGGGCGGTGGCCGTACGCGCGTGGGCGGTCAGGAGGGGGGCGCGGACGGGAGGCCCGAGGGGAGGGTCGTGGTGTCGCCCGCGCGGCGGAAGGTCTCCTCGCCGCGGCCCGCCCACCGGATCTTGAGGGACGTGGCGGTGACGGACTCGACCATGCCGTGGTCGCGGCCGTCGCCGCCGTCCGAGCAGGCCAGCGAGATGGTCTTCACCTTCTTCGCCGCGCCGCCGCCCGACTCCTCGCGCTCGGCTTCTGCGGTGGCGCCCTGGCAGCTCGCGCCGTCCGTCTGGAACAGGCCCGCGTGCTTGCCGCCGACGACCAGCGCCACCGCCTTCCCCTCGGTGGTGGCGAGCCAGCTTCCGTCGAGGCCGTCGTGCGGCACCGGCGACGAGGACGGCGGCGGCGCGGGAGCCGTGTGCGAGGCGGCGGGGGCCGAGACGTCCGCGGTACTCGCTTCGGGCTGGCCGAAGTAGCCGCACCCGCTCAGCACGGCGGCGCCCAGCAGGACCGCGGCGCCCGTGGACAGCGGGCGGACGGGAAACACGTACCTGGCGTGCACGCAAACCCCCTTCTGCGGCCGTGGCGGGGCCACGGGAAGCGAAGCGCAACAGTTCGGCAAGCTACCAGCACCGGCCGTCGGCCGTCCCGGCTCCGGCCGGGGCGGCACGCGGGAGCCGGGACGGCCGAGAGCCGGGGCGTTGTCAGTGCCCGGTGCCAGAATCGACCGCATGACCGAACGGTGGGCGCTGGCACCCGTCGAGGGCGGCGGCGCCGATGTCGTCCCCCTCGGCCGCGACGGGCTGCCCGCGGGCCGGGTGCGCCGCGAGCCCGACCCGGCCGCCGCGGTGCGGGCGCGCCCCGACGTGGCGCGCTGGGTGTGGCCCGCCACCGCCGACGTCTATCCGGCACTGCTCGCGGCGGGCGTACGGGTCGAGCGGTGCTACGACGTCGAGGCCGCGGAGACCCTGCTCCTCGGCCACGAGGGGCGGCACGGCGAGCCCCGCTCCGCCGCAGCCGCGGCGGCCAGGCTGCACCGCCGCGCGGTACCGCGGGACCCGCCGCCGCGCGCCGCGCTGCCCGGCGGGCAGCCGTCGCTCTTCGATCCTGGCCCGCCGCCGCTGCCGCTGACCGACCTCGTCGAGGTGTACGCGGAGCAGCAGCGGCGGCACGGGCGCGGGGAGCACCCCGGCCGGCTGCGGCTGCTGACGGCAGCCGAGTCCGCGGGCACCCTGGTCGCCGCGGAGATGAACAGGGCCGGGCTGCCCTGGCGCGCCGATGTGCACCGCGAGGTGCTCGACGAGCTGCTGGGCGAGCGGTACGCGGGCGGCGGCGAGCCGCGGCGGCTCGCGGAGCTGGCCGACGAGGTGTCGCGCGCCTTCGGCCGGCGGGTGCGGCCCGACCTGCCCGCCGAGGTGGTGAAGGCGTTCGCGGCGGCAGGCGTCAAGGTCCGCTCGACCAGGCGCTGGGAGCTTGAGTCTGTCGACCACCCGGCGGTGGCGCCGCTCGTCGCGTACAAGAAGCTGTACCGGGTCTGGGTGGCGCACGGCTGGACCTGGCTCCAGGACTGGGTGCGCGACGGCCGCTTCCGCCCCGGCTACCTCCCGGGCGGCACGGTCTCGGGACGCTGGGTGACGCACGGCGGGGGCGCGCTCCAGATCCCGCGGGTGATACGGCGCGCGGTGGTGGCCGACCCCGGCTGGCGCCTGGTGGTGGCGGACGCGGGCCAGTTGGAGCCCCGGGTGCTCGCCGCGATCTCCCGGGACCCGGCGCTGATGGAGGTGGCGGGGCGCCCCGGCGACCTGTACCAGGCGGTGTCGGACCGGGCGTTCTCCGGCGACCGCGCGCAGGCGAAAATGGCGGTGCTCGGCGCGATCTACGGGCAGACGTCGGGCGACGGTTTGAAGAACCTGGCGGCGCTGCGCCGCCGCTTCCCGCGCGCGGTCGCGCACGTGGACGACGCGGCGCGCGCGGGCGAGGAGGGCCGCCTGGTGCGGACCTGGCTCGGCCGCACCTGCCCGCCCGCCGCGGCGGGCGGCGAAGCGGAGGAGGAGGCGGGCATTCCGCAGGAGGAGCCCGAGCTGGACGCGGACCGCTCGGGCGGCGCCCGCGCCCGTGGCCGGTTCACTAGGAACTTCGTGGTGCAGGGCAGCGCGGCCGACTGGGCGCTGCTGATGCTGGCCGCGCTGCGCAGCCGGTGCGGGGGGATGGCCGCGGAGCTGGTCTTCTTCCAGCACGACGAGGTGCTGGTGCACTGCCCGGAGCAGGAGGCGGACGCGGTCGCCCGCGCCATCGCGGAGGCCGCCGCCACCGCGGGCCGCCTCACCTTCGGCGACACCCCGGTCCGCTTCCCCTTCGACACCCGGGTGGTGACGTGCTACGCGGACGCGGGCGGTCCGCACTGAGGGCAGGCCCGTACGGGGCGGCCCGGTGCGCGGGGCGGTCAGCCCCATATCGCGCGGGCGAACTCCAAACCGAGGAGGGCGGCACCGAGCCCGGCCACCACGCTGATCACGACGTTGGTCGTGGCGTAGAACCAGGCGCCGTTCTCGCCGAGCCGCAGCGTCTCGTAGGAGAAGGTCGAGTACGTGCTGAGCGCCCCGCAGAGACCGGTGCCGAGCAGCAGCTCGACATGGCCGGAGGCGGCGCCCGCGGCGGCGGCGCCCGTGACCAGGCCGAGGATGAGGGAGCCGAGCACGTTGACGGTGAACGTCCCCCAGGGGAAGACGGTGTCGTGCCGTGCCTGGACGGCGCGGTCGGTGAGGTAGCGCAGCGGGGCGCCGACCAGGCCGCCGATGATCACCAGGAGCCAGTTCACCTGGCACCTCCCGCCGCCGGGCCGAGCCCGGCCACCCGGACAAGCAGCCGGGTGACGGTGGTCGCCAGCCAGACGCACAGCAGCGCGGCGACGAGGGTGAGGGCGAGGTAGACGAGGCCGCGGCCCGCGTGGCCGACGTCGGTGAGCCGCCGGATGTCGCCCGCGTACGTGGAGAAGGTGGTGAAGCCGCCGAGCACTCCGGTGCCCAGCAGCGGCCGTACCAGCGGGTGCGCCGTCCACACCTCCGTGACCAGCACCATCAGGATGCCGATGAGGAGGCAGCCGAGGGCGTTGACGCCGAGGGTGGTCCAGGGGAACGCGGTGGCCGACGTGGGCCACAGCAGCGAGGCGCCGTAGCGGGCGCAGGACCCGGCGGCGCCGCCGACGGCGATCGCGGCCAGGATCGCGCCGTGGCTCCTGGAGAGTTCGGCGCGCTGCGCGGGGACATGGAGGTCGATGTCCGGGTCGACCGGCTCCGGGTGCGCGGTGTGGTGCTCTGGCATGGCTCTCCCTACTCGTAAGTAGGGACCGTTGGCGGTGTGCACCGCGGTTCGGGGACGGTGGGCCCCACCACCGATGGCGCCGAACGGCACCGCGCCGAGCATATAACGCTGCCCACGGGCACGAGGGGGGCGGCTCCGCCTCGGCACTCCCGCGTGCCGCGCGGGAGCGCCGAGGCCCCCGGACCGGTCACCGCACCGACCACAGCCACCCCAGGGGCCGCAGGCCGAGGCCGGTCGCGACCGCGCGGGAGGCCGTGTTGTCGGCCATGGTGCTGTAGAAGCGGACCCGGCCCGCCGCCCTGCGGGACCAGGCGGCGGCGGTCGCCCTGGCCAGGCCCCTGCCGCGGTGCTCGGGCGCGGTCCAGGTGCCCGCCTCGACACCGCCGCGGGAGGCGGCCGGGGTATGGCAGATCGAGACGGGGCGTCCTTCGCGCACCGCCATCGCCCACTCCCCCGCGGCGCCCGCGACCAGCGCGGCCCACTCGTCGGGCTCCCAGGTGTCCGGGCGGGCCAGCGCGGCGGCCGCTTGCCTGCCGGGCTCGTCGGAGACGAGGACGCGCTCGGGCACCGGGGGCGCGGTGACCCCCGCGTCGGGGAACACCCAGGTGGGGCCGCCGACGACGGAGGTGCCCGGCACGGCGAGGTCCGCGAGGCCGGGCGGCGGCTCCTCCGGGGCGAAAGGGGGCGCGCCCAGGTCGGGTCCCGTGGCGTGCGCGCCGTACGCGCCCTCTCCCAGGGCCCACACCCACGCCCCCGGCGACCAGGCCCACACGGCCCGCACGCCCGGCGCGCGCACGCGCGGCGGGCGGCCGGGCGCGCCCGGTACGAGGCCGAAGACGGTGTCCACCTCCAGGGTGAGCAGGGCCTGTTCGTCCGGGGGCGCCGTTGGTTCTGTCATGCGGTGACGGTAGGCGGCGGGGCCCGGGGGCGCCCGCCGTTTTCCGCCCCGGGCGGGATCAGCCCCGCAGGAACTCCAGGAGGTCCGCGTGGAAGCGCTCCTTGTCGCCCGGAACCATCGCGAGGCCGTGGGAGGCGCCCTCGTAGACCTTGAGCGCGGCGCCGGGGATGATCTTCGAGGACTTGAGGGCGGCCGCGCCGATCGGGACGATCTGGTCGTCGTCGCCGTGGATGACCAGCGTGGGGACGTCGAACTTCTTCAGGTCCTCGGTGAAGTCCGTGGCGGAGAAGGCGTCCACGCAGTCGATCCCGGCCTTGACGCTCTCCTGCATGGCCATGTACCAGAACGCGTACTTGTTCCCGTCGGTGGCCTTGCTGTCGGGGCGGTTGGCGCCGAAGAAGGCGTCCGCGGTGTCCAGCCAGAACTGCGAGCGCTCCGCGGCGATCCCCGCCTTGAGCTGGTCGAACACCTCCTGCGGGGTGCCCTCCGGGTTGCTGTCGGACTTCAGCATCACCGGCGGGATCGCGGAGAGCAGCAGCGCACGGGCGACGCGGTCGGTGCCGTGCCTGCCGATGTAGCGGGCGAGTTCGCCGCCGCCCATGGAGTGCGCCACCAGCGTCACGTCGCGCAGGTCGAGCGCCACGAGCAGGTCGTGCAGGTCGTCGGCGAAGTGGTCGAAGTCGTAGCCGTTCCAGGGCTGGTCGGAGCGGCCGTGGCCGCGGCGGTCGTGGGCGATGCCGCGGAAGCCGTTGTCCGCCACCCACTTCATCTGGTCGTCCCAGGCGTCCGCGTTCAGCGGCCAGCCGTGGCTGAAGACGACCGGGGGTCCCTCGCCCCAGTCCTTGTAGAAGATCTGCACGCCGTCACGGGTGGTCACGTTGGCCATCGGGTCTCCTCGGCAGGGATGGCCCCGGGGGCCCGCGGCGGGGCCGGGCGGCGCCCGGCACGCACGGAACGGGGGTCCGGTTCCACGGCGGCGGAGCCGTCGGGACCATCGGCCTCATGATGTGATCCAGGTCTCATACGAAGCTAAGCCAGGCACGGAACAGTCGCAAAAGAGACCGCGAAACGGTCAGGCGCGAACTTTTCGGCACTCAGTACCACCGCAGTTTTCCGGCTTCCGGAACCCCGCCCGCACCCACACCCGTGATCCACACAAGTATCCACACGCACACGCTGAGACATCGCGGCCTTCCTCAGACTCTTCACATATGATCCCGTCGGTATACGCACAAAGTTGCGGAAGAGAGCCGGGAACGGCTCGGGGGCTCGTGATAGGGCCGGGTGAGCGTCGTCCGCGGGGGAGCAGGCTTCCTCCGGGCCGTCCCCCCACTCGCCCGGGGACGGGCGGGCCTCCCGGCCTTCCGGCGGGTATCGGTGGCCCCCGGTGCCGGCTCTGCCGCTCGCCCGGCGCACCACCCTTGTACGGAAGAACGTTCACCCGGTGGCCCGGCCACACCCACCGCGCGGCGGTACGGCGACCGCCCGCGGGGACCGGCCGGACACCGCGGCAGGCTTCGCGCCTGGTCGACTGTCGGAGCAAGCTCGCGGAACCGGGGGGAAGCGTTGATTCGGATACTGCTGGCCGAGGACATGAGCATGGTCAGGGGCGCACTGGTGGCGCTCCTTAATCTGGAGAACGACATGGAGGTCGTACGCGAGTTGGAGCGCGGCGACCAGATCGTGCCCGCCGCGCTGGAGGCGAAGCCCGATGTCGCGATCATCGACATCGACCTGCCCGGCCTCGACGGGCTGAGCGCCGCCACCCAGCTCAGAGAGCGGCTGCCGGCCTGCCGGGCCCTCATCCTCACCAGCCTGGGCAGGCCCGGCACCCTGCGCAGGGCGCTGACCGCGCAGGTCGCCGGGTTCCTGCTGAAGGACGCCCCGTCGAAGGAACTGGCGTCCGCGGTACGCAGGGTCGCGGCGGGGCAGCGGGTCGTCGACCCCCAACTGGCGCTCGCCGCCTGGGGTGGTGCGGAGAGTCCGCTGACGGAGCGGGAGACCGAGGTGCTGCGGATGGCGGCGGAGGGGGCCGAGGCGCCGGAGATCGCCGCCGCGCTGCATCTGTCCACCGGTACGGTGCGGAATTATCTGACGACCATTGTGGGCAAGCTCAACGCGCGTAACCGGGTTGACGCGATTCGTATTGCTCGGGAGTCGGGGTGGCTGTACTGAGGCCCTGCGGGGCTTGGCCCATGGGGTGCGGGGGGCTTGGCACCGCCGGGATGCGGTGTTGTGGTTGCTCGCCGTTGCGGCGGTCCTGAAGGGCTGGTGCCCTTCGACCCGGGTGCGTTTGTGAAGGGCCTGCGGCCCTTCGACCCGGCCGCGGGGGGCTTGGCACCGCCGGGATGCGGCGTCGTGGTTGCTCGCCGTTGCGGCGGGAATTGGGGGGCTGGCGCCCCCCGGCGGCCCCGGAGGCCCGGGGGTCCGGGAGCCCAAGAAGCTCGGCACCCCCGCCGTCACGCGGTATTGGGCGACGGTGACGCCATTCCTGCCGCTGCCAAATAATCGAGGATGCCTGTGGTGATGTCAGGGGGGAGGGGGAGGGCGGCTGTTGCGCCCTCGGGGGTTACCGGCCAGGCCAGTAGGCCGACCACCCAGACCGCCTCGGGGCGGTGCAGTACCACGCGGTGTTCGGCGCCGCTCGCCTCCAGGGCGAAGCCGGTCTTCTCCAGGGTGAGCGTGGCGCCCTCGGGCAGTCGCAGCGGGCGGCGCGGTGACAGCCCCGCCGGGGTGAAGGTGGCGGTGCGCGAGAGCGGGGACACCGAAAGCAGCGGGCCGCGCATGTCGTCCATGCCGAGCGTGCGCACCACCAGGTGGGACAGCCGGCTGAGCACCGGCAGCATCACCAGGTAGGTGTCCGGCGGCCGCCCCGAGCCCGGCTCCGTGCGCGCCTCCACGTTGGCGAGCAGCACGGGACCCAGCTCCATCCGGCGCAGCGCCTCGCGGACGGTGGCGTCCGCGCCGCGGATGCGCTCCTGTCCGAAGCGGCCGGTGAGGACGAGGTCGTCACCCTGCTCGCCCGGCTCCACGACCACGTCCTCGCACAGCGACCACAGGTGCAGGGGGCGGCCGTCGGAAGGGGGTCCTGGCACGTCGGCGCCTCCCTTTTCGACTCTTGACGCGTCGAGTATGGGCGTGCGCCCCGCCGGGGTGACACCGAGCGGTTCACGGCCCGCGCATGAGAAATTCACGGCCGCGCGCGGAGCCTCCGAGTGGCCCGCGCGCACCCGGCTTTGGGGCCCCGCAAGGCCGGGTTCCTACCGTGCTGAGCGGCCGCCGCACCGCGCCGCGGCCCCGTATCCGCCGGTCGACACCTGGAGAACACCATGACCTACGTCATCGCCCAGCCCTGTGTGGACCTCAAGGACAAGGCGTGCATCGAGGAGTGCCCCGTGGACTGCATCTACGAGGGCCCGCGCAAGATGTACATCCAGCCCGACGAGTGCGTCGACTGCGGCGCCTGCGAGCCGGTGTGCCCGTCGAACGCGATCTTCTTCGAGGACACCCTGCCGACCGAGTGGTCCGGGTACCGCGAGGCCGACCGCGAGCTGTTCGTGCCGCTCGGCTCCCCCGGCGGCGCCGCCGTCTCAGGACCGCTCGCGGGCGACTCCACGGTGGTCGCCGCCGAGCCGGTGCGCGAGACCAGTTGACGCCGCGCCCGCGGGGGCGGGGCCGCGCCCCGGGGCAGGTGTGCCGAAAGGCACCTGTGCGGACACCACAGAAAGCCCGGCAAACCCGCCGGGACCTCGCGATTCAGCCGATGTTGCCGAGGGGCTCCAGCCGTTCTTCCCGCGGGGCTTCAGCGCCCTGGGCCACCGTGGTGGGGCGGCCGCCGAGGGCGGCCGTGGAACACGCTCCAGCTTGTCCACGCCGCCAGGACGCCCAGAGGACATCTATGGACACCACGTCTAGCTCCACGGCCGTACCGTCCCTGCCCTTCCCGCTGCCGCACCACCTGGTGCACCGCCCGGAGACGCCGGAGGCATACCTCTCGCACTCCACGGCCCCGGTCCGCCAGCACTTCGTGTTCTCGGCCGAACTGCCCACGGAACACCCGCTCTTCGGCGACGCCTCGCCCGCCTTCCACGACCTGCTGTTCGCCTCGGAGGCGCTGCGGCACGTGGGGCTCTTCGCGGCCCGCCACTACTTCCGGGTGCCCGAGGACCGGCACCCGGTGTTCGCCACCTCCCGGCTGGAGATCACGGAGCCGGGGCCCTGGCGGCGCACGGAGCGGCCCGCGCACATCGCGCTGCACCTGGACATCACCCCGAAGGACGTCGTCAACGGCATCCCGAGGGGCCTGGACTGCGCGGCGGGCATCAGCATCGACAGCGCGCCCTGCGGCCGGGCCGACGCCAGGATGACGTTCCTGATGCCGGGCGTGTACCGGGCGCACCGCGCGCACGGCCGCCGGGAGAGCTTCCGCAGCGAGGCGCTGGGCGCCACCGCCGAACTCGCCCATCTGCGGGCCCTGTGCGAACTGGAGTCCGACGAGGCGGCGGCCGACCGGGCGCCCGCGCCGGAGTCCGGGGCCGGCGGTCCGGGGCCCGAGGGCGTGGGCCGCCGCTCACGGCAGAACGTGCTCGTGGGCAGCCCCCTCGACATCGGAACCGACGGGCTGCTGTTCCCCGTGGACACCGGGGCCGCGCTCGCCGTGCTCCCCGCGGGCCCCGCCGACCAGGTCCCGGCGGCGCTGTTCTTCGAGGCGTCGCGGCAGACCTCGCTGCTCGCCGCCGACCTGCTGCACGGCTTCGCGCCCGCGCACTCGCTGCTGGTCCGCTGGCAGGCCGCGTTCCGCGGCTTCGCCGAGCCCGACCTGCCGCTGTACTGGTCCGTGCGGACCGCCGGGGCGGGGGCGACGCGCGACGCGGCAGGCAGGCCCGTGGCGGAGCTGGCCCTGTCCGTCACCCAGGGCGGCAGGACCGTCGCGGACGCGACGGCCGCCGTCCTCCAGGACTGCTGAGTCCCCCGCCGGGCGCCCTTCGCGCCGTCCGGCCCACGGGGGAGAGGAGATCCGTTGCGTTTCCGCGTTCTGGGGCCCGTACGGATGGAGCCCCGCACACCTTCCGCGGCCAAGCCGCGCACCGTACTGGCCGTACTGCTCGTGCAGTCGGGCAGTGTGGTTCCGACGCACTCACTCATCGACGAACTCTGGGGCTCCCGGCCGCCGCGCACCGCCGCCACCACGCTCCAGGTGTACATCTCCCAACTGCGCAAGGCGCTGCGCACCGACCCGGGCTCCGCGGGACCCGAGCCGCAGCCGCTCGTGACCAGGCCACCCGGCTACCTCCTCCAGACCGGTCCCGAGGATCTGGACCTCACCCTGTTCGAGGCGCTGCGCGCCCGGGGCCGCGCCGCCTACGCGCGCCGCGCGGACACCGACGCGTCCCGCTTCTTCGCCGAGGCCCTGGGGCTGTGGACGGGCCCCGCGCTCGCGGGCATCCCGCACGGGCCGATGCTGGAGGGCAACGCCATCCGGCTCGAAGAGCTGCGTACCGAGGTGCTGGAGCAGCGGATCTCCGCCGACCTCAGGCTCGGCAGGCACCAGGAGCTGGTCGGCGAACTCATGGCGCTGGTCAGGGAGCACCCGCTGCGCGAGGCGCTGCAATGCCATCTGATGCTGGCGCTGTTCCGCTGCGGCAGGCAGTCCGACGCGCTGCGCGCCTACCAGGGGGCCCGCCGGGTCCTGGTGGAGGAGCTCGGCGTGGAGCCAGGACCCGAACTGCGCAGGCTGCACAAGCGGGTACTGGCGTCCGACCCGACGCTCGGCCCCGCCATGCCGACCGCTGACCAGGGCAGGGCGCGCCCCGCGCGGCCCGGCGCCGGGCGTGCGGGCGGCACGCAGCCCGCGCACTGGCTGCCGTCCGCTGTCACCGACTTCGTCGGCCGCCGCGCCGAACTGGCCAAGGCGGGCACGGCGCTGCGCCGCCCGGCGGCCGGGAGCCGCAGGGTGCTCGTGGTGGCGGGCCGCGCGGGCGTGGGCAAGACCGCGTTCGCGATACGGCTCGCGCACGAGCTGACCGAGCGGTTCCCCGACGGGCGGGTGCTGCTGACGCTCCGTGACGCGGGCGGGCGCGCGATGCCGCCCGCGGGCGTGTTTGGGGCGCTGCTGCGGCGCCTCGGCGACGACGGGCCACGCGGGCCGCGGCCGGACGGGGCGCGCGGGGCGCCGCCCGAGGGGGCGCGCGGGGCGCGAAGACCCGGCGAGCAGCGCGGCGGGCGCCGTCCCGAGGAGGGCGGCGGGGTGCTGGTGCCGGGCGGCGGCAGGCCCGCGCGGCCGGGTCCCGGCGCGGCCAGGCCGCTTCCCGGGTCGCTCGACGAGCTGTCGGAGCTGCTGCACCAGGCCACGCGGAACCGGCTGATGCTGGTCGTCCTCGACGACGCGGTGTCCGAGGCGCAGGTGCGCCCGGTGCTCGACGCGGCGCCCGACACGGCGTTCGTCATCACCGGGAGGCCGGTGCTCGGCGCCCTGGAGGACGTGCGCCACCTCGTCCTCGACTCGCTGCCGCCCGACGAGGCCGAACGGCTGCTGCGGGCCTGCGGCGGCGCCCGTATGGCACAGGACCAGGCGGCCGCCGCCGAGATCGCCAGGCGCTGCGGGTATCTGCCGCTCGCCCTCAGGGTGGCGGCGGCCGGGCTCGCGACCCGCCCGCACTGGACCGCGGCGGTGCTCGCCAAGACGCTCGCGGACGAGCGCACCAGGCTGGGCGCGCTCGCGCTCGGCGACCTGGACGTCCGCAGCACCCTGCTGACGGGCTACCAGCAGACGCCCGGCGCGCACCGGCGCGCGTTCCGGCTGCTCGCCCTCGCGCCGCAGCCGGACTTCCCGCTCTGGGTGGCCGCCGCGCTGCTCGGGGCGGCACAGGACGAGGCGGAGGACGCGGTGGAGGAGCTGGTACGGGTACGGCTGCTCGAAGCGGGCCGGGCCAGGGAGGGCGGGGGCGTGCGGTACGGGTTCCACGCGCTGCTGCGCTCGCTCGCGGTCGAGGTGCTGGCCGAGGAGCCGGAGCGGGAGCTGCGGGCGGCCACCGAGCGGCTGTGCCGGGCGTATCTGCGGCGCGCGCGGATCGCCGACGCGCTGCTCACGCCGGGTCGCGATCCGCTCGCCGGGGTCGCGGACGCGGGGGTCCGCGAGCCCGACGACGAGACGGTGGAGGCGGCGCCGCTCGCGTGGTTCCGGGCCGAGTCGCCCGGACTGCTCGAAGCGGTACGGCTGGCGCACGGGGCCGGCCTGTGGGACCTGGCGGCGGCGCTGGCGTCCAGCGCCGCCGGGTACTTCGAGGCGTACGCGGCCTGGGACGAGTGGCAGTCGAGCCATGACACCGCGCTCGACGCGGCCAGGCGCGCGGGCGACGAGCGCGCGGAGGCCGCCGTGCTGCGCTCGCTCGGCGACCTCGCCTGGCAGCGCAGGGACAGCGGACGCGCCGTGGACTGCTACCGGCTGGCGGGCCACGTCTACGAACGGCTCGGGGACCGCGGGGGCGCGGGCCGCTGCCATACCGGGGAGGCGGACGTGCTCCTCGGGCTGGGCAGGCTCGCGGAGGCGGAGCGCGGCTTCGGAAGGGCGCTCGCCGCCGCCCGCGCGGCCTCGGACGCGCGCGGGCGCGCCGAGGCGGCCAGGGGGCTCGCCTTCACCGAACTGTCACGCCGCCGCCTCGACCCCGGCCTCGGCTGGCTCGCGGAGTGCGGCACGGCCGCCGTGGAGGCCGGCGACCGCCGCTGGCAGCGGTACGCGGCCAGGGCATCGGAGGCGGCACGCACCGGCGGCGCGGACAGCACGGGGGTGCTGGAGGTACGGCCGGGGGTGTGGCTGATGCGGGCCGGTCTCTAGTTCTTAGGCTCGTTCGCCGCCGAGGCCCCCTCTTTTGAGGCTCGTTCGCCGCCGGGCCCGCTGAGTCGGTGTCCCGGGCCCGGGTCGCCGCCTACCTTCACCACCGGTAGCCCGAGGGTTTCGTGCCGACCTGTGGCGGGCGGCTCACTCGCCCCGCGAGGCGCCCCGCAGACAGCCATGCGTCGGGGATTCCCCGCCGGGTCAGGCGACGCCCATGCCCTGGAGGAGCAGGTAGCAGATCCAGCCGATGGGTATCAGGGCGACGTACGCGAGGGGCTGGTTCAGCACCGGCTCCTCCGGGGCCACCTGGGGGCCGTGCCGGCCCGGCTCCGGTGGCGGCAGCTTGCGTACGCGGCCGGAGGCGATCAGGTTCCAGATCAGGGTCAGCGGGGCGCCGAGGAACAGCGAGACCGGGCTCCACCAGCCCTGCCAGAGGGTCTTGACGGTCATCCTGCGGAAGACCGCGGTGCCGCAGGTGTGGCACATCGGGCCCGGCATCTTCAGGAACCTCATCATGATGACCTGGCCCTGGTGCCCGCGGAAGGTGACCCGCGTGGCGGGCCCGCCGCCGCAGAACACGCACACCTCGTAACCGGGGGCGCCGCCCTGCGGCGGCATGCCGTAACCGCCCTGCGGGGGCGGGGCGCCGTACGGTGCCTGCTGCTGGCCGTAGCCGCCCTGGGGCGGGGGCGGGTAGCCGTAGCCGCCCTGCTGCGGGGGCGCCCCGTAGGGCGGGGCGCCGTACTGGCCCTGCGGGGGCGGGCCGTACGGGCCCGGCTGTGGTGCGAAGGGGTTGCCGCCTTGCGGGGGCAGGGGCGGCTGCTGCCCTGGCGTGGTCATGAGATCTCCCGTTGGTGCTGCCGCGCCCGGGCCGCACCGCCTGGCGCGGCCCGGGCGCGAACGTGCCTGCGGGCAGCGTACTGGTCCTGGAAGGTGCGTCGTTCAGGCGTCCCTGCGCAGCGGTACCGCCCCGGTGGCCGCCGCGCCGTGCCGCTCCTCGCCAGGCGCGGGCGGCACTCTGGCGCTGCCCTCCTGGGACGTCCTGACGATGACCGGCTTGCGGGTGCGCAGCATGCGCCGCCACTGCTCGGCGTTGTACGGGGCCGGTTCCGTGGTGGCGATGAAGTCCCGCAGCACCGCGAGGAAACGGGCCGGGTCCTGGCGGAACGGGAAGTGCCCCGCGTTCTCGAAGATCTCCAGGCGGCTGCCGGGCATGGAGACGTGCGCGAGGCCCGCGTGGACCGCGGGGACCACCTGGTCGCGCCCGCCCCACACCAGCATCGTCGGCATGCCCCGGGTCAGATAGCAGCGGTCGAGCATGGTGCCGACCTGCCCGCGCCAGTCGACGACCGCGCGCAGGGTGCGGATGAAGGCGTTGCGCGAGGCGAGGTCGGGCAGTGCGTCGACCACCCGCAGCAGATCGGGGGCGTCGATGCCGAGGCCGGTGTCGAGCCGCTTCAGCAGCTCCACCAGCATCCCGAACTGCCAGCGCACGGTGGGCAGTTTGAGCGCCTGGAGGGCGAACTGCGCGCCCGGCAGCGAGGCGGCACGCAGCAGCGGTGTCAGCTCGCGGCCCACCCCGCCCGTGCCGACGAGCACCAGGCGCTCGCAGCGCTCGGGGAACTGGTAGGCGAACTGCATGGCGACGGCGCCGCCGAGGGAGTGCCCGACGAGGGTGGCGCGCTCGATGCCGAGGACGCCGAGCAGGTCCCGCATGCCGTTGGCGTAGGCGGGCAGCGAGTAGTCGGCGCGCGGTTTGTCGCTGCCGCCGTGGCCGAGCAGGTCGGGGGCGATGACGCGGTGGTGGCGCGCCAGTTCCGGCATGACGTCGCGCCAGGTGTCGGAGGAGTCGCCGATGCCGTGGATCAGCAGGACCGCGGGGCCTCTGCCCGCCATCCGGAAGGCCCTGCGGTGGCCGTGGACGGTGCGGTGGCGCAGCCTGATCTGGCTGGTGGCGGGGCCTCTGCCGGCGGTGGCCGCGGTGGTTCGCACGGGCATGTGTCAGGACTCCTCGCGGCCCGGCCGGCGGGCGCCGCGCGGGCCGCCGTGCCGGTGGGCCGCCTCCCGGCCGCCCCTGCCGCGGCCCACCGGCAGGTCGCTCTCGGTCACACCGAGCGAGGCGAGGCTCTGCCAGGGCCTCACGCCCCCCGGGGCGTTCTGGTAATAGGGCTTGGTGCGCATGGTGCGGCCTCCCGTGAGGTGGAACCTGGTCGGGGTGTCCGGGGTGCCCGGGGTGTGCGGAGCCGCCGGTACTCGTCCGTGTGCTTCCGCGGCGCCCGGGGGTCGCGTGTCAGTGCCCGGCGCCCACCGGGACCCCGGCCCCGTACGCGGGGCCGCGACCGCGGTCGGAGACGCGGAGCCTGAGCAGATGGGAGAACAGGTAGAGGCGCATCGGGCCCAGGTGCGCGGGCGAGCCGTGCACGTCGTCGAAGACCTTGAACCGGACGTCTCCCGGGGCGCGGCCGAGCAGTTCCTGTTCGCGGGCCGGGATGATCTCGTCCCGCGCGCTGGCCACGTACCGCACCGGGACGCGGATGCGGCGTATCTGCTCGTCGGTGAGCGCGAACCGGGGCAGCAGCCCGCGCAGCGCGGCCTCGTCCTGCATGCCGGTGAGGCGGCGCAGGGTCTCCCTGGTGATGCCGGGGACGCGGGGCCACCAGCCGCCGTCGGCGAAGAAGTCGCGCACCGGGGCGCCGACGGTGAGCACCCGCCGGACACGGGTGTCCTCGACGGCGGCACGCAGCGCGAGGTGCCCGCTGAAGCTGAGCGCGAGCAGGCTGGTGTCGGAGACCCTGGCCCGGCCGGCGAGGCGGTCCATCAGGAACGGCATCAGGCGCCAACTGCGCGGCCCGTACAGGAGGGTGTTCTCGCCGACGCCCGGCAGCTCGGAGACGACGGCCGCGAAGCCGAGCCGTTCGAGCAGCGGCAGCAGCGGCGCCCACTGCTCCTTCACGCTGACGATGCCGCCCATGACGATCAGCAGCGGCCTGGGCTTCGGCGCGTCGAGCCCCGCGGCCCAGGCGGCGAGGGTGCCCTCGGGGTGGCGCAGCTCAAGGCGCTCGATGGCGCCCTTGCGGCCGTCGGGGCGCGACCGCCGCCAGCGGTCGAAGGCGGCCACGCCCTCGTCCTGGGCGCGGCGGCGGTCGTCGTCGCCGGGGTGCGGGAAGCGGGCGAGCGCGTAGTACTTGACGGCGTCGAGCAGCCGGCCCGCGGCGGCGGAGGCGTCGCCCTCCACGTTCCACACCGCCGCCCAGGAGGCAGGGTCGCCGGGGGTGTCGTTGTGGATGCGGCCGAGCACCCGGTCGGTGCGGGCCGCCGACAGGCCCTGTCCTCGGGCGTGCAGCCGGGCGAATTCCTTGAGTTCTGCGACATGGTCCATGTGTGTGCCGTCCCCGGGTCAGTGAACGGCGCCGTCGGGACGGCGCCTGCCGAAGCCGAAGGCGCGGTCGATGGCGATGTGCGCGGTCCAGCCGAGCCCCGCGACCAGCAGGCGGCGCGAGCGCAGCGCCGTGCCCGCGGCCAGCAGGCCCGCGGCGATCCTCGGGTCATGCAGGGTGTTGTAGCGGCGTGCGAAGGGCGCGGGCTCCTTCGCGCCGAAGAAGAACACGCTGTCGGGGGCGACGAGCGCGGCCCAGAAGGCCGGTTCGAGCGCGCCGCCGAGCGCGAACGCGCCCCCGAGCGCCGCCGCTCCCACGGCCCCGCTCACCGCGCGCCCCGCGGGGGTGCGCCAGGTCCAGCGGTCGGCGGGCACCTTGCCCGCGGCGCCCTGGGGCAGAAGGGGCGGGGCGGGCACGGCGGGCCCCTCGGCCTCGCGGGCCTGCGCGGTAACGGGCATCGTAAGACTCCTACTCCACCACGGGAGACGCCTCTCGAAGGCGTCACGGCAACCGTGCGCCCCGCGGCTTTAGCGGCTCTTGTACGGGGCGGGAGCGGGGGCCGTCAGGGGCGGCGGGAGCGGGGGGTCACGGCCGGGGCGGCAGATAGGGGCCGGGGCCCTTCAGGGTGCGGTGGATGGGGGTGGTGGCGGTGTGGCGCAGCCCCGGGAGGGCCGCCACCGACTCGGTGAGGTAGCGGTAGAAGAGGGCGCCAGAGGGGACGTCGATGCTGGCGTGGAGGTTGGCGGTGCCGGTGACGGCCGCGGCGAAGGCGACCTCGGGGTGGGAGGCGAGCGCGGCGCCCGCCTCGGCGAGCCTGGCGGGGTCGATCTCCAGCCAGAGCGCGGTGCGGAAGTTGCGCTGGAGCACGTCGGGGTGGAACTCAAGGTCGAAGTAGAGGACCCCGCAGGAGACGAGTTCGGCGATGCGGCGGCGCACCGTGGACGCGGAAAGGCCGGTGGCGGCGGCGAGTTCCGCGGGGGCGGCGCGGCCGTCGCGGGCGAGCAGGTCGAGCAGGTGGCGGTCCTTGTCGTCCAGGGCGACCGCGGCGGCGACGTCCGTGGTGGTCTCCGGCGGTGCGGTCTCGGTGAGCGCCGCCACCTGTCGCGCGGTCAGCGGGCCGCGCTTGGTGATGTTGCTGAGGTTGTGGCCGAAGAAGACGTGCAGCAGGCAGTGCGCGGAGACGTTCACCACCTGGGGGGTGCGCGGGAGCTGCTGGAGCAGGACCGACTCCTCCAGGGCGGGGCCCCTGGTCCGCACCGAGCAGGTCAGTTCCGTGCCGCCGGAGCCCAGGTTGACCCAGGTGGTGTCGGTGCGCCTGGCGATGGCCTCGCCGAGGGCGGCGGCCGCGTCGGGGGTGCACCGTATCCGCATCACCCAGGCCGAGTCGCCGAGCCGCATCGGGTTGGTGAGGCCGAGGACGCGGATCTTCCCGGTGGAGCGCAGCCTGGCCAGCCGACGGGCGGCGGTCTGGTCGGAGACGCCGAGGGCGTCGCCGATCTCGCGGAACGACGCCCTGCCGTTGATCTGGAGGGCGTGGGCGAGCGCCAGGTCCTCGTCGGAGAACGCCCGCCTGACCTCGGTCGGCATGTCGAGATACGTCTTCACGAACTCCATAATGTCGGATCGGCGCATCGGGTGGGAGCTGGCTTATGGATTTGCCCCGGGGCTGTCCAGACTCGTGGGCGAGCCCGACCCGGCTGCCCGGGTCGGGCCCCGTACCACGTACCGATCCGAACGGAGATACCGACATGCGCAAGTGGTGGCCCCTCGTGGCGGTCAGCCTCGGCGCCGTCATCCTGCTGGTGGACGTCACCATCGTGAACGTCGCGCTGCCGAGCATGGCGCACGACCTCGACGCGTCCTTCGCCTCGCTGCAATGGGTGATCGACGGATACGCCCTGGCGCTGGCCGCGCTGCTGCTGGCCTCCGGGTCGCTGGCGGACCGCTTCGGCCACCGCCGCAGCTACGTCGTCGGCCTCGCGGTCTTCGCGCTCGCCTCCCTGGCGTGCGGGCTCGCGCCCAACGCGCAGGTGCTGATCGCGGCCCGGGTGGTGCAGGGCGCGGGCGGCGCCGCCATGTTCGCCACGTCGCCCGCGCTGCTGCTCGCCTCCTACCGGGGCCGCGACCGCGGTACGGCCTTCGGCGTGTGGGGCGCGGCCAACGGCGCCGCCGCGGCGGCGGGCCCGCTCCTCGGCGGCCTGCTCACCGAGCACATCGACTGGCCCGCGATCTTCTGGGTCAACCTGCCGATCGCGGCCGTCGCCGTCGCGATGACCCTGCGGGTGGTGCGCCGCGACGACACCGGCGCCGCGCGCGCGGGCGCGGCGCCCGCCCGTATCGACATCCCCGGCGCCACCGCGTTCACCGTCGCCGCGGGCACCCTCACCTACGGCCTGATCCGCGGCGGCGACGCGGGCTGGGCCTCGGCGGAGATCATCGCCATGTTCGCCGTCACCGTGCTCGCGCTGGTCGCGTTCGCGGTGATCGAGCACCGTACGGCGGCGCGCGGCGGGGCCCCGATGCTCGACCTCGCGGTGCTGCGCCGCCCGTCCTTCGCGGGCCTGATGGGCGGCGCGCTGCTGCTCCAGGGCGGCGCGTTCGGGTCCCTGGTGCTGGCGTCCATATGGCTCCAGTCGGTGCTCGGCCTCAGCCCGGTCGCGGCCGGGCTCGCCACGACGCCGCTGGCCGGTGCCTCCTTCCTGGTGGCGGCGGTGGCGGGCCGGCACATCCAGCGGGTGGCGCCGCGGCTGCCGATCGGCGTGGGCCTGCTGTTCGTGGCGGCCGGGATGGTGCTGCTGAGCGTCGCCATGACGGACACCGCGAGCCAGGGCTCGCTGGCCGTGGGGCTCGTCGTCACGGGCGTGGGCGTCGGGCTCGCCACCCCGGTGCTGGTGTCGGCCGCGGCGGTCACGGTGCCGCCGGAGCGCGCGGGCATGGCGGGCGGCGCCGTCAACACCTTCCGGCAGTTGGGCATGACGCTGGGGATCGCGGTGCTCGGCACGGTGTTCACCAGCCGCGTCGCGGGCGCGCTCGGCGGCGGCCAGGTGCCCGACCGCGACGCGGCGGCCTCGGCGCTGGCCGCGGGCCAGGCGCGGCGGCTGGTCGACGCGGCGCCCGCGGGGCACAGGGCCGCGGCGGACACCCTGGTGCACCACGCCTTCGCGGCGGGCCTCGACCGCATCTTCCTCTGCTCGGCGGGGGCGGCGGCCCTGGGCGGCGTACTCGTCCTCCTCCTGGTACGCGCCCACCCCAGGCCCACCACCCCGGCCACCGGAAACAGCACCCCCACCACCCCCGCACCCGAGCCCCGCGAGGGACCGGTGACCTCACGCGCGTGAGACCGGCCTCCGGGGGGCGTGAGGGGGCGTTGCGGGGCATGCGGGGGCCTCGCGGGGGCGTGAAGCAGGTGTCGCGGGGGTGGGGGGCGTCGGCCGGGGGCGCCTCACACCAACCCCGTCACCGTCACCCTGATGTGGGGCTCGTCGTCCGGGAACGGGTGGGTGGTGAGGCAGGCTCTTGCCGCCTCCCTCGCTTCCCGGGCGACGTCCACCGTGCGGGCGGTGCGCAGGGCGACGAGCATGATGTCCAGGTGCCAGGGGCCCGTCCCCTTGTCGCGGGTCAGGCGTACTCCGGCGGCTCCTGCGGTGGCACCGGTCCGGTCGCCCGGGAGCGCGGTGCGCAGCAGGCGGCCGAAGCCCGGGCGCAGGAAGGCGACGCCGGGGACGGCCTCGACGGCGGCGGCGACGTCCTCGGCGAGTGCGGCGCGGGCCGCGCGGTCGGTCATGCGCCGCTCCCTTCGTGATGGTCCCCGTCCCGCGCGACGAGGTCCGTGATGCGGATGTCCACGTATCCGGTGCGCAGCCCCAGCCGGTCGTGCGCGGCCCACGCCACCTGGTTCCTGACCCGCTCCGCGGTCTCGGGAAGCGGTACGTCGCCCGGCACCTGGACCTCAAGCCGCACCCCGACGCCGTCCTCGGCCTGTTCCCCGGGGGGTTCGAGGCGGCACGAGCCCGCGCGCACACCCCGTACCGTCTCGGCCGCGGCGCGCAGGGTCCTGGCCGCGGCGGCCTCGACGACCCACAGGTCCTCCGCCGGCCCGCCCAGCGGGAGCGGGCGGCCCGGGCGCAGTTCCATGCGGACGACGTCCATCACCCGGCGGGTGAGGTCGGAGGCGTCGTAGCCCGAGGTGTCGGCGGTGGCCGCGCGCAGGCCGTCCACGGCGGTTTCCAGGCGGCGCAGCTCGTCTACGGCGCGGGCGCAGTGCGGGCAGGAGAGGGAGTGCTCGTCGCGGTCGCCGCCCTCCCAGATGTCCCAGGCCGTGGAGAGCAGCCGCCCGCAGGCGAGCCGTTCGTCGTCGTCGGGGGCGGGCGTGGGCGGACGGCCGACGGGTGCGGGCGCGGGTGCGGTCCCGGCCGCCGGTGGCTCGCCGGGCAGGTCGGTGTGGTCGGTCATCGCCAGGCCCCCAATGCGTGTGTCAGGCTGCGGCGTGCGCGAAAGACGCGGGCGCGGGCGGCCTGTTGGCTGATCCCGACCATCTCCGCGATGAACTCGTAGGACCTGCCGTCCAGTTCGCGCAGCACCCAGCAGGCGCGCTGTTCCGCGGAGAGCAGGTCGAGGGCCGCCCGCAGCTCCCGTATCGCATCGCGCGACTCGGTGATGCGGTCGGGGGCCGCGCTGTACTCGGGGGCGGCGACCTCCCCCGCCGCTTCGAGCGGGGCGGTGGGCCGGCGCGAGCGGAGCACGTTCAGGCAGCGGTTGGTGACGATGCGGTAGATCCAGGTGCCGAAGGCCGCGTCGCCCCGGAACTCCGGGAGCCTGCGCCATGCGCTGAGGAAGGCGTCCTGCACGGCGTCCTCGGCCTCCGCGCGGCTGCCGAGCAGCCGCACCGCGAGCCGTACGAGCGCCGCGGCGTGCCGCCGCACCAGGACCGCGAAAGCCTCCTCGTCCCCCTCGGCGGCCCGTACGGCAAGCAGCGCGTCGTCCGCGCCCGCGCCACCGCCCGGCTGACCGCCGAGACCTCCGAGACCGCCGGGCTCGCCCGGATCACCGGGACCGGGAGGATCGCCGGTCTCCGGCGGCGTGGCATGTCTGCTCGCGCCCGTCACGGGCAGGCTCCCTTCTGTCGTCCTGACCCTAGGCCGTGTCGTTTGGATCTTCGCGGGGGTGCGACGCCAGCTACGGCACCTCGCCGCGTTGTCGGACCGTCCACGTACGCCCAGTACGAGGAC
>NZ_JBITGT010000026.1:0-71416 GCF_044457285.1 Streptomyces sp. NPDC050560
ACACTCAGCAGGCTTTCCTCCGGGCGCTTTCCCTTTCGGTGTCTCCGACTCTACCAGATCCTTTCGGACCCGATTCCCGGCCGGAACGGGATGCCAATGCGGCCTCGCGGCCCTCGGCTTTCACTACGATAACCGATTTCCCGGGCGCCCCAGAACGGAGCACACAGGGGCGGCGCCCACATTTCGGCATGCGAAATGAAGCCCCGCCAGGGGAAGATCGAAAGGTAGTGGTTGGCCGCTTCCGGCTGCTGGCTTACGCCGTACCCGGTTCAAGCGGCTCGGGCTACCTTACGGATCTCCCCACCCGGAGTCAAGTCCGGCGCTTGCGCGGCGCATGGGCGCGATAGGGGCTGACCGTGGGGTCGTCGGCGATCCAGAAGCGCCAGGGATGGACGGCCCCCTCCCCCGCGACGCCCGTCCGCGGCCCGTTGCGCACCCGCGCGGGTGGCGCGGAGTCACCGGCCAGCAGGCAGAGCGGGTCGCCGGGATCGCCGCAGAGATCGGTGCCGTTGAGCGCGCGGTCCACGTCGAGCGCGGTGGCGAGGCGCGCGGGGCCCTTCGCCAACTCCCGGTCGTTACGGGCCGCGAGGCGGCGGCTCCTGGCCAGGTCCGCGCCCTCCACGACCTCCCCCGCGCGCAGCAGCACCCCGCTCGCCCTGCCCTCGGGACCGCAGACGACGTTGAGGCAGAACCACATGCCGTAGGTGAAGTAGACGTACGCGTGTCCCGGCGGGCCGAACATCACGTCGTTGCGGGGGGTGCGGCCGCGGTACGCGTGGGAGCCGGGGTCGATCTCGCCCGCGTACGCCTCGACTTCGGTGAGGCGGAGTTCGATCGGGCCCCCGGGGGTGTTCCGTACCAGGGTGTGGCCGAGCAGGTCGGGGGCGACTTCGAGGACGGGCCTGTCGAAGAAGTCCCGTCCCAGGGGCGTACGGTCGGGTGCCTCGATCATGGTGCCCGAGCGTACTACCGGCGGGCGCGGTGCCCGGCGGGCCAGGGGCGGACGGGGCGGGCGTGCGGGTCCCCGGCCCCGGCGGAACGTGTCCGTATCGCAATCGGAAGTGTTCCCGCGGTGGAACCAGCCGTCGCGCGTTCGCGTTGAGAGGGTTCGAGTCGCATCACAAGGGTTCGCACCACGGGCGTACGCCTGGGGAGGAGAGACATGGGGTTCAAGAAGCTGCTGGCGAGCATGGGGGCCGGCGGGGCGTCGATCGAGACGGTGCTGAACGACGTCAATGTCGTACCGGGCGGGGTGGTCCAGGGCGAGGTGCGCATCGAGGGCGGCTCGGTCGACCAGGAGATCCAGGGCCTCACCGTCGGGCTCCAGGCCAGGGTGGAGGTGGAGACCAACGACGGCGAGTACAAGCGGAACATGGAGTTCGGCAAGGTGCGGCTCGGCGGTGCCTTCTCGCTCCAGGAGCGTGCCGTGCACGTGGTGCCCTTCGGCCTGGAGATCCCCTGGGAGACGCCGGTCACCGCGTTCGGGGGCCGCGAGGTGCACGGGATGCACATCGGGGTGACCACGGAGCTTGAGATCGCACGCGCGGTGGACTCGGGCGACCTGGACCCGGTGACGGTGCACCCGATGCCGGCCCAGCAGGCGATCCTCGACGCGTTCGGGCAGCTCGGTTTCCACTTCAAGAGCGCCGACATGGAGCAGGGGCACATCAGGGGCACCCGGCAGCGGCTGCCGTTCTACCAGGAGATCGAGTTCCACCCGCCGCAGCAGTACCGCGGTCTCAACCAGGTGGAGCTGAGCTTTGTCGCGGACGACCGCGAGATGGACGTCGTCCTGGAGATGGACAAGAAGCCTGGCCTGTTCAGCGAGGGCAGCGACACCTACCGGTCGTTCCAGGTGGGGCTGCACGACTTCCACGCCACCGACTGGGCGGGTTACCTCAACCACTGGATCTCCGAGGTCGGTAGCCGTCGCAACTGGTTCTAGGTCCTAGGCTCGTCGGCGAAGAGTCGCGCCCGGTGGTCTCCCCCTCCGGGCGCGCAGTGAGCTGGAACCACCAGGAGGTGCCGTTGTGACCGAGCCCATCAGGCCGCCGCTTCCCCATGACTTCCTTCCCGAGGTGCCGTCCTTCACGGTGACGAGCGACGACGTCACGGCGGGGGCGGTGCTGAAGGACGCCCAGGTCTACGCGGCCGGGAACACCTCGCCACACCTGCGGTGGGCAGGTTTCCCCGCGGAGACCAAGAGCTTCGCGGTGACCTGCTTCGACCCGGACGCGCCGACCGGCAGCGGATTCTGGCACTGGGTGCTCTTCGACCTGCCGGTGTCGGTGACCGAGCTGCCGGCGGGCGCGGGCACCGGGGCGTTCGAGGGGCTGCCCGCGGGCGCGGTGCAGGCCAGGAACGACTACGGGACCAGGGACTTCGGCGGGGCCGCGCCCCCGGCGGGCGACCCCGCGCACCGCTATGTGTTCACGGTGTACGCGGTGGACCAGGAGAAGCTGGGCCCCGGGGCGGACGCCACCCCGGCGTTCGTCGGGTTCAACCTGCGGTTCCACACGCTGGCGCGCGGCCACCTCATCGGCGAGTACACGGCGCCCGCCGGAGGCTGAGCGCGTCGCCCCGTCCGGTGTCCGTGAGGGCGCCGACAGCGCGGCGTTCACCAGGAGTTCGCCCGTCCTCGACCTTGCGTGGGTCGGGGGCGGGCATCTTTTTATTGCGTTGTCCATCCCGGCGTACCCGGCCAGAGTTGATCCCAGCCCGCCAGGGAGGTGGGCGGGGCGCACACGGGAGGTGGGCAGGATGCGGGAGACGCTGGTCCTCAACGCGAGTTTCGAGCCGCTGTCGACGGTGACGATGAACCGCGCCATCGTGCTGGTGCTCCAGAACAAGGCCGTCGTCGAGCAGGCGCACCCCGCGCTGCGGGTGCGCGGCGCGCTGGTGGACCTCCCGGTGCCCCGGGTGATCAGGCTGTGCCGCTACGTACGGGTGCCGTTTCGAAGACGTGCGCCGTGGTCGAGGCGGGGTGTGCTGGTGCGTGACCAGCACAGGTGCGCGTACTGCGGCAGGCGGGCGACCACGGTGGACCATGTGGTGCCGCGTTCGCAGGGCGGCGCCGACTCCTGGCTGAACACGGTGGCGTCGTGCTCGCAGGACAACCACCGCAAGGCCGATCGGACCCCGGAGCAGGCGGGGATGCCGCTGCTGCGCGGGCCGTTCGAGCCGACGCCCGCGGACGCGATGCTGCTGGCCCTCGCGCAGGGCGAGCGGGAGGCGCTGCCCGGGTGGCTGACGGCCGCCGCGGCGGCCTGAGCCAACGGCCGCTTTGGCGGCCCGAGCCCCGTGCCGCGGCCTTGCGGGCGAGTGAGCCAGGCGGCCGCGGTGCGGACGGGGGGGCGACGGGCCCGGGGGCGTGTGCTCCCGGGCCCGTGGTGTGTCGCGGGGCGGCGTGTGTCAGTCGATGCGCGGGCGCTCGCGGCGCTGTTCGCCGACGGTCTTGGTGGTGCCGGCGCCGGCGGGCGCGGCAGGGGCGCCACCCGTGGGGGCGCCGGGTGTCGTGGGGCCGAAGTTGCCGATGGCGCCGGAGAGGCCCTTGAGGGCGTCGCCGATCTCGCTGGGCACGATCCAGAGCTTGTTGGCGTCGCCCTCGGCGATCTTCGGGAGCATCTGGAGGTACTGGTAGGAGAGCAGCTTCTGGTCGGGGTCGCCCGCGTGGATGGACTCGAAGACGGTGCGGATGGCCTGGGCCTCGCCCTCGGCGCGCAGGGCCGCGGCGCGTGCCTCGCCCTCGGCGCGCAGGATGGCGGACTGCTTCTCGCCCTCGGCGCGCAGGATCTCGGACTGCCTGACGCCCTCGGCCTGGAGGATCGCGGCGCGCTTGTCACGGTCGGCGCGCATCTGCTTCTCCATCGAGTCCTGGATGGAGGTGGGCGGCTCGATGGCCTTCAGCTCGACGCGGTTGACGCGGATGCCCCACTTGCCCGTGGCCTCGTCGAGGACACCGCGCAGGGCGGCGTTGATCTCCTCGCGTGAGGTGAGGGTGCGCTCCAGGTCCATGCCGCCGATGATGTTGCGCAGGGTGGTGACGGTGAGCTGCTCGATGGCCTGGATGTAGCTGGCGACCTCGTAGGTGGCGGCCCTGGCGTCGGTGACTTGGTAGTAGATGACCGTGTCGATGTTCACCACCAGGTTGTCCTGGGTGATCACCGGCTGCGGGGGGAACGGCACGACCTGCTCGCGCAGGTCGATGCGGTTGCGGATGGAGTCGATGAACGGGACCACGATGTTCAGCCCGGCGTTGAGCGTCCGGGTGTAGCGGCCGAAGCGTTCGACGATGGCGGCGCTCGCCTGCGGAATGACCTGGATGGTCTTGATCAGCGCGATGAAGACCAGCACCACCAGAATGATCAGGACGATGATGATCGGTGCCATCGTGGCTTCCCGTACCCTTCTTGCCTCGGTGTTCCAGAAGATCCCGTGTTCCGGACCCTGCTGAGGTTGTTGTAGATCTTGTTCGTCGAGTGTGTCAGACACCCGGGCGTGTCGTGCTGCTTCCGGCAAGTTGACAAGGGTCCGGCCGGGGCGAGTTGGGCGTACGGGGGCGCGTGGGCGGGTGGCGTGCCGGGGCGGTGGTCACAGGACGATGGCCGTGGCGCCGTCGATGTCGACGACGTCCACCTGGGCCCCGGCCTCGTAGCTCTGGGAGGCATCGAGGGAGCGGGCGGACCAGATCTCCCCCGCGAGCTTGATGCGGCCGCCCTCCTGGTCGACGCGCTCCACCACGACGGCCTGTTTGCCCTTGAGGGCGTCGATGCCGGTGGCGAGTCCCGGGCGTGCCGTGCTGTGCCTGTTGGCGATGGGGCGTACGACGGCGACGAGGGCCACGGAGACGATCACGAAGACCACGACCTGGAGGACGATCCCGCCGCCGAGCGCGGCCGTGACGGCGGCGGCGACCGCGCCGACGGCGAACATCCCGAACTCGGGCATGGCGGTCACCACGAGCGGGATTCCGAGTGCGACGGCGCCGACCAGCCACCAGACCCATGCGTCAATGTCCACGTGTTCATGGTAGGCGCGGGGTCGCCGACGGGACAGACCCTCTGTCAAGTGCGGGAAGGCGCGCGGGAGGTGGACGGAGGCGCGCCCGGGCGTCCGGGGGCGCGCGGGCGGGTCACGTCATGGGGAGGCCCTGCGCGGTCCAGCGGTCGCCGCGCTGCTCGACGAGGAGGGGGAGGCCGAAGCAGAGGGAGAGGTTGCGGGAGGTGAGTTCGAGTTCGAGGGGGCCCGCGGCGAGCACCTTGCCCTGGCGGATCATGAGGACGTGGGTGAACCCGGGGGCGATCTCCTCGACATGGTGGGTGACCATGATCATGGAGGGGGCGATGGGGTCGCGGGCGAGCCGTCCGAGGCGGCGCACCAGGTCCTCGCGGCCGCCGAGGTCGAGCCCCGCGGCGGGCTCGTCCAGGAGGAGAAGTTCCGGGTCGGTCATGAGGGCGCGGGCGATGAGGGTGCGCTTGCGCTCGCCCTCGGAGAGGGTGCCGAAGCGGCGGTCGAGGTAGTCGTTCATGCCGAGGCGGTCGAGGAAGGCGCGGGCGCGCTGCTCGTCGATGTCCTCGTAGGTCTCCTGCCAGCCCGCGGTCATGCCGTAGGCGGCGGTGAGGACGGTCTGGAGCACGGTCTGCCGCTTGGGCAGCTTCTCCGACATGGCGACCCCGGCGACGCCGATCCTGGGGCGCAGTTCGAAGACGTCGACTCTGCCGAGCTGTTCGCCGAGGATGCTGACGGTGCCCGTGCTGGGGAAGAGGTAGCTGGAGGCGATGTTGAGCAGGGTGGTCTTCCCGGCTCCGTTGGGTCCGAGGATGACCCAGCGCTCCCCCTCCTTGACCGACCAGGAGACCTGGTCCACCAGAGCCCGGCCGTCGCGGACCAGGGATACGTCCACCAGCTCCAGTACATCGCTCATGAGCGCGTTGTCTCCCAAATTGCAGTGTCGATGCGGTGTCGGCTGTCGCAGCGCCTTGTGAGGGCCGCCCCCGTACAAAACCTACGCCACCGTTCACACGGTCCTTCCCATCGGCCGGTCCTTGGCCGGGGGCGGGGCCGGATCGGGCGGTGGGTGTCCTGGGGGCGGCCGGGTGCTTCTAGGCTGGTGCGCATGCTCTCGGAACCACGTTCAGGACGGTTGGCGGCTTGGGGGAACGCCCTGCTGGCCGGTTCGGTCTCGCCCGACGACGCGGTGTCGGCCGTGGTCGGCGAGGAGGCGGCGCACCGGGTGGCGGGGCTGCCGGACGAGCCGCGTCCCGTGGGGCTCTCGCTGGCGCTCGGGCGGCTGCGGGCGCTGGGGGTGACGGGCCTCAGGGTGGCGCTGCCGGTGCCCGGGCACCCGCTGGGGCTCAGCGGTCCGCCGGAGTTCAACGCGCGCGCCCTGGACGCGGGGGAGGCGGTGGTGTGCCAGGGTGCGGCGCTCGGCCTTGTGCCCGAGGTGCACGAGGCGGGACCCGCGGGGGACGTGCACGTCGAGGTGGTGTGGCACTGTCTGCCGGTGCGGGAGGCGCCGCCCGCGGACGTGCCGTCGCTCGGGGAGGCGGAGCGTGAGCTTGCGCAGGCGCTGCGGGACGCCACGGAGCTGCTGGCGCGGCTCGACGTGGCGGCGTCGGGTCCCGCGGCCGAGGCGGCCATCGACGCCTACCGGGCGCGGGCGCACGGGGAGGGCGAGCCGCTCGCCCCGGGGTATCCGCCGCGCGCGGTACGGGTGTTGGAGCTGGCGCGGCGGGTGGGGCTCGTGGTGGCGGTGGCGTACGAGAGCGGGGAGGGCGGTGCGGTGAGCGCGTCGGAGATGGCGGCGCGAGCGGAGGCGCTGCGCCCGGTGGAGCGTACGGCGAGGCGGGCCCAGGTGGCGGCGTACAACGCGTATGTGGAGGAGCGGGACCGCAGGCTGCGCTGACCGGGCCGGTGCGGCCGGGGGTGTGCGCCGGGGGTCCCGGGCCGTCCTGGGTGGCTGGCGGGGGCGCCGGGGTCAGTCGGCGACGCCGTGGCGTACGGCCCAGAGGGCGGCCTGGGTGCGGTCGGCGAGGTCGAGCTTCATCAGGATGTTCGACACATGGGTCTTCACGGTCTTCTCGGAGAGGACCAGAGTGCGGGCGATCTCCCGGTTGGAGCGGCCGACGGCGATGAGGCCGAGCACCTCGCGCTCCCGCTCGGTCAGGGAACCCGCGCGGCCCCCGCCGCCCGAGGCGTCCTGGGAGAGGAGGGCCCCGGCGATCTCGGGCTGGAGCAGGACGTGTCCCGCGTGCACGGCGCGGATGGCCCCGGCGAGCGCGTCGGGGTCGACGTCCTTGTACACGTAGCCGGCGGCGCCCGCGCGCAGGGCGGGGATCACGGTGCGCTGCTCGGTGAAGCTGGTGACGATGAGCACACGCGCGGGGTTGCCGTGCTCGCGCAGGACGCGCAGCGCCTCGACGCCGTCCATGCCGGGCATCTTCACGTCCATGAGGACCACGTCGGGCCGCAGCTCCTCGGCCCTGGCGACGCCCTCGGCGCCGTCGGCGGCCTCCCCGACGACCTCGATGTCGTCCTGGACCTCAAGGAAGGTGCGCAGGCCCCTGCGGACCACCTGGTGGTCGTCGACCAGCAGCACGCGGACGGCGGGGCCGCGGCGGCGGGCCGCGCGGCCCTGTGCGGGGGTGTCCTCAGCCACCGGGGACCTCCATCTCGACCGTGGTGCCCTTGCCGGGCTCGGATGTGACGGTGAGCACGCCGCCGACGCCGCTCGCCCGGTCCCGCATGGAGACGAGGCCGAGGTGGCGGCCCGCGCGGCGCACCGCGCGCGGGTCGAAGCCGCGGCCGTCGTCCGTGACGCGCAGCACCGCGCCCCGGCCGCGGCGGCCGAGGTGGACGTCGACGTGTGCGGCGCCCGCGTGCCGCAGGGCGTTGTGCAGGGCCTCCTGGGCGACGCGGAGCACGGCCTCCTCCTGGGCGGCGGGCAGCGCCCGTACGCCGCACGAGGCGTAGGTCACATGCGCGGCGTGGGCGCGGTCGAGGACGTGGATCTGGGTGCGCAGGGTGGCGCTGAGGCCGTCCTCGTCGAGGGCGGCGGGGCGCAGCTCGACGACGGCGGCGCGCAGCTCGTCGCCCGCCTCGGCGGCGAGCCTGGCGACCTCCTGTAGCTCCCCCTTGGCGCGTGCCGGGTCGCGGTCCACGAGGGCGGCGGCGGCCTGGGCGGTCAGGCGCAGCGAGAACAGCTTCTGGTTGACGGCGTCGTGCAGCTCGTGGGCGAGGCGTGAGCGCTCCTCCGCGATGGTCAGCTCGCGGCTGCGCTCGTAGAGGCGGGCGTTGGTGAGGGCGATGGCGGCGTGCTGGGCGAGGATGCCGAGCAGCTCCTGGTCGCCCTCGGTGAAGCCGCAGCCGCCGTCGGTGCGGGGGCAGCGCTTGTTGGCGAGGAAGAGGGCGCCGATGGTCTCCTCGCCGTCCCTGATGGGCAGGCCGAGGAAGTCGGACAGCTCGGGGTGGGCCGCGGGCCAGCCCTCGAAGCGCGGGTCCTCGCGTACGTCGGCGAGGCGCTGGGGGTGCTGCTCGTGGAGCATCGCGGCGAGGATGCCGTGCTGCCGCGGCAGCGGGCCGATGGCCTTCCACTGGGCGTCGCTGACGCCGTCGACGACGAACTGGGCGAAGCCGCCGTGGTCGTCGGGGACGCCGAGGGCGGCGTACTCGGCGTCGAGCAGCTCACGGGCGGAGGCGACGATCGTCTTGAGGACGTCGCGCACCTCCATCTGGCGGCTCATGGCGAGCAGCGCGGAGCTGACCGCGTACAGGCCGGAGCGGGGGCCGTGACTCATGTCCCTCACGGTACCGGCGGGGTGTGACCGTGCGTATCGGCCGGTGGGCGGCCGTCGTCTCGGGCGCTCGGCGTAGGGCGAAGGGCCCCGGCGGGCCCCGCCTCGCGCACGAGGCAGGGCGGCACGCGGCGTTCCTACGGTGGCAGCGCCGACGGGGAGCGGGTCCCCGGGGCCGAGCAGGAAGGGGACGACATCATGCCGGTCGCTGTGGTCACGGGGGCGTCGAAGGGGCTCGGCAGGGCGCTGGCGGTGGCGCTGGCGCGGCGGGGCTGGGACCTGGTGCTGGACGCGCGCGGGGCGGCCGCGCTCGGGGCGGCGGCGCGGTCGCTGTCGGGCGGCGGGCGGGTGGTGCCGGTGGCGGGTGACGTCACGGACGGGGCGCACCGCGCGGACCTCGTGGCGGCCGCGCGCGGGCTCGGGGGCCTCGACCTGCTGGTGCACAACGCGAGCGCGCTGGGGGCGCGGCCGCTCGTGGCGCTCGGCGAGCTGCCGCCCGAGGGGCTGCGGGACGCGCTGGAGACGAACGTGGTGGCGCCGCTCGCGCTGACGCAGGAGGCGCTGGGACTGCTGCGGGCGTCGGGCGCGGGCGCGGTGGTGTGTGTCAGCTCGGACGCGGCCGTGGAGGCGTACGGCACCTGGGGCGGCTACGGGGCGTCGAAGGCGGCGCTCGACCATCTGGCGGCGGTGCTGGGGGTGGAGGAGCCGGGGCTTCGGGTGTGGGCGGTGGACCCGGGCGACCTGCGCACCGAGCTGTACCGGGCGGCGGTGCCCGACGATCCGGACTTCGGGGAGCGCCCGCTGCCGGAGGAGGTCGTGCCCGGTTTCCTGCGGCTGCTGGACGAGCGGCCGCCCAGCGGCAGGTACACGGCGCCCTCGCTGGCCGTGGGGGTGCGGTCGTGAACGTGGTGGAGCGGGTGCCCGAGGAGCTGTCGGCGCGGGTCCCGGCGGAGCTGCGGGGCGCGGGGCTCGGCAGGGACGCGGTGCGGCTGCTGGTGTCGCGGGGGCCCGAGGGGGCGGAGGTGGGGCATCACGCGTTCGGGGAGCTGCCGGGGCTGCTGCGGGCGGGTGACGTGCTGGTCGTGAACACCTCCCCCACGCTTCCTGCCGCGGTGGACGGCGAGGCGGGCGGTGCGCGTGTGGTGGTGCACTTCTCCACCCGGGGCGACGACGGGCGCTGGGCGGTGGAGCTGCGGGAGCCCGACGGCTCGGGCGCCACACACGCGCGTGCGGGCGGCCCCGCGGGCGCGCAGGTCAAGCTGCCGGGCGGGGCGGGCCTCGTGCTCGAAGAGCCGCTGGCGGCCGGGGGCGGGCGGCTGTGGTGGTCGCGGGTGTCGGTGGCGGACGTGCCGGGGCTGCTCGGCCGGTACGGCAGGCCCATCCGGTACGCCTACACGCTGCGTGACCAGCCGCTCGCGGCGTACCAGACGGTGTTCGCGCTGCCGCGGCGCGACGGCTCGGGCAGCGCGGAGATGCCGAGCGCGGCGCGGCCCTTCACGGCGGCGCTGGTGACGGAGCTGGTGAGCCGGGGGGTGGGGTTCGCGCCGGTGCGCCTCGACACCGGGGTGGCGTCCGCCGAGGCGCACGAGCCGCCGTACCCGGAGCGCTTCCGGGTGCCCCGGGCGTCGGCGCGGCTGCTGAACGCCGCGCGGGCCGCAGGGGGGCGGGTGGTCGCGGTGGGGACGACGGCGGTGCGCGCCGTGGAGTCCGCGGTGGACGGCGCCGGGGCGGTGCGGGCGGCGGGCGGCTGGACGGACCTGGTGGTGACGCCGGAGCGCGGGGTACGGGCGGTGGACGGGCTGCTGACCGGGCTGCACGAGCCCGGGGCGTCGCATCTGCTGATGCTGGAGGCCGTGGCGGGGCGGGCCGCGGTGGAGCGCGGATACCGGGAGGCGCTGGCGCACCGCTATCTGTGGCATGAGTTCGGCGATGTGCATCTGCTGCTGCCCGAGGGGGCCCGGGAGAAGGCGCGGAGGCGCTGACCCAGGGCATTGCACCGGCGACAACGCGTGAGAATAAAGACCGTGTCATGTGAGCCCGCGCATAGGGCCCACATCACGTACGAACATTCCTAGTGGTGCTTTCTGCCCACTTTGAGCGGGTAAAACGGCGTGGCTCTTTGTACTCGTGCGCCCCGGTCACCACTATCTGCTTTCGTACGTCACACCTTTGCCACAGAATTTTGCGGCCGCTAAGAATGGCTGCCGTCGCTCGACGTCGCGGACTTACCCGCGGCGTTTGTGCCGGAAACATCTGTCCCTGCCGGACGAGCGATCTCCCCCATTCGAAGAGGTCCAGAAAGCTATGTTCAAGCGCACTGCTCTGCCCAAACGCCCGGCCATTCTCGACAAGCGCCCCAGTCTTCCCGAACGCCCCGCCTTCCTACGACGCGATACGAAGCCTGGCAGCAGCATCACGCTGACCAGGACCCACAAGGTGACGGTCGCCGGTGTCGCGACCCTCGGTGCCGCCGCGCTCGCCGTGTCCCTCGCCCCGCACGACGCGGAGGGCTCCGCCCACGCGGACGCCAAGGCGCCGGTGTCGTGGTCCGCCCAGGGCGGCCACGAGATCAAGGACGCGCACGCGAGCGTGACCAACCAGCTCGCGGGCGCCGACCAGGACGCGACCTCGCAGATAAAGGTCGAGCGTGACGCGGTCGCGAAGGCGGCGGCCGAGAAGGCCGAGGACAAGAAGGAGGCCGCCGTCAAGGAGGCCGCCCAGGTCCGCGCCGCCGCGGTCGCGAAGGCCGAGAAGGAGAAGGCCGCCCAGGCCCACCAGGCCAAGGAGGCCGCGAGCCGCGCCGCCGAGCGCAAGCCGGTCTACGCGAACAACCTGAACGGATGGATCAAGGAATCCCTGTCCATCATGAAGAAGCACGGCATCCCGGGCACGTACAACGGCCTATACCGCAACATCCTCCGGGAGTCGAGCGGTAACCCGCAGGCCATCAACAACTGGGATGTCAATGCCCGTATGGGCATTCCGTCCAAGGGCCTGCTCCAGGTGATCCCGCCCACGTTCAAGACGTACCACGTGTCCGGGACCTCCTGGAACATCTACGACCCGGTCGCCAACATCACCGCCGCGGCGAACTACGCCGCCGACCGTTACGGCTCGATGGACAACGTGAACAGCGCGTACTGAGAGTTCCTGACGGCCTCGCCACTGGGGCTCCTCGGGACCTCTGAGTCCCAGCGACGTGAAAAGGGCGGCACCCCCCGGGTGCCGCCCTTCGTCGCCCTTCCGCGCCCTTCCTCGCCCTACTCGGCGGAATTTCCCGGTTCTCGTACGGGGCCCGCTCTACCGGCCTTTCCGGGCCCCGCGTCGGCCATGGGGGTGCGGGCTGCGCGGTTTTCGCCGCGTGTCACTTGCGCATCACCTCGGGCTCGTGGCGGCGCAGCAGCCGGGCCACGGCGAAGCCGCAGATGACGCCGATGAGCACGAGGATGCCGATGTTCGTCACCCACTGGGCCGCGGTGGGGTCCCACAGCGGGTCCACGTCGCCGGGGTTCTTCGGGTCCCAGGGCGGCATCACCGTCTGTAGTTGCAGCGTGCCGGCCGCCGCCGCGATCGCCCAGCGCGACGGCATCAGATAGGCGATCTGCTCGACGCCGATCGAGCCGTAGATCTGGAAGAGGACACCGGTGAACACGACCTGCACGATGGCGAACATCACCAGCAGCGGCATGGTCTTCTCCGCGGTCTTCACCAGGGAGGAGATCACCAGGCCGAACATCATCGAGGTGAAGCCGAGGGCGATGATCACCAGGCACAGCTCGACGGACGGCATGCTCGACAGCACCACGCCCTCGTCGGGCATCTCGCGGCTGGAGAAGCCGATGCCGCAGATGATGACGCCCTGGAACGCGGTGGTCACACCGAGGACGATCACCTTGGACATCAGATAGGCGGAGCGCGAAAGGCCGGTCGCGCGTTCCCGCTCGTAGATGACCCGTTCCTTGATCAGTTCTCGTACGGAGTTGGCGGCGCCCGCGAAGCACATGCCGACCGCGAGGATCAGCATGATCGTGCCCGCGTTGCTGTTGAACTTCCCGTGCGGCGGCGGTTTGAGCCCGAAGTCCGTCGGGATGACCACGCTCACGATGCCGAGGACCGCCGGCAGGATCACCATCAGGGCGATGAACCCGCGGTCGGAGGCGATGACGGACACATACCGTCTGACCAGGGTCAGCAGTTGGGCGCCCCAGGGCTGCGGTTTGGGCGGCTTGACCGCCTGCGGCGGCGGCATCTGCACCGACTGCGCGGCGACGGAGTCGATGTCCGCGGCGTACATCTGGTAGTGCTGCGAGCCCTTCCAGCGGCCCGCCCAGTCGTAGTCGCGGTACTCCTCGAAGGCGGAGAACACGTCGGCCCAGGTCTGGTAGCCGAAGAAGTTCAGCGCCTCCTCGGGCGGCCCGAAGTAGGCCACGGAGCCGCCGGGCGCCATCACGAGGAGCTTGTCGCAGATCGCCAGCTCGGCCACCGAGTGGGTGACGACGAGGACGGTGCGCCCGTCGTCCGCGAGGCCGCGCAGCAACTGCATCACGTCGCGGTCCATGCCCGGGTCGAGGCCCGAGGTGGGCTCGTCCAGGAAGATCAGCGACGGCTTGGTCAGCAGCTCAAGGGCGACCGACACGCGCTTGCGCTGGCCGCCGGAGAGCGAGGTGACCTTCTTCTCCTTGTGGATGTCCAGCTTCAGCTCGCGCAGCACCTCGTCGATACGGGCCGCGCGCTCCTGCTCCGTGGTGTCGGCGGGAAAGCGCAGCTTGGCCGCGTACTTCAGCGCCTTACGCACCGACAGCTCCTTGTGGAGGATGTCGTCCTGCGGCACGAGGCCGATGCGCTGGCGCAGCTCGGCGAACTGCTTGTAGAGGTTCCTGTTGTCGTACAGGACGTCGCCCTGGTTGGCCGGGCGGTAGCCGGTGAGCGCCTTCAGCAGGGTGGACTTGCCGGAGCCCGAGGGGCCGATGACGGCGATGAGGGACTTCTCCGGGACGCCGAACGAGACGTCCTTGAGGATCTGCTTGCCGCCGTCGACGGTGACCGTCAGATGGCGCGCGGAGAAGGAGACCTCGCCGGTGTCGACGAACTCCTCCAGCCGGTCGCCGACGAGCCGGAACGTGGAGTGGCCGACGCCGACGATGTCGTTGGGCCCGATGAGGACGCGGCCCGACTTCGGGATCGGCTGGCCGTTGACGTACGTGCCGTTGTGCGAGCCGAGGTCGTGGATCTCGAAGCGGCCGTCGGGCGTCGCGTGGAACTCGGCGTGGTTGCGGGAGACCTGGAGGTCGGAGACCACGAGGTCGTTCTCCAGCGCACGGCCGATGCGCATCACCCGGCCGAGCGAGAGTTGGTGGAACGTGGTCGGGCTGCGGTCGCCGTAGACCGGGGGCGCCGCACCCGCGCCGCCGCCGGGGCCCTGCTGCTGCGGCGGCTGCTGCGGGAACTGGCCGCCGCCCTGCGGGCCGCCCCAGCCGCCCTGCGAGGGCCCGGGCTGCGGGGGGACCTGCTGAACCGGCTGCTGCTGCGGCTGCTGGGGCATCTGCTGCGGCGGCGCCTGCTGCGCCCAGCCGGCCGCGCCCTGCTGCGGGGCGTACGGCTGCTGCTGCGGCGGCGCCTGCTGGGCCTGCTGCTGCGCGGGGGGCGCCGACATCGCGGCGGCCGCGGGCGCGCCGTGCACGTTGAGCCGCGGACCGTCGGTCGCGTTGCCCAGGTGCACCACGGCCCCCGGGCCGATCTCCACCTGCTGGACCCGCTGTCCCTGGGCGAAGGTGCCGTTGGTGCTGCCGTGGTCCTCGATGACCCAGCCGCGCCCGTTCCAGCTCACCGTGGCGTGCCGCCACGAGACGCGGGCGTCGTCGAGCGCGATGTCACCCTGCGGGTCCCGCCCGATGGTGTATGGCCTGGACGGATCGAGGGTCCAGGTCCTTCCGTTCAATTCCAGTACGAGTTCCGGCACTCCACGCCCCACTGATTTGTCCCCCGGTTTACCCCCGTCATGGGGAGTCCCCCCGTCATGGGGAGTCTAGGGATGTCGAACAACGTGGGGAACTATTTCAGGCCCACCCGCCTGACCGAAAGTCGGGCCTTGTGAAAAGTGCGTACGAGGTACTCACCAGTGTCCACAGGGGCGTCGCAGCCTTGTGTTTCCCCTGCGGTACAACTGCCCTTGGGGTATGGTGCGCGGCCCCCCGCGCCGTGCGCGGCCCCCACGTGCCACCGCGCCGTGCGCCCCCGCGTGTCACGGCCGCGCCGCCCGGCCACGTCCACCCGCGTCCCTCCGCGTCCCTCCCCGAGTCCACCCGGATCGCCGCCCCTGACCTGCCCGTACGCGCCCGCCTTTGGACCGGCCCCGGCCGCGCGCGTGGCGTCCGGTACGCGGACGGGCGCGGCACCGCGTGCCCCCGCCCGGCTACGGTGGGGGCACCATGAACGCTTCGCATACCCCCGGTGCGACGGACGACGTTCCGACGTTGCTGGTCAAGATCTTCGGCAAGGACCGGCCCGGTATCACCGCCGGTCTCTTCGACACCCTGGCCGCGTACTCCCTCGACGTCGTCGACATCGAACAGGTGGTGACCCGCGGCCGCATCGTGCTGTGCGCGCTCGTCACCCAGCCGCCCGGCGGCGTCGAGGGCGATGTGCGGGCGACCGTGCACGGCTGGGCCGAGTCCATGAAGCTACAGGCGGAGATCCTCTCCGGCACCGGCGACAACCAGCCGCGCGGTGTGGGCCGTTCCCATGTGACGGTCCTCGGGCACCCGCTGACCTCGCGGTCCACGGCGGGCATCGCCGCGAGCATCACCGAGGCCGGTGGCAACATCGACCGCATCTTCCGGCTCGCCAAGTACCCGGTGACTGCGGTCGAGTTCGCCGTGTCCGGGGTGCCCACGGAACCGCTGCGCAGCGCGCTCGCGGTGGAGGCGGCGTCCTGGGGGGTGGACGTGGCGGTGGTGGCCTCGGGGCTCCAGCGCAGGGCGCGCCGGCTGGTGGTGATGGACGTGGACTCCACCCTCATCCAGGACGAGGTCATAGAGCTGTTCGCCGCCCACGCCGGGTGCGAGGACAAGGTCGCGGAGATCACGGCGGCGGCGATGCGCGGCGAGCTGGACTTCGAGCAGTCGCTGCACGCCAGGGTGGCGCTGCTCGCGGGGCTCGACGCGTCGGTGGTGGAGCGGGTGCGCGAGCAGGTGCGGCTGACGCCCGGGGCGCGCACGCTGATCAGGACGCTGCGGCTGCTCGGCTACCAGGTCGGGGTGGTCTCGGGGGGCTTCACCCAGGTCACCGACGACCTCAAGGAACGTCTCGGGCTGGACTTCGCGCAGGCCAACACGTTGGAGATCGAGGGCGGGCGGCTCACCGGGCGGGTGACGGGCGAGATCGTGGACCGGGCGGGCAAGGCGCGGCTGCTGCGCCGGTTCGCCGCGGAGGCGAACGTGCCGCTGTCGGGGACGGTGGCGATCGGGGACGGCGCCAACGACCTGGACATGCTGAACGCGGCCGGTCTCGGGGTCGCCTTCAATGCCAAGCAGGTGGTGCGGGAGGCGGCGCACACGGCGGTGAACGTGCCGTTCCTCGACACCGTGCTCTATCTGCTCGGGATCACCAGGGAAGAGGTCGAGACCGCGCGGACCGACGAGGACTGAGCCCGCCCGGGGCCCGGCCTCCGGGGGGGGGCACGCTGTGGCGGGGCCCCGGAGGCGGTCCCCCACCCGCTCAGGGTGCCCAGTACTCGTCCAGCGTGGCGGTGCCGGGCTCCAGGGTCTTCCAGGGGCCGGAGTGGGTGAGCACCGCGAAGGCGGCGGTGGGGAAGCCGCGGTCGGTCATCCGGGTCCTGGCGTCGCCCTCCGCACGGCCCGCGAGGATGTCGACGACGCCGTGGACGCCGGGGTTGTGGCCGATCAGGATGACGTCGCGGGTGTCGTCGGGGGTCTCGTTGAGGAGGGCGATCAGCTCGCCGGGGGACGCCTCGTAGATCCGCTCCTCGTAGACCGTCCTCGGCCGGTGCGGCAGCTCGTGGACGGCGAGCTTCCAGGTCTCCCTCGTGCGGCTCGCGGTGGAGCAGAGGGCCAGGTCGAAGGCGATGCCGGTGTCGGCGAGCCGCCTTCCCACGAGCGGGGCGTCCTGGCGGCCACGGTCGGCGAGGGGGCGCTCGTGGTCGGACACCTGGGGCCAGTCGGCCTTGGCGTGCCGGAGAAGGACGATCTTGCGCTGTTCTGCGACGCTCATGCATTCCAGCTTCGCATGAAACCCGGGGCCCGGCGCAGGGACTTGGTACGGCGGCCCCGGTGGGGCGCGCACTGCGGGGGGGCCGGGGGCCGGGGTCAGAACAGGGGCAGGGCGTCAAGCAGGCGGCTCATGAGGTGCGCCGCCGTGGTGTCCCCCGCGGCCTGGGCCTCGGCCGGGTTGAGTATCACCAGCAGGAGGGTCACGAACGCGAGGACCGGAAGCGCGACGCCCCACCAGGGCAGTCGGGCATCGGCGCCGCCCGTGGTCGCCGGTACGGGCCGGGTCTGGGTGCTGGCCGACATGAACGCCTCCGTGGTTCCCCTCGGTCTGTGGGGCCGCCCCTCGCGGCCCCGACCATGAATCTACGGAAAGCGCGCCCCCCAACCCATCCGGCACGCCACCCACTTGACCCTGACCCTGGCCCCCTAGGGGACGGGGGGCCAGCACCACCCCCGGGGTGGTGTGGGCCGCACCGGGGCCGCCCGGTCCGTGGCGGCGGGGGCGACCGGGGCTCAGGGGGAGACGACGGTGGCGATGACGCCGATGACGACGGTGATGGCGAGCATGATGCCGAGCACCATCAGCAGCTTGCGCTGGCCGTTCTGCGGCTGGGGTTCGAGGACTGGCATGCGCCAAGTCTCCCACCGGCCCCCGGGGTGACCGGCGCCGGGGTGCGGGGGCCTCGGGTTCGGGGGCGCCTGGGTAGGGGGTCTGGCGGTGCGGGGCCCCGGGGGCGGCTGCGTACACGCGCGCGGCCGTCGGGCGCCTCCCGCGCGTGTCAGCCGGCGGGGGCGCGCACCGCCTCCAGCTCGTCCTCCACGGTGCGGCCCCGGCCCGCGAGGACGCCGAAGCCGATCTGGGGCACCATGAGCGCCCCCATCAGCAGGATCGGCAGCGTCCAGCCGCCGCTCTGCTGGTACAGCACGCCCACGAGCAGCGGCCCCGGGATCGAGATCAGATAGCCGGTGCTCTGCGCGAAGGCGGAGAGGCGCACGACGCCCGCGGCCGACCTGGCGCGCATGCCGACCATGGTGAGCGCGAGCGGGAAGGCGCAGCCCGAGATGCCGAGCAGTACCGCCCAGGCCCAGGCGCCGGAGTGCGGCGCGAGGTACAGCCCGGTGTACCCGGCCAGGCCGCAGACGCCGAGGAGCACCACGATGGGGCCCTGGTGCGGCAGCCGGGTGGCGACCCGGGGGATCACGAAGGCGAGCGGCACGCCCATTGCCATGATCACGGCGAGCAGCACGCCCGCGGTCCCCGCCGGGACACCCGCGTCCCGGAAGATCTGCGGCACCCAGCCCATCGTGATGTACGCGCCCGTGGACTGGAGCCCGAAGAAGACCGCCAGGGCCCATGCGGTACGGCTCCTGGCCATCCGTGGAGCGGACGCGGCGGCCCCGGAAGCGACCCCAGCGGCCTCAGCGGCCTCAGCGGCCTCTGTGGACCCAGTAGCCCCCGCGACCCCCGTGGCCCCGGCTGCCCCCGCCGTCCGGGCGGGCGCGCGCCGCTCGGCGGCGTTCTGCGGGGCGCGCCGCAGCAGCACCGGCACCCAGGGCACCACCGCCGCGGCGGCGAGCACCGCCCAGACGCCGAGGCCGGGCTTCCAGCCGCCGCCGAGGGCATGGGTCATGGGCACGGTGACCGCGGCGGCGGCCGAGGTGCCGACGGCGAGGGCCATGGAGTAGAGCCCGGTCATGCTGCCGACCCGGTCGGGGAACCAGCGCTTGACGATCACCGGCATCAGCACGTTGCTGACCGCGATGCCCATGAGCGCGACGGCGCTCGCGGCGAGGAAGAGCGCGGTGCCGCCGGAGAACGGCCGCAGCGCCAGGCCCACCCCGATGGCGACCATGCCGAGGCAGACCACGGTGGCGGGGCCGAGGCGGCGCGCCAGCCGGGGGGCCGCGCTGCCGAAGACGGCGAAGCAGAGCGGTGGCATGGAGGTGAGCAGCCCCGCCACGGTGCCGTTCATCCCGAGGTCGTCCCTGACGTCTTCGAGGAGGGCGCCGAGGCTGGTGATCCCGGGGCGCAGGTTGAGCGCGGCGAGCACGATGCCGGCCGTCACGAGACGCGGCAGCCACGTGCCCGCCGCGCGGGCCGCGCCCGGGGCCTCGGTGCCGGTGTCGGTACCGGCGGGGGCGGGTGTCGCCGTGCGTATGTCCTCGGAAGCCATGCGGACCATCATAGAATCATGGGATGATTTGCTGGCCACTCGAACGGCGGTACGCGTCATGCCTCTGAGTCATCCGCGCCGCTCCGCGCTGTCCGAGCAGGTCATCGCCGCGCTACGGGCCCAGATCGCCTCGGGCGAGTGGCCGGTCGGCTCCCGTATCCCGACCGAGCCCGAGCTGGTCGAGCAGCTCGGTGTGGCCCGCAACACGGTCCGCGAGGCGGTGCGCGCGCTGGCGCACAACGGGCTGCTCGACATCCGGCAGGGCTCCGGCACCTATGTGGTGGCGGCGAGCGAGCTTGCCGGGGTGATGCAGCGCAGGTTCGCGGGGACCGATCCGCTGCACGTCGCGGAGATGCGCGCGGCGCTGGAGTCGAGCGCGGCGCGGCTGGCGGCCGAGCGCCGCACGGAGCGCGAGCTGCGGCAGTTGGACGCGCTGCTGACGCGCAGGGAGCGGGCGTGGGAGTCGGGCGACACGGAGGCGTTCGTGACCGCGGACGCGTCGCTGCACATGGCGGTGGTCGCCGCCGCCCACAACGAGGTGATGACGGCGGTCTACGCGGACCTGCTCGAAGTGCTGCGGTCGGCGCTGCGCGAGGACATGGGCGGGCGGCTGCGCGAGGAGAGGTACCTCGACCACACAGGACTCGTCGACGCGATCCGCGCCGGGGACGCGGAGACCGCCGCGGCGGAGGCCGCCCGCTACCCCTTCTCCTGCCGCCCCGGCAGCGGCATGCCGCCGACCCCGGCCGCGTACTGAACGGCCCGCGTCGGCGCCCGGCGTGTCCGGCGCCGGTGGGTCACGGGCGGCGCCCCGCCGACCGTGGTGGCCGTCGGGGCGCCGTGGTGCGGAAGGCCGGGCCCGGACGCGGGGTTCAGGCCCCCATCATGTGGACGCCGCCGTCGACGTGGACGATCTCGCCGGTGGTCTTCGGGAAGAAGTCGGAGAGCAGCCCCACGATGCCGCGGCCCGCGGGCTCCGCGTCGGCGAGGTCCCAGCCGATGGGCGCCCGGTGGTTCCAGACGTCCGCCAACTCGTCGAAGCCGGGGATGGACTTGGCCGCCATGGACTTGATGGGGCCCGCCGAGATCAGGTTGCAGCGGATGCCGCGGGCGCCGAGGTCACGGGCCAGATAGCGGTTGGTGGACTCCAGCGCGGCCTTGGCGACACCCATCCAGTCGTACTTCGGCCAGGCGATGCTGGCGTCGAAGGTGAGGCCGACGACGGAGCCGCCGCGCTTGCCGAGCAGCGGCAGCAGGGCCGTGGTGACCGACTTCAGGGAGTACGCGGACACGTGCACGGCGGTCTGCACGTCCTCCCAGGTGCCTTCGAGGAAGTTGAAGGCACCCTGGGGGCCGAAGGCGATGGAGTGCACCAGGCCGTCGATGCCGCTGTCGTCGCCGTAGTGCTCGGCGACCCGCTCGGCGAGGCTGTCCAGGTGCTCCTGGTTGGTGACGTCAAGCTCGATGACCGACGCGGGCTTCGGCAGCCGCTTGGCGATGCGCTCCACCAGGCTCATCCGCCCGAAGCCGGTGAGCAGGACGTCGGCGCCCTCCTCCTGGGCGACCTTGGCGGCCTGGAAGGCGATGGAGGCGTCGGTGATGACGCCGGTGACGAGGACTCGCTTGCCGTCGACAATTCCCATGGTGATCAGTGACCCATGCCCAATCCGCCGTCGACCGGGATGACGGCTCCAGTGATGTACGAGGCGTCGTCGGAGGCGAGGAAGCGCACCGTCGCGGCGATCTCGTCCGGCTGCGCGTACCGGCCGAGCGGCACCTGCGCCAGGATGTTCTTGGTCTGCTCCTCGTTCAGCGCCTGGGTCATGTCGGTATCGACGAACCCGGGGGACACGACGTTGAACGTGATGTTGCGGGAGCCCAGTTCGCGGGCGAGGGAGCGGGCGAAGCCCACGAGGCCCGCCTTGGAGGCCGCGTAGTTGGCCTGGCCCGCCGAGCCGAGCAGCCCCACCACCGAGGAGATCAGCACCACACGGCCCTTGCGGGCCCGCAGCATGCCGCGGTTGGCGCGCTTGACCACGCGGAAGGTGCCGGTGAGGTTGGTCTCTATGACGGCGGAGAAGTCCTCCTCCGTCATGCGCATGAGCAACTGGTCCCGGGTGATACCGGCGTTGGCGACGAGGACCTCGACGGGTCCCTGGTGGTCCTCGATCTCCTTGTACGCCTGCTCGACCTGCTCGGCGTCGGTGATGTCGCACCGTACGGCGAAGAAGCCGGACGGTGGCTCGCCCGAGCGGTATGTGATCGCGACCTGGTCCCCGGCGTCCGCGAACGCCCGGGCGATGGCCAGGCCGATGCCGCGGTTTCCTCCGGTGACAAGAACCGAGCGGCTCAACGGATCACCCTTTCACTCGCATCTCTCGGCGGCTGTACTCCTCGAAGCTATCGTTTCGTCCCCCCGCCGGAGGGCTCCGCCTCCGACAGTGGCTCGCGGCGGCCGCTGTTGGATTCCTACAGAAGGCCGCGCCAGGGCCCTCTCCGGCGGATCTCCGCGGGCCCGCGGGCCGCCGGTGCGCCGCCCGGCGCGTCCGCGCGCCGTGGGAGCCGTCGATATCCGGCCGACTTCACCGGGCGCACCGTGGTTGACTGCCCGTGTCGGGAGTCCCCGGCGCCGTGCCATGTAGCCAAGGAAGCGGGAGGCCGTCCGTGCCCCATGAGATCGATCCGACGTTCCTCGCACTGCCGCTGCGGGAACTCGCCGACGCGGCGCTCGCACGCGCCCGCTCGCTCGGCGCCGAGCACGCCGACTTCCGCTTCGAACGCGTGCGCAACGCCTCGTGGCGGCTGCGGGACGCACGGCCCGCGGGCTCGCTCGACACCACGGACCTCGGCTACGCGGTGCGCGTGGTGCACGGCGGCGCCTGGGGCTTCGCCTCCGGCGTCGACCTGACGCCCGACGCGGCGGCCGGGGTGGCGGCGCAGGCCGTCGAGATGGCGAAGCTGTCCCGCCAGGTCATCGACGCCGCGGGCGCGGAGCCCGCGGGGCCCGGCGTGGCCCTGGGGCAGCGGGTGGAGCTGGCCGACGAGCCGGTGCACGCCGAGCGGACCTGGGTGTCCTCGTACGAGACCGACCCGTTCTCGGTGCCGGACGCGGACAAGACCGGGCTGCTCGCCGAGTGGAGCGCGCGGCTGCTGGCCGCCGACGGTGTCACGCACACCGACGCGACGCTGATGACGGTGCACGAGAACAAGTTCTACGCGGACACCGCGGGCACCGTGACCACCCAGCAGCGGGTGCGGCTGCACCCGCAGCTCACGGCGGTGGCGGTCGACGAGTCGAGCGGGGAGTTCGACTCGATGCGGACCCTGGCGCCGCCCGTGGGCCGCGGCTGGGAGTACCTGACGGGCACCGGCTGGGACTGGGACGGCGAACTGGCCCGTATACCGGAGCTGCTGGCCGAGAAGATGCGGGCGCCGAGCGTCGAGGCGGGCCTGTACGACCTGGTGATCGACCCGTCGAACCTCTGGCTCACCATCCACGAGTCGATCGGCCACGCCACCGAGCTGGACCGCGCACTCGGCTACGAGGCGGCGTACGCGGGCACCTCGTTCGCCACCTTCGACAAGCTCGGGTCGCTGAAGTACGGCTCCGAGATCATGAACATCACCGGCGACAGGACCGCGGAGCACGGCCTCGCCACCGTCGGTTACGACGACGAGGGCGTCGCGGCGCAGTCCTGGGACCTGGTGCGGGACGGCACCCTCGTCGGCTACCAGCTCGACCGCAGGATCGCCAGGCTCACCGGCTTCGAGCGGTCCAACGGCTGCGCGTACGCCGACTCCCCCGGGCATGTGCCGGTGCAGCGGATGGCGAACGTGTCGCTGCGGCCCGACCCCGGCGGGCTGTCCACGGAGGACCTGATCGGCGGCGTGGAGCGCGGCATCTACGTCGTCGGCGACCGCTCCTGGTCCATCGACATGCAGCGCTACAACTTCCAGTTCACGGGACAGCGGTTCTTCCGCATCGAGAACGGCCGTCTTGCGGGACAGCTCAGGGACGTGGCCTACCAGGCCACCACCACGGACTTCTGGGGCTCGATGACCGCCGTCGGCGGACCGCGCACCTATGTGCTCGGCGGCGCGTTCAACTGCGGCAAGGCACAGCCCGGCCAGGTGGCGGCCGTGTCGCACGGCTGTCCCTCGGCGCTGTTTCGCGGGGTGAACGTTCTCAACACGACGCAGGAGGCGGGGCGATGACGTCCAGCACGGGTACCAGCCGGCCGCACGAGGTCGTCGAGCGCGCGCTCGACCTGTCCACCGCCGACGGCTGCGTGGTGATCGCGGACGAGGAGTCCACGGCCAACCTCCGCTGGGCGGGCAACGCGCTCACCACCAACGGCGTCACCCGGGGGCGCACCCTGACGGTGGTCGCGACCGTCGACGGCGCCCAGGGCACCGCGAGCGGTGTGGTGTCGCGCTCCGCGGTGACCTCGGACGACCTGGAGCCGCTGGTGCGCGCCGCGGAGGCGGCGGCGCGCGCCGCCGGCCCCGCGGAGGACGCCCAGCCGCTGCCCGCGCCCGGTGCGGCGTCGCGCGACTTCACCGCGCCGCCCGCCGAGACGTCGTCCGCGGTGTTCGCGGACTTCGCCCCGGCGCTCGGCGAGTCCTTCGCGGCGGCCCGCGCGGGCGGGCGGGAGCTGTACGGCTTCGCGCACCACCAGGTCACGTCGAGCTACCTGGGCACCTCGTCGGGGGTCAGGCTGCGGCACGACCAGCCGACGGGGACGCTGGAGGTCAACGCCAAGTCGCCCGACCACACCCGCTCCGCGTGGGCGGGCCGTGCCACCAGGGACTTCACCGACGTCGACCCCGCGGAACTCGACGCGGAGCTGGCGCGGCGCCTCGGCTGGGCCGAGCGCCGGGTGGAGCTGCCCGCGGGCCGCTACGAGACGGTGCTGCCGCCGACGGCCGTCGCGGACCTGCTGATCTACCAGCAGTGGTCGGCCGCGGCCAGGGACGCCGCCGAGGGCCGTACGGTCTTCTCCAGGACGGGCGGCGGCACCCGGGTGGGCGAGAAGATCGCCGAACTGCCGCTGAACCTGCGCAGCGACCCCGCGGAGCCGGGCCTCCAGGCGGCGCCGTTCGTGGTGGCGCACACCTCGGGCGACGACGCCTCGGTCTTCGACAACGGGCTGCCGCTGGCCGCGACGGACTGGATACGGGACGGGCGCCTTGAGCGGCTGGTCACCACCCGGCACAGCGCGGCGCTGACCGGGCTGCCGCTGGCGCCGCCGATCGACAACCTGGTCCTGGACGGCGGCTCGGGCGCCTCGCTCGACGAGATGGTCGCCGCGACCGGGCGCGGGCTGCTGCTGACGTGCCTCTGGTACATCCGCGAGGTGGACCCGGCGACGCTGCTGCTGACCGGTCTGACCAGGGACGGGGTGTACCTGGTTGAGGACGGCGAGGTGGTGGGCGCGGTGAACAACTTCCGCTTCAACGAGTCCCCCGTCGACGTGCTGGGCCGTGCCGTGGAGGCCGGGCGCACCGAGAAGACCCTGCCGCGTGAGTGGAACGACTGGTTCACCAGGGCCGCGATGCCCGCGCTGCGCATCCCGGACTTCAACATGAGTTCGGTCAGCCAGGGCGTGTGACGCGCGGGCCGCACCGCCCGGGGCGGCCCATAGACTTGACGGGGGCCCGGCACCTGCCGGGCCCCGGGTCGGTGAAGGAGCTATGAGAACCGTGACGGACATCGTCGACGAGCTGAAGTGGCGCGGTCTGATCGCCGTGTCCACGGATGAGGACGCCTTGCGCAAAGCGTTCGCGGACGGCCCCGTCACGTTCTATTGCGGCTTCGACCCGACCGCGCCCAGTCTGCACCTGGGCAATCTCGTGCAGATCCTGACCATGCGCCGTATCCAGCAGGCCGGGAACCGCCCGCTGGGCCTGATCGGCGGCGCCACCGGGCTGATCGGCGACCCGAAGCCGAACGCGGAGCGGACGCTGAACGCGCCGGAGACCATCGCGGGCTGGGTGGAGCGGCTGCGGGCGCAGGTCGAGCCGCTGCTCGACTTCGAGGGCCCGCACGCGGCGCTCATGGTCGACAATCTGGACTGGACCCGGGGCCTTTCCGCCATCGAGTTCCTGCGGGACATGGGCAAGCACTTCCGGGTGAACAAGATGATCGCCAAGGAGGCCGTCTCCCGGCGGCTGAACTCCGACGCGGGCATCAGCTACACCGAGTTCAGCTACCAGATCCTCCAGGGGATGGACTTCCTTGAGCTGTACCGGCGGCACGGCTGCACGCTCCAGACCGGCGGCAGCGACCAGTGGGGCAATCTGACCTCGGGCACGGACCTGATCCACCGGGTGGAGCCGGGCGCCGTGGTGCACGCGCTGGGCACCCCGCTGATCACCAAGGCCGACGGCACCAAGTTCGGCAAGACGGAGTCCGGCACGGTCTGGCTCGACCCGGAGCTGACCTCCCCGTACGCCTTCTACCAGTTCTGGCTGAACAGCGACGACCGTGATGTCGCCACGTTCCTGCGGATCTTCAGCTTCCGCTCCCGCGCGGAGATCGAGGAGCTGGAACGGCAGGCCGCGGAGCGGCCCCAGGCGCGCGCGGCGCAGCGGGCGCTGGCGGAGGAGCTGACGACGCTGGTGCACGGCGCGGACCAGTGCGCCGCGGTGGTGGACGCCTCACGGGCGCTGTTCGGGCAGGGCGACCTCGCCGCGCTCGACGAGGCCACGCTGCGGGCGGCGCTCGCGGAGGTGCCGCACGCCCGGGTGGCGGAGCTGGCGCCCGTGGTGGACCTGCTCGCCGCCACCGGGCTCGCGCCCAGCAAGTCCGCGGCCCGGCGCACCGTCAAGGAGGGCGGCGCGTACGTGAACAACGCCAAGGTGGCGGGCGAGGACGCGGTGCCCGCGCCCGCCGACCTGCTGCACGGGCGCTGGCTGCTGCTGCGCAGGGGCAAGCGGAACCTCGCGGCGGTCGAGGTCACCGGCGCCTGAGCCCGCTTCCCGGCCACCGGGCCCCGTACGCCTCGCGTGTACGGGGCCCTGTCCGGTTTCAGACGTCGACGTGGTCCCGGTCGCGGTCACGGCGCCGGCGGCCCCTGACGGCCAGGTACAGCATGTCCCCGAGCGCCACGATGATCAGCGCCGCGATCAACTGGAGGACATGGCGGCCCCAGTCGATGCCCGGGGTGTTCCTGATGCCGAAGGAGCCGGCGAGCGAGTTGCCCACCGCGGCCCCGATCATGCCGAAGATGACCGTCAGCCACAGCGGGCTGTGCTGCTTGCCCGGCAGGATCGCCTTGGCCAGGACGCCGAGCACGAGCCCGACGATGATCGCCCACAACCAGCCCATGGGGCCTCCTCGTGACAGTGGCGCGGCACGGCGGACCGTGCGTCGCGCCCGGGGGCGAGAATCCCTCCCAGTCTCGGGGCATACGGGATACGGCGCATGTCGGAAGCCCCGCTGCGCCGAGCGGCCGGGCCGGGCGCCGGGAGGCGGCGCACCCGCCCTCGTACCCGGGGGCCCGGCGGCGTACCGTGAGCAGCGAAGGACCGCGGGGCAGGGGAGTTCCACGCACACCGGCCGCCCCCGTCCCGCGCGGGCCCCGGGAAGGATGGTGCAGGGTGCTGCGCAAGCACAGCGACGGCGAGGTCTTCCGCATCACGGCGGCCCGGCAGGGCCTCGCGGACGACGTACGCTCCCGGCAGCGGCGCTACATCATCTCGATGGCGGTGCGCACGGTGGCCGTGGTGCTGACGGCGGTGCTGTGGGATGTGCAGCGGGCCGTGGCGGTGGTGATGCTGGTCCTGGGGTTCGTGCTGCCCTATGTGGCGGTGGTGATCGCCAACGCGGGCCGGGAGAACGCGCCTTCACTGCCGTCGGTGACCGTGCCGCCGCCCGCGCGCCGCGCGCTGACGGCCGCGGGGCCGGGCTCCCCGGCGTCGCAGGGGGGCGGCTTCGGCGCCTCCGGTGGCGTTTCGGACGCGCGTACGGCCTCCGCCGCGCGGGGGAACACGGACGCCGAAACGGAGGCTCCATCCGGCGGAACCCCCCATGACCGGCGGTGATGCGGAACCGGACGCCCCGCCTCGCGCCCAGCTCAAGAAAAGCTCAGATCAATCATGCTGTTCCGGTGCCGGGCAGCGGGTCCCGCGTGACATACTTTCCAAGCGCTCCGCATCCCCCGTCGGAGCGACGGACCGACGCCGGGCAGCTCCCCCCGTGGCTGCTCGGCGTCGCCCTTTTTTTCCGCAGCACCGGCCCTTCGGGACGTACCGGTGAGTGACGATCTGGACCCGCCGGTGAACGAAGACACCCCGATCTGCTCCGCGAAGGGCTGCCGTACGGCCGCGGTGTGGGTCCTCGCCTGGAACAACCCGAAGATCCACACCCCGGAGCGCCGCAAGACCTGGCTCGCCTGCGAGGAGCACCGCGAGAGCCTGTCCCAGTTCCTCGGCGTGCGCGGGATGTTGAAGGACGTCGTGACGCTCACCGAGTGGGAGTCCGGCCACCGGGACGGCTAGGGAGTGTCCTCCCGCACCGCCGCACCCGGCCCGCACGGCGCCCGTCCGGCGCCCGCCGGGTGCGCGGCCGGTCAGCCGCCGATCGCCGACATCGGGCGGGACGGCTGGAGGAACGAGGGGTCGTCGAGGCCCGAGCCCGCCTTCTTGCCCCACATCGCCAGGCGCCAGATCCGGGCGATCTCGTCGTCGTGCCCAGGGCCGGTGCCGCGGCGCAGCGCGGCCCGCAGATCGGTCTCCTCGGTGGCGAACAGGCACGTCCTGACCTGGCCGTCCGCGGTCAGCCTCGTACGGTCGCAGGCGGCGCAGAAGGGGCGGGTGACCGAGCCGATCACCCCGACGCGGTACGGGCCGCCGTCCACGAGCCAGCGCTCCGCGGGGGCCGAGCCCCGCTCCGTGTCGCCCTCGGGGGCCAGCGTGTGACGGGTGCGCAGCGATTCGAGGATGTCGCCCGCGGTGACCATGCCGTCGCGCTGCCAGCCGTGCTGGGCGTCGAGCGGCATCTGCTCTATGAAGCGCAGCTCGTAGCCCTCGGCGATGGCCCAGTCGAGCAGGTCGGGCGCCTCGTCGTCGTTGTACCCGGGCATCAGCACCGTGTTGACCTTGACCGGGGTGAGCCCGGCGTCGCGGGCCGCGGCGAGCCCGGCCAGCACGTCGTGGTGACGGGCGCGCCGGGTGAGGGCCTTGAAGACGTCGGGGCGCAGGGTGTCGAGCGAGACGTTGACCCGGTCGAGCCCGGCGGCGGCGAGGGCGCGCGCGGTGCGGGCGAGCCCGATGCCGTTGGTGGTCAGCGACATGCGGGGCCGGGGCGCCAGCGCGGCGACCCGCTCGACGATGCCGGTCAGACCGGGGCGCAGCAGCGGTTCACCGCCGGTGAAGCGGACCTCCGTGACGCCGAGCCGGGTGACGGCGATCCGTACCAGTCTGACGATCTCGTCGTCCGTCAGCAGGTCAGGCTTGGCCAGCCACTGCAATCCCTCCTCCGGCATGCAGTACGTACACCGGAGATTGCACCTGTCGGTCAGTGAGACCCGCAGGTCGGTGGCCACGCGACCGTAGGTGTCGACGAGCATGTGGTCCCCCTCCCTGATCGATTCCGCTCTCGTGTCGAGAGTACGTGAGTGCGGCGGCCCCGTCAGGTGCGCGAACCCACGAGCGCGGACGCGGACGCGTCGTGGGGACCTCCCAGGGGAGGACGAGGTCCTGTGCCGCGCCGCGCCCGCGCGCGGCCCGCGCCCGCCGGGGGCCGCGCGCGGCCTCGGCGGTGCGGGTTCAGTGGGCGCCGGTGCCGGTGAGCGAACGCACCTCAAGCTCGGCGTACTTGTCGGCGTCCGGGGTCTCCTTGCCGAGGAGGGTGCCGAGCCAGCCCAGCAGGAAGCCGACCGGGATCGAGATGATGCCCGGGTTCTCCAGCGGGAAGAAGTGGAAGTCGACGCCGGGGAACATCGAGGTCTCCTTGCCCGAGACCACGGGCGAGAAGAGCACGAGGCCGACCGCCACGACCAGGCCGCCGTAGATCGACCAGAGCGCGCCCTGGGTGGTGAACCGCTTCCAGAACAGGCTGTAGAGGATCGTCGGCAGGTTGGCGGAGGCGGCGACGGCGAACGCGAGCGCGACCAGGCCCGCCACGTTGAGGTCGCGGGAGAGCGCGCCGAGGGCGATGGAGACGACGCCGATGAGCACGGTCGCCCAGCGGGCCGCCTTCAGCTCCTCCTTCTCGGTGGCTCGGCCCTTCTTGATCACGTTCGCGTAGATGTCGTGCGCGAACGACGAGGAGGAGGCCAGGGTGAGGCCCGCGACCACGGCGAGGATGGTCGCGAAGGCCACCGCGGAGATCACCGCGAGCAGGATCGCGCCCCAACTGGAGTCGGTGCCGCCGACATGGAGCGCGAGCAGCGGCGCCGCGGTGTTGCCCGCCGGGTTGGAGGCGATGATCTCGTCCGGTTTGATCAGCGCCGCGGCGCCGAAGCCGAGCACGATCGTCATCAGGTAGAAGACGCCGATGATGCCGATGGCCCAGTTCACGGACTTACGGGCGGCCTTGGCGGTGGGCACCGTGTAGAAGCGGATCAGGATGTGCGGCAGCCCCGCGGTGCCCAGGACCAGGGCGATGCCCAGCGAGATGAAGTCGATCTTGGAGGTGGAGGTGACCCCGTACTTGAGCCCCGGTTCGAGGAAGGCGGAGCCCTTGCCGCTGTTGTCCGCGGCCTTGCCGAGCAGATCCGAGATGTTGAAGTCGAACTTGACCAGCACCAGGATCGTGATCAGTACGGTGCCGCCGATCAGCAGCACGGCCTTGACCATCTGCACCCAGGTGGTGCCCTTCATGCCGCCGACCGTGACGTACACGACCATGAGCACGCCGACCAGGGCCACGATGCCGATCTTGCCCGCGTCGCTCGTGATGCCGAGCAGCAGCGAGACCAGCACGCCCGCGCCCGCCATCTGGGCGAGCAGGTAGAAGATCGACACCACGATGGTGGAGACGCCCGCGGCGGTGCGCACCGGGCGCTGCCGCATCCGGTAGGCGAGGACGTCGCCCATGGTGTAGCGGCCGGAGTTGCGCAGCGGCTCGGCGACGAGCAGCAGCGCCACAAGCCAGGCCACCAGGAAGCCGATGGAGTAGAGGAAGCCGTCGTAGCCGGCGAGGGCGATGGCGCCCGCGATGCCGAGGAAGGACGCGGCGGACATGTAGTCGCCGGAGACCGCGAGGCCGTTCTGGAAGCCGCTGAACTGGCGGCCGCCCGCGTAGAAGTCGGCGGCGTCCCTGGTCTGCCGCCCGGCCCAGACGGTGATGCCGAGGGTGACCACGACGATCACGGCGAACAGGGAGATGATCAGCGTGCGGTGCTCGCTGACCGGATCGGCGGCCAGGGTGAGCCCCGCCGTGTGGCTGAGCGCGGGGGTCATGCGCCGCCCTCCATCCGTGACTTGATGGCCTCGGCCTTGGGGTCGAGCCGGGCCGCGGCGCGGTGGGAGTACCACCAGGCGATGAGGAAGGTGGTCAGGAACTGGGCGAGGCCGAGGATCAGGGCCACGTTGACGTTGCCGACGACCTTGGTGTCCATGAAGCCGTCGGCGTAGTTCGAGAGCAGGACGTACGCCAGGTACCACAGCACGAAGGCGACCGTGAGCGGGAACGCGAAGCCGCGGTGGGTGCGGCGCAGCTCCCCGAACTGGGGGCTGGCCTGTACCTGGACGAACTCCTCGGCGGACGGCAGCGGCCTGGGGGCGCCCGGGGCGCCCTCGGACGCCGGGGGCTTCGGGGGTGGCGATGCGTCGGGAGCCACGGGGTCTCCTCCTGCCTGGGGAATGGGGACGGCCCCCCGGGATGCGGGGCCGTGTGGGGACGGGGGCGGCTGTTCGGTCGCTGACACGACTTGGCTCTCCTTCGGGGAGACGGGCGCCCGCGGGCGCGTTGCTCCCTGCACAACGGCACGGCGGCGCGAGGGGCGCGGTTCAACGCGGGCCGATTTCTTTCCTTTGCTCGATCAGTTCGCGGCGTTCTTCGGCTTTTTGCGGAACTCGGCTCTCTTTGGACGCGTTGCTGGCCCTTGATACCAGGGGTTAACTTCACCCTGAGCGAGCCGTCATGTACCTGTCCGTACGCTCCCCGCGAGCACCGCACGCCGCCGCCCGGCGCTCCCCCGCCCCCACCTACGCGAAGAACCTGGAGACCCCATGGCCGCTTCCCCGACCTCCCGCACCCGCCGCGCCGCGGCCCTCCCGCTCGGCCTCGCGCTCACCGCCGCGCTCGCGTTCCTGCCCGGCGGCGCGTACGCCGCGCAGAGCCCTTCGGGGGCCGCCGCAGGGCACGCCGCGCCCGCGGCCGAAGGACCCGCGCTCAGCTATCTGGTCAACGCGAGACCCGGGCACGGCGCCGCCGTCCGCAAGGCGATAGCCGGGGCGGGCGGCAGCGTCGTGGTGACATACGACCGCATCGGGGTGACCGTCGCCCACTCGGCGGACCCGGACTTCGCGCGCCGGGTGCGCAGGGCCCCCGGCGTGCAGTCGGCGGGCGCCACCCGTACCGCGCCGCTGCCCGCCCAGGCCACCGCCGACACCGGCGCCCCGAAGCCGCTGAGCGCCGCCCAGCTCGAAGCCGCGGGGGCCAGGGCGGGCGCGGGGCAGGACCCGCTGGAGGGCGAGCAGTGGGACCTGCGCGCCATCAAGGCCGACAAGGCGCACGAGAGGACGCTCGGCAGCAAGCGGGTCACGGTCGCCGTCATCGACACCGGCGTCGACGACACCCACCCCGACATCGCGCCCAACTTCGACCGGGGCGCCTCCGCGAGCTGCGCCTCGGGCAGGCCCGACACCACCGAGGGCGCCTGGCGCCCCGCGACCGGCGAGAGCCCGCACGGCACCCACGTGGCCAGCGAGATAGCCGCCGCCAAGAACGGCGTCGGCATCACCGGCGTGGCCCCCGGGGTCAGGGTCGCCGGGATCAAGGTGGCCGACCCGGACGGCTTCTTCTACGCCGAGTCCGTCGTCTGCGGCTTCATGTGGGCCGCGGGACACGGCGTCGACGTCACCAACAACAGCTATTACACCGACCCCTGGTACTTCAACTGCACCACGGACCCCGACCAGAAGGCCCTGGTCGAGGCCGTCACCCGGGCGAGCGCGTACGCCGAGAAGAAGGGCGCCGTCAACGTCGCCGCCGCGGGCAACGAGGAGTACGACCTCGCCGCCCCCCGCATCACGGACCCGAACAGCCCCAACGACTCCACCCCCGCCGACCGTGAGGTCGACACCGCGCACTGCTTCGACATCCCCACCCAGCTCCCCGGCGTGGTGACCGTCGCCGCCACCGGCGCCAAGGACCTGAAGTCGTCCTACTCGAACTACGGCGAGGGCATCGTCGACATCGCGGCCCCCGGCGGCGACAGCACCGCCTACCAGCCGCCCGCCGCGCCCGCCACCAACGGCTCGGTCCTGGGTGCGCTGCCCGGCGGCCAGTGGGGCTACATGTCCGGTACGTCGATGGCGACCCCGCACGTCGTGGGCGTCGTGGCGCTGCTTGAGTCGGCCCACCCGCACGCGAACCCCGCGCAGCTCAAGCGGATGCTGTACCGCCAGGCCGACGCCACGCCCTGCACCGACCCGTACGACATCGACGGCGACGGGAAGGCCGACGCGGTGTGCGAGGGCGGCACCCGGAAGAACGGCTTCTACGGCGTCGGGATCGCGGACGCCCTGAGGGCCGTTCAGAAGTAGCGGAAGGAGCGGAGCACCCGCGCGGGTCCGCCGGGTTGCCGCCCGCTCCGGCCCCGGTGAAGATCCTGGGGTGGGTCTGATATCGGATGCCCCCCGGGCCACCGGCGGGCGCGCGGCCGTCGCCGCCGGGTCCGCCGCCGCGGACCGCGGCGGCGCCCGGCGGGGCGTGGCGGCGGTGCTGCTGCTCGCCGCGGCCACCGGGGTGCTGCTGCTCGGACCCTCCGCCGCGACCCGGGGCACGGGCGAGGCGGACGTCCCGGGCGCCGCGGGGCTCGCGGTGCTGCGCGCGGTCGTCTTCTGCGCCCTGTGCGTGCTGACCGGGGAGGCGTGCACGGGGGCGCTGCTGCGGGGGCTGTCCGACGGGCCGCCCCCGAGGCGATGGGGCGGGTACGCCGCGCTCGCCGCGCTCCCGGCCGCGCTGGGGCTCGCCGCCGTGGCCGCGGGCGGCAACCAGGTGCCGCACGGCCTCGCCGACGTGGACCTCGGCGGGCTCTACCACTCACGCGACGGGGTGCTGGCACTCGTCGAGATCAACGCCCTGCTGGTGGCCGGGCCATGGGCCCGCCAGGACGCGGGCCGGATCGCGACCGCGGGGCCGCCCGTCGCACTCGTGGTCGCCGAGGCGTTCCGCGCCCACCCTCAGGTGGAGACGTCGCCGCTGACGGGCTCCCTGCTGACCCTCGTTCACCTGGCCTGCGCCGCCCTGTGGGTGGGCTGCCTCTGGCAGGTGCTGCGGCTGCTGCGGCACGGGCACTCCCCCGGCGCGCGCGCCGCGCTGCTCGGCCGGTACGCGCGCGTGGCGGCCGTTCTGCTCGCCGGGGTGGCCGCCACCGGCACCGTCAGCGCGCTGCGCAGGATGCCGCCTGGTCTCGTGCTCGACCAGGTGTACGCGACCGCGTACGGGCGCACCCTGCTCGTCAAGCTGCTGCTGGTGGGCGCCGCCGCATGGCTCGCGCTCGCGGCGCGGCTGCGGCTGCGGCGCGCCATACGGGCCCCGCGCGCGGCGCCGTCGCAGGACCTGGCGGGGGCCCTGGCGCCCGCGCGCGTGGAACTCGTGGTGCTGGGCGCCGTGGTGGCCCTCTCGGCGCTGCTGACGGTGGCGCCGATACCGCCGCGGTGGTGAGCCGGGGGGCGCTGGGAGGGCGTCAGACGGTGCGTGGTCCCGGCAGTTGACGGCGGGCGCCCCGTTCCTGCGTTGTCGGTGCGGCACCGTATCCTCAGTGACCATGCTCGAAGACTCCGCGCGGGCGGTGCCCGCGGCCCCCAGCGTCCCGGCCGCGCGCACTGCCCCCGAGACCCCCTGGCCGCCCGCCTACCCCGGTGGGTACGCGGTCGTCGACGTGGAGACCACGGGCCTCGGCAGGGCGGACCGCATCGTGTCCGCGGCGGTGTACCGGGTGGACGCGCGCGGCGAGATCGAGGACCACTGGTACACGCTCGTCAACCCGCAGCGCGATCCGGGCCCCGTGTGGATTCACGGCCTGACGAGCGAGGCGCTGGCGGGCGCGCCGCTCTTCGGGCAGGTCGCCGGGGAGTTCGGGGCGCGCCTCGAAGGCCGCGTCCTGGTCGCGCACAACGCGGTCTTCGACTGGTCGATGATCGCCAGGGAGTTCGCACGCGCGCGCCTGGTTCCGCCGGTGCGTCAGCGGCTGTGCACCATCGCCCTGTCGAAGGAGCTGGGGCTCCGACTGCCCAACTACAAGCTGGAGTCGCTCGCGGCGCACTTCGGTGTGGAGCAGCGCAGGGCGCACCACGCGCTGGACGACGCGCGCGTGCTCGCCGAGGCGTTCAGGCCGAGCCTGCGCGCGGCGGCCGGCAGCGGTGTGCGGCTGCCGCTGCTTGAGTGCCTGCCGCTGACGGAGTGGAGCGACGCGCCGGTGCCCGCGCACCGCACGGGCGGCCGGTACGGCTACCAGCCCTCGGGCTGGCGCCAGAGCCGCAAGCGGCCCCCGTGCCCGTATCAGAACCCGGGGCGCTATGAGCCCGGCAGGCCGCTGAAGCAGGGCATGCGGGTGGCGTTCTCCGGGGACACCTCGGTGGAGCGCGAGCTGCTTGAGGACCGCGCCGTGGAGGCCGGGCTGCACGTGGCGACCAGCATCTCCCGGCTGACGAGCCTGCTGGTCACCAACGACCCGGGCTCCGGCACCTCGAAGACGGTCCGTGCGCGGCAGTACGGGACGCCCGTGGTCGACGAGGCCGCCTTCGGGCAGCTCCTGCTCGACGTCGAGCCCGCGGAGCCGGGGAGCTGAGCGCGGCGGCGGTCAGAAGGCGCGCCGCGCGCCGCCGTCGACGGGGAGCATGGTGCCGGTGAGGTAGGAGGCGGCGGGCGACAGCAGGAAGGCGGCGCAGGTGCCGAACTCCTCGGCGGTGCCGTACCTGCGCAGCGGAATGTGCGCCTCCATGCGGGCGCGGTGCGCCCCGGGGTCGGGCGCGAGGCCGTCGAGTTCGCGTACCCGGTCGGTCTCGATGCGCGCGGGCAGCAGTCCGACGACGCGGATGCCGCGCGGGCCCAGCTCGTCGGCGAGGGTCTTGGCGTATCCGGCGAGCCCGGGGCGCAGCCCGTTGGAGACGGCGAGTCCTGGCAGCGGCTCGTGCACGGAGCCCGACAGCACGAACCCGATGACGCCGCCCTCCCCCAACTCCGCGGCGGCGGCCTGGGCGAGCCGTACGGAGCCCATGAAGACGGACTCGAACGCGGACCGCCAGTGCTCGTCCATCGGCTCGGCCGCGCCGCCGGCGACGGGCCCGCCGACGCTGATCAGGACGCCGTCGAGGCGCCCGAAGTGCTCGCGAGCGGCGGCGATCAGCCGGGCCGGTGTCCCCGGGTCGGCGTTGTCGGCGGCCACGCCGACCGCCCCGGGCCCCGCCTCGGCCGCGGCCTGCCGGGCGCGCTGCCCGTCGCGCCCCGCGAGTACGGTCCTGGCGCCCTCGGCGAGCAGGGAGCGGGCGGCGGCGTTGCCGAGGCCCTTGCTGCCGCCGGTGACGATGTACACGCGGTCCTTCAGGCCGAGATCCATGGCGCCCATCCTGCCACCGGCCCCGACGGCCCCCGCCTCCGGTCCCTCGGGGCGCGCGCCCGGGTCAGACGGTGGCCGGCTCCCGCTCGGGCCGCGGCTGCTCCGCGGCGGCGGCGCGGCGCTCGCGCGCCTCGCGGCGGACCAGGATCACATAGCCGACCGGGACCCCGGCGGCGAACAGCCACCACTGGACCGTGTACGCCATGTGCGGGCCGATGCCGGTGTGGTCCGGCGCGGAGATCAACTGCGGGGTGTCGTCCTTCGGGGCGGGCGAGGTCAGTTCGACGAAGCCGCCGAGCACCTGCTTGCCGAGGCTCCTGGCCTGCTGGCCGCTGCTGATCAGCATGATCTGCCGGGGCGGCAGGCCCCTGACGTTCTTGATGCCGCTCGCCGCGGTGGTCTCGTCGGGCATCAGCCGCCCGGTGACGGTGGTCTCGCCCGCGGGCGGCGCGGGGATGCGGGGGAACGCGGTCTGGGCGCCGTTGGCGGGAATCCAGCCGCGGTTGACGAGCAGGACCCGGCCGTCGTCGAGGTCGAAGGGGGTGACGACGTGGAAGCCGATCTCCTCGGCGTCGTTGGTGCGGCGGCGCACCACGACCTCGTGGTCGGTGTCGAAGGTGCCGTGCGCGGTGACCCGGTGGTAGCGCTGGTCGCGTGTCACCTCGTGCCCGGGGGACGTCAGGCTCTCCGCCGGTACCGGCTTCGCGTCCAGCGCGCTCGCGACGAGGTCGTTCTGCGCGACGCGGGACTCGTGCCGGTGCAACTGCCAGAGGCCGAGCCTGATCATCACGGGGATGAGCACGAGGGACAGCAGGGTGAGGATCACCCATTGCCTGGTCAGCAGGAAGCGGTACACGCCTGTGACGGTACTCCGGGGTGCCGGGGCGGCCCGGCGGCGGGGTGCCCACGCGCCGGTGGGCGCCGGGGCCTGCCCCGCGGGGCCCGCGCCGCGGCGGCGCCTCACTGGACCCGGCTGGCCCGGTGCTTCTCCGCGTACAGGTGCGCCTCGGTGGGCAGTCGGCGCAGCCCGGCGGCGGCGCGGGCCTCGGCGAGGGTGTCGGTGGTGAGGTGGCGCAGGGCGCGGGCGGGGGACGCGAAGGGTTCGAGGCGCAGCCGTACCCGGGAGCGGGGGGCGGTGCGGCGGCCGTGCAGGGACACGTCGGCGTCGCTGACGCCGTCGAGGGCGGCGGCCCGGCCCTCCATCACGGTCTCCAGGGCCCGGCCGCGCAGCCCCGCGCCCTCCCCGTCGCGGGTGTCGACCATCAGCTCGCCGAGCCTGCGGCGGCGCAGCGCGGCCGCCAGCCACCACAGCGCGAGCAGCAGCAGGACGGCGAGCACGGCGATGACGACGGGCCACCACCAGCCCTCGCCGCGCCAGCGGGTGCGCTCCGCGCGGGTGAGCAGGACGTCGTGCTCGCCCTGGTGGACCCACCACGAAGGGGGGCTCGCTCCGAGGCCGACGGCGAGCACGGAGCCGCCGAGGACCAGCAGCACGAGCCCGACGAGGGCGAGCAGGACGCGGTTGGCGGTGCGCACGGGTCAGTCCCTTCTGCCGGGCCGCGCGACGCGCAGCTTCAGCGACGGCGGGCGGGCCAGGCCGAGCTGGTCGATGCCGTCGTGCAGCGCGGCCCCGAGGTCGGTGCGTACGTCGTCGAGTTCGCGGAAGTGCGCCGTGGCCTTCACCTTCACCTTGCGGCGCTTGGTGCGCACCGCCGCCGACCACACGCCGGGCACCTCCATGGCGCGGTCGCGCAGCACCTGGGACGCGGCCTTGCGGTGCAGCGCGGCGCGGACCTCGTCATGGGTGCGCCGCATCGGCAGCAGTCCGCGCCTGCCGGGGGTGAGGGCGAGCAGCAGCAGCCAGAGGCCGAGCGCGGCGCAGGCGGCGGCGCCCGCGAGGACGGCGGTGTCGTCGAGCTGCCGCTCCGCGAGGTCGTTCGCGAGGGTCTTGCGCCACTGCATGGCGGGGCGTCCGGCGCGCACCGAGACGATCTCGTACAGCGCGAGCCCGGCGGCGGCGAGCAGGAGGAGCGAGACGATCGCGGCGGGGACCCGGCGGCGCGACCAGAAGCGGTGCTCGGTGCCGCCCTCCAGGGTCGGCGGTCCTTCCTCGGTGGCGCCCGCAGGGGTGGCGCCGCCGGGCACCAGGGTGCTCAGCGGCTCGCGGTGGGTGCCGCCGGGTCCCGGCGGCGGTGCCTCGCTCATGCCACCCTCCGGCCCGCGGTGCCCCGGGTGTCGTCCGAGTGCAGCCGCTCCACCTCGACGGTGACCTCGGGCACCGCCATGCCCGCCAACTGTCTGACCCGGCCCGCGACGCGGCTGCGCACGGCGCGGCAGCGGGCGCCGACGTCGGTGGGGTAGTCGAGTTCCACGGCGACGCGCACCCGCGCCGTCTCCTGGCGCACGTGCACCGAGGCACGGGGGCGCGACCCGCCTTCGGGCGCGCCGCCGAGCGCCTCGTACGCCGCGTAGGCCGCGATCTTGCTGACGACCCGGTCGGCGATCCGGGTGGCGCCGCGCTCCGCGGCGCCGGGGAGCTGCCCGGGCACCGGATCACCGCCGCCGGTCGCGGGTGCGGAAGAAGTCTCCCGGTTGCAGGTCGCCCTCGGCGAACCTGCCCGCCACGAAGCCGATGGCGCCGAGCGCCGCCACCAGTACGAAGGCCCCGAAGCCGCCGAAGTACCCGGCGAATCCCAGGGTCATCCCGGCCACCAGGCCGATCACGGCCATGTTCATCCTGTGCTCCTCGCTGAGTCACTGGCCCGCGGGCGTCGCCCGGGGGTGGCTACTGCAACCTGGACTGGGACTCGTCCTCGTCGTCCTCGTCGGGGAGTTTGACGTCGCTGACGGCGATGTTGACCTCGACGACCTCAAGTCCCGCCATCCGCTCGACGGCGGCGACGACGTTCTCGCGGACGTCGCGGGCGACGTCGGAGATGGAGACGCCGTAGTCGACGACGATCTCCAGGTCGAGCGCGGTCTGCACCTCGCCGACCTCCGCCTTCACGCCCCGGGTGACGGACTTGCCGCCGCCGGGTACGCGGTCGCGCACGGCGCCGAGGGTGCGGGAGACCCCGCTGCCCATGGCGTGGACGCCGTCGACGTCGCGGGCGGCGAGCCCGGCGATCTTCTCGACGACCCCTTCGGCGATGGTGGTGCGGCCCCTCTCCCCCGGAACGCCGCGCTGTCCGCCGCCCTTGCCGCCCTGGTCCTGCTTCTCGAAGGTGCTTCCTGCACCCCTGGCGTCGCTGCGTGCCGTGGCCTCGGCCATCGTGCTTCACCCGCTTTCTCTTCGCTGTTCCCGGTCGGTCCTGGCGGTGGGCCGTGCGCCCCGTGGTGGTGCGCCCGGTCGCGCCGCTCCGCCTCCCGGGTCCCCCGGGGGATGCGGTTCTGTCAAAAGATGCGGCCTTTGTTCACATTAAGCGCGGTTTCTCCGATTCGCTCCGGGAGTACGGCAGTCTTGAGCAATGACGGTGGACTCCTGGACACAGACGGTGCGCGGGCGGCTCGGCCTCGGCAGGCTGCTGCCGCTCGGCGGGCCCGAGGACGGGGCGTGGCTCGCGGAGTCGGCCGCCGCGGCGGCGCTGCGGCACGCGGCGCGGACGGTGGCGGGCGCGGCGCTCGGCACGCTGCGGATCGGCCCTGCGGAGGACGGTCCCGGCGCCGCTGCCGCGCCGGGCGCGGTGCCGCCGCCGCCGAGCGCGCTGCCGCCTGGCCCGCTGCGGGTGACGGCGGACCTCTCGGTGCGGGAGGGCGAGCCGATCCCGCCGGTCGCGGGGCGGCTGCGCACGGCCTTGGCGGCGGCGGCCGCGGACCGGCTCGGGCTGCGGGTCACGGCGGTGGACCTGCGGGTGACGGGCTTCCACCCGCCCGGTGCCGGGACGCCAGGACCGGATGGCGCCGACGGCGGTGTGCGGGAGGCCGCGGCGCCCGGGGGCGGCGAGGCGGGGCGCCTGGCGCAGGCGGCGCGCTCGGTGGCGGGCGTGGCGGCGCTCGCCGGGGTGCTGGGCCGCCCGGTGGTCGTCGAGGCGCCGGACGAAGGGCCGCGCCGGGTCCGGGTGGAGATCGCCGTGCGGCCCGGGCCGCGGGCCCTGGACACCGCCCGCGCGGTACGGGCGGCGCTGGCCGCCGTGCTTCCGGCGGGGGACACGGTGGCGGTGCTGGTCACGGGGTGGGGGGAGCCGGGCGGCGCAGGGGCGTCCGGCGGGGCGGGACGGCCGGCGCCGTGACGGGGCGGGGTCCGTTCGGCCGGACGGGTGGCGCGGGGCCCGGGGCGGCCCCGTTCAGCCGATGAGGTCCCGCAGCCTGCGCGCCTGCGCAGCGCGCTCGGCCGCGCGCTGTTCGTCGTAGCCGCGCGCGGTGGCGCCCTGGAGCAGCGCCTTGGTCTCGATCAGGGCGTCGCGCGGGGCGTCGAGGAGCGCGTCGGCGAGGTCGCGTGCCGCCTCGTCCAGATGGGCGGCGGGCACCACCAGGTTGACGAGGCCGATCCTGGCGGCCTCCTCGGCCTGGACGAAGCGCCCCGTGGCGCAGATCTCCAGGGCGCGGCCGTAGCCGACGAGGGAGACCAGGGGGTGGGTGCCGCCGAGGTCGGGCACGAGGCCGAGGCTGGTCTCGCGCATGGCGAACTGGGCGTCGTCTGCGGCGATCCGCAGGTCGGCGGCGAGCGCGAGCTGGAATCCCGCGCCGATGGCGTGCCCCTGCACGGCCGCGACGCTGACGATGTCGGGCGCGCGCCACCAAGTGAAGGCGGCCTGGAATCCGGCGATGGCGGCGTCGAGATCGGCGTCGGCGAGGCGCGCGAGTTCCGTGAGCGATCCCTCGCCGTCGATCCCGTCGGGAGTGAAGGCGCGGCGGTCGAGCCCCGCGGAGAACGAGGGCCCCTCGGCGCGCAGCAGCACCACCCGGACGTTTCCCGGCAGGGTGCGGCCCGCCTCGGCCAGGGTGCGCCAGAGGGCGGGGCCCTGGGCGTTCCGCCTGGCGGCACCGTCGAGCGTCACCGTGGCGATGTCGCCCTCCACGGTGAGCCGTACGCCGTGCTCGTGGATACGGGGTGCTGGTGCCGTGGAGTCCGGCGAGGTCACGGGGCGCCTCCTGGCTGGCAGTCGGTGGGTGCCGCGGACGGCGGCCTCATGTGACTGCACAGTAACCACCCGGCCGGTCGTGTGAACGGCCGGGTGGCCACCACCCGGTAGCGGTGCGCCCCCCGCCTCAGCTTGCGGCGGCCTTCTTGCCCCGCGTGGCCCCGCCGCGTCCCCGCAGCGTGACCCCGGACTCGCTGAGCATCCGGTGGACGAAGCCATACGAGCGGCCGGTCTCTTCGGCCAGCGCCCGGATGCTCGCACCGGAGTCGTACTTCTTCTTCAGGTCTGCCGCGAGCTTGTCGCGCGCGGCGCCGGTCACCCGGCTGCCCTTCTTCAGAGTCTCGGCCACCCGTGCCTCCTCATGGGAAGTGCGCTCTGGACTCTCATGATCACCCCTACCGGGCTTCCTGGCCACCCATTCGGCAAGGTCCGTACGACAAGGTTCCGGGCGGAATCGGCGACCGACACGAACGGAACGTCACATTCCGTTGGTTCGCTCAGCGGTACATCTCCTCCGCCGCCGTGAAAACCGCAGGTCAGAGCCGCGCTCCGAAATTCGCGGTGGGTTTTGCGGGAAAACGCCCGCCGGGTCGCCCGACACGCCGGAGTACGAGGCGGCGTCACGCAGATGATGGATCACCGATGGGCCGAATGATCCACTCCGCGTGATCACCAAGGGGCCGCGGCGGCGCCGGGGCGGGTCAGGCCAGGGCCACCAGGTCCGCGTATCCGGCGCCCCACAGGTCCTCGACGCCGTCGGGCAGCAGGATGATCCGCTCGGGCTTGAGCGCCTCGACGGCGCCCTCGTCGTGGGTGACGAGGACCACCGCGCCCTTGTAGGTGCGCAGCGCGCCGAGGATCTCCTCGCGGCTTGCCGGGTCGAGGTTGTTGGTGGGCTCGTCGAGCAGGAGGACGTTCGCCGAGGAGACCACGAGGGTGGCGAGCGCCAGCCTGGTCTTCTCGCCGCCGGAGAGCACCCCCGCGGGCTTGTCGACGTCGTCGCCCGAGAAGAGGAAGGAGCCGAGCACCTTGCGGACCTCGACGAGGTCGAGGTCGGGGGCGGAGGAGCGCATGTTCTCCAGCACCGTGCGCTCGGGGTCCAGGGTCTCGTGCTCCTGCGCGTAGTAGCCGAGCTTGAGGCCGTAGCCCTCGACGACGCGGCCCGTGTCCGGCTTCTCGACCCCGGCGAGCAGCCGCAGCAGGGTGGTCTTGCCCGCGCCGTTGAGCCCGAGGATGACCACGCGTGAGCCCTTGTCGATGGCGAGGTCGACGTCCGTGAAGATCTCCAGGGAGCCATAGGACTTGGACAGGTCCTCGGCGGTCAGCGGGGTCTTGCCGCAGGATGCCGGGTCGGGGAAGCGCAGCCGGGCGACCTTGTCGGACTGACGCACCTCCTCAAGGCCCGAGAGCAGCCGCTCGGCGCGGCGGGCCATGTTCTGCGCGGCGACGGTCTTGGTGGCCTTGGCACGCATCTTGTCGGCCTGCGCGTTGAGGGCCGCGGCCTTCTTCTCCGCGTTCTGCCGCTCGCGCCTGCGGCGCTTCTCGTCGGACTCGCGCTGCTGCTGGTAGAGCTTCCAGCTCATGTTGTAGACGTCGATCACGGAGCGGTTGGCGTCGAGGTGGAAGACCTTGTTGACGACCGTCTCCATCAGGTCGACATCGTGGGAGATGACGATGAAGCCGCCCCGGTAGCTCTTCAGGTAGTCGCGCAGCCAGACGACGGAGTCGGCGTCGAGGTGGTTCGTGGGCTCGTCGAGCAGCAGGGTATCGGCGTCGGAGAACAGGATGCGGGCCAGCTCGATACGGCGGCGCTGACCGCCGGAGAGGGTGTGCAGGGGCTGGCCGAGCACCCGGTCGGGCAGGCCGAGCGCGGCGGCGATGGTGGCGGCCTCCGCCTCGGCCGCGTAGCCGCCCTTGGTGAGGAACTCGGTCTCCTGGCGCTCGTACTGCCGCATGGCCTTGTCGCGGGTGGCGCCCGTGCCGCCCGCGATGCGCTGTTCGTTCTCGCGCATCTTGCGCAGCAGGACGTCGAGCCCGCGCGCGGACAGCACCCGGTCCCTGGCGAGGACGTCGAGGTCGCCTGTACGGGGGTCCTGGGGCAGGTAGCCGACCTCGCCGCCGCGGGAGACCGTGCCCGACGCGGGGATCGCCTCGCCCGCGAGGACCTTGGTGAGGGTGGTCTTGCCCGCGCCGTTGCGCCCGACGAGGCCGATGCGGTCGCCCTTGGCGACTCGGAAGGTGGCGGATTCGATGAGGATGCGGGCGCCGGCACGCAGTTCGATACCGGAAGCGGTGATCACGGACAGACTCCAGGGCGGATGAACGGTCGGGTGGGCGGGGCTCGGAGGTACGGCACGCCGCCTAGTGCACAAGGAGAATGGCCATGCGGGCCATTCTACCCGGGGCCCGCAATCGCTTTTCCGCCGCCGGGCACGCCCGTGCGCGCGGGCGGCGGCCCGCCGTCCGCCCGGGTCCCGGCGCCGTGGGACGGGCGGCGGGGCGCGCCGTGGTCAGGCGCCGCCGGTGTGGACCTGGAACGCGGCCCTGCGTACCGCCTTCGAGAGCGCGGGGTCGGGGTGGGCGGCGGCGAGCGCCACGAGCACCTGCACGGTGCGGGGGTGGCCGACCGCGCGCACCTCGTCGAGGAGGGCGGGGACGGAGGGCTGGAGGGCCGACTCCAGGTGGCGTACGAGCAGCCCCGCGTCGCCATGGTCGGAGACCGCGGCCGCGGTGTCGACCCAGAGCCAGGTGGCCTCCTCGCGGGTGAGCGCGGAGTGCGCGTCCTCGGGGTCGGCACCCTCCAGTTCGGCGAGCCAGAGCAGCGCGTAGGGCCGCAGCGATGTGACGTCGAGCACTGCGCGCACTTCGGTCTCCGCGGGGGCGCCGACCACCCGCAGCGCGTCGAAGGCGAGGCCGCGCAGCAGGGCGTCCTCGCCGCGGGCGGCGTCGAGGAGTTCGGTGACCGCGCTGCCGACGGGGCGGGCGGCGAGCCAGGCGCGGTACTCGGCGCGGGCCGCGTTGGGCCGCAGGCCCGCGCAGCCGCGGAGCATGGCCTCTGCGTGCTGCTCGATGTTGCCCGCGGGGCTCTGCGCGGCGACGCAGATCTGCTCCAGCTTGACCCAGACCGCCCAACTGCCCAGCGGGGTGAGGGCGGCCTGCCGCTCGGCCTCGCCGCCGGGGACGACGGCGCCGACGGCGGCCAGCGCGCCGAGCGCCCAGTCGAGGAGGGCGGCGAGCGCGGGGGTGTCGTCGGCGTCGTCGCGCGGGGCCTCCTGGGGGCCGTAGGCGATCTCGCAGCGCTCGGTGCGCAGCTCCGTGACGCGCTGCACCAGCAGGTCGAGGAGCTGGGCGCGGGGCACGGGGCCCGCGGAGAGGTGGAGCAGGGAGAGCAGTTGGGGCATCGCCTCGACGACCTCGGCCACGGTGGCGGGCGGCGCGTCGTCGGGGGCGGGCTGGGCGAGCGACCAGGCGTCGAAGAGGGCCACCCAGCCGCGCAGTACGGCGCTGTCGTCGCGGTCCCACGCGCGCAGCCGCCAGCCGGGGCGCGCGCTCTCGCCGTGCACCTCGATCAGGCCCGCGAGGCGGGCGGTGTCCCAGTCGGCGTGGACCTGGCGCGGGGTCAGGTCGATCTCCTCGGCGGCGCGCTGGGCGGCGGCGTCGGAGAGCACCCCGCAGCCGTCCCAGACGTCGGCGCCGGTCTCGGGTCTCAGCCGCAGCGCGGTGTCGGCCCAGCGGGCGACGCGCACCGCGTCCGCGAGTTCCCCGCGGGCCATGCGGGCCAGCTCCGCGGGCGCCGGAGTGCCGTCCGGTGGTGGCGAGGCCGAGCGCCGTGAGCGGCGCTGGGGTACCGCCTTGGTGGCGGAGACCGGAGGTCGTGGGTGGACGAGTCGGAGCCTGGAGTCGCGCGGGATACGGGACGTCACGGGGAGCAGTCTTCCTGTTGACCGTGCGAAAACCCAAACGGAATGGCGACGGTTCGGGCGGCACGGACGGACGCGGGGGCCGTGCCCCGCGCGTGTCACGGCGGCGTGCCCAAGCGGAAGACGCGTGCGGGGGCCGCGCGGGGCCCCGGGGCGCGGCCCGTGCGCGGCGGCACACGCGCGGGCCGCGGGCGCCGTGCCCCGGCGCCGGGTACGCCGTTGATGCCGCCTCGGATACGCCGTTTGCGGTACCGCCGCCGCACCGGGGCCAGACGTGCGGGAGCGCGCGGGCGCACGCGCGTGCGTGCCGACCGGACCGGCCCCGGGAGCCGCACGCGCGGGCGGCCCGTCCGCGGCCCGCGGCGGCGGGACCGCGGTGGGCGCCTACAGCAGGGGTACGAGGAATCGGCGCAGGGTCTCCTCGTACCGCTCGGGGGCGGCGTTCCACATGGCGGCGTGCGCGGCGTCGTACACGGTGTGCAGTCCTGTGAGGGCGCCGGGGCGCTCGGCGAAGCGCCGGCTGGGCCCGAACGGGGCGATGTGGTCGCCGGGGCCGTGGATCACGAGAGTGGGCAGGGCGCGGGTGCGCTCGGCGGCGTCCGCGACGAGGTGGCCGTCGAGCCCGGTGCGCCCCTCGGCGGCGCGGACGGCCAGCGGCAGCAGCGGTCCTGGGACGTGTCCCGCCCTGGCGAGCGCGCGCACGGTGGCACGCCAGTCGAGCACCGGGGAGTCGAGGACGAGCCCGGTGACCAGGTCGCGGTGCTTGGAGAACGCGGCGGTGTAGAGCGCCATGGTGGCGCCCGTCGACCAGCCGTGCAGCACGATGCGGCGGGCGCCGCGGCGCACCGCGTGGCGCACGGCGGCCTCCACGTCGTGCCACTCGGTCTCGCCGAGCCTGCCGAGTCCTTCGGGGGCGGCCGGTGCGCCCGCGTCGCCGCGGTAGGAGACGTCGAGGACGTGCGGGCGCAGCCGGTGCAGCAGCTCCATGACCACCATGGGGTGCTCCCTCGTGGTGCCGAGGCCGTGCACGGTGATGACCCAGACGTCCCGGGCGCCGGGCACGAACCAGGCGGGCAGCGGGCCGAGTTCGCCGGGCAGTGTGACGTCCTCGTGGTCGATGCCGAGGGCGGTGGCGGGGTCGCCGACGTGCACCTGGGGCGTCAGCCGCACCCTGGCGCCCGGTTCGAGGGCGCCGCCCGTGACCCTCAGGAGGCGGCGTACGACGGTGTCGGGGGCGCGCGGCCCGCCGTCGTCGAGGACCTCGCCGACGACGGCGTGGGCGCTCTCGCCGGTGAGGCCGTGGACGCCGGGGCGCAGCGAGGCGAGGTGGCGGGTGAGGGTGATCCGTCCCTCGCCCGCGGCGTGCACGGTGAGCCGCGGCCCCGAGGGCAGCGTCCTTCCGGGCCTGCGGCCGAGGGCGGCGCCGCCCGCGAGGCGGCCGGCCGCCACCGCGGCCGCGCCTGCCCCGAGCACGGCGGTGACGGCGGCGGCCGTCGCTCTGGCGGTGTGCACGGGACCAGTGTCGTGGGGGTGTACCGGCCGGGCCACTCGAAGCGGTACCGCGAGTCCTGTCATGCCGCCTCCCTGTCAGCGCTCCTCTCGCTGCCCGTACCCCCGCAACCGCTCCTGTACCTCCGCCACTTGTCCGGCGTCGAGGAGGTGGGGCGAGCGGCCCGGCAGCGCGCTCGCGGTGAGCCATACGCGGCACATCCATTCGAGCTGCGCGGTGCGGTCGTACGCCTGGTCCATGGTGGCGCCGTAAGTGAGGGTGCCGTGGTTCTGGAGGAGGCAGCCGGTGCGGTCCTCCAGCGCGTCGAGCATGTGCGCGGCCAGCTCGGGGCTGCCGTAGAGGGCGTAGCGGGCGACGCGCACGGGGCCGCCGAGCGCGGCGGCCATGTAGTGCACCAGCGGGAGTTCGTCGACGAGGGTGGAGACGGCGGTGGCGTGCACGGCGTGGGTGTGCACGACGGCGCGCGCGCCCGTGGTGCGGTACACCGCCAGGTGCATCGGCAGCTCGCTCGTGGGGGTGAGGGTGCCGAGGACCCGGTTGCCCGCGAGGTCGACGCCGAGCGGTTCGTCCTCGTCGATGCGGTCGTAGGGGACACCGCTCGGGGTGACGAGGACGGTGTCGCCCACGCGCGCGGAGACGTTGCCGGAGGTGCCGACGACCAGGCCGTCGGCGACGGTCCTGCGGGCGGCGGCGACCAGCTCGCGCCAGGCGTGCGCGACGGCCCCCGCCGCCGGTCCGCCGCCGCGCGGGGACGGCGGGTGGGGGTCCGCCGGTCGGGGGGTGTCGGGCCGCGCGGCGGCGGCCGTGGCGGCCGTGGCGGGCGCAGCCCGCTCCGCGTGCGGCGTGGGCCGCTCCTGGTCATGAGGCATGGGCCGCATCCTGTCACCGCGCCGGGCGCGGGGGCCCCGGGCGGTGCGGATTCCACCGGGGCACGGCTCCCTCTTTCGGGGCGTGTGCCGTGTGTACGAGCGGGGAGCGCTGGTGTTTTCGATAGCCTTCGTGCCCATTTGTTGTAGCTCGTCGGGCGTGCGCCCCGGCGCTCGCGATCGGGGAACCCATGCCCGCTGCCCGCCACTCCGTCCACCGCACGGCGCTCCCCCGGCCCACGAGCCCCCGCGCCGGGGCGCGCACGGCGCGCCTGCTGGCGGCCGCCGCGGCGCTGGCGCTCGCCCAGGCCCCGTCCCCGGCGCGCGCGGCGGAGCCGTACGCGGACCTCCCCCGGGGCAACGACGTGTCGTCCCACCAGGGCACGGTCGACTGGAAGAAGGCGTACGAGGCGGGGGCGCGGTTCTCGTATGTGAAGGCCACCGAGTCGACCACGTACAAGAACCCGTACTTCAGGGGGCAGTTCGACGGCTCGCGGGAGGCGGGGATGCTGCGCGGGGCCTACCACTTCGCGCTCCCCGACCGGAGTTCGGGCGCGGCGCAGGCGGCGTACTTCCTGAAGAACGGCGGCGGCTGGGCGGCGGACGGCCGGACGCTGCCGCCCGCCCTCGACATCGAGGCCAACCCCTACGGCGCCGAGTGCTACGGCCTGGACGAGGCGGGGCTCGCGGACTGGGTCAGGGACTTCAGCGACGAGGTGCGGCGGAGCGCGGGGGTGCTTCCGGTGATCTACACGAGCACCCGGTGGTGGAACACCTGCACCGGGGGCAACCGCGGCTTCGGGGACCATGCGCTGTGGGTGCCGGACTACGCCGCGTCGCCCGGCGCGCTGCCCGCCGGGTGGACGACGTGGACGTTCTGGCAGTACGCGGACCACGGTCCGATGGCCGGTGACCAGAACCGCTTCCACGGCGACGCGGACGCCCTGGCGCGCTTCGCGGCGGGCTGAGCCGACCGGAACCCCGCGGACGGGCGCGCCCATGTCCCGCCGCCGGGGCGGGTGTCGAGACCCGAGCACCGCACCCGCCGTAGCGATACACCTCATGGCCTGCCCGGGTTCATCTTCCGTTCACTCAGATTACGTACGTTCAACGAGCCACCGACGTACGACAGAAGTCTGGGTAAATGGAACACATCACGCTCGTTCTCGTGATGGTGATCGTCACGGCACTCGCCTTCGACTTCACCAATGGTTTCCACGACACCGCCAACGCGATGGCCACCACCATCTCCACCGGCGCGATGCGCCCCAGAGCCGCGGTCGTCATGTCCGCCGCGCTGAACCTCGTGGGCGCGTTCCTCTCGATCGAGGTCGCCAGGACCATCTCGGGCGGGATCGTCGACGAACGGGGCCTGCGCACCGAGGTGATCTTCGCGGCGCTCGTCGGCGCCATCCTGTGGAATCTGCTGACCTGGCTGCTCGGGCTGCCGTCCAGCTCGTCGCACGCCCTGTTCGGGGGGCTGATCGGGGCGGCGGTGATGTCCGCGGGCTGGTCCTCCGTGCACGGCTCGACGGTGGTCACCAAGGTGCTGCTGCCCGCGGTGGCGGCGCCCGTCGTCGCCGGCCTCGGGGCGCTCGTCGCCACCCGGCTCACCTACCGGCTCGGCCGCGGCGCCGCCGAGGGTTCCACCACCCGCGGCTACCGCGCGGGCCAGATCGCGTCGGCCGGGCTCGTCTCGCTGGCACACGGCACCAACGACGCGCAGAAGACCATGGGGATCATCACCCTGGCGCTGGTCACCGGCGGGGTGCTGGCGCCGGGCTCCAACCCCCCGGTCTGGGTGATCGCCTCCGCGGGGCTCGCCATCGCGCTCGGCACGTACATCGGCGGCTGGCGCATCATCAGGACGATGGGCCGCGGCCTCACCGACCTCGCGCCGCAGCAGGGCTTCGCCGCGCAGACCAGCGCCGCGACCGCCATCCTCGCCTCGTCGCAGCTCGGCTTCTCGCTCTCCACCACCCAGGTCTGCTCGGGCGCCGTGATGGGCGCGGGCCTCGGCCGCAGCGGTGCGGTGGTCCGCTGGTCCACGGCGACCCGGATGCTGGTGGCCTGGTGTCTGACACTGCCCGCGGCGGGCCTGGTCGGCGCGGGCGCCGAACTCCTCGCGGGGCGCGGCCCCTGGGGCATCGCGGCCACCGCGGTCCTGCTGGTCGCCGCCTCCGGCACGGTGTGGAACCTGGCCAGGCGCAGGCCCGTCACCCACGCCAACGTGAACGACCCCGAGCCCCGGACCCCGGCGCCCGGCATGCTCGCCGCCGACGCGGTGGTACGGGAGGACACCGCGAGCCCCGCCGCCGCTCCGAGCGCCGCCACGAGCCCCGCTTCGAGCCTCGCGAGGCCCGCCCCGGGCCCCGCCGCCACGGCGCCCGGCGTGCCCGTCGCCCCGGTCACCGTGCCCGCCCCTGTCCCCTCCCCCGGCGAGAGCCCCGCACCGGCCGCGGCGCCGGGCGGCACCGCCCCGTGACCGCGCGCCCCGGCGCGGGCACCACCCATCCGAGCCCCTGACGGCCCCTCAAGGACGGAACACACCATGCAGATCGACTGGACGGCCATCGGCACCGTCTTCGGGGTCAGCCTCGCGGCCACCGTGGCCCTGGTGGGCCTCTTCGCGCTCGGCACCGTCGGCCTCGCCCGGCGCGGCGGCGCCCCGCGCGCGGGCGGCCAGGGGGCGCTCCTGGCCACCGGCGCCTACGCCTGCTTCGCCCTGTGCGCCGCCGCCGTGGCGTACGGGATCTACCTCATAGCGGGCTGACACCGGCGTCCCCTGCCTGGTCAGCGGCTGGTTGACGGCCGTTCGCCGGGCGTGGTGGACTGCCGGGGCCATACAACGGCGGCAGGAGAGGAAGCCGGTGCGAATCCGGCGCGGTCCCGCCACTGTCACCGGGGAGCGCTCCCCACCCACGGCCACGGCTCGTACGAGCGGGAAGGCCGGGGCAGCGCCGATCCGGGAGCCAGGACACTCTCGCCGTCGTTCCTTCGAGCCGGGGCGCGGACCCTGAGTGAGGACACGAGTGATGCCGGGCTGCCCGCCCACCGTCACGCGCGCGCGGCGCTTCGCCGCGGGCGCCACCGCGGGACTGCTGGCCGACGCCGTCTTCGGCGACCCGCGCCGCGGCCACCCCGTCGCCGCCTTCGGGCGCGCCGCTGGCGCTTTGGAGCGCACGCTCTGGCGCGACCACAGGGGCGCGGGCGCCGCGCACACCGCGCTCTGCGTCGGCGGCGCCGTGGCGCTCGCCGCGGGCGCGGAACGCGCCCTGCGCCACCGCCCGCCGCTCGCCGTCGCATGGACCGCCGCCGCCGCGTGGACCGTGCTCGGCGGCGCCTCGCTCGCCGGGGAGGCCGAGCGGATCGGCGCCGCCCTGGCCGTCGGCGACACGGACACCGCGCGGCGGCTGCTGCCGCGGCTGTGCGGGCGCGACCCCGAGGCGCTCGACGCCGGGGAACTCGCGCGCGCGGTGGTGGAGTCGGTCGCCGAGAACACCTCGGACGCGGTCGTCGGCGCCCTGGTGTGGGGCGCCGTCGCCGGGGTGCCGGGGTTCGCCGCGTTCCGCGCCGTCAACACGCTCGACGCGATGACAGGACACCGCTCGCCCCGCTATCTGCGCTTCGGCTGGGCCGCGGCCCGTCTCGACGACGTCGCGGGCTGGCCTGGCGCCCGGCTCACCGCGCTGCTCGCCGTGCTCACCGGCGGCGCCCCCGCGGCCGCCCTGCGGGCCTGGCGCGACGACGCGAAGCACCACCCGAGCCCCAACGCGGGCCCGGTCGAGGCCGCGTTCGCCGGAGCCCTGGGGATACGGCTCGGCGGCACCCTGTCCTACGGCGGCCGCACCGAGCACCGCCCGGTGCTCGGCGCCCGGGGCCGCGCCGCCACCCCCGCCGACATCGCGCGCGCGGTGCGCCTCTCGCGCCGGGTCACCGTGGGCGCCCTCGCCGCCGCCGTGTGTCTGGCGCGGTGCCTGCCGGGCCCGGTCCTGTGACCGGCACCGGGGGCGGGCTGCTGGTCGCGGGCACCACGTCCGACGCGGGCAAGAGCGTGGTGACCGCGGGGATCTGCCGCTGGCTCGCCAGGCGCGGGGTGCGGGTGGCCCCGTTCAAGGCGCAGAACATGTCGCTGAACTCCTTCGTGACCCGGGACGGCGCCGAGATCGGCCGCGCCCAGGCGATGCAGGCGCTCGCCGCCCGGGTGGAGCCGAGCGCGCTGATGAACCCCGTACTGCTGAAACCGGGCGGCGAGCGCAGCAGCCAGGTCGTCGTCATGGGCAGGCCCGCGGGCGAGATGAGCGCGCGCGGCTACCACGGCGGACGCCAGGAGGCGCTGCTCGGCACCGTGCTCGACTGCCTCGAACGGCTGCGGGCCGCGCACGACGTGGTGGTCTGCGAGGGCGCGGGCAGCCCCGCCGAGATCAACCTGCGGCGCACCGACATCGTCAACATGGGCCTCGCCAGGGCCGCGGGGCTGCCGGTGCTGGTGGTCGGGGACATCGACAGGGGCGGGGTGTTCGCCTCGTTCTTCGGCACCCTCGCGCTGCTCTCACCCGAGGACCAGGCGCTGGTGGCGGGGTTCCTGGTGAACAAGTTCCGCGGGGACGTGTCGCTGCTCGAACCCGGCCTCGGCATGCTGCGGGAGCTGACCGGGCGGCCCACCCTCGGGGTGCTGCCGTACCGGCAGGGCCTCGGGATCGACGAGGAGGACGGGCTCGGTCTCGCGCGCCGCGGCGCGCTCGCGCCGGTGGCGCCGCCGCACGGCGCCGAGGTGCTGCGGGTCGCGGTGTGCGCGGTGCCGCTGATGTCGAACTTCACCGACGCGGACGCGCTCGCCGCGGAACCCGGGGTCGCCGTGCGGTTCGTGGAGCGCCCGGAGGAGGTCGCCGACGCCGACCTGGTGGTCGTGCCGGGCACCAGGGCCACCGTGCGGGCCCTCGCCTGGCTGCGGGAGCGCGGGCTCGCGGCGGAGCTGGCCCGCAGGGCCGCGGCCGGGCGCCCGGTGCTCGGCATCTGCGGCGGCTTCCAGATGCTCGGGGAGCGCATCGACGACGAGGTCGAGTCGCGCGCAGGCCGCGTCGAAGGGCTCGGACTGCTGCCGGTGCGCGTCGCGTTCCGGCCCGGGAAGACGCTCGCCAGGCCCTCGGGCCTGGCGCTCGGGGAGCGCGTCCACGGCTACGAGATCCACCACGCGGTCGCCTCCGTCCACGGCGGCGAGCCCTTCCTCGACGGCTGCCGGGTCGGCCAGGTGTGGGGCACGCACTGGCACGGCTCGCTGGAGTCCGACGGGTTCAGACGGGCCTTCCTGCGTGAGGTGGCGCGGGCGGCGGGGCGGCGCTTCGAGCCCGCGCCCGGCGTGCGCTTCGAGGAGCTGCGGGAGGCGCAGATCGACCTGCTCGCCGACCTCGTGGAGGAGCACGCCGACACCGACGCGCTCTGGCGGCTCATCGAGCAGGGGCCGCCGCCCGGGCTGCCGTTCGTGCCACCGGGGGCGCCGCTCCCCGTCCACTCCCCCGGCTCCGGGACGCCGCAGGCGTACGGGGCGAGGACCACCCTGGAGGTCGCCGAGTGACTGCCCCCTATCCGTTCACCGCCCTTGTCGGCCAGGACGGGCTGCGGCTCTCGCTGCTGCTGAACGCCGTGTCGCCCGCGGTCGGCGGCGTCCTCGTGCGCGGGGAGAAGGGCACCGCCAAGTCCACCGCGGTGCGCGCGCTGACCGCGCTGCTGCCACCGGTGGACGTGGTGGAGGGCTGCCGGTTCTCCTGCGACCCGGCCGCGCCCGACCCCGGCTGCCCCGACGGGCCGCACGGCACCGGGGCGCCCGCCTCCGCGCGGCCCGCGCGGACCGTGGAGCTGCCGGTGGGCGCGTCGGAGGACCGGGTGACCGGCGCCCTCGACATCGAACGGGCCCTCGCGGAGGGCGTGAAGAGCTTCGAGCCGGGGCTGCTCGCCGAGGCGCACCGGGGCATCCTCTACGCCGACGAGGTCAACCTGATGCACGACCACGTCGTCGACCTGCTGCTCGACGCCGCCGCGATGGGCTCCTCGTATGTGGAGCGCGAGGGGGTGTCGGTGCGGCACGCGGCGCGGTTCCTGCTGGTCGGCACGATGAACCCGGAAGAGGGCGAGCTGCGCCCGCAGTTGCTCGACCGGTTCGGGCTCACCGTCGAGGTGGCCGCCTCCCGGGACCCGGACGAGCGGGTCGAGGTGGTGCGGCGGCGCCTCGCGTACGAGGACTCCCCCGGCGGCTTCGCGGCCCGCTGGGCGCCCGAGGAGGGTGCGCTGCGGGAGCGCGTGGTGTCCGCGCGCGCCCTGCTCGGCCGGGTACGGCTCGGGGACGCGGCGCTGCGCGCGGTGGCGGCGGTGTGCGCGGGGTTCGAGGTGGACGGGATGCGGGCGGACATCGTGATGGCGCGCACCGCGGTCGCGCTTGCCGCCTGGTCGGGCCGCACCGAGGTGGTACGCGACGACGTGCGCACCGCGGCGCTGCTTGCGCTGCCGCACCGCAGGCGGCGCAACCCGTTCGACGCGCCAGGGCTCGACGAGGAACGGCTCGACGAGATCCTGGGCGGCGAGGAGTTCCCGCCCGAGGAGCCGCAGGACGGGACCGAAGCGGCGCCTCCCGAGGGCGCGAACGGCGCCGACGGCGGCGACACCGACGGCACCGGGGGCCCCGGGGAGGCGCCGGGTCCCGAAGGTCCCGACGACGACGGTCCTGAAGGCGGCCCTGACGGCGGCCCCGGGGGCGGTGGCGCAAAGGCGCCCGCGGACGACGGTGTGCCGCCGCAGCGCGACGGGTCCGGGACGCCGGGGCCCGGCGAGCCGGACGACTCCCCCTCCGGCGCCCCCGCGGGCGGTGCGGCGCAGGCCGCCGTACGGCCCGATGAGCCCTTCCGCGCGCGTCTGCTGACGGTGCCGGGGCTCGGCGAGGGCGCGGCGGGTCGGCGGTCGCGGGCGCGCACGGAACGCGGGCGCACCACGGGCTCGTTCCGGCCCAGGGGTTCGCTCGGGGCGCTGCACCTGCCCGCCACGGTGCGGGCCGCGGCGCCGCATCAGCGGGCCCGCGGCAGGTCGGGGCCAGGACTCGTGGTGCGCCGTGACGACCTGCGGCGGGCGCGGCGCGAGGGCCGCGAGGGCAATCTCGTGCTGTTCCTCGTGGACGCCTCCGGGTCGATGGCGGCCAGGCGCCGGATGGGCGCCGTCAAGGGCGCGGTCCTCTCGCTGCTGCTCGACGCCTACCAACGGCGCGACAAGGTCGGCCTGGTGACGTTCCGCGGCGCGGACGCCGAGGTGGCGCTGCCGCCGACGTCGTCGGTGGACGCCGCCGCCGCCCGGCTCGGCGCGCTGCCCACCGGCGGCCGTACGCCGCTGGCTGCGGGGCTGCTGCGGGCGCGCGAGGTGCTGCGGGTGGAGCGGCTGCGCGACCCCGCGCGGCGCCCGCTGCTCGTGGTGGTCACCGACGGGCGCGCGACCGGGGCAGGGGGGCGCGGGGTGCCGCGCGCCGCGGGGCTGCTCGCGGCGGACGCGGTGGCGTCGGTGGTGGTGGACTGCGAGACGGGCCCGGTACGGCTCGGGCTCGCCGGGCGGCTCGCGGCGGACCTCGCGGGGACGCTGGTGGCGCTCGACGGGCTGCGCGCGGACGCGCTCGCGGGAGTGGTCAGGGACGTCAGGGGCGCGGGCGCGCCCGCGAGGAGGGCCGCGTAGTGCCGCAGGGGAAGCCGCCCGTCGTACCGGACGACGGGCTCACCACGAGGCAGCGTCGCAACCGCCCGCTGGTGCTCGTCCACACGGGCACCGGCAAGGGCAAGTCGACCGCGGCCTTCGGCCTCGCGCTGCGTGCCTGGAACCAGGGCTGGCCCGTCGGGGTGTTCCAGTTCGTGAAGTCGGCCAAGTGGCGGGTCGGCGAGGAGCACGCGCTGAAGGTGCTCGGCGCCTCTGGCGAGGGCGGCACGGTCGCCTGGCACAAGATGGGCGAGGGCTGGTCGTGGATTCAGCGGCCCGCGGCGGAGGGCGAGGGGGACACCCCGGACGACACGGCCAACGCCGCACGCGCGCGGGAGGGCTGGGAGCAGGTCAGGCGCGACCTGGCGGCCCGCACCTACCGGCTCTACGTCCTCGACGAGTTCACGTACGCGCTGCGCTGGGGCTGGATCGACACCGACGAGGTGGTGTCCGTGCTGCGGGAGCGGCCCGGCAGCCAGCATGTGGTGATCACCGGCAGGGACGCGCCGCCCGCGCTGTGCGCGTACGCGGACCTGGTGACCGACATGACCAAGGTCAGGCATCCGATGGACACCGGCCAGAAGGGCCAGAAGGGCATCGAGTGGTGACCCGTGTGCCCCGTCTCGTGCTCGCGGCGCCCGCGTCGGGCAGCGGCAAGACCACGGTGGCGACCGGGCTGATGGCTGCCTTCGCGGCGGCCGGGCTCGCGGTGTCCCCGCACAAGGTGGGGCCCGACTACATCGACCCCGGCTACCACGCGCTCGCCACCGGACGCCCGGGGCGCAACCTCGACGCGTTCCTCTGCGGCACGGAGCGGATCGCGCCGCTGTTCGCGCACGGCGCGGAGGGCTGCGACCTGGCCGTCGTGGAGGGCGTGATGGGCCTGTACGACGGGGTGGCGGGGCAGGGCGACCTGGCGTCCACGGCGCAGGTGGCGAAGCTGCTGCGGGCGCCCGTGGTGCTCGTGGTGGACGCGGCGGCGCAGTCCCGCTCGGTGGCGGCGCTCGTGCACGGCTTCGCGTCGTGGGACGCCGGGGTGCGCCTCGGCGGGGTGGTGCTCAACCGGGTCGCGTCCGACCGGCACGAGGCGCTGCTGCGCGACGCGCTCGACGCCTCGGGGGTGCCGGTGCTCGGCGCGGTGCGCCGCTCGGCCGGGGTGGCGACGCCCGCCCGCCACCTGGGGCTCGTCCCGGTGGCCGAGCGGCGGCCCGAGGCGCTGGCGGCGGTGGCGGCGATGGCGGAGGCGGTGCGCGCGGGCTGCGATCTGGACGCGCTGCTCGCGCTTGCCCGTACCGCGCCGCCGCTGCCCGAAGCGCCCTGGGACCCGGCGGGGGCGCTCGCGGAGCACGGCGGCCCGGTCGGCGCGGCGCGCCCGCCGCGTATCGCCGTCGCGGGCGGCGCCGCGTTCACCTTCGGCTACGCGGAGCAGGCGGAGCTGCTGGCGGCGGCGGGCGCGGAGGCGGTGCCGTTCGACCCGCTGCGCGACGAGCGGCTGCCCCCGGGCACCGCGGGCCTTGTGGTCGGCGGCGGCTTCCCCGAGGTGTTCGCGCCGGGCCTGTCGGCCAACGAGCCGCTGCGGGACGCGATAGCCGCCCTCGCGTCGCGCGGCGCCCCGGTGGCCGCGGAGTGCGCGGGCCTCGTGTACCTGGCGAAGTCCCTGGACGGCGCCGCGATGTGCGGGGTGCTGGACGCCGAGGCCCGGATGACGTCGCGGCTGACGCTCGGCTACCGGGAGGCGGTGGCGCTCACCGACAGCCCCCTCGCCGCGGAGGGCGCCAGGGTGCGCGGCCACGAGTTCCACCGCACCGCCGTCGCCCCGGGCGCGGGCGCCGCCGCGGCATGGGGGCTGCGCACGCCGCAGCCGCGCCGCGAGGGGTTCGTGGCGGGCGGGGTGCACGCCAGCTATCTGCACACCCATCCGGCGGGCGCGCCGGGCGCGGTGCGCCGCTTCGCCGGGCGGTGCCTGCCCGCGTGAGCGCCCGCACGCGCGCGCGTGGCTCAGCCGCCCGCCGCGCCGATCACCACCCACATCAGCCCGGCTCCCGCGACCGTGCACAGCAGCGTGGAGCGCGCCGGGTGGCGGTGGCTGGCCTCGGGAAGGATCTCGGCGGCGGCGATGTACAGCAGCACCCCGCCGAAGAAGCCCAGATAGCAGCCGAGGGCGCGGGCCGGTATGTGGAAGAGCAGCGTGGACGCGGCGCCCACCACCGGCGCCGCGGCGTCCGCGAACAGCATGGCCAGCGCCTTGCGCCTGGCGTTCCCGTAGGCGCTGGTCACGGTGTACGTGTTGAAGCCGTCGGCGAAGTCGTGGGAGATGACGGCGAGCGCCACCGTGAGCCCCATGGCCTCGCCGACCTGGAAGGACGCGCCGATCGCGACGCCGTCGGCGATGCTGTGGCCCACCATGGCCGCCGCGGCGCCCATCCCGACCTGGGGGACCTGCTCGGGGGTGTGCGCGCCGTGCTCGGCCTGCCGCAGCGCGAGCAGCCGCTCGATGACGTGGGCGGCGAGGAAGCCGCCGACGAACAGCAGCAGCGCGGCGGGCACCCCGTAGACCTCCTCGCCGGCCCCTTCGAGCGCCTCGGGCAGCAGGTCGAGTCCGACCACCCCGAGCATCAGTCCGCCGGCGAACCCCAGCACCAGGTGGCGCCGGTCGGCGACGTGCTGCGCCGTCCAGCCGCCGACCAGTGTCATCACGAAGGAACCCAGTGCCACGAGCACGACCATGGTCCTTTGGTAGTCGATGCCTCCCGGGCCCGCACACCCGGGGTCGCCTACCGGGGTCTGACCGTGGGCGTGGGGGCGTCGGGCGCGGCGGACGCGGCGGAGGTGTACGGGCTCGTGACGCGGGCCCTGGACGCCGCGGGCCTCGCGCACGCGCGCGTGGCGGCGCTCGCGACGGTACGCGCGCGTGGCGGCCATCCGGGCATCGTGGGCGCGGCGGCGCGCCTCGGGGTGCCGGTGGTGGCGCATCCGCCCGAGGTGCTTGCGGCGGTGCCGGTGGCGCACCGGTCGGCGCGTGCGGCCGCGGCCGTCGGCACCCCGTCGGTGGCGGAGGCCGCGGCCCTCGCGTCGGGCGGGCGGCTGCTGGTGGGGCGGCGGGCCTCGGCGCACGCGACCTGCGCGATCGCGGAGGCGTCCGGGTGACGGGGGTGGGCGCGGGACGGGAGCGTGCGGTGGATCTGCGGCACCACGGCGACGCGGAGGTGCGCGGCGGGGGCCTGGTGGACCTCGCGGTGAACGTGCGCGCGGGCACGCCGCCCGGCTGGCTGCGGGACCGGCTCGCGGCGTCGCTCGGCTCGCTCGCCGCGTATCCGGACGGCCTCGCGGCGCGGGCCGCGGTGGCGGCGCGGCACGGGGTCCCGGTGGAGCACGTGCTGCTGACGGCGGGCGCCGCCGAGGCGTTCGTCCTGCTGGCGCGGGCCCTGGGGGCGGTACGGCCGTGTGTGGTGCACCCGCAGTTCACGGAGCCGGAAGCGGCGCTGGCGGACGCGGGGCACACGGTGCGGCGGGTGCTGCTGCGCCCGGACGACGGGTTCACGCTGCCCGAGGACGCGGTGCCCGAGGACGCGGACCTGGTGGTGGTCGGCAATCCGACCAATCCGACCTCGGTGCTCCATCCGGCTCGGGCGCTGGCGTCGCTCGCGCGGCCCTGGCGGACGCTGGTGGTGGACGAGGCGTTCATGGACGCGGTGCCCGGCGAGCCCGAGTCGCTGGCCTCGCGGGTGGACCTGCCGGGGCTCGTGGTGCTGCGCAGCCTCACCAAGACCTGGGGCCTCGCCGGGCTGCGGGTGGGCTATCTGCTGGCGGCGCCCGGGGTGGTGGCCGCGCTGGCGCGCGCGCAGCCGCTGTGGCCGGTGAGCACGCCCGCGCTGGTGGCGGCCGAGGCGTGTGTGCAACCGGCGGCGCTGGCGGAGGCGGAGCGCGCGGCGCTTGCCGCCGAGGCGGACAGGGCCCGGCTCCTCGCGGGCCTCGACCGGCTCGGGGCACTCGGGGTGTCGGTCGTGACGCCCCCCAGGGCGCCGTTCGTGCTGCTGCGGGCGCCCCGCGCGGACGCGGTACGGGCCAGGCTGCGGGAGTTGGGCTTCGCGGTGCGCCGCGGGGACACCTTCCCGGGGCTCGGTCCGTCGTGGCTGCGCTGCGCGGTGCGCGACGCGGCCACGACGGACCGGTTCCTCGGGGCGCTCGAACAGGCGCTGCGGGGCCGCTGAGCGGCAGCCCCGGCGGGCCCGCGGCCCCGCGCCCGTTCGGCCCCTCACGCGCGCGTACGCCCTGCCGGGCCCCCACGCGCGTGAGGAACCCGGCAGGGCGTCAGCCGTGCCCACCGGCGCCGGACATGACTGCCAGGGCGTCAGCCCTGCCTGCGGCGCCTGGCGAGGGCGAACGCGGTGCCGCCCGCGAGGAGCAGGACGCCCCCGCCGCCGACCAGGTAGGGCGTGGCCGCGCTCTGGCCGGTCTCCGCGAGCTTCGGGGGGCGCTCCTGCGCGGCGTGCGCGGCCGGGGGCGCCGACGGGGGCGTGGACCCGGCGGGCTGCGGGTCGTGCCCGGCCTTCGCGGGCGCGGGGCTGTGGCAGTCCGCGGTGGCGAGGGTGACGGTGCCCTTGACGTCGGCGACGTTGAGCTTGAGCGGGTTGACCGACACCTGGAGCCGCAGCGCGGTGGCGGCGGCGGTGCGGCTCGTGGTGTCGCGGGCCGAGAGGGCGAGGCTGACGTCGCCGACGCCCGGCACGGCGACACGGGTGGTGCCGCCCGCGCTGAGCGTGATCCGCTTGCCGAGGACGGTGACGGAGCCGAGCACGTTCGACTCGGCGCGCGGCCGCCCCGCCGCCGGGCAGTATGCGCGCGCGGTGACCTCTTGGGCCTTCAGCAGCGGCAGCCCCGGCAGCCCTGGCAGCCGCAGCGCGGCGCCGGCGATCCTGGTGTTGCCCTCGGCCGCCGACGCGCTCGTGGTGGCCTCGGCGGTGGCCACGTCGGCGCGCAGGACGCTGAAGGGGCGCCCGCCGTCGACGCCGTCGAGCCGGGCCTCCAGCGCGGTCTCACGCGCGGAGGCGGGCGCCGAGACGTCGTTGAGCGTGAGGCTCAGCGGCACGTCGACGGTCTTGTTGAGCAGGGACACGTCCAGGTCGGTGCGGAGCACGGCGGCGTGCGCCCTGCCGCTCCCCTGGCCGGCCCGGCTGCCGCGGCCGTCCTGGCCGTCCGCGTGTGCGGCGGCCGTCGGCAGGCCCGCCACGGCGAGCGCGGCCACGGCAGCGGTCAGCCGGGGCAGGGCGGCGGCGGGACGGAACGTACGGTTGATCACGGTGGTGGAACCCCCCACGAGAAGGTGTGCGAACACGGCGGCGGGTCGCTCCCCCGGGGGAACGCCCGTACGGCCGCCGTCGCCGGGAATACTGGCGTACGGAGGGTGACGCGTCAGCCACCCTCCGCCATTTCACCCTCACGAGGTAAGCAGCTCGTTTGTCCGAATATGAACCACCGCTGGTGGCGCCGTTGCGCGCCCCGGCGCCGACCGCCACCGCCCGGCGCGCGACGCCGCCGCGCGCCCCCGGGGTTCAGCCCTTGCCGGCCACCACGCGCCCGTTGAGGACCACAAGACGGGGCGCCGTCAGGGTGCGCACGTCCGCGCGGGGGTCGGTCTCGTAGAGGACCAGGTCGGCGGGGGCGCCCTCGTCGAGCCCCGGGCGGCCGAGCCACTCCCGCGCGCCCCAGGTAGCCGCGGAGAGGGCGGCGAGCGGCGGCAGGCCGGCCCGCACCAGCTCGCCCACCTCGGCGCCCGCGAGGCCGTGCGCCAGCGAGCCGCCCGCGTCGGTGCCCACGTACACCGGCACCCCGGCCTCGTGGGCGGCGGCCACGGTGTCGTAGCGGCGCTCGTACAGCCGCCGCATATGGGCGGCCCAGCGCGGGTACTTGCGCTCGCCGCCCGCCGCCAGCTCCGGGAACGTGGCGATGTTGACGAGGGTGGGCACGATCGCGACGCCGCGCTCGGCGAAGAGCGGGACGGTGTCCTCGGTGAGCCCGGTGGCGTGCTCCACGCAGTCGATGCCCGCCTCCACCAGCGGGCGCAGGGTGTCCTCCGCGAAGCAGTGCGCGGTGACGCGGGCGCCGTGGCGGTGCGCCTCGGCGATGGCGTCCCGCACGGCGGACTCGGGCCAGCAGGGGGTGAGGTCGCCCGCGTCCCGGTCGATCCAGTCGCCGACGAGCTTGACCCAGCCGTCGCCGCGCTCCGCCTCACGGGCCACGCAGGCGGTCAGCTCGTCCGGCTCGATCTCGTGGGCGTAGTTGCGGATGTAGCGCCGGGTGCGGGCGATGTGGCGGCCCGCGCGGATGATCTTCGGCAGGTCGTCGCGCGCGTCGATCCAGCGGGTGTCGGAGGGCGAGCCCGCGTCGCGCAGCAGCAGCGCCCCCGCCTCCCGGTCGTCGAGCGCCTGCCGCTCCGCCTCCTCGGGCGGCACCGGGCCGTGCAGGTCGAGGCCCACATGGCAGTGCGCGTCCACGAGGCCCGGCAGCGCCCAGCCGGTGACGGTGCGGACGTCGCGCGCCAGGGCGGGCGGCTCGTGGCTGACCCGGCCGTCGATCACCCACAGCTCGTCCCTGACGTCCTCGGGCCCCGCCAGGACCCGGCCCTTCACGTGGAGTACCGCCGATTCGCTCATGGACGGCAGCGTAGGAGGCGGCACCGCGCGCCCGCCGCGCACTCCCCCTCGCGCCGCAGGCGCCACGGCCTACCCTCGGTGCAGGCCCGTACGCACTCGTGAGCGGAGTAGTCGCACCGTGAACCCATCCGTGACGCCGCAGCAGGCGCATCCCCTCCTCGACCCGCCGCCGTTCACCGCGGCCAGGTTCGCCGCGGTCGAGGACCGGATCGCGCGGCTGCTCGGCACCTCGTACGACGTCGTGATCACCCAGGGGGAGGCGCTGCTGCCGCTCGAAGGGTGCGTCAGGGGCGCGGCGGGCCCCGGCACGACCGCGCTGAACGTGGTCACGGGCCCCTACGGGCAGACGTTCGGGGACTGGCTGCGCGACTGCGGCGCGCGGGTGGTGGACATCGAGGTGCCCTACCACACGGCGGCGACGGCGGCGCAGGTCGCGGCGGCGCTGCGGGAGCACCCGGAGGTCGACTTCGTCTCGCTGGTGCACGCGGAGGCGGCGACGGGGAACACCAACCCGGTGGCGGCGATCGGCGAGGTGGTACGGGCCCACGGCGCGCTGCTGATGCTGGACGCGGTGGCGTCGGTGGCCGCGGAGCCGCTGCTGCCCGAGGCGTGGGGCGTGGACCTGTGTGTGATCGGCGCGCAGAAGGCGATGGGCGGCCCCGCCGGGGTGTCGGCGGTGGCGGTGAGCGAGCGGGCCTGGCGGCGCCTCGCGGCCAACGAGCACGCGCCGCGGCACTCGTACCTGTCGCTGCTCGACTGGAAGGAGCGCTGGCTCGACCGGGGCAGGACGGCGCTGCCGCACGCCCCCGCGGCGCTGGAGATGCTGGCCCTCGACGCCTGCCTCGACCGCATCGACGCGCTCGGCCTCGACACGGTCGTCGCCCGGCACCGCACGGCCGCCGAGGCGACCAGGGCGGGCGTGCTGGCGCTCGGCGGCGGTCTGGAGCCGTATGTGGCGCGGGCGGGCGACGCGGCGCCGGTGGCGACGACCCTGCGCACCCCGCCGGGCGTGGACGCCTCCGAGGTGGTGGCGCGGGCGCTGGACGCGGAGCCGGACCTGCCGCTCGCCGCGGGCGGCGGCGCGCTGGCCGGCGAGATGATCCGGGTCAACCACTACGGGCCGCACGCCACCGCCGAGGCGGTCGGCGCCTGTCTGACGGCCCTGGGCAGGGCGCTGGGCGCGCTCGCGGCGGCGGGGCCCGCCCCCGTGAACGACCCGGTCGACCCGGTCGACCCGATCGACCTGGAAGCCGCCGTACGCGCCGTGACGCGGGCCTGGCAGGGCTGAGGGCCACCCGGCGGGTCTTCCGCGGACGGACGACCTCCGGATGTGACGGATGGCACTGAGGGCCATCTCTGGGGCGGTTGTCGCGAACGCGGCGGCCGCCCTTCGCGCTCCCGCGCGCGCCCTCGCCGCCCTCACGGCCGCGCAGGGCGGACGCGCACCCGCGGCACCGCCGTCACGCGGCGTTCTCATGCCGCCGGGGAGCGTTCAATCCCGCGATGCGGACATCTTATTTACAGCGAATTCTTGACCCAGCGCCACCGCGAGAATTCAATAAACTCATCCGGCGCAGCTTCCCGTATTCTTCTGCCCCGATTCTCACACCTTAAACACCGGGGTTCAGGTCACCTTTCCTTACATAATTCCAACACCGCCGCCAACGGTTACACACATGTGATGTACTCCACACCCTCGCCCGATAAGCCCCAAAAATCCCCCACAAACGTGGCATATGCCCGGGGTTTTCGCGCGAGCGTACACGCGCGCGCGTAACACAGTCGACGCTTGTTGGTAACCCCGCCCCACGATGCAATCTCAGCAATTGCTAGGTAAATTCAATATCCATGACCGCTGCACAAGCAGACCTGCGACCCGATTTTCTGAGAATGCCGGAGGACCTGCGGCTCGACATGCCGCAGGTGGCGGACGGAGCACATCTGTGGCGCATCGCCCGGAACTCCAGGACCCTCGACCTCAACTCCTCGTACAGCTACCTGCTGTGGTGCCGTGACTTCTCCGGCACCACCGTCGTGGCACGCGCCGCGGACGGCGTCCCGGTCGGTTTCATCACCGGCTACATACGTCCCGACCGGCCACGCACGCTGCTCGTATGGCAGGTCGCGGTGGACGAGGAGTACCGGGGGCGCGGCCTCGCCGGGGCCATGCTCGACGGGCTGACCTCAAGAGTCGCCACCGAGCACGGGCTGATCGGCGTGGAGACCACCGTCTCCCCCGACAACACCGCCTCCGACCGGCTGTTCGTCTCGTTCGCCGAGCGGCACTCGGTGCCGCTGGAGCGGGAGGAGCTGTTCGCCGAGGCGCTGTTCCCCGACGGGGGACACGCGCCCGAGGTGCTGTACCGCATCGGTCCCCTGGACTTCTGACGGGCGGCACGTCGCCGTCCACACCCCTGTACGCCTCCTGATCCACCTCCCACCGGAAACACCCAGGAGAATGCTGTGACCATCACCCCGCCCGACCTGAGCGTCTTCGAGACCCTGGAGTCGGAGGTGCGCAGCTACTGCCGCGGTTGGCCCACCGTGTTCGACCGCGCGCAGGGCTCTCGCATGTACGACGAAGACGGACACGAGTACCTCGACTTCTTCGCAGGCGCAGGCTCGCTCAACTACGGGCACAACAACGCGGTGCTGAAACGTGCCCTCATCGACTACCTGGAGCGCGACGGCGTCACCCACGGCCTGGACATGTCCACCACGGCCAAGCGCGCCTTCCTCGAATCGTTCCAGAACCTGGTGCTGCGCCCCCGCGACCTGCCCTACAAGGTCATGTTCCCGGGACCGACCGGCACCAACGCCGTGGAGGCGGCGCTGAAGCTGGCCCGCAAGGTGAAGGGCAGGGAGTCGATCGTCTCGTTCACGAACGCCTTCCACGGCATGTCCCTCGGCGCCCTCGCCGTCACCGGGAACGCCTTCAAGCGCGCGGGCGCCGGCATCCCGCTGGTGCACGGCACCCCGATGCCGTTCGACCACTACCTCGACGGCCAGGTCCCCGACTTCCTCTGGTTCGAGCGGCTCCTGGAGGACCAGGGCTCGGGGCTCAACACCCCCGCAGCGGTGATCGTGGAGACCGTGCAGGGCGAGGGCGGCATCAACGTGGCGCGGCCCGACTGGCTGCGCAGCCTCGCCGAGCTGTGCGAGCGCCGCGACATGCTGCTGATCGTCGACGACATCCAGATGGGCTGCGGGCGCACCGGCGCGTTCTTCTCCTTCGAGGAGGCGGGCATCACCCCGGACATCGTCACGGTGTCCAAGTCCATCAGCGGCTACGGTCTCCCGATGTCGCTGTGCCTGTTCAAGCCGGAGCTCGACCTGTGGGAGCCCGGCGAGCACAACGGCACCTTCCGCGGCAACAACCCGGCCTTCGTCACCGCCGCCGCGGCGCTCGAAACGTACTGGAGCGACGGGCCCGCGATGGAGAAGCAGACCCTCTCGCGCGGCCAGCAGGTCCAGGAGGTGCTGGGCGCGCTCCAGGACGCGCACCGCGACGAGATCGTGGAGTTCCGCGGCCGCGGCCTGGTCTGGGGCATGGAGTTCCGCGACAAGGCGCGCGCGGGCGCCATCGCCAAGCGCGCCTTCGAACTCGGGCTGCTCATCGAGACCTCGGGGCCCGAGAGCGAGGTCGTGAAACTGCTGCCCGCGCTGACCATCACCCCGGACGAGCTGGACGAGGGGCTGCGCACCCTGGCACGCGCCGTGCGCGAGACCGCCTGACCCCGGCCGTGGCCCGGCGGGCGCCCGTCCCCTGACCCGGGCGGGCGCCCGCCCACCGGGCGCCCCCGCGGGCGCCGCGTCCGCCCGTCGCCCCCGACCGGCGGCCCAGAGGGCTGTCCGGGGCCCCCATGAACCATCCCCCGCAACCGACCGCACCGACCGCGGACCGACACAGAGAGGCGTCACCCCCGTGATTGTCAGATCGTTCAAGGAATTGGTTGGCACGGACCGTCACATCAAGTCGCACTCGGGCACCTGGGAGAGCAGCAGGCTCCTCCTCGCCAAGGACGGTGTCGGGTTCTCCCTGCACGAGACGATCCTCTACGCGGGTACGGAGACCAAGATGTGGTACCAGAACCACATCGAGGCCGTGGTCTGCGTCGAGGGCGAGGCGGAGCTGACCGACGAGGAGACCGGCGAGAAGCACTGGCTCGCGCCGGGCACCACGTACGTGCTCAACGGCCATGAGCGGCACGTGCTGCGCCCCAAGTCCGACTTCCGCTGCATCTGTGTCTTCAACCCGCCCGTGACGGGCCGGGAGGACCACGACGAGAACGGCACCTATCCCCTGTTGACCGAGGAGGTCTGACCGATGACCGTGACCCCCGAGAAGATCGAGGACGTCTACCCGAGCCGCGGTGCCACGGAGGTCTCCGTGCCGCGCCAGGACCCGGTCGTATGGAGCGCGCCTGGCACGCCGGGGCCGGTCTCCGCGGGCGATCTGGAGTCCCACGCGCGCGATGGCTTCCACTCCGTCGCCGAGCTGATCACTCCCGCCGAGGTCGCCGAGTACCGGGCCGAACTCGACCGGCTCGTCGAGGACCCGGCGATCCGCGCCGACGAGCGCTCCATCGTGGAGCCCAAGTCCCAGGAGATCCGCTCGGTCTTCGAGATCCACCGGATCAGCGAGGTCTTCGCCCGCCTGGTCCGCGACGAGCGGGTCGTCGGGCGCGCCCGGCAGATCCTCGGCTCCGACGTGTACGTGCACCAGTCCCGGATCAATGTGAAGCCGGGCTTCGGCGCGTCCGGCTTCTACTGGCACTCGGACTTCGAGACCTGGCACGCCGAGGACGGCATGCCGAAGATGCGGGCCGTCTCGGTCTCGATCGCGCTGACGGAGAACTTCGACACCAACGGCGGCCTGATGATCATGCCGGGGTCGCACAAGACGTTCCTCGGCTGCGCGGGCGAGACGCCCAAGGACAACTACAAGAAGTCGCTCCAGATGCAGGACGCGGGCACGCCCTCGCACGAGGCGCTGACGTCCTTCGCCGACAAGCACGGCATCAAGCTGTTCACCGGCAAGGCGGGCTCCGCCACCTGGTTCGACTGCAACTGCATGCACGGTTCGGGCGACAACATCACCCCGTACGCGCGCAGCAATGTGTTCATCGTGTTCAACAGTGTGGAGAACGAGGCCGTGGAGCCGTTCGCGGCGCCGGTGCGGCGGCCCGACTTCATCGGGGCGAGGGACTTCACCCCGGTCCGCTGAGCAGGGCGTCTCCCGGGGCCCGGCCGTGCGGCCGGGCCCCGTGGCGTTCCCGGGCGCGTCAGTCCCCGGCGGGCGGCAGCGCGTCGAGCAGCGCGTCCACGTCGGCCTGCGTGTTGTGGACGTGGAAGGCCGCGCGCAGGCTGCCCGCGCGGTTGGACACCACGATCCCGGCCTCGGCGAGCTTCGGCCGGCTCTCGCCGAGGCCCGGCACGGAGACGACGGGCGAGCCGGGCGCCGGGAGCAGGGGATGGCCGAGGCGCCGCACCCCGGCGCGGAAGCGGTCGGCGAGCGCCACGTCGTGGGCGCCGACGGCGGCGGGCCCGCCCAGCTCCTCGATGAGCGCCAGGGAGTGCCGGGCGCCGGTGTAGGAGAAGAGCGCGGGGCTCTCGTCGTAGCGCCGCGCGCTGCGCGCCAACTCGCGCACGGGACCGTAGCAACTGTCCCAGGGGTGCTCGCCCGCGACCCAGCCCGCGAACAGCGGGGTGAGCGGGCCCAGGTCCTCGGGGACGACGAAGAAGGCGACGCCCCGCGGGCAGAGCAGCCACTTGTAGCCGACGCAGGCCACGTAGTCGTAGTCGTCCGCGTCGTACGGCAGCCAGCCGGTCGCCTGGGAGGTGTCGAGGAAGACCCGGGCGCCGTGGGCGCGGGCCGCGGCCCTGAGCGCGGGCAGGTCGGCGACGCGCCCGTCCGCCGACTGCACGGCGCTGACCGCGACCAGCGCGGTGTCCTCCCGCACCTCGTCGGCGATCCTGGGCAGCGGTACGGCGCGCACGGAGAGGTCGCCGCGCGCGTGGAACGGATTCACGGTCGAGCTGAAGTCGTCCTGCGCGGTGAGTACATCGGCGCCGGGCGGCAGCGAGGCCGCGACGAGGCCCCCGTAGACGGCGACGGACGCCCCGGCCGCGACCCGGCGCACGGGCACCCCGGTCAGCCGGGCGAAGGCGGCGCGCGCCGCCTCCACGTCGGCGAACATGTCCATCGGGTGGCCCTCGGCGACCGACTCGACGGCGGCCCGCAGGGCGGCCACGGTGCGCGCGGGCGGCAGGCCCGTGCTCGCGGTGTTCAGATAGGTGGTGACGGGGCGGAACTCGGCGGCGACGGTGGCGGTCGGCAGGCTCTCCATCGTTCCACTGTGGCCGCGCCGCGCCCCGCCGTCCACGGATGTGCGCACCGGCGGCCCGGCGCGTGGCCCGCGCGCCCGGCGGCGGTCGCGCGCTCCCCCGCCGCCGGGCCGCCGGTGGCCGCCGGCTCAGACCTCCAGGCGGCCGTCCACGCGGCGCGGCAGCCCGAGCGGGTTGTCGTCGCGCAGCTCGGGCGGCAGCAGCGCCTCGGGGGCGGTCTGGTACGTGACCGGGCGCAGCCAGCGCTCGATGGCGGTGCCGCCGACCGAGGTCGAGGTGGAGGTGGTCGCCGGGTAGGGGCCGCCGTGGTGCTGGGCGTGGGCGACGGCGACACCGGTCGGCCAGCCGTCGACGAGGACCCGGCCCGCGAGCGGTGTCAGCTCGGCGAGCAGTTCCGCGCCGCGGCCCTCGCCCGCGGCCTCGGCGGCGGAGAGGTGCACGGTCGCGGTGAGGTTGCCCGGCAGCCTGGACAGCACGGCGGTGGCCTCCGCGTCGTCGGCGTAGCGCACGACCACGGTGACGGGTCCGAAGCACTCTTCGAGGAGCAGGTCGTGCACACCGTCCGACGCCAGCCGGGCGGCGGGGACGGTGAGGAAGCCGGGCCGTACGGTGTGCTCGTCCCCGGCGCCCGCGGCGACCGGCGCGGTGACCTCCGGCAGCCCGGCGCGCTCGGCGACGCCCGCGACGAAGGTGTTCCGCATCCGGTGGTCAAGCAGGACCCCGGCGTCGACCGCGGCGACGGCGTCGGCGAGCGCCGCGACGAGGCGGTCGCCCGCGGGGGTGGCGGGGGCGAGCACGAGCCCCGGCTTGACGCAGAACTGGCCCACCCCGAGCGTCATGGACCCGGCGAGCCCGGCGCCGATCTGCTCGGCGCGCTCGTCGGCGGCGGCCCCGGTGACGAGGACCGGGTTCAGGGAGCCCAGTTCGCCGTGGAACGGGATCGGCGCGGGGCGAGCGGCCGCGGCGTCGAAGAGGGCGCGCCCGCCGCGCACCGAGCCGGTGAAGCCGGCGCCCGCGACCAGCGGGTGCCTGACCAGCTCGACGCCCGCGTCGAAGCCGTGCACGAGCCGGACGACGTCCTCGGGCAGGCCCTGGCGCCCGGCGGCGGCGCGCAGCCGGGCGGCGACCAGCTCCGAGGTGCCCGGGTGGTCCGGGTGCGCCTTGACGACGACGGGGCAGCCCGCGGCGAGGGCGCTCGCCGTGTCGCCGCCCGGTACGGAGAAGGCGAAGGGGAAGTTGGAGGCGGCGTAGACCGCGACCACGCCGAGCGGCACCTTGTAGCGGCGCAGGTCGGGCACGGGCGGGGTGGCCGTGTCGTCGGGGTGGTTGATGACGACGCCGAGGAAGGCGCCCTCGTCGACGATGTCGGCGAACGCCCGCAGTTGGTAGCAGGTGCGGGCGAGTTCGCCGGTGAGGCGGCCACCGCCCAGGGCGGTCTCGGCGTCGGCCTCGGCGACCAGTTCGTCCTTGGCCTCGTCGAGGAGGTCGGCCGCGGCGCGCAGGAACGCGGCGCGCACGGTGCGGTCGGCGAGCGCCCCCCTGGCGGCGTGCGCGGCGCGGACGGCGGCGTCGACGTCCTGCGCCGTGGCCTCGACCGCGACCTGCTCGCGCTGCTTCCCGGTTCGGGGGTCCACACTCCAGACTGGTGCTGCTGCCACCGCGATTTCCTCCAGATGTCAGTGAACGCACCAGAGGTCTGTTCGATATGCTGAACACTGTCTCTGGTGATGAACTTGCCGGGACTTGACACTATTTTCCGGCGAACGAAGGGGTCAAGGGCGATGTCGGCAGTCGAGCAGGGCGGCGGAGCGCAGGTCAAGTCCGCGGTACGGACGGTCGAACTGCTGGAGTACTTCGCGGGTCGGCCCGGCATGCACTCGCTCGCCGCGGTGCAGGAGGCGGTCGGCTACCCGAAGTCGAGCCTCTACATGCTGCTGCGCACGCTGGTGGATCTGGGCTGGGTGGAGACGGACGCCACGGGCACGCGGTACGGCATCGGGGTGCGGGCGCTGCTGGTGGGGACGTCGTACATCGACGGGGACGAGGTGGTGGCCGCGGCCCGTCCGACGCTCGACCGGCTCTCCGACGACACCACGGAGACCATCCACCTCGCGCGGCTCGACGGCACCAACGTCGTCTATCTCGCGACCCGCCAGTCCCAGCACTATCTGCGGCCCTTCACCCGGGTCGGGCGGCGGCTGCCCGCGCACGCCACCTCGCTCGGCAAGGCGCTGCTCGCCACGTACACCGACGACCAGGTGCGGGCGCTGCTGCCCGAGTCGCTGCCGCAGTTGACCGAGCACACCATCACGGACCGCGAGAAGCTCGTCGAGGAGCTGCGCCAGGTGCGGGAGCAGGGCTTCGCGGTGGACCGCGAGGAGAACACCGTGGGGCTGCGCTGCTTCGGCGTGGCGATCCCCTACCGCACCCCGGCCAGGGACGCGGTCAGTTGCTCGGTGCCGGTGGCCCGGCTGACCCCGGCACACGAGCAGATGGTGAAAGACGCCCTCTTCGACGCCCGGGACCGGCTGACGCTGGCGACACGCAGGCTGTGAGCGCGTTCCCGGGCGAGGCGGTCGGGGCGGGGACCGTCAGGGCGCGGGCGGGCTCCAGCGCGGGTCGCGCCCGCTGAGGCCGAGGGCGCGGTCGAGCAGCGGCGCGCTCGCGGGCACCGGCACGGGCGGTCCGAACAGGGAGCCGCCGCCCTCGGCCGCGGAGCCGAGCAGGCCGTGGGCCACCGCGAGCGCGGCCGGGTCGGGCTCGTAGCCCTGTCCTGTGGCGACGGCGAGGTCCCAGCCGTGGACGACGAGTTCGTCGGCGGCGACCGCCCCCATCACGTCCGCCGGCATCTCCACGCCGCCCGCCCTGGTCGTGCCGGTGGTGGCCGCCGGGTCGCGCCAGGCTGCCGCGAGGGCGTCGAGCGCCCGGGGCAGGGCGATGCGCCAGTCCCCGGGGAGGGCGTCGGACCCGGTGTCGGGCGGGGTGTCGGTGAGCGGCCCGAAGTCCTTGCGGGCCGCGGCGGCGAAGGCCGCGGAGAGCCCCAGGAGATGGACGAGCAGCGCGCCCACCCGCATCTCCTCGCAGGGCGTGGGCGCGTCGAGCATGTCGTCCGTGACGCTCCGCGCGAGCCGGGCCACTGCCGCGGCCTGCGGACCGAGGTCGAGGGCGCTTTCCGTGCTGGTCATCGAGGTCTCCTGAGGGGATGTCGGCCGCCTCGCGCCGGTCGCGGGCGGCGGCACGAGGGCAGACCCGCCGCGCGCCCCGAACTCATCGGCGGGCGCGCGAAGCCCTAGGGCGTGTCCGCAAAGTTGTGGCGTCGTTGGTCTGTTCGTGGTGCGTCGTCATGAGGTGACCGATGAATCGTGGGCGGTGATCGAGCCGTT
>NZ_JBITGT010000027.1:0-70835 GCF_044457285.1 Streptomyces sp. NPDC050560
GTCATGGGTCCGGTGGAGCTGACGCCTGTTCAGCGGTGGTTCTTCGCGCAGGACTTCGCGGTCCCCCAGCACTTCAACCAGTCGGTACTCGTGGAAGTCGACTCCGGTCTGGGAGACAGGGGATGGCAGCGGGTCATGGGGCGGGTGCTGGAGCAGCACGACGGATTGCGCGCCCGCTTTGTTCAGGGCGCCGATGGTGCCTGGTCCTCGGAACTCCTGGGTGTTCCGGAGGTGCTTCCGTGGGAGGTGTGCGACCTCTCCGAGTGCCCGGCGGATGAGCGTGAGGGGCGTTTGTCCGAGGTTGCGGGGCGGGTGCAGGCGGGGCTGAATCTCGCGAATGGTCTGGTGTTCCGTGGGGTGTTGTTCACGGGGTGGGGTGACGGGCGCGACCGGTTGTTGTTGGTGGCGCACCATCTGGTGGTCGATGTGGTGTCGTGGCGGGTTTTGCTGGAGGACGTCGAGACGCTGACGGGTCAGGTGCGGCGCGGTGAGGAACTGGCGCTGCCCGCGAAATCCAGCGCCTGGCAGGAATGGGCGCGGCGGCTGGCCGATGAGGCGTCGAGCGAGGAGACCACCGCCGAGGAGCCTTACTGGACGGAGCAGACCGAGGCCACCGCGCTGCTTCCGGTGGACGAGTCCGCCGACGCGGAAGGGACCCGTTTCCACGAGGCGGTGCTGGGGGTCACGGAAACGCGGCGGTTGTTGCGTGATGTGCCCGCGGTTTTCAACACCCGGGTGAACGACGTGCTGTTGACGGGTGTGGCACGTGCCCTGGGGGTGTGGTCCGGTTCCGCATTCGTGCGGGTGGATGTCGAGGGGCACGGCCGCGAGGACTTGTTCGGCGATGTCGATGTGGCGCGCACGACGGGGTGGTTCACCACGATCTCACCGTTGCGGCTGCCGGTTGCGAACGCGGACGGCCTTGGCGAGGGGTTGAAGCGGGTCAAGGAGGTGCTGCGGGGGCGGCCCAGGCAGGGGATCGGTTACGGGCTGCTGGCGCATGGTCCCGTCGAGACGTCCCTGAGCGGCGCCGCGCCCGCGCAGGTCAGCTTCAACTACCTCGGCCAGTTCGACGACAGCTTCGCCGGAGGCTTCGCGGGCTCGTCCGACCTCGCGGGGCCCGATACCGACCCCGGCAACGCGCGCCCGTACCTCCTCGACATCGTGTGCCATGTCCGGGACGGCGAACTGCACATGCGGTGGACCTACGACGGCGCGGTCCACGCGGAGGAAACCGTCCGGGGTGTCGCCACCGACGCCCTCGACGCGCTGCGGGGCATCGGCGCGCAGGCGGCGCGGCCTGGCGCGGTGGGCTACAGCCCCTCCGACTTCCCCCTCGCGGGACTGTCGCAGCGGCAGCTCAACACCCTCGTCGACGCCCTGCGCACGCACCCCGCGTGGGACGCGGGCACCTCGCCCCGCCCCCTGGAGGACTGCTACCCGCAGACCCCCACCCAGCAGGGCATGTGGTTCCAGAGCCAGTACGCCCGCGGCGAGGGCTTCTACCACGTACAGAACGTGCTGCGGATCGACCAGGAACTCGACGTGGACGCCTTCCGCCGGGGCTGGTCCGAGGTCATGCGGCGGCACCCGATCCTGCGCACCGGCTTCTGGACCACCCACGAGGACCAGGCCCTCCAACTGGTCTGGTCGGCGCCGCCGGTGCCGCTGGACGTCGTCGACTGGCGTGCGGAGGACGCCGAGGCGCGGCAGGGGCTGCTGGACACGTATCTCGCACAGGACCGGGCACGCGGGTTCGAGCCCCATGAGGCCCCGCAGTGGCGGATGCTGCTCGCCCGTACCGCCGACGACTCGTACCAGCTCGTGTGGAGCGCCCACCACTCCATCCTGGACGGCTGGAGCATCAGCCTGATCCTGGGAGAAGCCGCCGCGCAGTACGGCGCGCTCGTCCAGGGCCGTCCCCTCGACCGGACGCCTGGCCGCCCCTACCGCGACTACGTCTCCTGGCTCCAGCGGCAGGATCTCGCGCAGGCCGAGGAGTACTGGCGCGACACCCTCCAGGGCGTCGAGGAGGCCGCGGCGCCGAACCTGGCGTCGGGCAAGGACGCCGCGCACGGCGGACCCGCGACATACGACTGGACCGAGGCGTTCCTCGACGCGGACGAGACCGCGGGGCTGAAGCGGTTCGCACAGCGCCACAGGCTCACCCTCAACACCGTGATGCAGGGCTGCTGGGCGCTGCTGCTCGGCCGCTACACCCGCACCGACGACGTCGTCTTCGGCACCGTCGTGTCGGGCCGGCCCCCCGAGGTCGAGGGCGTCGAGCGCATGGTCGGCCTCTTCATCAACACACTCCCGATCCGCGTCGGGCTGCCCGACGACAGCAGCGCCCTGGACTGGCTCACCGACCTCCAGGAGCGGAACCTGCGGATGCGGCAGTACGAGCACACCCCGCTCGGCGACATCCAGCGCTGGGTCGGACTGCCCGCGGGCACCCCCCTCTTCGAGAGCCTCTTCGTCTTCGAGAACTACCCCGATAACGAGGGCGACGAGGGCGACGAGGGCGAGGAGGGCGCGCTGCGGCTGACGGAACTCGGGTCCAAGGAACAGACCCACTACCCCCTCAACGCCGTGATCACGGTCGGCGAGCGCATCGGGGTGAACATCCTCTGGGACAGGCGGCGCTTCGAGGCGCACGCCGTCGAGGCGATGCTCGCCCACCTGCGGCACATCCTCCACGAACTCGTGACCGCGCCGGAGCGCCCCCTCGGCCGGGTCACCGTACTCGACGACGCCGAACGCGCCAGGGCGCTCGACGAGTGGAGCACCGACACCACGGCGCCCGTCGAGCCCGTCCTCTGCCACGACCTCGTCGAGCGGCAGGCCCTCGCCACCCCCGACTCGGTCGCCGTGGTCCACGAGGAGGGACACCTCACCTACGAGCAGTTGAACAGCCGGGCCGACCAGCTCGCCCACTGGCTGCGCGGGCACGGCGTCGGACCCGAGGTCCTGGTCGGCCTCTGCCTCGACCGGTCGCTCGAAGGCATCGTCGGACTGCTCGGCATCCTCAAGGCGGGCGGGGCGTACGTCCCGATCGACCCCCGCTACCCCCTCGACCGCATGGCCTACGTCGTCGAGGACGCGCGCATCGACCTCATGCTCACCCAGTCGCACCTGCTGCCGAGGCTGCCAGAGGGCCTGAGCACCCTCTGCCTCGACACCCAGTGGCAGGACGTCGCCGCCGGGCCCGCCACCGCGCCCGAGACGGCCGTCACCCCCCGGAACCTGGCGTACATCATCTACACCTCGGGCTCCACCGGGCGGCCCAAGGGCGTCATGGTCGCCCACCGCTGCCTCCAGCACATCCTGCCGTGGATACGCCTCAACCCCTGCTTCGACCGGCGGCAGAACGTCCTCCAGGTCGCCTCCACCAGCTTCGACTTCTCCGTCTGGGAGATCCTGCTGCCGCTCGTCACCGGCGGCACCCTGCACATCCCGGGCGCCGACACCCGCATGGTCGGCACCGACCTCCAGCACATACTGGCCGAACGGGCCATCGCCAGCCTCAACTTCACCCCCGGCGCGCTGGCCACCCTGCCCACCGACGACCCGCTGCCGCACCTGAGGACCCTCGTCGTCGGCGGCGAGGCGTACTCGGCCGACCTCATCAGGACCTGGGCGCCAGGACGCACCTTCTTCAACGTCTACGGGCCGACCGAGAGCACCATCTTCGCCACCGGGACGCACACCGACGAGAACCTGGACGTCATCCACATCGGACGCCCCCTCACCAACGTCAGGCTGTACGTCCTCGACCCGCACCTCCAGCCCGTGCCCCCCGGGGTGCCAGGCGAGCTGTACATCGGCGGCGTCGGCGTCACCCGCGGCTACATGAACAGGCCCGGCCTCACCGCCGAGTACTTCGTCGCCGACCCCTTCGGCGAGCCGGGCGGCCGCCTCTACCGCAGCGGCGACCTCGTCCGCCATCTCCCCGACGGCAACGTCGAGTTCATCGAGCGCATCGACGGACAGGTGAAGATCCGCGGCTTCAGGATCGAACTCGGCGAGATCGAGTCGGTGCTCGAAGCACACCCGCGGGTACGCGGCTGCGCTGTCCTCGCCCAGCCGGACGGCACCGGCAAGCGCCTCGTCGGCTACGTGGTCCTCGACGGCGCGGGCGACGACCCCACCGAGGAGCTGCGGGCCCATCTGAAGCGGCAACTGCCCTCCTACATGGTGCCCTCGGCCTTCGTCCGCCTCGAAGAACTGCCCCTCAACGGCAACGGCAAGCTCAACCGCAGGGCGCTCCCGCTGCCCGACGAGGCCGCCCCCGCCCCCGCGCTCTCCGCGGGCGCGCTGCCCAGGACGGCCACCGAGGCACGCCTCGCCGACATCTGGGAAGAGGTCATCGGGCACGGACCCGTCGGCGTCCACGACGACTTCACCGCACTCGGCGGGCACTCCCTGCTCGCGGTGAAGGTGGCCGCGCGCATCCAGCACACCTTCGGCGCCGAACTGCCCGTACGCGTCCTCTTCGAGCAGCCCTCGCTCGCCCAGGTCGCCGCGGAACTCGACGACATCCTGCGGCGGCGGCAGCCGCACCCCCCGCTGCCCCTGGTCCCGGCCGGGCGCGACGAGCCCATCCCCGCCACCTTCGACCAGCAGCGGCTCTGGTACATGGACCGGCTGCACCCCGACAGCCCCCTCTACACCGTCGGCTGGCTGCTGCACAGGCCCACCGCCGTGGCACCCGGGCCGCTGCGCCGCGCCCTCGGCGCCCTCATCGCACGCCACGAGGTGCTGCGGACCACGTTCCGCGAGCACCAGGGGCGCCTCTGGCAGGAGATCGCCCCCACCGGCACCGTCGTACTCACCGAGGCCGACCTGTCGGCGACCGACCACGAGGCGCTGCCGGAAGCGGTCCGTGCGGCCACGGGCGAGCTGTGGAGACTGCCCTTCGACCTCGCCGCGGGCCCCCTGCTGCGCACCCTGCTGATCCACCTGCCGGGCGGCGAGTCACTGCTCGCGTTCAGCGCCCACCACGCCGTCTTCGACGGCTACTCGATCGGCCTGCTCGGCGACGAACTCACCCGGACCTACGAGATCCTGGTCCGCGACGGGCAGGACGAGTCCGCGCTGCCGCCGCCGCCCGCCGTCCAGTACGCCGACTACGCGGTGTGGCAGCAGCAGTGGCTCGACGAGGAACGGCTCAGGCCCCACCTGGACTACTGGCGCGAGCACCTGGCGGGCGCGCCCGCGCTGATCTCGCTGCCGACCGACCACCCGCGGCCCGCCGTGCAGACCTTCGAGGGCGCCAACCTCACCCGCACCCTGCCGCCCGGCCTCGTCAGCCGCCTCACCCGGGTCGGCGAGGAGCACCGCACCACACGCTTCGTGACTCTGCTGAGCGCGTTCGCGGTGCTGCTCTCCCGGTACAGCGGGCAGGACAAGGTGGTCATCGGGGTCCCCGTCGCGGGCCGCGCCCGCGTCGAGACCGAGCCGATGATCGGCTTCCTCGTCAACACGGTCGCCCTCTGCGTCGACCTGGAGGGCGGCCCCGACTTCGCGGCCGTCGTCGACCAGGTCCGCTGGAAGCTCCTTGAGGCGCAGAGCCACCAGGAGGTGCCGTTCGACCGGATCGTCGAGGAGCTGAAGCCCGAGCGCAGCCTCAGCTACAGCCCCGTCTTCCAGGTCATGTTCTCCGGCCTGGACAAGCTCTTCGAGGAGTTCCCCGAGCAGCAGCCCGCCTGGATGCACGACGTCACCGACGAGGGCGTCGGCGTCGCCAAGTTCGACCTCGGACTGAGCGTGCAGGGACGCGACGGCGGCCTCCAGTGCACCTTCGAGTACAGCACCGGCCTCTTCGAGCGCGACACCGTCGCCGCCATGGGCGCGCACCTGCTCACCCTCCTCGACGCCGCCCTCGACGAGCCGCGCACCCCCGTGACACGGCTCCCGCTGCTGACGGACACCGAGCGCGCCCGCATCCTCGACGACCGCAACGCCACCCGCGACGAGCGCCTGTCGGGCCCGCCCTGCCTGCACCGGCTCGTCGAGGAGCAGGCCCGGCTGACACCCGACCGCATCGCCCTCTCCTTCGAGGAGGAACAGCTCACCTACGCCCAGCTCGACCTGCGCGCGAACCGGCTCGCGCGCACCCTCGCGGCACATGGCGTCGGCCCCGAGTCCCACGTCGGCGTCTGCATGCACCGCTCCCCCGACCTGGTGACGGCGCTGCTCGCCGTCCTCAAGGCGGGCGGCGCCTACGTGCCGCTCGACCCCGACCACCCGCAGGACCGGCTCGCCTTCGTCGCCGGGGACGCCGGGGTACGCGTCGTGCTGACGGAGCCCGCGACCAGCGGCCTCGTCGGCTTCCTCACCGCCGCGGGCGGCCGCGTCGTCGAACTCGGCGGCGCCGACATCTCCTGGCTCACGGCGGACGGCGCACCGCTCGACGTGCCCGTGCACGAGGACAACCTCGCCTACGTGATCTACACCTCCGGCTCCACCGGCCGCCCCAAGGGCGCGATGCTGTCGCACCGCGGCATCCGCAACCGCCTGCTGTGGATGCAGGACGCCTACCGCCTCGGCGAGGACGACCGCGTTTTGCAGAAGACCCCGTACAGCTTCGACGTCTCCGTGTGGGAGTTCTTCTGGCCCCTCATCACCGGCGCGCGGCTGCACCTCGCGCGCCCCGACAGCCACCGCGACCCCGCCCACCTCGCCGACGCGATCGAGCAACACGCCATCGGGGTGCTCCACTTCGTGCCGTCCATGCTGGAGACGTTCCTGCGCAGGCCGGGCGCGGGCGAGCAGTGCCAGAGCGTGCGCCAGGTGATGTGCAGCGGCGAGGCGCTGTCGGTGGAGGTGCAGGACGAGTTCCTGCGCGCCCTCCCGCACGCCCGGCTGCACAACCTGTACGGACCCACCGAGGCATCGGTCGACGTCACCTCCTGGGAGTGCCGCAGCGCCCCCGGGGCGAGCGGCGTCCCGATCGGCCGCCCGGTGGCGAACACCAGGATCTACGTGCTCGACGACGCGATGGAGCCGGTACCCGACGGCGTCATCGGGGAGCTGTACATCGGCGGCGTCCAACTGGCCCGCGGCTACCTGGGGCGCCCCGGACTCACCGCGGAGCGCTTCGTCGCCGACCCCTTCGGGCCAGGACGGCTGTACGCGACCGGGGACCTGGCGCGGTTCAGGGCCGACGGCGTCGTCGAGTACGCGGGGCGCAAGGACCACCAGATCAAGATCCGCGGCTACCGCATCGAGGTCGAGGAGATCGAGGCCGTACTCGCCGAGCACCCCGCGGTGCGCGCCTGCCTCGTCGTGGTGCACGAGGCCACGCCCACCGACAAGCGCCTCACCGCGTTCTTCACGGCGGCAGGCGACGCGGAGCCCGACCGGGACGCCCTGCGGGCACACCTCCTCGAACGGCTCCCCGAGTACATGGTGCCCGCGCACCTCGTGCCGCTCGACGCGTTCCCGCTCACCGCCAACGGCAAGGTGGACAGGGCGGCCCTGCCGACACTGCCCGACGTGGTGCGCAGGGCCCAGGACGGCGAGAGCCACGTCGCGCCCAGGACCGGCACGGAGAAGGCGCTCGCCGCGCTCTGGGCGCGCCTGCTCGACCTGGAACGCGTCGGAATCCGGGACGACTTCTTCAACCTCGGCGGCCACTCGCTGCTCGTCGCCTCCATGGCGGCCGAGGTCCAGGAGCGCTGGGGCACCTCGCTCATGCTCACCACGGTCTTCCAGAACCGCACCGTCGAGGCGCTGGCCCGGTTCATCGACGAGGGCGAGGGCGAGGGCGAGGAGGAGCCGGACGCGGACGAGCTGTTCGACCTGCTCTGAGCCCGGCGGCCCGGCCGGGAGACAGCCGGGCCGCCACCACCGCCGTTCCACCCACCGCCGCCGACCGCACGCCAGGACCACGCCAGGACGAGGAGAGAAGCATGTTCGCCGCGCAGCCACCGCTGACGAGTCCGAGGATCGCCCGACTCGCGGCAGCCGTAGAGGCGGGGGAGCACGACGCCCCCGAGGCGTTCTGGAAGGAGGTCGCCGAGGCCGGCAGCCCCCTGATGGAGCCGTCGGGGGACGACGATTCCCGCACCCTGGTCACCTTCCTGTGGCGGGGCACGGAGACCGCCGAGGGCGCAGGGGCCGCCGAAGGCGCCGGGACCGCAGGGGCCGCCGAGCCCACGGAGAACGCGCTCGTGCTCTTCTGTAGCGCGCCGAGCGGTGACTTCGGCGAGTACCGGCTCGAACGGCTGCCGGGCACCGACGTCTGGTACCGGTCGTATCTGCTGCCGTCCGAGCTGCGCACCACGTACCTGCTCTCCGTCAACGACCCGATGGTGCCGTTCACCTCGTACGCGGAGGTGCTGGCCCGGCTGCCCGAGTACAGGACCGACCCGCTCAACCCCCGCGACTACACGCTCATGGGCAACCCGGCCCAGTTCAAGGTGTCGGTGCTCGAACTGCCCGGCGCCCCGCGCCAGCCCTGGAACATCGCGCGCCGCGGCGTGGCCAGGGGCGCCACCCGCATGCACACCGCCACCAGCTCCATCCTGGGCACCCGGCAGCACGTCACCGTCTACACCCCGCCCGGCTACACCGACACCGGCGACGACTACGACGTCTTCCTGCTCTTCGACGGCTGGTCGTACTACAACTTCGCCGGTATCACCACCGTGCTCGACAACCTCCTGCACACCGGCCGCATCCCCCCGTACGTCCTGGTGATGCACACCAACGAGGACCAGGAGATCCGGGCCCGCGAACTGCCGTGCCACGAGCCGTTCAGCGACTACCTGAACCAGGAGCTGATGCCCTGGGTCCACGAGAACTACCACATCACCCGCGACGGCTCCCGCACCGTCGTCGGCGGCTCCTGCTTCGGCGGACTCGGCGCGTCCTACGCGGCGTTCAAGTCGCCCGAGCGATTCGGGAACGTCATTTCCCAGTCCGGTTCCTACTGGTGGCCGGGAAAGGGCGACCAGGAAAGGGAAGAGGAGTGGCTGACCGAGCAGTTCAGGAATGCACCGAGGCTGCCCATCCGGTTCTCCATGGACATCGGGAGCCTTGAACGCGCCATCGTCGACTACGACCCGATGACGACGCACCAGAACATGCACCTGGTCCTGCGGGAAAAGGGCTACGAGGTCGACTACGACGAATACACCGGCGGCCACGACATGATCTGCTGGCGCGGCACGATCGTCGACCGGCTGCTCTCCTTCCACCCCAGGCAGAAAGACGCAAAGGCGCCGCGGAAGAAGTGAATTCCGGGCCGCACGCGCAGGCCCCCGGCGCCCGCCGCCACCACACCGCACACACGAACTTCGCCATGTTCCTCGAAAGGTGAGCCGATGAGCAACGCCACGATCACTGTGCTTCCGGGAGACGGGGTCGGTCCCGAGGTGACGGCACAGGCACTCGACGTGCTGCGCGCCGTGGAGGAGAAGTACGGCCACACCTTCACCGTCCACAGACGCCGGGTCGGACTCGACGCCATCACGGCCGAGGGGGTCGCGATATCGGACCGCACCTTCGACATCTGCGCCGCGAGCGACGCCATTCTCTTCGGCGCCATCGGAAGCCTTCCCGGCGGCCACACCGGCGGCGGGCCCCGGCCGGAACAGGCGCTCTTCAGGCTCCGCAAGGAGTTCGGCTTCTTCGCCAACCTGCGCCCGGTACGCCCGCCCGAGGCCCTGCACGGGGCGTCGTCCCTGAAGCCCGAGTACCTCAAGGGCGCCGACCTCGTCTTCGTGCGGGAGCTGTCGGCCGGCCTCTACTACGGGCGCCTTGAGACCGTGCCAGGCAAGCCGAGCGAGATCCGCCGCACCCCCGGGGCCACGGAGGCCGTCGACACACTGCTCTACACCGAGGCGGAGATCGAGCGGGTGGTGCGGGCCGCGTTCGACATCGCCGTCGGCCGCACCGGGAAGGTCACCTCCGTCGACAAGGCCAACGTCCTCAGCTCCTCGGTGCTGTGGCGGGAGGTCGTGGAGCGGGTGGCGGGCGACTACCCCGCGGTGACATACGAGCACATGCTCGTCGACGCCTGCGCGATGCGGCTCATCAGGACCCCCGCGGACTTCGACGTGATCGTCACCGAGAACCTCTTCGGCGACATCCTCACCGACGAGGCGTCCATGCTGACCGGCTCCATCGGCATGCTGCCCTCCGCCAGCCTCGGCACCCGCCGCACCGCGGGTGGCACCTTCGGCCTCTACGAGCCCATCCACGGCTCGGCCCCCGACATCGCGGGCCAGGAGAAGGCCAACCCGCTCGGCGCCATCCTCTCCGCCGCGCTGCTGCTGCGGCACTCCCTCGGCCTCGAACGGGAGGCCGCCGCCGTCGAGAAGGCCGTGGACACCGTCATCGCCGACGGCCACAGGACCGCGGACCTGGAGGAGCCGGGACGCACCCCCGTGGGGACCGCCGAGATGGGGCGGCACGTGGTGGAAGCGCTGCGGCACCCCTGAACCGGCCCGCCCCGCCCGCACACCCCACCGGCACACCACGTGCCCGCCGGCCGGTCACCGCGCCCCACGCGCGCCGTACGGAGAACCGACAACGGAGGCCCCCACCCCATGACGCCAGAGAGTTCCGCACCAGGGACGCCGACCCGCCTCGACGACCAGCGCCGGCTGGTCCGCGAGGCACGCGCGGCGCTGGTGCGGCGCCGCAGAGCCGGGTCGACCGACAGCGCGGAGCCGCCCATCAGGGTCATGGCGCGCATCGTCGGCGAACTGGAGCAGGACTGCGCGGCCCGCGAGTTCGACCCGGACGCCACCCGTCTTGAGATCGTGAACCGGACCATCGGCGACATCAACGTACGGCGGATCACCGAGTGCGAGGGCGAGGAAGGCGGCCCGGGGGACTACCGGACGCTCGCCGACGACCTCGGCGTCGCGCTGCCGGGCGAGGACATCGGCGGGCGCACCGCCTCCGGCCACGGCTACCGCTGGCTCAGGGACCGGATGGCCGACGAGGAGCGCGCCCTGCTCGCCGCCGGCCACGACCCGCGCGTCTACGACATCCAGGGCGTCGGCAACCCCGTCCTGCGGGCCAGGCTCGCCGCCGACATGGCGGAGTGGGGCATGACGGCCACCGGGGACCAGGTGGCACTCGGCCTCGGCGCCACCGACTGCATCGACAAGACGTTGCGCGGCCTCGCGCTGCTGGCGAGGCACCTTTCCCGGCCGCCGGGCGCGCTGCTCTTCGCCGCCCCCGGCTTCAACATGCCGGAACTCCAGGCCGTGGCCTACGGATACCGGCTGCACCGGGTGCGCACCAGGGCCGAGGAGCGGTTCAAGCTGACCGCGGAGCTGCTCGCCGGGGAACTGGAGGAGCACCAGGACATCACCGTCGTCTATCTGACGGTGACGAACAACCCGACCACCTTCGCCTACGAGCCGTCAGAACTGGCCGCGCTCATGGAGGTCGTCAGGCGCTTCGCGGACCGGGGCCGCCGCGTCCACGTCCTCGCGGACCTCGCGTACGTCGGCACCGGGACGCCCGCCGCGGACGAGGCCCGCATGCGCGCGCTGACCGGCGCGCCCGGCGTGGCCGAGCTGCTGATCCACGTCAACAGCATGTCCAAGACCCACACGCTGACCGGGGAGCGCTTCGGCTGGGCGGTGTTCGGGGACGCCGCGCTCGCCGTCGACATCAGGGCGAGCTGGGTCAGCAGCATCAGCTCGCTGCCCGGCGAATGGCAACTGCGCTTCATGGCCTACCACACGCTCTTCCGGCGCGATCCCCGGCTGATGGAGAAGATCCGCGGCCTCTACCGGCTGCGCCGCGCACGGCTGCGGAGACAACTGGAGCTGTTCGACGAGGAGCACCACCTCTTCGAACGCGTCTATCTCGACGACGACGCGACCATCTACAACTGGAGCCGGCTCAGGCCGGGCGAGGACTGCTTCTCGGTTCTGGAGAAGACCGGTGTCGCCGGCATTCCCGGTTCCGCGTTCGGCTACTCCGACGACTACGTCCGCTTCTCGGTCGGCATGCTGCCGGTCGAACTGAGCGATGTCCGTGGCGCCGCCGGGCCGGCGAACCATCCGACAAGGAGAGACCATGCAGGGCATCAGAAACCTCGAAATTCCGGTGAACTTCAACTGGAACAGTGACGAGAGTCCGCTGTCGCCGCTTCCGCAGCACATTCCGGTCGAGCCGGTCGCCGAGCAGGTCGCCCGCGCGCAGATTCTCTCGGAATGCCTGCGGGACGGTCTCCAGGGCATAGTCGGCTATCCGTCGCTCGACGACATGATGCAGTACCTGCATCTCCTCGACGACTTCGGAGTCAGGTGCGCCACCGTCGGCATCTACCCGGGCAACGCCGACCGTCTCGACCGGATGATGAAGGCGCTGCTCGGCCGGATGCGCGAGGAACTGCCCGGCATCGTGCCCTCCGTGCTCTCCATGTGTACGGAAGAGGCCCTGAAGTGGACCGTCGAGTGCAAGGAGATACACCCCGCGCTGGAGTCCGTCGTCTTCATGGGCAGCGCGCCGTCCCGGCGCCTCGTGCAGGGCTGGGACCTCGACTTCGTCCTCAACCGGATGGAGACGTTCATCAAGAAGACCGTGGAGATGGGCATCCCCGTCATCGCGGGCACCGAGCACACCACGCAGACCTCGCCCGAGGACCTTCGGGCGATCACCCGCACCCAGGTGGAGAGCGGCGCGTACGCCGTCGCGCTCGCCGACACCATCGGCGTCATCCGCCCGCTCGGCACCCACCGTCTCGTCCGCTTCGTCCGCGACGAGCTGGACGCGCTCGGCGTGCCCGACCTGCTGGTCGACTGGCACGGCCACCGGGACACCGGCAACGCCCTCGGCAACGCGATGGCGGCGGTCGCGGCGGGCGCCGACCGCGTCCACGTCGTCTCGCGCGGCGTCGGGGAGCGCTCGGGGAACGCCTCTCTCGAGGAGGTCGTCCTCAACCTCGCCGCCATCCAGGCGGAGAACGCCCTGCCGGTCTCCTGGGACATGCCGAAGCTGCTGCGGCTGATCACCTTCTACCAGGGGATGGTCGACGTCGAGACCCCGGAGCACGGGGTGCTCGGCAAGCGCTACAGCCACACCTCGTCCGGCATCCACTCCGACGCCATCCTCAAGGCCCGCCACCTCGCCGACCTGGCGCGGGCGGCCAAGGACGCGGAACGCGAGGCCAGGCTCCTGGAGATGTCGCGCACCGTGTACTCCGCCGTCGACCCCGCGTCCGTCGGCGGGACGCCGTCCGTCGCCGTCAGCCCCTGGAGCGGGCAGAGCTCCGTGAAGCTCGCCTACATGCTCGCCGGGCACGACCCCGCCGAGCTGACCCCCGAGACCGTCGAGGGCCTGCTGACCCGCGCGAACGAGCTGGGCCGTGAACTGACCCCGCAGGAGCTGGAAGAGGGCTTCGCGAGGGCGCACGCGCCGCACGGAGCCTGAGCGCTCCCGCCGAGACACCCACAGGGACGACGACCCACAGGAGTGACCGAACGATGCCGCAGACGATGTTCGACAAGATCTGGGACGCGCACGTGGTGCGCGACGAGGCAGGAGAGGTGCCGATGCTCTACATCGACCGGCACCTGACCCACGAGGCGACCTCGCCCCAGGCGTTCGCCGGGCTGCGCGAGCGCGGTCTTCCGGTGCACCGCCCCGAGACCGTGGTCGCCGTCATCGACCACAACGTGCCCACGGTGCCCGGGCGGCGGCTCGTCGACGTCGTCGACAGCCAGAGCGTCATGTGCATCGAGACGATGGAGGACAACGCCAGGGACTTCGGCGTCCGGCTGCTCGGCATGAACGACGCGGACCAGGGCATCGTGCACGTCGTCGGCCCCGAACTGGGCCTCTCGCTGCCCGGCATGACGGTGGTCTGCGGCGACTCCCACACCTCCACGCACGGCGCCCTCGGCATCTTCGCCATGGGCATCGGCACCAGCGAGGTGGAGATCGTGCTCGCCACCCAGTGCCTGCTCCAGTCGAAGCCGAAGACGATGAACATCCGTATCGACGGGGAGCTGCGGCCCGGTGTGACCGCGAAGGACATCGCCCTCGCGATGATCCGCAGGCTCGGCACCGACGTCGGCACCAACCACGTCGTCGAGTTCAGCGGCTCCGCCGTGCGCTCCCTCACCATCGAGGGCCGTATGACGCTGTGCAACATGGCGATCGAGGCCGGGGCGCGTGCGGGCATGGTCGCCCCCGACGACGTCACCGTCGAGTATGTGCGGGGCCGCAGGTTCGCGCCCGCCGGGGAGCTGTTCGAGCTGGCAGCGGAGAAGTGGAAGGAGCTGGCGAGCGACCCGGGCGCCCGCTTCGACGCGGAGCACCGCCTCAGCGTCGACGACCTCGTACCGCAGGTCACCTGGGGCACCAACCCCGGCATGGTCGCCGACATCACGGGCACGGTCCCCGACCCGGCGGGCGAAGACGACCCCGCGGTGCGCGCGTCCATGGAGCAGGCCCTCGCCTACATGGGCCTCGAACCGGGGCAGCGCGTCGAGGACATCGCCGTCGACACCGTCTTCATCGGGTCGTGCACCAACTCCCGCATGGAGGACCTGCGGCTGGCCGCCGGGTACGTCGCGGGCAGGAAGGTCGCCGACGGGGTGCGCGCCATCGTCGTGCCCGGCTCGATGAGCGTGCACCGCCAGGCCGAGGAGGAGGGCCTCGCCGACGTGTTCCGGGAGGCCGGCTTCGAGTGGCGCGAGTCCGGTTGCAGCATGTGCATCGCCATGAACGGGGACCGGCTCTCCGCGGGCGAGCGCTGCGCCTCGACGAGCAACCGCAACTTCGAGGGGCGCCAGGGCAAGGGCGGGCGCACCCATCTGGTCAGCCCCGTCACGGCCGCGGCCACCGCCGTCGCGGGCCGCTTCGCGTACGCGTAGGACACCGCGGCCGGCCGCCGCGGGACCCCGGCGGCCGGCCCGCCATCAACGCACCCACAACGTAAGGACCTCCGTGGAGAAATTCATCACGCACGAGGGCACCGCGGTGCCGCTCATGCGGTCCAACGTGAACACGGACGACATCATCCCCGCCCGGTTCCTGAAGTCGGTGAGCAGGACGGGCTTCGGCCGCCACCTCTTCGCGAACTGGCGCTACCTGGAGGACGGCAGCACCCCCGACCCCGGCTTCCCGCTCAACGAGCCGCGGTACGCGGACGCGAGCGTGCTGGTGGCGGGCGAGAACTTCGGCTGCGGCTCCTCGCGCGAGCACGCGCCCTGGTCACTGCGGGAGTTCGGCTTCCGCTGCGTCGTCGCGCCCAGCTTCGCCGACATCTTCCACAACAACTGCTTCAACAGCAGCATCCTGCCCGTCACGCTGCCGGCCGAGGACGTCGAGGCCGTCGCACGGACGCTCGCGGAGGGCGCGTCGCCGACCCTCCGTGTCGACCTGGCGGCGCAGTCCCTGACCACGGCCGACGGCCGGGTCCACCGCTTCGAGATCGACCCGTTCAAGAAGAACTCCCTGATGGAGGGCCTGGACAGCATCGGCTGGGCCCTCTCGCACAAGGACCGGGTCCTCTCCTACGAGGCACGGCGCAGGCGGGAGGCGCCCTGGCTCTTCCCCGAGACCGCCTGACCGACGACCCCGCACACCCACCGGAACCGACAGCAGACCAGGAGACCGCAGTGGAAGCCCAGCAGATGAAGGTGCTCGTCAACGACGAGGAGCAGTACTCCCTGTGGCCGTCGTACCTCGACGTCCCCGCGGGCTGGAAGGAGACCGGCACCGAGGGCACCAGGGAGAAGTGCCTGGAGTACGTGAACGAGGTGTGGGTCGACATGCGGCCCCGCAGCCTGCGCGAGCAGATGGAGCGGACCGCCCCCTGACCCGGCGGCCCCGAGGAAGTACCTGACCAGGCCCGCAACAGCCAAGAAGAGGAGCACCCATGGACGCACTCGTCGGACGGCTCTGCGCCGAGGGGCAGAAGGTCGCGGTCGGCGGCCCCTCGCCCTCGGTGGCGGAGCTACAGCGCCGTCTCACCAAGATGGGGTACGTCTTCATCAAGTTCACCGAGTCCCGCGGCGGTACCGACCTCGGCGTGCGCGTCGACACCGGCGCCACCGACGTGTCGGGCGCCGACTTCGCGGGCGGCAGGGGCGTCGCGCACATCGAGGGCACCCTGACGCTCAACACCGTGAAGGTGCGCTGTGTCGCCGACATCGAACTGTCGACGCTCAGCGGCACCGGGCACCTGATCGCGCTCAACGAGGGCGCCTTCGCCGGGTGACGCCCGCGCGGACAGGCCCGGCGGCGGCGCCACCGCCGCCGGGCCGCAGCCGTGCCGCAGCCCTGCCTCAGGGCGCGGGCGCCGCGGGCACCGGCTCCGCGACCGGCTGCTCGGCGTCCGGCAGGTCCCGCTCCATCCGCCGCACCGCGCGCGGTACGCATGTGACCGCGACCACCAGCGCGAGCAGCAGCCCGGACAGCACGAACACCATGGCGACCGCGCCGCCCGTGCCGGTGCCCGTGAGCCGCCCCGCGCTGTCCGTGAGCGGCCCCTCGGCGAGCGGCCTGCCCACGTACTCCGTGACCGGGCCCGCGACGGCGAACGCGATCGGGTCGGCCGACCAGGCGATCATGCGGCGCACCGAGAAGACCCGGCCCTGCACGCTCGCCGGGGTCTTGCGCTGCCAGAGCGTCGCCGTGACGGCGTTGGTCACCGCGTAGCCGCCCAGCACCCCGAACATGCCGACCGTCAGCAGCACCGGGGCGCCATGGCTGCCGCCCATCGCCAGCAGCAGGCCGCTGTGCAGCACCGCGACCAGCAGGACGGCCCGCACCAGGCGTCTGGGCTGCCGGGTGACGCTCATGACACCGCTGACGCCGATCATGCCGACCGCGCCCACGGCGTTGATGACGCCGAGCGTCGACGGCGGGTGCGAGCTGAGCACCAGCGGGGTGACGAGGACGAGCGCCATCGCCATGGTCAGGTTGTAGAAGGCGAAGAAGACCAGCAGCCCGAGGAGCCCGCCGCGCTGTCTGATGAACCGCCAGCCCTCGGCCATCTCGGCGTGCACGGGGCGGCGTTCCGCGTCCTTCGGGCGGGCCGCGGGGATGATCGGCAGCAGCCGGTAGGACAGCAGCGTGGTGCACACGGCGAGGCAGAAGCTGGTCAGGTCGACCAGCAGCAGCCCGCCGAGCCCGACGACCGCGTACAGCGTGCCGCCGAGCAGGTCGCCGAGGACGATGCCGCCGGCCTCGGCGACGCCGACGCGGCCGTTGGCCCTGCTGAGGTCGTCCTTGGCCACGATCTGCGTGATGAGGCTGGAGAAGGCGGGCCACTGGAACGCCTGGAAGACCGCGCCGACCGCCACCATCGCGTACAGGTGCCAGGGCCGCAGCAGGCCCGCCGCGTTCAGCGCGAGCAGCGCCAGGGGCGTGGCGGCGGTGCCGATGTCGCTCAGCAGCATGATCCGGCGCCGGTCGAAGCGGTCGGTGAGCACCCCGGCCAGCGGCAGGGTGAGCAGGCCGGGCAGCGAGCCCGCCAGGATGAGGGTGGCGAACGCGGTCGTGGAACCGGTCCGCGCGAAGACCCACACCCCGATGCCGAAGGTGGTCATACGGCTGCCGATGAGCGAGGCCGCCTGCCCCGCCCAGACCAGGTTGAAGACGCGCACGTCAGGACCCTCCGAGGGGGCGGTCGGGAGCGGCCACCGCGTCGCCGAGCAGCGTCAGGAAGCCGCGCAGCCGCTCGCGCACCGCCGCCTCGTCGAAAAGGGCGGTGCTGTACTCCAGCCAGCCGGAGAGCCCTTCCGGCGTCTCGTGGCAGCGCATGTGCAGCTCGTAGCGGCAGGTGCCGCGGTCGAGCGTGAGGGGCGTGGTGTCGAGGCCGCCGAGGGCGCCGTACGGGGACGGCAGGTTCTGGACGGCGAACATCGCCTGGCAGAGCGGCGGGCGGCGCCCGTCGTCCTGGTCGTGCGCGGCGGCCAGCGTCTCGTACGGCACGCCCCGGTGCTCCCAGACGTCGAGGAAGGTCTCCCGGGTCCTGGCCACGAGCTGGCGGAACGTGGGGCTGCCGCGGAGGTCGGCCGGGACCGGGACGATATCGGCGAAGGGGCCCGCGACCTGCTCGGACTCCGGGTCGGGGCGGTTCGCGACCGGTACCGCGACGAGCAGCCGCCCGGCGCCGGAGAGCCGGTGCAGCCAGTGCCCGAAGGCCGCGAGCAGCACCATGAAGACGGTCGCCCCCGCCTCGTCCGCGAGGCGGCGCACCCCGGCGGCGGCACCCGGGTCGATGTCGAAGGGCGCCACCGCCCCGGCGAGTGACCAGTGTGCGGGCCGCGGCCGGTCGGCGGGCAGCGCCAGCGGCAGCGGTACGCCGCGCAGCCGCTCCCGCCAGAAGGCGGCGTCCGCGGCGGCCCCTGGCCCTTCGAGCCGGGCGAGCAGTCCGGCGGCGTAGCGGTCGAAGCCCGGCACCGGCGGCAGCTCCGGCAGCCGGCCCGCGGCGAACTCGGCGTAGAGCGCGGTCAGGTCGCGCCCCAGCACCGACAGCGTCCAGCCGTCGGCGACGATGTGGTGCACCGTCAGGCCGAGCAGGCTTTCGTCCGGCCCCGAGCGGACCAGGACGGCGCGTACGGGCGGCCCCGCGGCCAGGTCGAAGGGCGCCCGCAGCTCCGCGGTGGCGAGCCCGATCGCCTCCCGCCACGGGTCGGCGGCGCCGCGGGTGTCGTGCCTGGCCAGCGGGGTCAGCACTCGCGGTGCCACGACGGCGGCAGGTCCCCCGCCGGTGTCGGGGAAGCGGGTGCGCAGCGCCGGGTGCCGGTCGGCGAGCGCGTCCAGGGCGCGGGCGAGGGCGACCTCGTCGACCTGCCCCGCGACCCGCACACAGAAGCCGATGTTGTACGCGGCGGTGTCGGGCCGGTCCCTCCAGTGCCGCCAGACGGACTCCTGGCCCGGGGTGAGGGCGGCGGGCCCCGCGGGCGCGGCCCCCGGTTCCGCTGTCGGCGGCGGCGCCGTGTCCTGCGCCGGGGCGGCGGAGTCGAGCCAGTGCGCCAGGGCGGCGACCGTGCGCAGGTCGAGGACCCGGCGCAGCGGCACCTCGCGCCCGGTGGCGCGGCGCAGCCTGGCGGCGAGCTGGGCCGCGAGCAGCGAGTGGCCGCCGCGGGCGAAGAACTCGTCCTGCCGCCCGACGGGCCGGTCGCCGATCCGCTCGTCGCCCAGCACCTCGGCGAACACGGCGGCGACGGTGCGTTCGGTGCCGGTGCGCGGCGGGTCCGCCGCCTCCGCGGGCTCGTCGAACGCGGCCAGTACCCGCCGGTCCACCTTGTTGTTGGGGGTGCGCGGCAGCGCGGGCAGCACCCGGATGACGGACGGCACCTGGGGCTCGGGCAGCAGCGCGCGCAGCGCGGCGCGGAGCGCGCCGGGGTCGAGCGCGGCGGGGGCGACACAGGCGACGAGCCGGATGCCGCCCCGCGGCGCGGCGCCCCGCACGGCGACGACCGCCGCCTCCTCGACGCCCGGCAGGGTGCGCAGCACGCTCTCCACGCCCGCGGGCTCCACCCGCTGTCCGCGGATCTTCACCTGGTCGTCGCCGCGGCCGAGGAACGTCAGCGTGCCGTCCTCCTCCCACCGCGCCAGGTCGCCGGTGCGGTAGGCGCGCGCCCCCGGGGTGCCGGAGAACGGGTCGGCCACGAAGCGTTCCGCGGTGAGCCCGGGGCGGCCGTGGTAGCCGTCGGCGAGCCGCCCGCCGCCGATCCACACCTCGCCCGGCACCCCGACGGGGCAGCGGCAGCCGTGCCGGTCGACGACCCACAGCCGGGCGCCCGCCACCGGCGCGCCCAGCGGTGCGGGGCCGCGGGCCCCCGGGTCCGCCTGGACCGTGGCGCTCGTCGTGGTCATGGTGGCCTCGGTCGGCCCGTACTGGTTGACCACCGTGGGCCGCCCGGCGAACGCGGCGCGGGCGCGGGCGCAGTCGGCCAGGTCGAGGGGTTCGCCCGCGGTCAGCAGCAGCCGCAGCCGGGCGCCCGGCGCCGGGCGCAGCTCCTCCGCGGCCCCGAGCAGCGCCCGCAGCAGTGTCGGCACCACGCTCGGCAGACAGCTCACCTCGTGCCGCTCGACGGCGGCGACGACGGCCCTCGGGTCGGTGGCGCGCTCGTCGTCGAGGAGGACGACGCGGGCGCCCGTCGTGAGCGGTCCGAGCAGGTCGCGCACGGAGGCGTCGAAGGCGAGTCCGGCGAGCTGGAGCACGGTGTCACCGGGGCCGAGGCCGAAGCCCGCCAGGTAGTCGCGGAGATAGGCGGCCGCCGCGGCGTGCGGGGTGCGCACCCCCTTGGGCGCGCCGGTGGAGCCCGAGGTGTAGACGAGGTACGCGAGCGCCGCGGGGTCGGTCGCGGCGGCGCTCGCGGGCACGGCCGGGTCCCGGGCGGCGATGGCGTCCGCCTCGTCGCCGAGTACCACGGTGGGCAGCCCGCCGCCCGCGCACACGCCCGCCCACGGCCGGTCCGTGACGAGGAGCGAGGCGCCGCTGTCGGCGAGCACGGCGCGCACGCGCGCGGGCGGGTGCCCGGGGTCGACGGCGACGTACGCGGCCCCGGCCAGCAGCACGGCGAGCACCGCGACCGGCTGCTCGGGCCCCCGGCCGAGTACGAGCCCCGCCAGCCCGCCGGGGCGCAGCCCGCGTGCCGTCAGATGCCGGGCGAGGCGCGCGGCCCGCTCGCCGAGCGCGCGGTAGGTCCACTCGCCGTCGTCCGTGACCAGCGCGACGGCCTCCGGGTCGGCGGCGACGCGGTCGAGGACCAGGGTGTGCAGACAGGTGGGCGCGGGGGCGGGGGCCGGGGGCCCGCCGGGGGCGGGGGCGGCGTGTGCTGCGGGCGCCGGTACGGGGAGGTGGGCGAGCGGTGTCCCGGGGGCGCGTACCGCCGTGTCGAGCACGGCCAGCAGATGGTCGGCCATGCGCCGGATGCGGGCCTCGCGGAACAGCGGCGTGCGGTACATGATCCAGCCGCCGAGCCCCCCGCCGCCGCTCCCGTCGGCCCCGTCGCCGCCGTCCTCGAACAGCGCGTTCAGGTCGGCCTTGGAGTGGGCGGGGGAGAACGGCCCGGGTTCGAGGACCACGCCGTCGCCGAACGCCAGGCCGCCCGCACGGACCGGGTCCATCGACACGGCGTAGCGCCCGAGCGCAGGGCCGTCGAGCCCGAGCGCGTCGACCACCTGGTCGAAGGGGAGCAGCCGGTGCTCCTGGGCTTCGAGCACGGCGGTGCGGGCCGCGCCGAGCAGCCCGCGGAAGCTCTGCTCAGGGCGCACCGGAATCCGCAGCACCGCGGTGTCGAGGAGCAGTCCGACGATGCCGTCGAGGTCGGCGCGCCCGCGGTCGGCGACCGGGACGGTCAGCACCACCTCGTCGGCGGCGCAGTGCCGGGCGAGCACGGCGGCGTACGCGGCGAGCAGCACCATGAACGGCGTACAGCCCTCGGCGCGCGCAAGATCCCGCGTGCCCGCCTCGGTCGCGGGCGGCACGGTCAGGCGCAGCGCGGCGCCCGCCGAGCCTTCGGCGCCGTCCCGCGGCGCGTCGGCGGGCAGTTCCAGCGGCGGCGGGCCGCCCGCCAGCCGCTCGCGCCAGTGCGCCAGCTCCGCCGCCCGTACCGCGTCGGTGATCCGGCGCTCGCGCCAGTGCGCGTAGTCGCCCGCGCCGAGCCGCGCGGGCAGGGCGGCGGGGCGGCCCGCGCGGGCGGCGAGGTAGCCGGTGCGCAGGTCGTCGAGGAGCACCCGGATCGACCAGCCGTCCGCGACGATGTGGTGCAGGGTGAGCGCCAGCACGGCCTCGCCGCCGCCGAGCGGCACGACGGCGGCCCGCACCGGCGGCCCCGCGGCCAGGTCGAAGCGGGTCCCGGTCTCCTCGGCGAGCAGGGCCGTGAGCGCGGCGTCGCGCTCCCGCTCCCCGAGGCCGCTCAGGTCCACGACGCGCGCGGCGAGTTCCGCGGCCCCGGCCACGGCGCGCACCGGACGCCCTTCGGCCGAGGGGAAGGAGGTGCGCAGCGCCTCGTGCGCCGCGGGCAGCGCGGCGACCGCCGCGAGCAGCGCGGGCACGTCGACGCCGCCGCGCAGCCGGCACACCACGGGCATGTTGTACGCGGGGTCGCCGGGGTCGAGCTGGTCGGCGAACCAGATCCGGGCCTCCGCGGCCGAGACGCACGCGCCGCCGCCGGGTACCGGCCGCACCGCCGCGGGACCCGCGCCCGCCGGGTCCTCGGGGGCCGCGGGCAGCGCGGCGACCCCGGCGGCGAAGGCGGCGAGCGTGGGCGCCTCGAAGAACAGCCGCAGCGGGACGTGCCTGCCCAGCTCCTCCCGGATCGCGAGCAGCGCCTCCATGGCGAGCAGCGAGTGCCCGCCGCGGGCGAAGAAGCCGTGGTTCCTGCCGACGCGCCCGACGCCGAGGCAGCGGGCCCAGATCGCGGCGAGGGCCTGCTCAAGCGCTCCCTCGGGCGGCTCGTACCCGCCAGCGGGCTCGTCCTCGGGTTCAGGCTCCGGCAGGCTCCTGCGGTCGACCTTGCCGCTGGAGAGCAGCGGGAACCCGGTCAGCACGGCGAAGGCGGCCGGGACCATGTGCGCGGGCAGCCGTGCGGCCAGCCAGCCGCGCAGCTCCTCGCCGTCCGGCCGGGCGTCGCCCGCGGGCAGCAGGTACGCCACGAGCCGGGGGCCGCCGGGCCGGTCGTTCCTGGCCGCGACCACCGCGCGGCCGACCGCGGGGTGCTCGGCGAGCACCGCCTCGATCTCGCCAGGCTCGATTCGCATCCCGCGGATCTTGACCTGGCCGTCGGCGCGGCCGAGGTAGTCGAGGCTCCCGTCGGGCAGCCGCCGCACCAGGTCGCCGGTGCGGTACAGCCGCCCGCCCGGCGGCCCGAACGGGTCGGCCACGAACTGCTCCGCTGTCGTGCCAGGACGCCCCAGATAGCCGCGGGCGAGCTGCACCCCGCCGACGTGGAGCACGCCGGGCACGCCGACCGGCTGCGGTGCGAGCGAGGCGTCGAGCACATGGCAGCGCACGTTGTCGACGGGGGTGCCGATCGGCACCGTGTCGGCGCCGGGCGTACAGCGCCCCGCGCTGACGTTCACGGCCGTCTCGGTGGGCCCGTACGCGTTGTACAGCTCGGCCCCGAACGTGTCGAGGCAGCGTGCGGCAAGCTCGGGCGGCAGCGGCTCGCCCGCGCTCTTGAGCACCCGCAGCGCGGGCAGCGGGGTGTCCCCGCCGTGGTCGAGCAGCGCGGCCAGCATGGTCGGCACGAACCGCGCGTACGTCACCCGCTCACGGGCCAGCAGCGCGCGCAGATAGCCGGGGTCGCGGTGGCCGCCGGGGGCCGCGACGACCAGCCGTGCCCCGGCGGTGAGCGCGGCGAACACCTCCACCACCGAGTCGTCGAAGGTGACGTTGGTCTTCAGCAGCACCGTCTCGCCGGGGCCGAGGCCGAAGCGGTCGATCTGCCAGCGGATCTGGTTGTGCGCGGCCCGGTGCGTCACCATCACGCCCTTGGGGCGTCCTGTGGAGCCCGACGTGTAGAACACATAGGCCAACTGGTCGGGCAGCGCGGCCGGTTCCTCCCAGGTGCCGGGCCGCGCGGCGATCGCCGCGGCGTGCGCGTCGAGGAGCACGGGCTCGCGGCCCGCCGCCTCGATCGGGCCCGCGTGGCAGGCGAGGCCGACGACGAGCCGCGCGCCGGCGTCCTCCAGCACGGCGGCGGTACGCCGCTGCGGGTGCTCGGGGTCGAGCGGCAGATAGGGGGCGCCCGCCCTGACGACCGCGACGATCGCCACCGGCAGCGCGAGGGAGCGCTCAAGCAGTACGCCGACGGGCTCGTCGGGCGCGGCGCCCAGCGCCCGCAGGTGGTGCGCGAGCCGGTTGGCCCGCCGGTCGAACTCCCGGTACGTCAGCTCCTCGCCGTCCAGTACCAGCGCGACGGCGTCCGGGTCGAGGGCCGCGCCCCCCGCCACCATGGCGGCCAGGTCGGCGGGGCCCGGGTGGGCGCGCTTCGGGCCCGCAGCGTGCCGGGCGGCGAGCGCGCGCCCCTCTGCGTCGAGCAGCGGCAGCGTCCCGACCGGCGCCCCGGGGTCGGCGACGGCGGCCGCGGTGAGGGCGGTGAGGTGGTCGAGCATCCGGGCGGCGGTGGGCTCGTCCCACAGCTCGCGGTCGTATTCGAGGGCGAGTTCGTAGCCGCCGCCCTCGTCGGTGATCTCCAGGGTCAGGTCGAACTTGGCGGTGACCGCGGCGTCGCAGGGCACGTACGCGGCCTTGGCGTCGCCGAGGGCCGACGCGCTCTGGTCGGCGCCGTTCCAGACCAGCATCACCTGGAAGAGCGGCGTTCCCGCGAGGTCGCGCGACACCGGCAGGGCCTCCACCACCCGCTCGAACGGCGCCTCCTGGTGGGCGAAGGCGGCGGCGGTCTCACCGCGCGCCTGTTCGAGCAGCTCGCGGAAGGCGAGCCAGGGGCGGCAGTCGGCGCGCAGCACCACGGTGTTGACGAACAGGCCGATCAGCCCCGTGGTGTCCGGCCGGGTGCGGCCCCCCACCGGGACGCCGACGAGCAGGTCGCCCTGGCCTGACAGCCGGTACAGCAGGGTCTGGAAGCAGGCGAGCAGCACCATGAAAGGCGTCGCCGCCGTGTCGCGCGCCAGCGCCCGTACGCCGTCGGCGGCCCCGGCGTCGAGATGGCCGCGCACGATGCCGCCCGGCCTGGTGCGGTGGGCCGGCGGGCGCCGGTCGGCGGGCAGTTCGAGCGCGGGCGGCGGGTCGGCCAGCCGCTGCCTCCAGTACCCGAGCTGTTCGTCGTGGCCGCCCCGCGCACCGTGGCGGCGCTCCCGGGCGGCGTGGTCGGCGTAGCGGATCGCGGGCGCCTCGGGGGCCGGGCCCCGGCCGAGTTCGGCCGCGTACCCGCTGGTGAGTTCGCGCCGCAGGATGTCGAACGACCAGCCGTCGACCGCGATGTGATGCGCCGTCAGCACCAGGTGGTGGAGGGTGTCGTGGGTGCGGGCGAGCAGCCCCCGCCACACCGGGCCGCGGCGCAGGTCGAAGGTGCGGGCGAGTTCCCGCGCCTGCAACTCGGCGACCGCGTCCGGCCCTTCGGGCAGCGGGGTGTGCCGCAGGGTGAACGACGGGGCGCGCGGCACCAGGGTCTCGGTGCCGTCGCGCCGCTCGTAGACGGAGCGCAGCACCTCGTGGCGCTCCTCGATGCCGCGCAGCGCGCGTTCGAGCGCGGCGCCGTCGAGCGGTCCCTCGATGCGCAGCGTGAGGATGAGGTGGTAGGCGGAGGTGCCGGGCTCCAGTTCTTCAAGGAAGAGCATCCGCTCCTGCGCGGGGGCTGCGGGTCCCGGGCCGCTGCCGCGTTCGGCGGCCGCGCCGGGGCCGCGCCGCTCGCGGGCCGCGCGCAGCCGCCGGTCGAGCAGGTCGCGGAGCCGGTCCGCGCGGTCGTCAGACCCGTCCTTCGCCACCGTGGCACCCCGTCCCGTTCGCCTCGCCTGCCGCCTTGCCCGCCGCTTCCCCGCCGCCCGCGGCGCCGCCGTCCACCGCCGTGGCGGCCGCGTCCGTGCCGCTGCCCTCCGCGTCGATCTCGTCGAGGAGCGCCCGTTCGACCAGGGCGGAGAGTCCGGCGACGGTCGGGTGGTTGAGCATGTCGAGCGGGGGCACGCCGACCCCCAGATCGCTCTTCAGCCGCGCCACGACCATGGCCATCAGCATCGAGTGGCCGCCGAGGTCGAAGAAGTTGTCGTGGACGCCGATGGGCCCGGTCCCGAGCGCGTCGGCCCAGACCGCGGCCACGGCCTCCTCGACCGGGGTGCGCGGCGCCACGTGCGGGGCGCGCGGCCCCTGCGCGGGGTCGGGGGCCGGCAGCGCGGCCCGGTCGAGCTTGCCGTTGGCGGTGGCGGGCAGCGCGTCGAGCACGGTCACCTGCGCGGGCACCATGTACGGCGGCAGCCGGTCGGCGAGAGCGTCGCGCAGCCCGGCCGGGTCGAGCGCGGCCCCGGGGTGCGGCACGGCGTACGCGGCGAGCAGCAGCGCGGGCGCGGTGCCGTGCACGGCGGCCACCGCGGAGGCCACCCCGGGCAGCGCCGCGAGGCACGCCTCGACCTCCCCCAGCTCGACCCGGTAGCCGCGGATCTTCACCTGGTGGTCCTGGCGGCCGAGGAACTCGATGGTGCCGTCGGCCCAGAAGCGCGCCCGGTCGCCGGTCCTGTAGAGCCGCGCCCCCGGCACCCGGCCGAACGGGTCGGGGATGAACTTGTCGGCGGTCAGGGCGGGGTCGGCGTGGTAGCCGGTGGCCAGGCAGTCGCCGCCGATGCACAGGTCCCCGGGGGCGCCCACGGGCGCCGGGTGCAGTGCGGCGTCGAGCACGTAGTAGCGGGCGTTGGCGATCGGGCGGCCGTACGGGATGCTCGTCCAGTCGGGGGCGACCTTGCCGACGGGGAAGTGGTTGGACCATATCGCCGCCTCGGTGGCGCCGCCGAGCGCGACGACCTCGGGCTCGGCGAAGGCGGCCCGCACGGTGTCGGGCAGCGTCAGCGGTACCCAGTCGCCGCTCAGGAACACCAGCCGCAGCGAGTGCCGGGCGCGCGGCTCGCGCTGTGCGAGGAACGGTTCGAGCTGCTGGAGCGCGGCGGGCGCCGAGTCCCAGAAGGTGACGGGCTCGCCGTCGAGCAGGGCGAGCAGCCGCTCGGGGTCGCGCACCTCGCGCTCGTCCGCCACCCGGATGCTGCCGCCCGCGGCGAGCAGTCCGAACACGTCGTACACCGACAGGTCGAAGCTCAGGGAGGCCACGAACAGGACCTGGTCCCCGGGGCCGACGCGGTAGGTGTCGTTGACCCAGCGGACCAGGTTGACCACGGGGGCGTGGGTGAGCGTCACGCCCTTGGGGGTGCCGGTGGAGCCCGAGGTGAAGATCGTGTACGCGGGGTCGCGGGGGCGGGCGCGGTGGGGCGCCGGGGCCCCTGGCCCCGGCTCGGCGAGCGCGTGCGCCACCGTGACCGCGGGCGGCCGCGGGCCCTCGGCGTCCTCGGCGTCCTCGGCGGGGACGCCGGGCGCGCCGTCGCCCACCCAGAGCACGTGGCGCAGTTCCGGCAGCCCCTGGCAGCGCCGCAGCACCTCGGGTACGGCGTCCGCGTCGGTGAGGACGACCGGCGCCGCCACCGCCGCGACCAGCTCCCGTACCCGCTCGGCGGGCAGCCCGGGATCGACGGGCGCGTAGGCGGCGCCCGCCCTGACCACCCCGAGCAGCGCGACCACGGCGTGCACGGTGCGGCGCAGGCTCAGCGCCACCGTGTCGCCGCGGCCGACCCCGGCGGCGGCGAGCCGGGCGGCAAGACGCCCGGAGGCCGCGTCGAGTTCGGCGTACGTGTACCGGCTTTGGCCCTGGACGACGGCGAGTGCGTCCGGGGTGCGGGCGGCCTGCCGCTCGAACAGCTCGTGCAGACAGCAGGGTTCGCCGAGGTCGCGGCCGGTGTCGTTCCACTCCCCCACGATCCGTGCGCGCTCCCGCGCGGGCAGGGTGGCGAGCCCGCCGACCGGGGCGGCGGCGGGGGCTTCCGCGAGCGCCGAGAGGGTCAGGTCGAGGTGGTCGAGCAGCCGCAGCGCGTCGGCGTCGGTGAGGCTGTCCGCGACACGGTCGAGGTGGAGCCCGGGCTCCGCGCCCAGCGCGACGCCGATCTCGATACGGTGCTCGGCTGTCTCGATACGGTGCTCGGCCGTCTCCGTGCGCCGCGCGGCGGCCGTCGGGCCTCCGGCCCCGTGGGTGCAGCGCAGCGCCGTCCCGAACAGCGCCTCGACGGGTTCCGCGCCCTCGGCGGGTTCCGCGCCCTCCGCGAGTTCGGCGCACGACGCGAGCTCCGCCGGGGTCAGCACCGCGTGCGCCGCCCCGCGCTCGTGGTCGTCGCGCACACCGCGGAGGAAGGCGCCGACGCCGAGCGACGGGTCCACGCGCACCCGCAACGGCCGTGCCGGGCCGCCCGGTTCGCCGGGGACCACGCCGAAGACCACGTCGCGCTCGCCCGAGTGGGCGGCGAACACCAGCGCCCACGCGGCGCACACCAGATGCTCCGCCCGTACGCCCGCGGCCGCCGCGGCCCGTTCGAGACCGGCGGCCCGTGTCGTCGGCCACGTCAGGCGCGAGCGCTCGCGCCGCCCCCCGCCCGTGGCCCAGGACCGCTCCACGCCGAGACGGGTGGGCTGGACGAAGCCGGCGAGCAGCGTCCTCCAATACCGTAGCGCCTGCTCTGTTTCCACCCGGTACTCCTTAGTTCCGTGGATGACAAGGCCGGTGAAACGGTCGGCATTCAGCAGGTTCGAGCCCCGAATTCGGGAAGTCAATGGCCCGACTCCCGTATATGGCCGATGAATAGCGGACCGATAACCGCCGCCTTCGGAGCGAATAGGGGCCGGATAGCGGGGGTCTTTACACTGCCGGAAAATCCGGAGGTGAAGGGTCGGCGTACGCACCGGCTTCCTCAGCGGAACCGGGAAATCCGGGCGGGAACGGAGAGCTGATGGAGAGCGGTTCTGCCACATTGACCCACGAGGTGTTCGCGGGGTGGGTGGGGGTGTGTCCTGGTGCGGTGGCGGTGGTGGGGGGTGGGTGTTCGTTGTCGTATGGGGAGGTGGATGTGTGGGCGGGGCGTCTTGCGGGGGTGTTGCGTGGGTGTGGGGTGGGGCCTGAGGTGGTGGTGGGGGTGTGTGTGCCGCGGTCGGTTGTGTGGCCTGTGGTGGTGTTGGCGGTGTTGCGGGCGGGGGGTGTGTTTGTGCCGTTGGACCCGGAGTATCCGGGGGAGCGGTTGGAGTTCATGGTGCGTGACTGTGGTGCGGCGGTGGTGGTGGGCAGTGGTGGGGTTGCTGAGCAGGTGGCGGGTGCGTGTGGGGTGCCGTTGGTGGCGCCGGAGGTGTCTGACGAGGGTGATGGTGTGGGTGTGGTGGGGGATGTCGGTCTGGTGCCGGGGAATCTGGCGTATGTGATCTATACGTCGGGTTCGACGGGGCGGCCCAAGGGCGTCCAGATCACCCACGGCTCGCTGAGCAACCTCCTGACGGCGATGGGGCCCGCGCTGGAGGCGGGGCCAGGACGCACCACCCTCCAGTGCGTCTCCTTCGGCTTCGACATCTCCGTCGCCGACACCCTGACCACCCTCACGCACGGCGGCACCCTCGCCATCGCCGCCAAGGAGGAGGTCGCCTCGCCTGACTTGCTGTCCTCCCGGCTGCTGGCCGACCGGGTCCACACGGTGGTGCTGCCGCCCTCCGTCCTCGCGACGGTGGACGGCAGGACCTTCCCCGACCTGCGGGTGGTGATCTCGGGCGGCGAGGCGTGCCCGCCCAAGCTCGCGGCCTCGTTCGCCGCCCGCTTCCGCTTCCTCAACGGCTACGGACCGACCGAGACCGCGGTCGCCGCCTCGCTCTTCGAGGTGCCGCCCGGCTTCGGGGAGCGGGCCGCCGTCCCCATCGGGACCGCGGTGGACGGCGCCTCGCTGTACGTGGTGGACGGCGCGGGGGCCCCGGCGGCGCCCGGCGCCACGGGCGAGATCTGCGTCGGCGGCACCGGCGTCGCCCGCGGCTATCTGCGCCGCCCCGGCCTGACCGCCGCCGCCTTCGTCGCCGACCCGTTCTCCGGTGTGCCCGGCGCCCGTATGTACCGCACGGGGGACCTCGGCGCCCTGCTGCCCGACGGCACCCTGGAGTTCCGCGGCCGCGCCGACCACCAGGTCAAGATCCGCGGCCACCGTGTCGAACTCGACGAGATCGAGAAGACCCTCGAACGCCACCCGTGGGTGGGCCAGGCCGCGGTGGTCGTCACCGAGTCCGGCTTCGTCGGCCCCCAGCTCCGCGCGTTCGTGGTGCCCGCGCGCACCGGGGCCGCGGCGCCGCCCGCCCCGACCGGCGCCGAGCTGCGGCGCCACCTGGCCGCGGAGCTGCCCGACTACATGCTCCCCAACTCCACCACGCCGCTCGCGGAGTTCCCCCTCACCGCGAACCACAAGATCGACCGCGCCGCCCTTGCCGCCAGGGGCGCGGCCGCGCGGCGGCGCGGTGCGGCACCCGTCGCGCCCCGCACCCCGCTGGAGAGCGACCTCGTACGGATGTGGCGGGAAGCACTCGAAGAGCCGGAGATCGGGGTCCGCGACGACTTCTTCGAACTGGGCGGCCACTCCCTGCTCGCGGCGCAGTTGGTCGCCAGGATCGAGAAGAGCCACGGAGTGCGCCTGTCGCTGGAGACCCTGCTCGCGCACGGCAGAACCGTCGAGGACCTGGCCAGGGCGGTCGCGGGCGCGGCGCCAGAACGGGCCGCGCCCCGCAGGCCCATCACCCGTATCCGGCGCCCCGGGCGCTGAGCGGCGCCGGGCCGGGGGCGCCGCCTCCGGCAGGCGCCGCGGCCCGCGGCGCCCATCCGATGTGAAGGAGTGGGCATGGAGCTGACCGAGGAGTTCGCCGTACCGGCGTCGTACTCCCAGCGCAGGCTGTGGTTCCTCGAACAGATGGAGGAGGGCGGCGCCGCCTGGAACATCCAGATGGTGCTGCGGCTGCGCGGCCCCCTCGGCACGGGGCTGCTGAACTCGGCGCTCAACGCGGTCGTGCGGCGCCACGAGGCGCTGCGCACCACGTTCACCGCGCGGGACGGCGAACCGACGCAGGTGGTGCGGCCCTGGTCGGACGTCGGGTGGGAGGACGTGCCGTGCGACCGGGGCGGCGGCGACCCCGCGGCGGTCGCGGACGAATGGCTCTCCCACGCCTGGCAACGGCCCTTCGACATCGAGGCGGGGCCGCTGTGGCGGGCCGCGCTGCTGCGGCTCGGGGAGCGGGAGCACCGGCTGGCGCTGTGCCTGCACCATCTCGTCGCCGACGGCTGGTCGCTCCAGGTGCTCTACCGGGAGCTGACCGAGAACTACCGGCGGCTGCGGGCCGGGGAGCCGCCGCTCGGCGACGACCTGGAGATCCAGTACCCGGACTTCGCCGTCTGGGAGCGGGAGAACCTCACCCCCCGCACCCTCGAAGGGTCCATGGACGTGTGGCGGCGGCGGCTCAAGGGCGCCGAGGACCCCACGGAGCTGCCCGCCGACAGACGCCGCACCGCCGGCACCGCGGCCCGCGGCGACATGCGGCTCACCGTGCTGCCCCAGGACCTCGTCGACGACATCCGCGCCTTCGCGGCGGGCCGGGGCGCCACCGTCTTCATGGTGCTGCTCGCGGCGTTCGACACGCTGCTGCACCGCTACTCGGGGCGTACCGACGTGATGGTCGGCGTCCCCGTCGCGGGCCGCGCCCAGCCCGGGCTCGACGAGCTGATCGGCTGCTTCGTCAACACCCTCGTCCTCCGTGCCGACCTGGACGGCGATCCGACGTTCGACGAACTGCTCTCCCGTGTGCGCGACGTCTCCCTCGAAGCGATCAGGCACCAGGAAGTGCCGCTCGAATGGCTGGTGGAGGAGCTGCGCCCCGACCGGGACCGGGACCGGCAGCCGTTCTTCCAGGCCGTGCTCCACCTCGCCGAGGTCTCCCTGCGCTCCGACGACGTCGAAGGGCTCACCGTCGACGTGATGCGGATGGACACCCAGGCCCCCGGCGTCGACCTGGCGTTGACCCTCGTCCCCTCCGACTCGGGGCTCGCCGCGGCCTGGGAGTTCGACGCCGCGCTCTTCGACCCCGGGACCGTCGAGCGGATGCAGACCCACTTCCGCACGCTCCTCGAAGCGGCCGTGGCCGAACCGGGGCTGCGCCTCTCGCGGCTGCCGATGCTGGGCGCCAGGGAGCACGACGCGCTGGTCGCCCCCGGCCCCGCGGCCGCGGAAGGCCCCCTGCTGCACGAGGTGTTCGCGGGGTGGGTGGGGGTGTGTCCTGGTGCGGTGGCGGTGGTGGGGGGTGGGTGTTCGTTGTCGTATGGGGAGGTGGATGTGTGGGCGGGGCGTCTTGCGGGGGTGTTGCGTGGGTGTGGGGTGGGGCCTGAGGTGGTGGTGGGGGTGTGTGTGCCGCGGTCGGTTGTGTGGCCTGTGGTGGTGTTGGCGGTGTTGCGGGCGGGGGGTGTGTTTGTGCCGTTGGACCCGGAGTATCCGGGGGAGCGGTTGGAGTTCATGGTGCGTGACTGTGGTGCGGCGGTGGTGGTGGGCAGTGGTGGGGTTGCTGAGGGGGTGGCGGGTGCGTGTGGGGTGCCGTTGGTGGCGCCGGAGGTGTCTGACGAGGGTGCTGGTGATGGTGTGGGTGTGGTGGGGGATGTCGGTCTGGTGCCGGGGAATCTGGCGTATGTGATCTATACGTCGGGTTCGACGGGGCGGCCGAAGGGCGTCCAGATCACCCACGGCTCGCTCGCCTCGGTGCTGGCCGCGCAGCGCGAACTGCTGCCGCTCGGACCCGACGACACCGTGTTGCAGTTCTGCTCGCCGAGCTTCGACGCGTCGGTCTTCGAGACCGGGCTCGCCTTCGGCGCGGGAGCGCGCCTGGTGCTCGGCACCCGGGACGAACTGGCCCCGGGCGAGCCGCTGGCGGAGCTGATGCGCAGGCACCGGGTCACCTGCTGGACGGCGCCGCCGTCCGCCATCGCCGCCCTCGGCGCCGCCGACGTACCGAGCCTGCGGGTCCTGATCGGGGCGGGCGAGGTGCTGACCGCCGAGACCGTACGGCACTGGAGCGGCCGGGCGCGGTGCTTCAACCTCTACGGCCCCACCGAGGCCACCATCTGGGCCACAGGACACGAGACACGGCCGTCCGACACCGCGGGGCCGCTGCCGATCGGCACCGCGATACCCGGATACCGCGCGCTGGTCCTCGACGCCCATCTGCGCCCGGTGCCCGCCAATGTCGTCGGCGAGCTGTACCTCGGCGGCACCGGCACGGCACGCGGCTACCTCGGCAGGCCGGACCTCACCGCGGAGCGCTTCGTCGCCGACCCGTACTCCCGGGAGCCCGGCGGCCGCCTCTACCGGACCGGAGACCTCGTGCGCCGACGCTCCGACGGGGATCTTGAGTTCGCGGGCCGCGCCGACGGCCAGATCAAGATCCGCGGCTTCCGTGTCGAACCGGGCGAGATCGAGTCCGCGCTCACCGCGCACCCCGCGGTGCGCGAGTGCGCGGTGGTGGCCCGCGCCGACGCGCTCGGTACCGTGGCCCTGACGGCCTGTGTGGTACGGGAGCCGGGCGGGCCCGAGGTGACGGCGCCCGAGCTGCGCGGCCATCTGGAGGCGCGGCTCCCCGCCCACTGCGCGCCCGCGGGCTATCTCTTCCTGGAGAGCCTGCCGTTCACCGGCAACGGCAAGACCGACCTCGCGGCCCTGCGGGCGCTGCTCGACGAGGCGCCCGAGCAGGGCGGGCCGCGCGCCGGGTACGAGGCACCGCGCTCCCCGCTCGAAGAGGTGCTGGCCGGGATCTGGCAGGAAGTGCTCGACATCCCCCGGGTCGGCGTCCACGACGACTTCTTCGAGGCGGGCGGGCACTCCCTGCTCGCGGCCCAGGTCATCGCCCGGATCAGGGCGGCGACCGGGGTGTCGGTACCGGTGCGGATGCTTTTCGAGCACCGGGTGCTCGCCGACCTCGCCGAGGCGGTCATGGAGCGCGCTCTCGAAGAGGAGCGCGGGGCGGGCGGGCGATGAGCACGCCGTGGCTGATGGAGTGGCTGGCCGCCGCCCGGCCCGAGCGGCTGCTGGTGTGCTGCCACCACGCGGGCGGCGGCGCCGGGCAGTTCCGCCGCTGGCGTGAGCGGCTCGCGCCCGGCACCACGGTGCTCGCGCTGCAACTCCCCGGCCGCCAGAGCCGCTGGGACGAGCCGGTACCGCGCTCCATGGAGGAGGCGGTCACGGGCGCGTTCGAGGCCCTGCGGCACCGGATCGACCGCCCCTACACGGTCTTCGGGCACAGCATGGGCGCCCTCGTCGGCTACGAGACGGCCCGCAGGCTCGGCGCGGAGGCCGGTCTGTGGCCCGAGCGGCTGATCGCCTCCGCGTCCCTGCCGCCGCACCGGCCGCAGGGCGTCCCCGAGCTGCGCGGCCTCGACGACGCCGGGCTGATCGGGTACTTCGTCGGGAACGGCACCCTGCCCGGCTGGGTCGCGGACGACCCCGACCTCCAGCGGCTGCTGCTCGCGCCGCTGCGCGGGGACATCGCGCTGTGCGACGGCTACCGGCACCGTCCCGGGCCGCCGCTGCCCTGCCCGATCACCGTGTGCGGCGGCCTTGACGACACCGGTCTCGACGCGCGCGACCTGGACGGATGGCGGGCGTACGGCTCCGCGGGCTGCGAGCGGCGGATGTTCCGCGGCGGCCATCTCTTCCACCTGGAACCCGACTCGGGCCTGCTTCCCTTCCTCGCCTCCCTCGCCGCCCCCGTACCCTCTGCCACCCCCGCTTCCCTTCCCGCGCCCGCCACCGGGCCCGGCCCCGTACACCTCCAGGAGGAGCCGCGATGACCACGACGGATCTGGGGGACCCGGCGTCCGTGGACGTCGCGGACCCCGAACTGCACGGCGCCGACGCACTGCACCCGGTGTGGCGCTGGCTGCGCCGCAACGACCCGGTGCGCTGGAGCGTGCGCGCGGACGGGACGGCGTACTGGTCCGTCACCACCCACGCCGAGGCGGTACGGGTGCTGCGCGACAGCGGGACCTTCTCCTCGGAGCGCGGCATGCGGCTGGGCGGGGACGCCAGGGCGGCGGCCGCCGCCTCCCGCAGGATGCTCATCGTCACGGACCCGCCGCGGCACGCCGCGATCCGCCGCATCATCGGCTCCGCCTTCACCGCGCGCACCGTGCACCGGCTTGAGCAGAACATGCGCACCACCGTCACCGCGGCCCTCGACCGCGCACTCGGCCAGGACACCTGCGACTTCGTCGACACGGCCGCCCTGCTCCCGGTGTCCGTCATCTGCGACCTGCTCGGCGTGCCCCGCGAGGACTGGGGCTTCATGCGGGAGCGCACCACCGTGGCCTTCAGCGCCGTCGACGAGCACGGCGCCCCCACGGACGCCGCGGTCGAGGCGCACGCCGAGATCCTGCTGTACTACGCGGAATTGGCCGAGCGGCGCAGGCGCAGCCCGGGCGACGACGTCGTCACCGCGCTCGTACGGGGCGAGGTCGACGGCAGGCCGCTCAGCGACGAGGAGATCTTCCTCAACTGCGACGGCCTGATCTCGGGGGGCAACGAGACCACCCGGCACGCCGCGGTGGGCGGACTGCTGGCCCTCGCGGCGCGGCCCGAGGCATGGCAGGCGCTCTGCGACGACCCCGGCCTCGTACCGACCGCCGTCGACGAGATCCTGCGCTGGACCTCCCCCGGCGCGCACACCCTGCGCACCGCGACCCGGGACACGGAACTCGGCGGCCGTACGGTCGGCGCCGGGGAGTCCGTCGTCGTCTGGGGGCCCTCGGCCAACCGCGACGAGGCGGTCTTCGACGAGCCCGACGCCTTCGTGATCGACAGGAAGCCCAACCGGCACCTGACCTTCGGTCACGGCGCCCACTACTGCCTCGGCGGCGCCCTGGCGGTGAGCGAACTGCGGGTCCTCTTCGGCGAACTGCGGCAGCGGGTGGCGGGGGTCGAGGTGGCGGGCCCGGTGCGCAGGGTGCGGTCCAACCACATCGCGGGCTTCGAGGAGGCCGTGGTGGCCCTGCGCCCCGCCGCGGCGCCCCGCACCACGCCCTGACCACCGGCGGGCGCACACCACGACGGCCGCCCCGCGGCGGCGAGAGGGAGCAGGGAGCATGACCGACTCCGGTACGTCCAGGGCCTTCGACGAGCGGATCGCCTTCGAGCGGAGGCTGCTGGCGCGGGCCGCGGCGGGCAGGAAGGCCGCGCGCGAGCGCCCCGACACCATCCCCGCCAGCTTCGGGCAGGAGCGCATGTGGCTGTCGGACTGGCTCGACCCGTCGGCGTCCACGGAGACCACGGTCTTCGTCATCGGGCTGCGCGGCGCCCTCGACGTCGCGGCGCTCAGGGGCGCCGTCACCGACCTGACGCACCGGCACGAGGTGCTGCGCACCGTCGTGGAACCCGCGGGCGGCCGGCTCGTGCAGCGGGTGCTGCCCCCGGCGGACGTACCGCTGCCCGCGCTCGACCTGCCGCCGGGCGCCGACGCCCTGGACGCCTTCGCGCGCGGGCAACTGCTGCGCAAGTTCGACCTCGCCGCCGAGCCACCGGTGTCCTGGTCGCTGCTGCGCCGCGCCGCCGACGACCACCACCTGGTGCTGCGGATGCACCACATCGCCGCCGACGGCTGGTCGGAGGGCGTACTGAACCGCGACCTCTCGCTGCTCTACCGGGCCAGGGCCACCGGGAGCCGGGCCCCGCTGCCCGACATGCCCATCCAGTACGCGGACTTCGCGATCGGCCAGCACGAGCGGCAGTCGGGCGCGGCGCTCGAACGCGGCCTGTCCTACTGGCGGCGGCGCCTCGCGGGCGCGCCCGCGACCGTGGCCCTGCCGTTCGACCGGGAGCCGGGGGAGCACAGCTCCCTGGAGTCGGGCACCTCGCGCGCCGTGCTCCCGGGCGCCGCCGTCGACGCCCTGGAGGCGGTGGCCGCCGCCGAGGGCGCCTCCCGGTACATGGCGCTGCTCGCGGCCTTCGCGGTGACACTGTGGCGCGGCTCGGGCCAGCGGGACCTGGTGATCGGCTCCCCGGTGGCCGGGCGTGAGCTGCCCGAGACCGAGCAGCTTGTCGGCGTCCTGACCAACACCCTCCCGATGCTGGTACGTGTCGTCCCCGAGGAGTCCTTCAGGCACCTGCTGCGCCGGGTGCGGGAGCACACCCTCGACGACCTCGAACACGGCGAGGTCCCCTTCCAGCGCCTGGTCGACGCCGTCCGTCCGGCCAGGGTCACCGGCCGTCAGCCGCTGGTGCAGGTGATCCTGCAACTGGACAACACCGACTTCGCCGAGCCCGTCTTCGACGGCGTCGAGGTCTCCTACGAGCAGTTGTTCGCCGAGCGTGCGGCGCTCGACCTGACCGTGAGCCTCGGACGGCGCGGCGCCGACCACATCGCGGTCTGGAAGTACCGCTCCGCCCTCCTCGACGCGGCCACGGTGCACCGGCTCCAGACCCGCTACCTCGACGTCGTCACCAGCGTCGCCGAAAGCCCCGACGCCCCCCTGGGCCCCGGCCTCTTCCCCGGGGTCCCGCAGGACGCGACGGAGCCGGCCTCCCGGGGCCCGGGTACATCGTGAAGGCGCAGCAGGCGAGGAGGAAGACCGTGACCGCCGTGGCGCGGAGCGCACCCGTGTAGCCGTTCACCTCCGACGCGACGGACGGTCCACCGCCGCCCGAGATCCCGACGGCGATCGTGTTGACGGCCGCGGTGCCCATCGCGCCTCCGACCTGCTGGACCGTGTTCACCAGCGAAGCCCCGACACCGGCGGTCGAACCGTCGAGCCGCTGTGTCGCGAGGTTGATCGCGCTGCCCAGGGCGATCCCGATCCCCGCACCCGCCACGACCATGACGGGGAGAATCCTGGTGACATAGCCCGTCGTCCGGTCGAAGGCCCCCAGCCCGACCGCTGCCGCCAGGAGCACGAGACCGGCGGGCGCCGTGACCCGCGGTCCGAGACGCGGCAGCAGCACCGAGCCCGCCACTATCGACGACGTGACGATCGCGGCCACCATCGGCAGGAACGCCGCACCCGTCAGCAGCGGGCCGCTCCCGCGTGTCCGCTGGAAGTAGTAGGTGAGCACGAAGCTCAGCACGAACGAGCCCACGCCCCCCGCGAAGATGACCAGCAGCGAGGCGGCCCGTGTCCGGTCGCGGACGACCGTGACCGGAAGCAGCGGCTGTGGCGCCCGCCGCATGTGCAGGGCGAGCCACGCCAGGATGAGTGCGCCGGCTACGAGCGCGGCCAGGGTGACCGGCGCGTTCCACCCCTGCTCGGCGGCGTGGGAGAGGCCGAAGACGAGTCCGAAGAGACCGGCACAGACCAGTGCGGCGCCGGGCCAGTCGAGACGCGTCCTCCGGACCGTCGTACGGCCCGGCAGCCAACGGAGCGCCCCGGCCAGCGCGATGGCGGCGAAGACGACGTTGACGTACATGCACCACCGCCACCCCCAGGTGGCGGTCAGGACCCCGCCGAGCAGCAGACCCGCCGCGCCGCCCGCCCCGCCGACGGCGCCGAAGACGCCGAACGCCCGTCCCCTGTCGGCGGTTTCGTTGAACGACAGCGCCAGCAGCGCCAACGCGGACGGCGCCAGCAGTGCCGCGCACACGCCCTGTCCCGCCCTGGCGGCCACGAGCACGCCGAAGCCGGGTGCGGCGCCCCCGACGGCCGACGCGACCGCGAACCCGGCCACCCCCGTGACGAACACGCGCTTCGCGCCCAGCAGGTCGATCAGACGCCCGCCCAGCAGGAGCAGCGAGCCGAACGCGAGCGCGTAGGCCGTCACCACCCAGGGCCGCGCGGCATCGCCGAAGCCGAGGTCCCGCTGCGCCGACGGCAGGGCGATCGCCACGATCGAGTCGTCGACGATCGCCATCAGTTGGGCGATCGAGACGACGGCCAGCACCCGCCACCTGGCCCGCGTCGGCACTGCACCGACGCTCACGTCCGACCCGCTCATCGGAACAGACCGGCGTTGTCGCGGGCCCAGTCGGCGAAGCTCAGGGCGGGCCGCCCGGTGAGCCGCCGCACCTCGTCGGTGACCGGCTCGGGACGGGCGGTGAACCCCTCCCACGCGTCGAGCATCAGGTCCGGGATGCCGTACTCGGACCCCGCCCGGGCGCGGTCCAGCTCCTCCCACCGAAGGGGCCTGCCGATCGCCGCACCGATGATGTCCACTTGGGCCCGCTGGGTGACGCGTTCGGGTCCGCTGATCACGTAGTGGCGCCCCTGGTGGCCGTCGTGCAGCAGCGCCTCGACGGCCACGGCGGCGATGTCGGCCTCATGGATCAGCGGCCTGGCGAGCCGTCCGAAGGGCCACCGCACGACGCCGTCCCGCCTGATCTGCGGTGCCCACTGGCGGGCGTTCGCCGCGAAGCCGGTGGGCCGCAGCACCGTCCACTCCCGGACGTGCCCGGCCACCGCGTCCTCGACGACGGCCCAGAAGGTGTGCCTGTCGTTCTCCACGCCCTGTGAGGAGAGGCAGACGACGCGGCGCGCGTGCGCCCCGAGCCGGGCCGCGACCGGTGCGACCTTGCGGCGTGCCTCCTGCGCACTGTCGAAGAACGGCCACATCAGGAAGACCGCGTCCACGCCCTCCAGCGCCGGTGTCAGCGTCGCGGGCTCGGCCAGATCCACCGCCCGCGTCTCGACCGTCCTGCTGGACGGAAGCGCTCCGGGGCGGCGGGTCGCCGCCCGCACGCTCGCCCCCGCCAGCTCCAGTTGACGGCAGACCTGCCCGCCGACCCGGCCGGAAGCCCCGGTCACCAACACCTTCGGTCGCTCACGTGTGCTCATGCCGCCATCCCTATGCCTTCAACCATGGTTGAAGGCAAGTGCCACCGCCGCTAAGATGATCATGTGGATTGGCATGAGAGCGGACTCACGGTCGGCGAACTGGCCGAGCGCATGCAGGTGGCCCCCTCGGCGGTGCGCTGGTACGACGACCACGGCCTCCTCTCCAGCGAGCGGACCAGCGCGAACCACCGCCGCTTCTTCGCGGACGCCTGCTGCCGCATCGCCATGATCCGCGCCGCTCAGCGCGTCGGCCTCACCGTCGCCGAGATCCGTACGGCACTGGAGGCCCTGCCTCCCGGCAAGGTGCCCACCCAGCGCGACTGGAGCCGGCTCGCGGAGCATCTGCGGTCCGTCGTCGGCCGACGCATCGACGACCTGTTCCGGCTGATGGAGGAGCTGACACCCGCCGAGGAGCCCCGCAGCGGACAGCCCGCCCCTTCACCGGGAAGCACGCCGAGCTGACCCGCCGCCGCCACCCTGATCCGAACGAAAGACCCTAGACGCCCCCCGTACCCGCCCCGCCGCGGTACGCGGGTGCGGGCGCACGGTCCTCCGCGAGGCCGAGCTGCCGCAGCAGCGCGCGGGCCTCCTCTTCGCACATCGCCGCGGCCGCCTCCTCGCCACCGGCCTCGTGCAGGGCGCCGAGGGCCAGCAGCGACCTGGCCCGCAGCGCCTGGTTGCCGACCGACTCGGCCAGCGCGATCCCCGAGTGCAGCAGCCCGGCCGCCTCCGCCGCCCTGCCCTGGCCCTGCCGCAGCACGCCCATCCCGTACGCGATACGCGCCTCGCCCCCCAGGTCGCGGCGGCGGCGCACGATCTCCAGGGCTCGTTCGAGCGCCCGCTCGGCGTCCTCGTACTCCCCCTGGTCCAGCAGGACCATGCCCCGGCACAGCAGCGCCCGGGACACGAAGCGCCGCGCGCCCGCGTCCGCGCAGACCGCGAGCGCGCCGTCGAGGAGCGCGCCCGCGTCCTCCGGCCGCCCCTCCGCGCGCGCCGCCCTGGCCATGCCGATCATGACGTGCGCCTCGGCGGCCCGGTCGCCGACCGCCCGGCACTCCGCCAGCGCCTCCCGGTACAGCTCACGCGCCGCGTCCCGGTCACCGCCCGCCGCCCTGACGACGGCGGTGGCGCGCAGCGCGAGGGCCCGGCCGTGCCGCTCCCCGAGCGCCTCGAAGCCGCTCAGCGCCCGCTGGAGCAGCGACCCGGCCTCCGCGTAGTGCTGCGTGGCGATGTTGAGCGCCCCGAGGGAGTACAGCAGGGCGGCCTCGCCGCGCCGGTTGCCGACCCGGCGCACGGCGCCCAGCGCCTCGGTGTGCGTGATCAGCCACTCGTCGTAGTAGCAGCGGCTCTCGAACAGCGTCACCGCGGTCACCGCCAGGTCCCAGGCGACCTCGTCGGCCCCGGTGCGGGCCGCCTCCCGTACCGCCCACACGACGTTGGCGCGCTCGCCGTCGAGCCAGCGCAGCGGCTCGCGCTCCAGCAGCGCGGGGACCAGCGGCGGTTCGCGGCGGCGGGCCGCGGCGCCGTGCAGCAGCGCGTGGTCGCCGCCGTGGTCGGCGCGGTGGCAGCGCGCCGCGAGGGCGAGGAACACCTCAAGCAGCTCGTGCCTGGCCCGGCAGACCTCGTCGGCAGGCTCCTCGGCACCGGCCCGCTCCCTGGCGAACGCCCGCACCAGGTCGGGCACGCGGTAGCGGCGGGAGTCGTGCCCGGTGCCGGGGGCCGCCTCCACGAGATGGGCGTCCGCCAGCTCGTCGAGCGCCGCCTCCCAGCCCCCTGCGCCCCGCCCGAGCAGCGCGGGCGCCACCCAGGGGGCGAACGCCGGGATGTCGACGGCGCCGAGGCGGCGCAGCAGCCGCCGCGCGCCGGGGGAGAGCCCGCGGTAGGCCACGGCCAGTGTGGTGCGCACCGCGGCGCCGCCGTGGGCCAGCTCGGAGAGCCGCCGCCGCTCGTCGCCCAGCCTGCGCACCATCTCCTCAAGCCGCAGGCCGGGGTGGGTCGCGAGCCGCAGTCCGACGGCCCTGAGGGCGAGCGGCAGCCCGTCGCAGAGCTGCGCGATCAGGTGCGCGGCCCGCCACTCGGCCGCGACCCTGGACTGTCCGACGATCCTGCCCAGCAGCTCCACCGACGCCTCGCTGTCGAAGCGGCCGACCTCAAGCAGGGCCGTCCCCGGCGAGCCGCGCCCCGAGCGCCTGGTGAGCAGGACCGCGCAGCGCCCGCTGCGGGGCAGGACGTCCTGTGGCGAGACGCCGGGGGGCACGTTGTCGACGACGATGAGCACACGCCGCCGCGCCACGAGGCCGCGCAGCAGCTCCACCCGCCCGTCCAGGGACTCCGGGATGTCGGCCGTGTCGACGCGCAGGTCACGCAGCAGGCGCCGGAGCAGCCCGCGCGGCGTCATCGGCCTGAGCGCCTGCTCCTGCATGTCCGCGTAGAGCAGCCCGTGGGGATACGACGGCCTCAGCAGATGGGCGGCGTGGACGGCCAGGGCGCTCTTCCCCGAGCCGCCCTGCCCGTGCAGGACCACCACGGGCACCTCGCCGTCCGCGGGGCGGCGGCCGGGGCCGAGCCGCCGCCCGAGCTGTTCGAGCAGCCCCGCCCGCCCCACGAAGTCCGTGACCGGCTCGGGGAACGCGCCCTGCGGTGCGGTCGGGGCGGGCTCCGGGGGTACGTCCTGCCCCGCGCCGGGCTCCCCGGTGACGGGCTTCTCCGGATCGGGTTCCCATACGTCGGGTTCCCGTGCCGCTACGTCGGGTTCCCGTGCCGCGGCTTCGGGCGCGTCGGGCTCCCCGGCGGCGGGGGCGGGCGGCGCCCAGTCCCCGGTGTCGCCGCACAGGATGTCGTACTCCAGCTTGCGCAGGGGGGCGCCAGGCTCCACCCCGAGTTCCCCGATGAGGCGGCGCCTGGTCGCCCGGTACACCGCCAGCGCCTCGGCCTGCCGCTGCGACAGGTAGAGCGCCTGCATCAGCAGCCCCTGGAGGGCTTCGCGCAGCGGGTGCGCCCTGGCCGCCTCCATCAGCTCGCCGACGACCTCGGCGTGCCGCCCACGCCGTATCTCCAGGCGCAGGCAGAGTTCGTGCGCGGCCAGCCTGGCCTCACGGAGCGAACCGGCCCAGCAGTCGAGCGCCGAGCTGCCCTCGATCCCGGCGAGCGCACCGCCGCGCCACATGGCGAGCCCGTCGCGCAGCCTGGCCACCGCGGGGCCGAGCGCGCCCCGCGCGGCGAGTTCCCGCGCCGCGGCCACCCGCTCCTGGAAGGCCGCGCTGTCCAGCCGCCCCGGCGGGATCTCAAGGCGGTACCCGGACGGCTCGGTGAAGATCGCGCCCGCGTCCTGCTGGGTCCCGAGGGCCTTGCGCAGCCGGGAGATGACGATCTGGATCTGGCACAGCGCCGTGGACGGCGGCTTCTGCCAGGTCGCCTCGATCAGCCGCGCGGTGGAGACCACGTGCCCTGCCTCCATGAGCAGCACGGCGAGCACCCGCCGCTGTCTGACCCCGCCCAGCGGGACGGCCCGCTCCCCGTGGAAGCACTCCACGGGGCCGAGCACCTGGTAGCGCGTGCCGTGCGGCCCGTCCCCCGCAGGGCCCGGCGCCGTGTGCCCCGCGCGCCCGCCGGGCCGCGCCGCGTCCGCATCCACCGGGTACTCCTCTATTCGGCGAGCAGGGTCTTGAGCTGTGCGGCCAGGGTGCACAGGGGGTCGACGGCCCGCACGGCGCCGCCCCGCGCCCGCAGCCTGCGGGTCAGCAGATGGATCTCGGTGCAGCCGACGACGAACCCGGTGCAGCCCTCCTCCTCGACCGCCCGCAGCAGCCGGGAGAGGAGCGCGTCGGTCGCGGGCTCCCGCTTCAGGCGGTAGATCAGCTCGTGGAGTTCCCGCTGCCGCCCGGGCCCCGGCAGCACCACCCGGTCGGCCACCTCGGGCCAGCGGCCTGCCCGTTCGAAGATGCGGGCGTTCCTGGTGCCGAGGGTGGCGACGAGCAGCAGTCGCTCGTCGCCGCCCGCCGTCGCCAGGTCGTCGAGGGCCAGGTCGACCAGCGACACCAGCCGGGCACGGGTCGCGGCAGGCAGCCGGGCGAGGAAGTGGTGGGCGGTGACGCAGGTGACGACGACCCGGGTGGCGCCGAGGCCGACGAGCCCGTCGAGCCGCAGCCGCAGCCGCCGCGCGAACTCCTCCTCACGACCGGCGAGTATCGCCTCGGTGCGGTCGGGGAAGCCGGGATCGGAGTCGATCAGGAAGCGCGGCAGATCCTGCTCGGCGAAAGGACCCGTGCGCTCGGCGGCGACCTCGTAGAGGGTGTTCAGGAAGCCGGTCGAGGCGAGCGGACCCATCCCGCCCAGTATGCCCAGCACGCCGTCGGCGCCCCCCGTAGTCGTCATGCAGCACAGTAAAGCCATGCACGGCTAGGGTTATTGCTAGTCGGATATGCCCTGACTGCTCCCCCGGCGTCCCTCAGGACTGCCACTCGGCCCGGGCTTCCGCGGCGGCCTCGTCGCGGGCGCGGCCGGCCGGCTGGCAGTCGGGGCGTATGTAGTCGGGAAGGACCCTCGGCGGCCAACTGCCGATGCTGAACATGCCCATCGAGTACGCCTTCGCCGCGAGGGCCGTGCGGTTGGGCACCTTGAACGACCGCAGCAGATAGCTCACGTGGTACTCGACGCCCTGGCGGCTGAGGAAGAGCTTCGCGGCGAGCCGTACGGTCGGGTCGCCCGCCGCCACGCCCTCAAGCACCTTCGCGGTGATGGGCGCCAGCTTCCACTGCGGCCCGACGAGCCCCTGGTGGCCCTCGGCCGCCTGCCCCGGTGTGAACTGCACCAGGACCATCTCGATCTCGCCGTTGTCGCCCTCCACCGGAACCGCCGTCAACTGGCCGAAGACCGTGCTGTCGTGGAACCACATGGCGACGGACCGGCTCGCCAGCCGCGTCTCGTGCCCGTCGAGCAGCCGGTCGAACTGGCGCAGTACGTACTGGCGCACGCTGGGGTGCAGAAACTCGGCGAAGTCGCGTTCGCAGATGTCGTCGTGCCGGCGGCCGCACTGGTCGCGGAAGGCGCTGTTGACGGACCGTACCCGCAGCGCCGGGTCGAGAGTCGCGAGGCCGATGTCCGAGCACTCGAAGAGCGAGAGCAGGACGTCGCCGTAATCATCCCCGCGAATTCGGGAATCGGAGAACGGCACATCGGTGTCACGCATTTCTTTTATGCTCGGAATGATGAATTTTCCCCCGGTCTGCTGTCGCACCTTGCCCCCCGTGTCGAATTCCGTATGGATCATAAAATCCACACCTTGTATCTTCGTGGCACTTATCGGCAGACGGTCGGCAGCATATGCAGAGGAAACCTCGCGGTGCAATGTTCCCGTTACATTCGCGCGGCAAGACTGTGGTCGCCGCCGCGGTGGTTCGGAGCGTGGCCCGCCACGCCGCCCGCGGGGCGCGCTGCGTGGCGCACTGGTGCACCGCCCGTGACCCGCGGGCCTCGGGGGGCGTAGGAGAATGCCTGGTCAGGGCCGCGCCGGTGAAGCTACTGGCGCGTAACCCGTTCGGGCGCCCCCATCGGGCACCGAAGCGAGGCGGCCCGCCCGCGCCCCCGCGCGGCGGCGCGCGGCAGGACCGTAAATGGCGCTCGCGCCGCCGCCGAGGTCGATCTTCCGCTCCCCGGTCGCCGCGCACGATCGCCGGTCGGCGGTTTGCGGCGCCTTTTCCATCGCTGGAATACCGGCGTCCCCTTCCCCCGGCCGCCGTAATCCCGGATAACGCCTCGTTTCCCGGTGTGCACGCCGCGGCCGGGTGCCGCTTTCCCCTGCGGCCGTTACGCGGCCGGGTCCCGGCGCCGCCCTGCCGCGAACACCGTGTGGACCCTGCCCAGGTCGGCCAGGTCCGCGAGGGGGTCGCCCGCCACCAGGAGCAGGTCGGCGCGGAGCCCGGGGGCGATACGGCCGGTCTCGCGGGCGATGTTCAGGGCCGCGGCGGCGTGCGTGGTGGCCATGTCGAGGACCGCGGCGTGGGACATGCCGAGTTCCGCGTAGAACGGCAGGGCGCCCGCGAGGCCGTCGAAGCCGGTGCGCTGGACGCCCGCGTCGGTGCCCGCGATCAGCCTGACCCCGGCCTCCGCCATCGTGCGGACGTTGGCGGTCATGGCGGCGGCCCGCTCCTCGCCGAAGACCTGCGGCAGCATCCGCCAGTGCGGGCTGACGGTGGGGCACACCGCGATGCCGCGCTCGACGATGCGGGCCAGCACATCGGGTCTGACGTCGAAGCCGCCCGCGGTCATCCACGTGCAGTGCTCCAGGGTGTCCACGCCCGCGTCGACGGCCGCCGCGATGCCCTCGGTGCCGTGCGCGTGCGCCGCCACCGGCACCCCGGCGCCGTGCGCCTCCGCCACCAGGACCGCCAGCTCCTCCGCGCTGAACTGGCTCTGCCAGGTCCGCGGGCCGTCCTTCGTGAGGCCGCCGCCGGTCGCCATCACCTTGATCACCTCGGCGCCCGCGGCGAGGTTGCGGTGCACGAGCGCCCTGGCCTCGCCCGGACCGCTTATCTCACCGCCGAGGAAGTGGCAGTGCCCCCCGGGCACCGTCGCGGGGACGCCCGCGGCGACGATACGGGGCCCGGACGTGGCGCCCGCCGCGGTCTCCCTGGCCAGCCGCAGCGCCAGCCTGCCCCGGTCGCCGAGGTCGCGCGCGGTGGTCACCCCGCTGTCGAGCAGCCGCCCCGCGCGCTCGCGCATCGCCGTGAACAGCGCGGTGTCGTCGGTGGCGCGCAGCGTGCCCAGCGGGTCGGGGCCGCCGTGGAAGACCAGGTGCACATGCGCGTCGATGAGGCCGGGCAGCACCGTCCCCGCGAAGTCGAGCCGGGGCGCGCCCCCGGGCACCCGCCGCTCGACCTCGTCCCGGGGCCCGACCGCGGCGATCGAGGCGCCCTCGACCAGGACCGCGCCGTCCCGCAGATAGACACCGGAGTCGACCAGCACACGGTCGGCGGTGATCAGCATGTTGCCCTCCTAGGGCCTGGTCCTTCATTCCCCCGTCAGCGCCCTTTGCATCCCCGGCGGGCGTTACCGGTACGCACCTTTTACCGGGGAACGCGCGCCACTGCCGCGTAGATCCCGGATACCTCCTGTTCCGGCGCGGGGGTGTCGCGATACCAGCGCGGCGCGGGCACGAGCCCGGGCGCGACGAGTTCGAGGCCGGTGAAGAAGCGCATGACCTCGTCGGCGCCCCGCATCTGGGAGTGGATGCGGGAGGTGTAGTCGTCGGCGGGCCCGTGGAAGTCGAAGGTGCCGTGCGAGAACACCAGGTAGCTGCCCGGCGGCAGCGCCCCGACCAGGGTGGCGGTCAGGCCGTACGGGTCCTGGTCGTCCGTCAGGAAGTGCATCAGCGCGATGAGCGACAGCGCGACCGGGCGGGTGAAGTCGAGCACGTCGCGGGCCCGGTCGAGGATGGTCGCGGGCTCGCGCACATCGGCCTCGAAGTAGTCCGTCGTCCCGCCCGGCCTGCTGACCAGGAGGGACTCCGCGTGCCGCAGCACGATCGGGTCGTTGTCCGTGTACACGACGCGCGCGGTCGGCACGATGTGCTGCACGATCCGGTGCAGGTTCGGCTCGGTCGGGATGCCGGAGCCTATGTCGAGGTACTGGTCGATCCCGTGGGACGCGAGCCAGGTCACGGCGCGCTGCATGAAGGCGCGGTTGTGCCGGGCGCCCTGGGCCACCTCGGGGGGCAGCCGCTGCGCCGTCTCCCTGTCGACGGGGTAGTGGTCCTTGCCGCCGAGCAGGTAGTCGTACACGCGGGCCGGGTGCGGGTGCCCGGTGTCGAGCCTGGAGTGCGGGCCTTGGGGGGTCATGTGCGGCTCCGATGCGGTAGCGGCGTGTGCTGGTCAGGCACGTGCGCAGCGGCGGGCCGCGGCGGCCGGGCCGGGGCGCGGGGGCCGCGCGCCCGGCTCATCTCACCACATCGCATGGCCCGTTGGTGCCGTCTCAGGACATAGTCACACCCTGCGGGGTGAGCTTTCGTACGCGCTTCGCGTCGCACCGGCCGGGTACGGGTCGCACCGGCGGGTGACCGGAGGAAACCGCTCCTGGAGTGGCCCGTACGCCCGCCAGGAAGACTCTGGGCATGGGATGGACACGGACGGCGAGTGAGGTACTGCACCGGGGGCGCTTCCTGAACCTGCGCCAGGACTCCGTACGGCTGCCGGACGGCAGCCCGGGCACCTACGAGCATGTCGACGTCGCCGACAACGTCCGCGTGGTGGCGCTCGACGGCGCCGGGCGCGTGCTGCTCGTCGAGGACGACTTCTACCTCCAGGGCCGCAGGGTGCCGCACCTGCCGGGCGGGGGCGGCGAGGGCCAGCCGCCCGCGGTGGCCGCCGCCCGCGAGCTGGAGGAGGAGACCGGGCTCGTCCCCGGCGAGCTGCGGCAGATCGGGGTGATCGACCCGCTGCCCGCCACCACGGCCGCCCGCACCTTCCTCTTCCTCGCCACCGGGCTGCGTACCGGGGTGATGTGCAGGGACGCCGCCGAGTGCGGCATGACGATGCGCTGGCTGCCGCTGTCCGCGGCGGTGGCGGAGGTACGGGCGGGACGGATCACGGAGGGCGGCAGCGTGGCGGCACTGCTCCTCGTCGGCACCGCAGCCCCTGCGGGGGCCGCCGGGATGACGGCACCGGGCGGGTCTTCCTGCACCGCGGCACCCGCGGCACCCGCGGCACCCGCGGGCCCGGCCGCGCCGGGGGAGTCCTGCGGCCCGCCGCCCGCGCGGCCCCCGGGCCCCGGCGACCCGGGCCCGCCACCGCTGTACGCCCCGGCCGCCGCGCCCGTCGCCACCACCGCCCCCTTCACGACCGCGCCTGCGGCCGACACGGGCTGAGCCGACCTCGCGCGCTCAACGGGGGCGGCGCGCTCCACGCGCGCGGGGGGTGCGTGCTCCACGCACGCGAGCGGCGCTATGCGACGGGGGCACCCGCGGCACCCCGGTGTGCGCCCGCTTCCACGCGCGTGCGGCACTTCGAGGCGTACGCGCGCGTGCAGCCCCGCCCGCGCACCGCGCGCAAACGCGCCGCGGCCCCCACGCGCGCGTACCCCCGCTCCAGGGAGAGAAGGAGCGGGCGGGATACGGGGCGGGGGGCCGGCGGCGTGCGGGGTGCGGGCGCCGGGGCGGGGTCAGGCGGCCCCGTCCTCCTTGTGGCCGCCGTGGCCGTGGCCCTTGTGCTCCTTGTCGGCCGGGGCGGCATCGGACTTGTCGGCCTTGTGGGCCCTGCCGGTCTTATGCGCCTTGTCGCTCTTCTCGTCCTGCTCGCTCTCGTCCTGCTTGGCCTTGACCTCGGGGTCGAGCGGCGACTTCGCGCCCGCGCTGCCGTCGACCGCGGTCAGCCTGGCGTCGTCGGGGACCTCCGTGGCGGCGGGGGGCTCGACGAGCCATTCGGGATTGGCCTGCTTGTCCCACCACTTCCAGGCCGCGAAGACGCCGCCCGCGAGCAGCCCCGCGAACAGCACGCCGCGGGCGACGCGTCCGGCGCGCGCCCGCCGCTCCTGGCGGCGCACCAGGGCCTCGATGTCCTTCGCGGTGACCCCGCCGCGCAGGGCCGCGATGGCCGCCGCGCCGCGCGTCGAGACCTCGCTGCGCGCGGGCTCCGTGGCGGCCACCGCCCGCTCGATGTGCGGGCGCGAGTAGTCGGCGGCACGCTCGGCCGCCTTGCGGGTGCGCAGCGCGACGTCGTGCGCCTGCTGCGCGGCCTCGTCCACCTTCGGTGGTACGTGCGAGCGCGCCTGGTCGAGCCTGGGCGCCACATGGGCGCCGTACTGGACGCGCGCCTGGTCGGCGGCGAGCGAAACCCTGGGCCCGAGTCGGTCCTTGGCCTCGCGGGCGTAGTGCGTCGCCCGCTTGCCGGCCGTGTCGGCGTACGGCGCCACCACTTCCGCGGCGTGCAGCACGCTGTTCTTCGCCGAGTCTGTCGCGGCGCGCACGCTGTCGATGCGGGTCACGGGAATCCTCCTCCTTGGTGGCGTTCGGTATTTCACCTTTCCACCCCTTTTAGGGATCATGCCTACCCGAGCGCCCCGCGGCATGCGAAGACGCGCATCCGGGTCACGCGGGCCCGGATTCCGGTGTCCTCTCCGCTACCCGGTTTCCGCCGCCCGAGTCCCCCGGTCTGCCGCCGGGGTGCGGAAGGCGCCCCGGCGGCTGGCGGGCGCCCCGCGGGTCCGTGCGAGGATCGGACGGTCAACAGACGACGTCAGCGAAGTCAACGGAAGGCAGATCGTGGCCGAGCAGCTTTACGCCACCCTGAAGACCAACCGCGGCGACATCGAGGTGAGGCTCCTGCCGAACCACGCGCCGAAGACGGTCAAGAACTTTGTCGAGCTGGCCACCGGCCAGCGTGAGTGGACCCACCCGCGCACCGGCAAGAAGTCCACGGACCGCCTCTACGACGGCACCGTGTTCCACCGGGTGATCAGCGGTTTCATGATCCAGGGCGGGGACCCGCTGGGCGACGGCACCGGCGGCCCCGGCTACGAGTTCGAGGACGAGTTCCACCCGGACCTGGCCTTCGACAAGCCCTACCTGCTGGCGATGGCCAACGCGGGCCCGGGGACCAACGGCTCCCAGTTCTTCATCACCGTCGCGCCCACCGCGTGGCTGACCCGCAAGCACACCATCTTCGGCGAGGTGGCGGACGCGGCCGGGCGCAAGATCGTCGACGAGATCGCCACGACGGCGACGAACCGGCGCACGGACCGCCCGGTCGACGACGTGGTCATCCAGTCGGTGGTCGTCGAGACCCGCTGAACAGAACCGGGGCGCACCGGCGGCCGCCGGGCCGCGCCCGGGGCCCGGCGGCCCGCCGCGGCCGGCCGGGAACCATTTCGCCCCGCCCGTCCGTACAGGAAGGGCGGGGCGGGTCGTCCCGGCGGCGAGCGAGACGGAAGCGAGGGTGACGGAGCCCATGGACGAGGGGGCCCAGGGGGCCGAGGGAGCCGACGGGACCGAAGGCGCCCGGGGCGACCGGGCGCGCGGCGACGCGCCGGGCCCCGCGGGGGCGTCGGGTCTGCCGGGCTGCTACCGGCACCCGGACCGCGAGACCGGGGTGCGCTGCGTCAGGTGCGAGCGCCCGATCTGCCCGGACTGCATGGTCAGCGCCTCGGTCGGCTTCCAGTGCCCGGAGTGCGTCAGGGGCGGCTCGGGCACGGGCCACTCCCCGTCGGCGAACCAGCCGCGCACCCTCGCGGGCGGCACCGCGCTCGGCGACCCCCGGCTGATCACCAAGCTCCTCATCGTGGCGAACGTGGTCATGTTCGCCGTCATCCAGGCGAGCAGCCATCTCGTCGACGACGTGGTGCTGATCGGCGCCTGGCCGCCGAAGGACGTCTTCCCGCCGGGCTCCTACCACCCCACCCAGGGCGTGGCCGCCGGGGAGTGGTATCGCCTGGTGTCGTCGATGTTCGCCCACCAGCAGGTCTGGCACATCGGGTTCAACATGCTCAGCCTCTGGTGGCTCGGCGGCCCGCTCGAAGTGGCGCTCGGCAGGCTGCGGTTCATCACGCTGTACCTGCTCGCCGGGCTCGCGGGCGGCGCGCTCACCTATGTCGTCGCCTCGCCCTCGGAGGCGTCCCTCGGCGCTTCGGGCGCCGTCTACGGCCTCTTCGGCGCCACCGCGGTGCTGGTGCGCAAGCTCCGCTACGACATGCGTCCTGTCGTCGTGCTGCTGCTGATCAATCTGCTGTTCACGTTCACCATCAGCGGAATCGCCTGGCAGGCGCACATCGGCGGTCTGGTCGCGGGCGTCGCGATCGCCTACGCGATGGTGCACGCGCCCCGTGAGCGACGGCGCCTCGTGCAGTGGGGGACGTCAGGGCTTGTGTTCGCGGTGGTCGTGGCGGCCGTCGTGATCCGCTCCGTGCTGCTGCTCTGAGCGCTTCTGCCCGGCGCGTGACGCCTGCGCCGGGGAGGCGTATGGTCTTCGGACCGGTCCGCCGCGACGGGCGGAGAGAATGTCCGGCGCTGGCCCCCGAGTGATCGCTTCCGATCGTTCGCGACCTGTTCGCAAAGGAAGTTGTCCACAGCGGGTGGCTGCCCCTGTGCATCCTGTGCGCGATGCCGCCCGGTCACACCCGAACGCGGGTTTTCCCAGTAAGGACAAGGGCGAACGCGAGTCCGTATCCCGGTACGGCAGTCATACCGGCGTCAACCTCACAGAGGTTATCCACAGATCTTCAGACCTTTCCCCACGTGTGGACAGGGCTGTGGATAACTCGGCGGATCGTTCCAGGTCGGAAGCCGTACACCGGGGCGCCCCCGGCAGTTTCCCGCCGCTTCCCGGCCGCCCCGCCGCACCCGGGGGACCGGGAGGCGCGCTACTTCCAGCGGGTGGAGACGCCGAACCCCGCGGCGATGAAGCCGAATCCGACCACGATGTTCCAGTTGCCGAAGGCGTCCACCGGCAGATCGCCGTCCGTCACATAGAAGACGACGATCCAGGCGAGGCCCACCAGGAACATCGCGAGCATCACCGGGGCGACCCAGGCGCTGCTCGTCAGCTTGATCGCGGTCGCCTGCCTGGTCGGAGGCGGCGTGTAATCGGCCTTCTTGCGGATACGTGACTTCGGCACGAGAGGTTCTCCTGTCGACGCGCTGCATGGCCGCGCACGGGGACTGGGCGGGGGCTCCGGGCAGCGTACAAGGGGAAGTGCGAGGCGCACCGAGCGCTCCCCAGGGCGTCCGTTAGCGTAGTGCTTCCCAGGCGTTGTAAGGAGTAAGGATACGGCGACGAATGCACAGCAGTTCAGCCGACCTCCCGGGCACGGGCGGCGGCCGCCCCGAGGCACCCGGCCGCCGCAACCGCCGCCGCCGGGCCCTGCGCCTGCTCACCGCCGGTGTCTTCGCCCTCGCCGGACTGATCTTCTTCACCAGCTTCAACACCGCCAAGGGCACCGACATCCGCACCGACGCCTCGCTCCTGAAGCTCTCCGACCTCATCCAGGACCGCAGCCGCAAGAACGGTGAGCTGGAGAACAGCAACGGGGCGCTCCGCGACGGCGTCGAGTCCTTCGCAGGCGACAAGGGCGTCACCGAGGCGGAGAAGGAGCGGCTCGCCGGGCTTGAGGCCGCCGCGGCCACCGCGCCGCTGCGCGGCACCGGGCTCACGGTCACCCTCGACGACGCCCCGCCCGACGCGGGCCCCAAGCTGCCCGGCTACCCGGACCCGCAGCCCAACGACCTGGTCATCCACCAGCAGGACCTCCAGGCCGTCGTCAACGCGCTCTGGCACGGCGGCGCCGACGGCATCAGGGTCATGGACCAGCGCCTCATCTCCACCAGCGCCGTCCGCTGCGTGGGCAACACCCTGATCCTCCAGGGCCGCGTCTACTCGCCGCCGTACCGGATCACCGCCGTGGGCGACGGGGACAAGCTCCGCAAGGCGCTCGACGACTCCCCGCAGATCCAGAACTACCAGTTGTACGTGGCCGTGTACGGGCTCGGCTGGAGCGTCAAGGACGAGGGCAGGACCACTCTCCCGGGGTACTCGGGCGCCGTCGACCTGCACTACGCCAAGCCCACGGAGTGACCCGGGCCGCCTCCGGGGCCCCGGCGGCCCCGGTTTTCCACAGCCTGCCCCCCTGCCCCGTGCGAGTCCGCTTACTCTGGTGCGGCAAGCATCGTCGACGACGAGTAGGGACCGCATGTACGGCTGGATCTGGCGGCACCTGCCGGGCAACGCCTGGGTCAGGGCGCTGATTTCCATCGTTCTCGTGCTGGCAGTGGTCTACGTCCTGTTCCAGTACGTCTTCCCCTGGGCCGAGCCACTGCTGCCGTTCAACGACGTCACCGTCGACCAGGGCATGCCCGCCACACCGCCGTCCTGGGCGGTGACCAGGTGAGCGCACCCGGGGAGACCGCGCCGCACCGCCCCGCGGGCCAGGTCAGGGTACTCGTCGTCGACAATTACGACAGCTTCGTCTTCAACCTCGTCCAGTACCTCTACCAGCTCGGCGCCACCTGCGAGGTCCTGCGCAACGACGCCGTCGGCACCGGGCGCGTGACCGGCGGCCCGGGACGCGAGTTCGACGGGGTGCTGCTCTCCCCGGGGCCCGGCACCCCCGAGCGCGCCGGTGTCTGCGTCGACATGGTGCGCCACTGCGCGGCCGTCGGGGTGCCGCTCTTCGGCGTCTGCCTCGGGATGCAGTCGGTGACGGTGGCGTACGGCGGCGTGGTCGACCGCGCCCCCGAGCTGCTGCATGGCAAGACCTCCCCCGTGGAGCACGACGGCACCGGGGTGTTCGCCGGGCTCCCCTCGCCCTTCACCGCCACCCGCTACCACTCGCTCGCCGCCGAGCCCGCCTCGGTCCCGCCCGCCCTGCGGGTCACGGCCCGCACCCCCGACGGCACGATCATGGGCGTGCGCCACCGCGAGCTGCCCGTCGAGGGCGTCCAGTTCCACCCGGAGTCGGTGCTCACGGAGCACGGACACCTGATGCTCGCCAACTGGCTCGCCCGCTGCGGCGACGAGCGCGCCGTAGGGCGCTCCGCGGGCCTCGCCCCCGTGGTGGGCGGGGCCCCGGCGTGACCGCACTGCGCCCCGAGCGCGAGGAGTCCCCGTACGAGGAGCGGGGGGAGCAGGGGGCCGGGCGGGCCCCGGGGGGCCATCCTCACGGCAACCCGGCCGCGTTCGGCCCCGGCGGCCCCATGCCCTCCGGCGCCTCCATGCCCTCCGGCGGCCACGCCCCCGGCCGCGGCCCCGTGCCCGGCGGCAACCGCACGCCCCTCGGCGGCCCCGCGGCCGACCCCCCCACCGCTCCCCTGCCGGGCCCGCTGCCCGATCCGCTGACCGGCCCGTTCCCCACCGCTCCCGCTGCTCCTACCGCTCCCGCCGCCGACCCGCCGACCGCCCCCCGCGCGGCCCACGCGCAGGACCCGTCGGCCGCGTCCGCGCCCCCCGCCGACCGGCCCTCGGGCCGCCGTCGCCGCCCGCCCGGCGCGCCCGCGCCGCAGGAGGAGCCGGGCGCCGGGTCGTCGGGGCGGCACTCGTCGGCCTGGTTCCGTACGGAGGAGCCCCCCGCGCCGCCCGCCCAGGCCGCCCCTTCGGGCGGCGGCAGGCACGCCGCACCCACGCCGCCCGCGGCCCCGGCGCCCCAGGACCACGCTGCCGCGCCGCAGGGCCACGCCCCCGTACCGCAGGGCCACGCGCCCGCGCCGCACAGCCACGCCCAGGCGCCGTCGCAGGAGCCCCTGGAGGCGCCGCAGGCGCCGTACACGCCCCCGGCGGACGACGAGACCATCGGGCTGCGTACGGCCGACACGCGGCGAATAACGGCCTCGGGCGGCGCCTCCCCCGACGACGGCGACGCGGGCGACCCCGAGGGGCCCGAGGGCGCCCCGGGGGCCGGGGGCGCGCCCCCGGCGGCCGCTCCGGTCACCGGTGGCCGGGCCGAGCGCCGCAGGGCCGCCCGCAGGGGCGGGCGCCGCAGGGCCGCGGGCAGGCCCGACGGCAGGGCGGCGGCAGCGGAGGGCGCGGAGGCGGGGGACGGCGGGCCCGCGAAGCCGCTGACCCGTGTCGAGGCGCGGCGCGCGGCGCGTGCGGCGAAGCCGGGCGCGGGCGTGCTGGTCAGCCGCGGCATCGGGGAGGTGTTCATCACCATCGGCGTGCTGATGCTGCTGTTCGTCACCTACCAGCTCTGGTGGTCGAACATAAGGGCGCACCAGCAGGCCGATGGCGCCGCGCACAGCCTCCAGGACGACTGGGCCAAGGGGAAGGGCAAGCCCGGGGTGTTCCAGCCGGGGCAGGGCTTCGCGATCATGCACATCCCGAAGCTGGACGTCGTGGTGCCGATCGCCGAGGGCATCGACAAGCACACCGTGCTGGACCGCGGGATGGTCGGCCACTACGGCAAGGACAGCATCGACACGCCCATGCCGGACGCCGCCACGGGCAACTTTGGTGTCGCGGGCCACCGCAACACCCATGGCGAGCCGTTCCGTTACATCAACCGCCTGAAGCCGGGCGACCCGATCATCGTGGAGACCCAGGACGACTACTACGTCTACCGGATGACCAGCATCCTGCCGAGCACGTCCCCTTCGAACACGAGCGTGCTCGAACCGGTGCCGCCGCAGTCCGGGTTCACCAAGCCGGGTCGTTACATCACCCTGACCACATGTACACCCGAATTCACCAGTAAGTATCGAATGATCGTCTGGGGCAAGATGGTGGAGGACCGGCCGCGCAGCGAGGGCAAGCCGAAAGAGATGGTCGAGCAGTAGCGCGTCAGGGCGGCCCGGCGGGGTGTGGGCCGTGACCGGTGGGGAAGGACCCTGACCGGTATGTGACTTGTGTCTGGGGACGGACGGGCGGGGCGGTAAGTGGCAGCGACGACGGGCCCCGACGAGGGGCCGGAGGGCGGGGAGCGGGCGAGCGCCCCCGGGCCCGAGGAGGCCGAGAGGACGGGCACGGCCGTGGAGGAGGCGACCACAGGGCAGGACGGGGCCGCCGGGTCCGCCACCGGGCCGCAAGCGGAGCCTGACGGGAGCGTCGGCTCAGGGAAGCGGGCGAAGCCCGCCCGGCGTCCGCGGGGGCCGATAGCGGGCACGGTGAGCTTCATCGGGGAACTCATGATCACCGCGGGTGTGCTCATGGGCCTCTTCGTCGTCTACTCCCTGTGGTGGACGAACGTCGTCGCCGACCGCGAGGCGCACCGCCAGGGCGACAAGGTGCGCGACGGCTGGGCGGGCGGCGGCGAGCACAAGGGCCCGACGGGCCCCGGCGACCTCAACACCAAGGACGGCATCGGCTTCCTGCACGTCCCCGCCATGAAGAACGGCGAGGTGCTGGTGCGCAAGGGCACCTCGACGAGCGTCCTGAACGACGGCGTCGCCGGGTACTACACCCACCCCACCAAGTCGGCGTTCCCGCAGGACGCCAAGGGCAACTTCACCCTGGCCGCGCACCGCGACGGGCACGGCGCCAAGTTCCACAACATCGACAAGGTCAGGGACGGCGACCCGATCGTCTTCGAGTCCAAGGACACCTGGTACGTCTACAAGGTGTACAAGGTCCTCCCCGAGACGTCGAAGTACGACGTGAAGGTGATCGACCAGGTGCCGAAGGAGTCGGGCAGGAAGAAGGCGGGCCGTTACATCACCCTGACGACCTGCACCCCGGTGTACACGTCCCGGTACCGCTACGTGGTCTGGGGCGAGCTGGAGCGCACCGAGAAGGTCGACGCTCGGCGCACCCCGCCCGAAGAACTCCGCTGACCCGGCCGCGAGCCCGGCAGAGCCCGCGGGGCCGCGCGACCGCCCCGCCACCGGTCCCTACGGCCCCCTACGGCCGAGCCGACCGGCCCCGTACGGCCGGGACCCCCGGCGCGATGGGCGCGCCGGGGGTCCGGTGTGCGGCGTGGGGGCGCGGCCCCCGGCGGTCAGTGGTTTCCGAAGAAGCCGCCGCCGTTGCCGCCATGGCCGTTGCCGCCGTTGTTCTGGTTGCCGCCGCCGGGGACCGTGTACACGGTGACCGTGCCGCCCGGCTGGACCTGGGAGCCGCCGCCGGGGTTGGTGGCGATGACGGAGGCGTTCGGGTCGTCGGACGAGCCGGGCGCCACCTGCACCTTGAGGCCCATGCCGGTGAGCGCCTGCTGCACCTCGGAGAGCTTCTTGCCGGTGAGGTCGTTCGGCACCGTGGCGGGCTGCTGGCTCTCGCCCGCCTTGGCGATCTGGAGGTCGACGGTGGAGCCCGGGTCGGCGTTGGACCCGGCCGCGAGGCTCTGGCCGAAGACCGTGCCCGCCTGGGCGTCGTTGTTCTCGACCTCGGTGCAGTTGCCTTCCAGCTTGATGTCGGACAGCGCCTTCTTGGCGTCGTCGCAGGACTTGCCGGTCAGGTCGGGCACCTGGACCTGCTTGCGCTCCTTGGAGACGGTCAGCGTGATGGTGCTGCCCTTCTCGACCTGCTTGCCGCCCGCCGGGTTCTGGTCGAGGACCTGGTCGGACTCGCCCGAGGTCTCCTTGTACTCGACCTTGGAGTCGAGGCCCTTGTCCTCCAGGGTCTTCTTCGCCTCGTCCACGCCCGTGTTGACGACGACGGGCACCGTGACCTTGGGGGCGCCGGTGGACATCACAAGATCGATCGTGCCGTTCTTGTCGATCTCGCCGTCCTTCGGGCTCTGCGCGCAGACATGGCCCTTGGGCTGGGTCTCGCACTCCTTGCTCGCGGAGACGTTCACGGACAGGTCGACGTTGGCGGCCTTCTCCTTCGCGTCCGCGAGGGTCTCCCCGACCAGCGAGGGCACCGGGACCTTGTCGTCGCCCGCGCCATTGTCGCTGACCGCCCACTTGCCGATCCAGATGGCGCCGATCAGCACCAGCACCCCGGCGACGACCAGCAGGATCGTCGACGTGTTGCTCTTCTTCTGGCGCCTTCTGTCGGGCCGCTCGTCATAGCCGTAGCCGCCGTCGTCCGCGTTCATCGGCGGCAGCATCGAGGTCGGCGGGGCGCCGCCGTCCTGCGGGCGCATCGCCGTCGTCGGCTGGTCGTCGGGGGAGCCGTAGCCGCCGTAGGCCGCGGCGCCCATGGCGGCGGCAGCGGCGACGGGCTGCCCGTCGAGGCACGCCTCGATGTCGGCGCGCATCTCGTCGGCCGACTGGTAGCGGTAGTCGGGGTCCTTGACCAGCGCCTTCAGGACGATGGCGTCCATCTCGGGGGTGATCTCGGGGTCGTAGACGCTGGGCGCCTGGGCCTCCTCGCGCACATGCTGGTAGGCCACCGCGACCGGGGAGTCCCCGACGAACGGCGGCCGCACCGTCAGCAGCTCGTACAGCAGGCAGCCCGTCGAGTACAGGTCGGAGCGGGCGTCGACGGTCTCGCCCTTGGCCTGCTCGGGCGAGAGGTACTGGGCGGTGCCGATCACCGCGGCCGTCTGCGTCATGGTCATGCCGGCGTCGCCCATGGCGCGCGCGATGCCGAAGTCCATGACCTTGACCTGGCCCGTCCTGGTCAGCATCACGTTGGCCGGCTTGATGTCGCGGTGCACGATCCCGGCGCGGTGCGAGTACTCAAGCGCCTGGAGGATGCCGATGGTCATCTCCATGGCGCGCTCGGGCAGCAGCTTGCGCCCGGAGTGCAGCAGCTCGCGCAGCGTGGAGCCGTCGACGTACTCCATGACGATGTACGGGATGGAGACACCGTCGACGTAGTCCTCGCCGGTGTCGTAGACCGCCACGATCGCGGGGTGGTTGAGCGAGGCGGCCGACTGGGCCTCACGGCGGAACCGGGCCTGGAACGAGGGATCACGGGCGAGGTCGGCGCGGAGGGTCTTCACGGCGACGGTCCGACCGAGGCGGGTGTCGTGCGCGAGGTACACCTCCGCCATGCCACCGCGGCCGAGCACCTGTCCCAGCTCGTACCGGCCGCCGAGGCGACGCGGCTCTTCCATGGTTACCTACCAGCCCTCTCGGTGGGGTCCGACCGTCCCGCGTGTGGTCCGTCGGTGTGCTGTCCGGCATTTACCGTACCCGGCCCGCCTCCGCGGTCCGTGGGCCTCGTACCGACCCGATACAGGACCGGTACGGACGGCGCGCCCGCGCGGGCGCGCCGCCGTGGCACAGGTCACTTCTTGCTGTCGATGACCGCCTGCATCACGTCCTTGGCGACCGGGGCGGCGAGACCCCCACCGGAGACGTCGGTCGCGTCGCTGTCCTCGACGACGACCGCGACCGCGACCGGGGAGCCCTTGTCGGTCTTGGCGTAGGAGACGAACCACGCGTACGGGGTGCCCTCGTTGTTGATGCCGTTCTCCGCGGTGCCCGTCTTGCCGCCGACGGTGACGCCGGGGATACGGGCGTTCGTGCCCGTGCCCTCGTTGACGACGGTCTCCATCATCGACTGGAGCTTCTGCGCGTTCTCGGCCGACAGCGGCTCGCTCATCTTCTCGGGGCTGGTCTTGGACACGGTGTCCAGGTTCGGCGCCTGGAGTTCGCTGACCATGTACGGCTTCATCAGCGTGCCGTCGTTGGCGATCGCGGACGCCACCATGGCCATCTGGAGCGGGGTCGCCGTGGTGTCGAACTGGCCGATGGACGACAGCGCCGTCTGCGACACGTTCATGTCCTTATCGAAGTTGGACGCGTTCGACCGGACAGGAGTGAACTCCTCCGAGTTGAAGCCGAACTTCTCCGCCTCTTCCTGCATCTTCTTCTGCCCGAGGTCAGCGCCGATCTTGCCGAAGACGGTGTTGCAGGAGTACTTGAGGGCGTCGCGCATGGTGGCGTTCTTGCAGGGGATGTTCCCCTCGTTCTTCAGGTCCGTGCTGGTGCCCGGCATGGTCCACGGCAGCGGCGTCTCGGTCTTGTCGTCGGGGTCCGTGTACTTCTCGTTCTCCAGCGCCGCCGCGGCGGTGACCAGCTTGAACGTGGAGCCCGGCGGGTAGGTCTGGCGCAGCGCCCGGTTCAGCGTCGGGTCGTCGGGGTTGTTCTTCTTCTGGACCTTCGTCCACGCCTTCTCGTCCTCGGCGGAGTTCCCGGCGAACGAGGAGGGGTCGTAGGACGGCGTGGACGCCAGCGCGAGGATCGCCCCGGTGGACGGGTCGATCGCGGCGACGGCGCCCTTCTTGTTCCCGAGCCCCTCGTAGGCGGCCTTCTGCGCGTCACCGTTGAGGGTGGTGACGACGTTGCCGCCCTCCTTCTTCTTGCCGGTGATCATGTCGAGGGTGCGGCGGAAGAAGAGCCGGTCGTCGTTGCCGGTGAGGATGCCGTCGTCGATGCTCTCCAACTGGGTGGCGCCGTACGCCTGCGACACATAGCCGGTGACCGGCGCCCACATCGGGCCGTCCTGGTACGTGCGCTTGTACGCGAAGTCGCTTCCCGTGGTCTTGGCGGCCCCGGTGATCGACTTGCCGTCGACGATGATGTCGCCGCGCGGCTGCGCGTAGCGCTCGATGGCGACACGGCGGTTCTTCGGGTCGGAGTCGAGCGAGTTGGCCTGGGCGTACTGGAGCCAGTTGTCCCTGATCAGCAGCACGATCACCAGCAGTCCCGCGAAGATCGCGATCCTGCGCAGCGGCTTGTTCATGGGCGGACCACCTGGGTCATCTCGGCGTCGGGGTTCGGGGCGGGCGAGGGGGCCGGGCGCCTGGCCGTGTCGCTGATTCTCAGCAGGACGCCCACCAGGGCCCAGTTGGCGATCACCGAGGACCCGCCGTAGGCCACGAACGGCATCGTCATACCGGTGAGCGGGATCAGGCCCATCACGCCGCCCGCGACGACGAACACCTGGAGCGCGAACGCCCCGGAGAGACCCACGGCGAGCAGCTTGCCGAACGGGTCGCGGGCGGCCAGCGCGGTACGCAGCCCCCGCTCCACGATCAGCCCGTACAGCAGCAGGATCGCCATGATCCCGGCAAGGCCAAGCTCCTCGCCGAAGGTGGCGAGGATGAAGTCGGAGTTGGCGGCGAAGCCGATCAGGTCGGAGTTGCCCTGGCCGAGCCCGGTGCCCAGCACCCCGCCGGAGCCGAACGCCCACAGCGCCTGTGCCGACTGCTCGGAGTGGCCGGGAATGCCCTGCTGGCTCTTCAGGTACTCGCCCATCGGGTCGAGCCAGGCGTTCACCCGCTGCTGGACGTGCGGCTCGAACGACGCCACGCCGACCGCGCCGACCGCGGACATCAGCAGACCGAAGACGATCCAGCTCGTCCGCTCCGTTGCCACGTACAGCATGATCACGAACATGCCGAAGAACAGCAGCGAGGTGCCCAGGTCGGTCTCGAAGACCAGGATCAGGATCGAGATCGCCCAGATCACCACGATCGGCCCGAGGTCGCGCCCGCGCGGCAGGTAGAGCCCCATGAAGCGGCGGCTCGCCAGCGCCAGCGCGTCCCGTTTGACCATGAGGTATCCGGCGAAGAACACCGCGATCGCGATCTTCGCGAACTCCCCCGGCTGGATGGTGAAGCCGGCGACGGAGATCCAGATGCGGGCGCCGAACACGTTCATGCCGAGCCCGGGCACCAGCGGCAGCAGCAGCAGCACCAGCGCCGCCACCATGGAGATGTACGTGTAGCGCTGGAGGACCCGGTGGTCCTTCAGGAAGAGCAGCACCGCCACGAACAGCGCGAGCCCCAGCGCCGAGTACAGCAGTTGCCGGGGCGCCGCCACCGCGAAGTTGCTGTTGCGGGCCAGCCGCTCCGACTGGTCGAGCCGCCAGATCACGACGAGACCTATGCCGTTCAGCAGCGTCGCGAGCGGCAGCAGCAGCGGGTCCGCGTACGCCGCGAACCTGCGCACCGCCAGATGTCCGACACCCGCCAGCAGACCGAGCCCGAGGCCGTAGCTGAGCAGCCCCGACGGCACCTCGTCATTGATCGCGAGGCCCACGTTGGCGTAGGCGAACACCGGGATGACCACGGCGAACACCAGCAGCGCAAGCTCGGTGTTACGGCGGCTCGGCGCACCGATCGACCCGATCGTCGACGTGTACGCCTGCTGAGAGTTCGTGCTGCTCATGGTGTGTCGGGGCCCCTCACGGCTTGCTCACGGCACACCGGGAGACCACTTTCTGCTCCTGGTCGGAGAGGCTGGGGCCCGGCTGCGGACTGGGTGCCTTGCTTGTCTGCGGGTCCGTGCCCGGCTTGTCGTCGGCGACCGGCTCGGTCCCGGTGGCGGGGGAACCGCCCGCGGCGTGGTCGGACAGCGGCTTCTTCGCGGAGCCGTCGCCGCCGTCCGAACCCTTGTCGCCGCCCGAGCCCTTGTCCGGCTTGGCGTTGTCCTCCGCCGCGCGCCGCTCCGCGTCCTTACGGCACGCCGACGCCTGCACGGACAACTCGCCGATCTTGTCCTTGGCCTGGCCGAGGCTGTCCGCGCCGATGGTCTTCTCGACCTCGTCCTTCTGGTACGGCGGCAGGTACTTCAGTTCGATCTCGGGGTGGTCCTGCTGCACCTTCGACAGCGTCACCCACGCCAGGTTCTGGTCGATGCCCCGGTACAGCGCCACGTGGTCGTCCTTCGTGCCCACGTAGTACTGCGTCTGCGTCCACCGGTAGCCGCCGTACAGCCCGGCGCCGATCACCACGAGCGCCAGCGCGATGTACAGCGACCTGCGCCGCCACGGCCTGCGCCTGCGCGGCTTGTCCAGCGCCTCGTCGTCGTAGTCACCCGAGCCCCCGAAGCCGCCCGCGTCCGTGTACGCCGTCTGCGGGCCGCTTCCCGGGGGGCCGAACTCACCGCCGCCGCCCTGCCGGGGCACCGGCCTGCCGAGGCCCGCCGCCCGCCCCGCCGGGGTCTCCATCGCGCCGCCGTCGTGCAACTGGTGCTGGTTCTCCGCGACGGCGCCGACCACGATCGGGGTGTCGGAGAGCTGCTCGGCGAGGGTGTCGCCGCTGTCGATGTCGAGGACGTCGGCGACGATCACCGTGATGTTGTCGGGGCCGCCGCCGCGCAGCGCGAGCTGGATCAGCTCCGCCACCGTCTCCTGGGGACCCTGGTAGCTGGCCAGGGCCTCCTCCATCGTCTGGTGCGACACCACACCCGACAGGCCGTCCGAGCAGATCAGATAACGGTCCCCCGCGCGCACCTCGCGGATCGACAGGTCGGGCTCGACATGGTCACCGCTGCCCAGCGCCCGCATCAGCAGCGAGCGCTGCGGGTGCGTGGTCGCCTCCTCCTCGGTGATCCGGCCCTCGTCCACGAGCCGCTGCACCCAGGTGTGGTCCTGGGTGATCTGGCTCAGCGCCCCGTCACGCAGCAGATACGCGCGCGAGTCGCCGACGTGTACGAGACCGAGCCGCTGGCCCGTCCACAGCAGCGCCGTCAGCGTGGTGCCCATGCCTTCGAGCTGCGGGTCCTCCTCGACCATGACCCGCAACTGCTCGTTGGCGCGCGCCACGGCGGAGCCGAGCGAGGTGAGGAGGTCGGAACCCGGCACGTCGTCGTCGAGGGTGACGAGCGTCGAGATCACCTCGGACGACGCCACCTCCCCCGCGGCCTGCCCGCCCATCCCGTCGGCGATGGCGAGCAGCCGGGGGCCGGCATAGCCGGAGTCCTCGTTGCCCTCCCGGATCATGCCCTTGTGCGACCCGGCGGCGAAGCGCAGTGACAGACTCATGCGCACCTCGCCAGTCGGCTCCGGGTAAAGCTGGTCGTGTCGAGCCACACTGCCCACCCTCCGGTCGGGAGCGTGCTGGCGTCCTGCGTACGGACCGCGTCGGCTCGCTCACTCCGCTCGCGCCTATTCATGACGTAGCAACTACTTCCGCAGCTCGATGACGGTCTTGCCGATGCGGATCGGGGCGCCCAGGGGGACCGGCGTCGGTGTCGTGAGCCGGGTCCTGTCGAGATACGTGCCGTTGGTGGAGCCCAGGTCCTCGACGATCCACTGGCCGTCATGGTCCGGGTAGATCCTGGCATGCCTGCTGGACGCGTAGTCGTCGTCCAGCACGATCGTCGAGTCGTGCGCCCGGCCCAGGGTGATCGTCTGCCCTTGGAGCGCGACGGTCGTGCCGCTCAGGCTCCCCTCGGAGACCACGAGCTTCGTCGGCGCCCCGCGCCGCTGCCGCCCGGCGCCGCCGCCCGCCTGACGCTGCTGCGGCGGCGCGTCCTGCCGTGCCCGCGCCGCGCCCGCGGCCCTGCCGGACTCGCGCCGCGAGCCCCGCTGGGTGACGCGCGTGCCGAACAGGTCGCTGCGGATGACCTGGACGGCCACGATCACGAACAGCCACAGAACGGCCAGGAAACCCAGCCGCATGACCGTCAGGGTCAGCTCTGACATTGCCCCCGCTTCACCCTTCGGCTTGCCGGTAAATGATGGTGGTACTGCCCACGACGATCCGCGAGCCGTCGCGGAGCGTAGCGCGGGTGGTGTGCTGTCCGTCCACCACGATGCCGTTGGTGGAACCGAGATCCTGGATCGTCGAGGGCGTTCCGGTCCGGATCTCGCAGTGCCTGCGGGAGACGCCGGGGTCGTCGATCCGCACGTCGGCCTCGGTGCTGCGGCCCAGCACCAGCGTCGCGCGGGAGATCTGGTGGCGGTTTCCGTTGATCTCGATCCACCGCCGGACCTGGGCGCCCGCGCCCGGCATCGGCGCGGGAGCGCCGGGCCCGCCAGGTGCTGCGCCGGGAGGCCGGCCGCCGGGGGGCGGTGCCGACGGCATCGGGGGGGCGCCGGCGGGCTGCGCCGGGTAGCCGTAGCCGCCGGGAGCGCCACCGGGGGGGCCGCCCTGGTAGCCGCCGCCCGGCGGGGGGCCCGCCGGGGGCCGCTCGGGGCTCTGCGAGCTGCTGGAGGCGAGCGTGCGGCTGCGCACCCGGTACAGGCCCGTGTCGAGGTCGTCGGCCTTCTCCAGATGGACCTTGATCGGCCCCATGAAGCTGTAGCGCTGCTGCTTGGCGTAGTCGCGGACCATCCCGGACAGCTCGTCGCCGAGCTGGCCCGCGTAGGGGCTCAGGCGCTCGTAGTCGGGCGCGCTCAGCTCCACGATGAAGTCGTTGGGGACGACGGTACGGTCGCGGTTCCAGATCGTCGCGTTGTTGTCGCACTCGCGCTGGAGCGCGCCGGCGATCTCCACGGGCTGCACTTCGGACTTGAAGACCTTGGCGAAGGTGCCGTTGACCAGACCTTCGAGGCGCTGCTCGAAACGCTTCATGACTCCCATGGGGCACCTCCCTGTTGGCATCTCTTGCAGTTGTCGCCGTCGTTCACTGTCGTACGCCGCCGTCGGCCGCCGTGTCCTTCGCTCCGCCCGCCTTGCCCATTGATCGTATCCACGCCCGGGGAAAACCCCTGGTTCCCCCTGTCCGCCCGGCCGAAGGAGTGTCGACCCTCACAGGACACTGCCCCCGGCTCCCGCCCGGAACCACTCTCTCCGCTCCCGCGGAACACTCCTCCGGATCGCCGGGCGCCCCCTCCCGGGGGCGGCCCGCGTGCCCGGTGGGAGCGGCCTCGCGTTCGCCTTCCGGAAGGATCGTAAGGGCGACCCGAAACCAGTGTCCCGCACCCGGCTGTGCGCTCCGGACCACTTGCGGGCCCCGGGCGGATGCTGGTGCGAGGTTGATACCAGACGGCCACCGGACACGTACCTGAATCCGCCCCCGGACGGGAACTTTCGCCTCCGGCGCGTGACGGGAGGCGACCACGGTGCGGCGAGTCCTCCGCCGGGCCGCGGGGGACTCACGGGACCCTCGGGTCCTGTGCTGCTCCGGTGACTCCTGTGATGTGACGTGCCGAGGGCGTTTCCCGCCCCCAGTACGTCCGATGCGGCCCACCGCCCCCGGGTTTCGGCCACGGGCCGGGTTTGAGGGGCTTCAGAGGTTACGGAGGGTTTCAGGGGGCGGGGGGTGTCGGTGGGGGCGGGGTGGCGGACGGCGTGGGGTTGTTGCCGGGCTCGGGCAAGGGGCCGGGGGCGGGACCTCCGGAAGCGCGGTCCGAGGTTCGGCTGCCACAGGTATCAGATATGTCCGGCAGGGGGCTTGTATGTCCGGCAGAGGAGCCGAAGCGCGGCTGCCCCCCTTACCCGCGCCGCACGCGCGCCTCACACACGCGCGTGACCTCGGCACCGACCCCCGCCAGGCCCCGCGCACCCCGGAAAACGGATGTGAATCCGCCCTTGGCCCCGTGCTAACCTTCTGCATGTCGAAAGGGGCTCCCGCCCACAGGTGAGAGACCGGAGACAACACCCATGCGCGGGTGGCGGAATAGGCAGACGCGCTGGATTCAGGTTCCAGTGCCCGAAAGGGCGTGGGGGTTCAACTCCCCCCTCGCGCACCATGGAGCACCGCTCTAGGTCGCTTCGTAGCAGTGAATGAACGGTCGTCATCATGATCACGATGACGGCCGTTTTTGCTGTCCCCGGACCCAGCTCCGGACCCAGGCCCGGACCGGACACCGGTCCTGCCCCAGGCCGACGGGGGTGCGAGGGAGGCGGGTGGGGGCGTGGGTGTGAGGAACGTCTCAAGGGGGAGCGAGGGGTGGTGGGGCGGGCGTACCGGTGTGGGCGGGGGCGGGTGGTGTTGCACGGCGGCGCGCCGGGGTGTGGTGGGGGTGAGGGCAAGGTCACAGGTGGTGGCCGACCGGCCTGGTTGAACGGTCGCCCGGATTGGACCAGGGTTCCCGTGTGAGCCAACATTTTGACGTCCTTGTCCTGGGGGCGGGACCCGGCGGCTATACGGCCGCGGTACGCAGCACGCAACTCGGCCTGACCACCGCGGTGGTCGAGGAGCGCTACTGGGGCGGCGTATGCCTCAACGTCGGCTGCATCCCCTCCAAAGCCCTGCTACGCAACGCCGAGATGGTGCAGTTCGTGGCCAACGACGCGCAGTCCTACGGGATCGGCGTCGGCGACCAGGTCACCGCCGACTACGGCCCCGCCTACCGGCGCAGCCGCCAGGTCGCCGAGGGCCGGGTGCGGGGCGTGCACTACCTGATGAAGAAGAACGCCATCACCCAGTTCGACGGGCGCGGCACCTTCACCGACGACCACACCCTCACCGTCAGCCGCACCGACGGCGGCACCGAGACCGTGACCTTCGGGCACTGCGTCATCGCGGCGGGCGCGACCCCGAAGCTGCTGCCCGGCACCGCCCTGTCGGAGCGCGTGGTCACGTACGAGAGCCAGATCCTCAGCGAGACGCTGCCCGGCAGCATCGTCATCGCGGGCGCGGGCGCCATCGGCGTCGAGTTCGCGTACGTCCTGCGCAGCTACGGCGTCGACGTGACGATCGTCGAGTTCCTCGACCGCCTGGTGCCGCTGGAGGACCAGGAGATCTCCAAGGAACTCGCCAAGCACTACCGCAAATTGGGGATCGAGGTCCTCACCGGCACCGCCGTCGAGGGCATCGACGACAGCGGCGAGCGGGTCAGGATCACCGTGAACAAGGGCGGCGAGCGCCGCACCCTGGAGGCGGACAAGGTCCTCCAGGCCATCGGCTTCGCCCCGAACGTCGAGGGCTACGGTCTGGAGAACACCGGCGTCCGCCTCACCCGGCGCGGCGCGATCGACGTCGACGGGCGCTGCCGCACCAGCGTGCCGCACATCTTCGCCATCGGCGACGTCACGGCGAAGCTGATGCTGGCCCACGCCGCGGAGTCGATGGGCGTCGTCGCCGCCGAGACCATCGGCGACGCGGAGACCATGGAACTCGACTACACCATGATCCCCAGGGCCACGTACTGCCAGCCGCAGATCGCCAGCTTCGGCTGGACCGAGGCACAGGCCCGCGAGCAGGGCTACGACGTCAAGGTGGCGAAGTTCCCCTTCACCGCCAACGGCAAGGCGCACGGCCTCGGGCACCCCGTCGGCTTCGTCAAGATCCTCAGCGACGGCAAGTACGGCGAACTCCTCGGCGCCCACCTCATCGGCCCCGAGGTCACGGAACTGCTGCCGGAGCTGACGCTCGCCCAGCAGTGGGACCTGACGGTCCACGAGGTCGCGCGCAACGTCCACGCGCACCCCACGCTCGGCGAGGCCGTCAAGGAGGCCGTCCACGGCCTCGCGGGCCACATGATCAACATGTAGCGAACGGGGGCGCGCCCCTCGCGCGCCCCCATGGGGGCCGGGCCGGCCCTTCGGTCAGGCCGCCGTGCCGCTCAACCGCTGGGCGAGGGCCGCGCCCTTGGCGGTGGCGTCGTCCAGGGCCTGGGCGGCCGACTTCTCGGCGAGCGGGATCAGCTCCGCCATCGCGGGCACCGACTTCGCGAGCGTCAGCTCGGAGACGATGAAGTCCAAATCGGCCCGGAACATCTCGGTGAGCACCTTCTCCAGGTAGCTCTGCGCGTACTCGAAGTCCGCGCGGGGGGTGCCGGGCCCGTAGCCGCCGCCGCGGCTCGCGACCACGGTGAACGGGGTGCCCTTCACGGACGGGTTCTCGCCCGCGGTGCGGCCGACCAGGATGACCTGGTCGAGCCATGCCTTGAGGGTCGACGGGATCGTGAAGTTGTACATCGGGGCGCCGATCAGCACCGCGTCCGCGCTCTCCAACTCCTCAATCAGCTCGGTACGGCGCGCGACGGCCGCGGCCTGCTCGGGCGTGTGGCCTGCCGGGTCGGTGAAGCCGGCGGCGACCGTGACCGGGTCGAGGTGCGGTACCGGGTCGACGGAGAGGTCCCGGTAGATCACCGTGCCGTCCGGGTGCTCCTTCTCCCACGCCTGCCGGAACGCGTCGGTGACGACGCGGGAGGCGGATGCGGTGCCGGGAAAGACCGATGTGTCCAGGTGCAGCAGGGTCGCCATGACGTTCTCCCAGAGGTGCGCACGGCTCCCCGCGGAGGGTCACCTGTGCCGTTAGTTGAGTACGTAACTAGTAATACCACAGGCACTTACTTTTTTTCACTCACAGGTCGTCGCGCAGTACCCTGAGGGCATGGCGATCGACGGGGACCACAACGCAGAGGCGTGCAGCAGGGTCGACGACGGCATGGCGCGGGTCTTCGGGCTGCTCGGAAAGCGCTGGTCGGGCCTGATCATCGCGGTCCTCGTCAACCAGCCCGTGCACTTCGCCGACCTGCGCCGCGCCATCCCCGGCATCAGCGAACGCATGCTCTCCGACCGCCTCAGCGAACTCTGCTCGGCGGGACTCGTCGTTCGCGAGGTCGACGAGGGCCCCCCGCTCCGCGTCGCCTACCGCCTCACCACCGCGGGCGGCGCCCTCGAACCCGCCCTGCTGGAGCTGGGCCAGTGGGCGGAGAAGTACCTCCCGGACGGCGGCGGCTGCCCCGAGGAGTTCCGGAAGTAGGGCCCTCCCCTCCCGAAACTCCTCCCTCCATCGAGTGACGACTTTTTCCACAGTCGCCCCCCTGTCCACAGCCCCCGCCACACCCCCACCCCCCGGAGTACGGTCATCCCCGGTCGATCAACCGACCACCCCACGCGGCCCACACCGCGCACGGGCACACGGACACCAGAAACGGGGGACGGTTCCGCATGACGGAATCACCAGAAGCAAGCGGCACGGCACCCGGGCGCCACGACGCCACCGCGCCCAGCAGACTCCCCCACATCCCCGGCTTCGCGCCCCGAAAGCGCGCCGGCTCCCCCAAGAAGGACGGCCGCGCCCTGCGCGACCGCGTCCCCCGCTCCGCCCTCGCCGCCCTCCCCGACGACACCCTGCGCCCCGGCGCCGTCGAAGCCGTCGAGGAGTCCAACAGGGGCCGCATCCCCGACCTCGTCCCCATCAGGGTCGGCCGCATGGCCGCCTCCCCCTTCGCCTTCCTGCGCGGCTCCGCCGGCCTCATGGCCCACGACCTCGCCCGCACCGCCGCCACCGGCATCGGCACCCAGATATGCGGCGACGCCCACGCCGGCAACTTCGGCCTCTACGCCGACGCGCGCGGCGGCCTCGTCATCGACCTCAACGACTTCGACGAGACGGCCCACGGCCCCTGGGAGTGGGACGTGAAACGCCTCGCCACCTCCCTCGTCCTCGCAGGCCGGGAAGCGGGCGCCGACGAGGACACCTGCCGCAAGGCCGCCTATGACGCCGCCGGCGCCTACCGCCGCACCATGCGCCTGCTCGCCAGACTCCCCGCCCTCGACGCCTGGAACGCCATCGCCGACGAAGAACTCGTCTCCCACACCGACGCCCACGACCTCCTCGGCACCCTCGACCGCGTCTCCCAGAAAGCCCGCAAGAACACCAGCGGCCGCTTCGCCGCCAAGTCCACGGAATCCGCCACCGAAGGCGGCCGCCACTTCATCGACGCCCCACCCGTACTGCGCCGCGTCCACGACACGGAAGCCGCCGCCGTCACCGCCTCACTCGCCGACTGGAGAAGCACCCTCTCCGAAGACCTCCTCCCCCTGCTCGCCAGACACTCCGTCCACGACGTCGCCTTCCGCATAGTCGGCACCGGCAGTGTCGGCACCCGCTCCTACGTCGTGCTCCTCCTCGACCACCGGGGCGAGCCCCTGATCCTCCAGGTCAAAGAGGCCCGCCCCTCCGCACTGCTGCCCCACCTCGCCGCCGTGGGCTTCAAACCGGAAGACGGCGGCCACGAGGGACGCCGCGTCGTCCTCGGCCAGAAACGCATGCAGGTCGTCAGCGACATCCTGCTCGGCTGGACCAGGGTCGACGGCCGCCCGTACCAAGTACGCCAGTTCCGCAACCGCAAGGGCAGCGTCGACCCGGCCGCCCTGGCGACCGACCAACTCGACGACTACGGACGCATGACCGGCGCCCTGCTGGCCCGCGCCCACGCACACAGCGCCGACCCGCGCCTCATAGCGGGCTACTGCGGCAAGAACGACGCCCTGGACCAGGCCATGGCCGACTTCGCCACGGCCTACGCCGACCGCACCGAATCCGACCACACCCACTTGCTGACAGCCATCAACAGCGGCCGCTTGGCGGCGGAACGGGGGGTGTAGGGCGGGGGGTGAGGTTGGGGGTGGAGGTGGGGGTGGGGGATTGGGAGGTGGGGGGAGGGGGGGAGGGGGCCCCCCCCCCCCCCCCCCCCCCCCCCCCCCCCCCCCCCCCCCCCCTGGGCCCCCCCCCCCCCCCCCCCCCCCACAAACCCAAAACCCCCACAACCCCCCCCCACGCCCACCCACGAGCGGATGTGAAAAAACGGCCCCCGCAAGGAA
>NZ_JBITGT010000028.1:0-51845 GCF_044457285.1 Streptomyces sp. NPDC050560
CATCACCGCAAACAACACCGGCTGCACCACATCCACCCGACCCAACAAACCCCCATCCCCAAGAGCCTCCAACACCGACCAACCAGCCAACTCCCCAACCAACCGATCACACTCACGCATCACCTCCGCAAAGACCGCCGACGACTCAAGCAGCTCCACCGCCATCCCCACCCACTGCGCCCCCTGCCCGGGGAACACAAACACCCGCCGACCCGCCGCGCCCAGGACTGTCCCCGACACGGCGGCCACGCCACCCACGGGCGTGCCCTCCCCGGCCAGTTCTGCGAGCCCCGCCGTCAGCTCGCCGTCGTCTGCGGCCACCACCACGGCCCGGTGTTCGAACACCGACCGCGCCAACGCCGCAGAGCCGACCGCGCCGACCGGGACCGCACCACCCTCCAGCGCCGCAAGCCAACGCCCCGCCTGCCCGGCAAGCCCCTCACGGCCACGCGCCGACAACACCACCGGCACCGGACCGTCACCACTCGAGGCCGCCACGACCGGCTCGGCCGCCAACGGAGCCTGTTCCAGGACCACATGCGCATTGGTCCCGCTCACCCCGAACGACGACACCGCCGCACGGCGCGGACGCTCCCCCACCTCCGGCCACCCACACGCCTCGGTGACCAGTCCGACGGCGCCCGCCGACCAGTCCACGTGCTCCGTCGGCTCGTCCACGTGCAGGGTCGCGGGCACCATGCCCGCCCGCATCGCCATCACCATCTTGATCACACCGGCCGCCCCGGCGGCGGCCTGGGTGTGGCCGATGTTGGACTTCAACGAGCCGAGCAGCAGCGGCCGTTCGGCCGGGTGCTCCTGGCCGTACGTCGCCAGCAGTGCTTGCGCCTCGATCGGGTCGCCCAGGCGCGTTCCCGTGCCGTGTGCCTCCACGACGTCGACCTCGGACGCCGATACCCGGCCGTTCGCCAACGCCTGCCGGATCACCCGCTGCTGCGAAGGGCCGCTCGGCGCCGTCAGGCCATTGGACGCACCGTCCTGGTTGACGGCGCTGCCGCGCACCACCGCGAGCACCCGGTGCCCGTTGCGGCGGGCGTCCGACAAGCGCTCCACCAGCAGCACGCCCACGCCCTCCGCCCAGGCGGTGCCGTCGGCCGAGGAGGAGAAGGACTTGCAGCGGCCGTCGGGCGCGAGGCCGCGCTGGCGTGAGAACTCCACGAAGACGCCGGGGGTCGAGAGGACCGCGACGCCCCCGGCGAGGGCGAGCGTGCACTCGCCCGACCGCAGCGCCTGCACCGCCCAGTGGAGGGCGACGAGGGACGACGAACAGGCCGTGTCGACCGAGACGGCGGGGCCTTCGAGGCCGAGCGCGTAGGCGACCCGGCCCGATGCCACGCTGCCCGCCGAGCCCTGGCCCACGTACCCTTCGAGGTCGTCGGGGACCGAGCGCAGCCGGGCCGCGTAGTCGTGGTACATCACCCCGGTGAAGACGCCCGTGCGGCTGCCGCGCAGCGACGCCGGATCGATCCCCGCCCGCTCAAGCGCCTCCCAGGACACTTCGAGCAGCAGCCGCTGCTGGGGGTCCATCGCCAGCGCCTCACGCGGCGAGATACCGAAGAATCCGGCATCGAACTCGGCGGCGTCGGGCAGGAATCCGCCGCGGCGCACAGCGGAGGTGCCGGGGTGGTCGGGGTCGGGGTCGTAGAGGCCGTCGAGGTCCCAGCCGCGGTCGTCGGGGAAGTCGGTGGTGGCGTCGCCGCCCGCTGCCACCAGGTCCCACAGGTCCTCCGGGGAGGTCACACCGCCGGGCAGACGGCAGGCCATGCCGACGATCGCGATCGGCTCGTCGGGGGCCATGGCGACGGGGGTGTCGTCGGTGGTGGCGGTGTGTCCCTCGATCAGTGCGGCGAGATGGGTCGCGACGGCGGCCGGGGTGGGGTGGTCGAAGACCAGGGTGACGGGGAGGGCGAGTCCCGTGGCGGCCACCAGGCGGTTGCGCAGTTGCAGGGCGTTGGCCGAGCTGAGTCCCAGGTCGCGGAAGGAGCGTGCGGTGTCCACGGCCGCCGCGGAGTCATGGCCGTAGACGGCGGCGGTCTCGGCCGCGACGACGTCGAGCAGGAAGCCGGGGCGTGCTGCGGGTGCTATCAGGGAGAGGCGTTCTCCGAAGTCCGCGGTGAGCGGTGCGGGGGAGGCGGCGGTGCCCGGGGTGGTGGGGTCGGTGGCGGTGTGGTGGGCGGCGTCGTCGGGGTGGAGGGCGAGCAGGTGGGCGTCGTCGGCGCCGAGTGCCGCGTCGAAGGCGGCGAGCCGCTGCGCGGTGGTCAGGCGCCCCCAGACGAGGGAGACGGCGGGCAGGCCGCGGGCCCTGCGGCGCTGGGCGAGTGCGTGGGCGTAGGCGGTGGCCGCGGTGTCGTGACCCGGTGCCGGTGTCGAGGGCGAGGTGGTGGACAGCAGGACGAAGGCGGTGAGCCGTCCGGTGAGTTCGTGGAGGTGGGTGGCGGCGGCGATGGCGCGGTGGGTGGTGTGCTCCGGGTCGTCGGTGTGCGCGGATGTGTCGGGGCGCGGGTCGACGGTGTGGACGACGGCGGTGACCGGGTGCCTGAGGCCATGGAGCAGGGTGGTGAGGGCGTCCCGGTCGGCGGGGTCGCAGGCGGCGAAGAGGACGCGGGCGCCCAGGGCGGTGAGTTCGGCGCCGAGGCGTGCCGCCTCCTGGTCGGCCTGGCCGCGGGGGCTGACGAGCAGGAGGGTGCGGACGCGGTGCGCGGCGGCGATGTGGCGGGCGATGTCGGCGGTCTCGGGGCGGTCGGCACCGGTGATGAGCACCGCGCGCCGCGGGGCGTTCAGGGTGGCGCCGTCGCGGCGGACGGTGGAGGACACCGCGGTCAGCCGGGGGACGAGGGCGATGCCGGTGCGCAGGGCGAGTTCGGCTTCGCCGGTGGCGGCGGCGAGCGCGGTGGTCAGGGCCTCGGTGGAGGCCGGGTCGCCGTCGGTGTCGACGAGGGTGACACGTCCGGGGTGTGCGGCCTGCTGGACGCGTACGGGGCCCCGGGCGGCGGCGTGGGCGAGGTCGGCGATGTCGTCGGTCGCGGCCGGGGGTACGGCGCCGCGGGTGAGGACGGCGATGTGGGAGGCGGCGAGTGCGGGGGTGGCGAGGAGGGTGGCGAGCTGGTCTGTGAGGTCGTGGGCGAGCCGGGGCGCCGCCTCGTCGTCGGGAAGGCCGGTGGTGGGTGGGCAGCAGAGGAGGACCAGGGCGGGGGCGGGCTGTCCGGTGTCGAGGGCGGTGCGCAGCGCGTCGGCGTCGGGGTGGGTGGCGGTGTGTTCCGTGGTGGGCTCGTATGCGGTGGGGTCGCCGAGTACGGCCACGGTGGTGGGTGGTGTGGTGGCGGGGGCGGTGGTGGCGGGCAGTGGGGTCCAGGTGACGCGGAAGAGGTTCTCGTGGTGTCCTGCGCCGGTCGCGAGGAGGCGTGCGGGGCGTTCGAGGAGTGCGTGCCTGATGGCCTTGCCCGAGCCGGTGCGGGGGATGGAGTCGGTCTCGTATATCTCCTCGGGGACCTTGAACGGGGCGAGTTCCCTGCGGCAGGCCGCGAGGATGTGCGCCGGGTCGAGGTCGCGGTCGCCGCGGACGACGAAGGCTACGGGGACCTCGCCCAGGATCTCGTGGGGCCTGCCGGTGGCGGCGGCGTCCGCGACGCCTGGGAGGGCCGCTATGACCTGTTCGATCTCGCCGGGGTGGATGTTCTCGCCGCTGCGGATGATGAGTTCCTTGATGCGTCCCGTGATGGTGAGGTAGCCGGCGGGGTCGCGGCGTGCCAGGTCGCCGGTGCGGTACCAGCCGCCGGTGAGCGCGGCGGCGGTGGCGTCGGGCTTGTTGTGGTAGCCCACCATGACGCTGGGGCCGCTGACCCACACCTCGCCCTCGCCCCCGGTAGGCGCGTCGGTGCCGGTGTCGGGGTCGACGACGCGGACGCCGAGGCCGGGCACGGGCAGGCCGCAGGAGCCGTCGACGCGGGTGCCGTCGGGCCAGTTGACGGCGATGAGTCCGCAGGTCTCGGTGGAGCCGTAGCCGTCGAGGAGCGGGACGCCGAAAGCGCTCTCGAAGTCGGTGCGCAGGGCGGAGCCGCTGGACGCCCCGGCGGTGAGGCAGACGCGCAGCCCTGACACGGCGCCCTCGCCGTCGCGGGCCGAGCGCAGCAGGCTGTGGTACATGGTGGGGACGCCGACGAGGAAGGTGTGGGGCTCCTCGCGGAGGATGGTGAGCACCTCGTCGGGGTCGAATCCGGGCATGACGCGTGCGGTGGCGCCGACGGCGGTCACCCCGATGACGCAGAGGATGTGCGCGAGGCTGTGCGAGAGGGGGGCCGGCCACAGCATGCGGTCGGACTCCGACAGGCCGAGGATCGCGGCGTAGCAGGCGGCGACCGACCACAGGCAACTGCGCTGGGTGGACAGCACGCCCTTGGGGTTGCCCGTGGTGCCGGAGGTGTAGAGCATCCAGGCGGCGTCGTCGAGGCGCAGGTCGTCGCGGGCGTCGGCGGCGGGCTCCGACTCGGCGAGCGCCTCGTAGGAGTGGGTGCCCGCGGGGACGGGGGTGTCGCCGGTGACGAGGACGGCGAGGTGGTCGCGGGCGGGCAGCAGGCGGCGCACCTGTTCCAGGTGGGCGTGGTCGGTGATGATGACGCGGGCGCCGCTGTCGTCGAGGAAGTGGGCGAGTTCGGTGTCGGAGGAGAGCGGGTTGAGGGGGACCCCGATGGCGCTCGCGCGGGTGAGCGCGAGGTAACTCTCCACGGCCTCCACGCAGTTGCCGAGGTACATGGCCGCGCGGTCGCCCGGTTGCAGCCAGCGGGCGCCGAGGTGGCCCGCGAGGCGCCGGGTGCGGCGTTCGAGGCCGCGGTAGTCGACGGAGCGCCGCCCGTCGCCGAAGGCGATTTTGTCGCCCTGTCGTTCGGCGTGTTCCTTGATGAGTTCGGGAAGCGGTCGGATCAGTTCGGTTCGCACGTCGCCATCACGCCTCTCGGAACAATGGGGGGGCACTGCTCGCGGCAGCACTTCGATTCTGGTGCCACGGGCGTGGAAACGGGGAGGAACGGCCCCCCTATCGGCCGGGCGACCCCCCTAGTCCCCCTAGGTTTCGGCGGTGGGATGGTGCGGCTCGAATGGTGGGTGGCGGTGGGGCGGTAGCTTGTGATTGGCCCGCGAGGGCGGCCCTTTTCCCGGGTCGCGTGCGTCGGCCTCCGTCGATACCACAAGAGGAACCGAAATGGCTGGTCTTTCTTCTGCGACGCGCCAACTCACCCCCTATTTCTGGGATATCGCCGCGCCCCTGGGTGCCGGTGACCCGTATCACGACACGGCGGCGGGACTCGGGGCGAACGTCCTCGGGGCCGTCAACTACACCGTGGCCGACGCGGCTCCCCGACTGCGTTCCGGATTCCCCGAGTTGAGCCTGCACATGGCGCGCTCGACGCGGGAGTCGTTCGCGGAGGTGTGGCTGACCGACGCCCCGGTGGAGGTCGGGCAGCGGGGCGGGGTCGCCTACGCGTACGACGGCGATCACGTGTTCTGCGCCGGCCGGATCGAGCCCACCGGGAATTACACGCGCAGCACGCGGACGGCCTATCTGGCCGCGTTCGACATCCTCGCGGAACTCGGCTGCACCAGCGTGTTCCGTATGTGGAACTTCATAGGCAGGATCAACGAGGAGAACGCGGAGGGCCTTGAGATATACCGGGACTTCTGCCGGGGCAGGGCGGAGGCTTTCCGGGAGTGCGCGCTCACGGGCGAGCAGTCGCCCGCCGCCACCGGTATCGGTTCGCGGGGTGAGGGCATCGGTTTCTACATGCTGGGGCGGCGCTCTGGCGGGCATGCGAACATCGAGAATTCACGGCAGATCTCGGCGTTCAACTATCCGCCGCGTTACGGGCCGAAATCGCCGAAGTTCGCGCGGGCGACCCTGCTGAAGAGCCGCGACCTGGGTGAGCGGGGCCGGATCTACGTGTCGGGGACCGCGAGCATCCTGGGGCACGAGAGCAGGCACGAGGACGACGTCGACGCGCAGTGCGAGCTGGCGCTGCGGAACATCTCCCATCTCGTCGGCCCCGAGAACCTGACCCGTTACGGTGTCGCCGGGCGGAGCATCCTGGACCTGCGGAACATCAAGGTGTACGTGCGCAGGGACGAGGACATGCCGCTGGTGCGCAAGCGGTGCGAGGCGGTGTTCGCGCCGGAGGCCGAGGTGGCGTACCTCAACGTCGACGTGTGCCGGCGCGAGCTGCTGGTGGAGATCGAGGGGATCGCCTTCTGAGCCGGGGCCGTCCACCGTGTCGCGCGCGGTGGGCGGCCGGGCTTGCGTCGGCGACGGGGCGGGCCGAGGACGCCGTTGTCCTCGGCCCGCCCCGTCCGTGTGCGTCCGCGGTGGGTGTCGCCCAGGGCCGCGTCAGGCGGGGGCGGAGGCGGGCACCGTCTCGCCGAGTACCGCCTTGCGGAGGGTGGCCGCGGTGGACACCGCGGTCTCCAGGACGGCCTGTTCGACCTGCTCCAGTACCCCCGCCACCTCGCGGATACGGGTCACGGTGCGGTCGGAGAGCACGTTGACGAGGGTGTAGGTGTAGCGGCCCTCGGCGTCCCGGTCCAGTTCGTTGCGGACCTCGGTCATCTTGGGGTCGTCGACCACCTCGAAGCGCACGCTGTAGCGGTCGCGGCGGGGTGTGACACGTTCGAGGACGGCGTCCTCGCCGTAGAAGACGGCCTCGCGCAGGAAGCCGTCGGGGTAGCGTTCCACGATCCTGCAATCCGTGATCGCGGGCACGTAGTCGATGGGGAACTCTGCCTTCCGCACCAGCCAGTCGAACAGCTTGTCGTAGCTGAAGACTTCGCCGCCGGGGTCGTCTTCCGTCTGGTTGATCACGACCGTGTGGGTCACCGCGATCGGCATCTCATACTCTCGCTTTTCCGTGTCGGCAGCGTGACGAAGCGACACTTCCGAGGTCGGGGAGGGGAGAATCCCGGGCAACGTACACCGCGGGCGCACCCCGCAGAAGGGCCGGTGTTCCACCGCCCGTCCACTGGGCGGGAACCCCGTGGCCGGGCACGTGCCCCGCCCGCTGGAAACCCGCTCGCGCGGGGAGCGGAGGGTTGGCAGGCTGCCGCCATGGATCACACGGAGGTACTGCTCATCGGGGGCCGGGCCGGGGTCGGCAAGACGACGGTGGGGTGGGAGGTGTCGGTGCTGCTGCGGGCGGCCGAGGTCGCGCACGCGGTCGTCGACGGGGACTTCATGGGGCAGGTGCATCCGGCCCCCGAGGGCGACCGGGACCGGGCACGGATCACGGAGGAGAACCTGACGGCGGTGTGGGCGAACTTCGCGCGACACGGCTACCGGCGGCTGGTCTACACGAACACCCGGAGCGTGCTGCCGGAGGCCACGGGGATGTTCGAGCGCGCCATGGCGGACGAGGCGCGGATCGTGCGGGTCCTGCTCACGGCGTCGGACGCCACGGTCCGTGAGCGGCTCGGCCGCCGGGAGATCGGCTCGGAGCTGGACCGGGAGCTGGCGGGCAGCGTCCGCAGCGCGCGGCTGCTTGACCGGCGGGCGGCCGCGGGGACGGTACGGGTGGCGACGGACGGGCGGGACGTCGGGGACATCGCGCGCGACACGGTCGCCGCCACCGGCTGGATCGGGCGGGACGGCGCGGGCCGCCGGTGACCGGGCGGGGGCGCGGTAGCCTCCGTGGGGCGTCGTCGCAGGCCGACGGGGTGAGGCGAGCGGGTCGTTGACACATCCGGGTGGCGCGGGGCGCGGTCCCGGAGCCGAATCGGCGGGCGGGCGTTGAACAGGCGGCCGGGCCGGTGCGTACGACACCCCGACAGGTGCCGCGCGGGCCCGGCACCGCCGCCCGCGGCCCTGCGGGTCAGGCGCCCGCGACCACCGGCACACCGCCAAGCAGGGCCGCACGGCCCCTACCAGCACGGAGGCAAGCACGTATGAGTGTTCCGCACGTCCCCACCCCCACCCGTCGCACGGTCGTCGCGGCCGCGGGCGCCGTCCCCCTGGCCCTCGGTCTCGCGGCGTGCGGCTCGGGAGGCGGCTCCGACTCGGGCTCCTCGTCCGCCGCATCGGACTCCGGCGGGTCGGGCGGCAAGGTCCTGGCGAAGACGTCGGACATCCCGGTCGGCGGCGGGAAGGTGTTCGGTGACGACGGTGTCGTGGTCACACAGCCGAAGAAGGGCGACTTCAAGGCGTTCTCCAGCACCTGCACCCACCAGGGCTGCACCGTCGCCGATGTGGCGGGCGGCACCATCAACTGCCCCTGCCACGGCAGCAAGTTCTCCATCGAGGACGGCAGTGTGAAGCACCCGCCGGCGCCCGAGGGCCTGGCCACGGAGAAGATCCAGGTGTCGGGGAGCAGCATCAAGACGGTGTGACCCGGGCGCGGGGTGGGGGCGGGCGGCCCCGGCCCACCGCCGCGCGCGGGTTCAGGGTGCGGCGTCCGCGGTGGCTTCCGCCCCGCGCTGCTGTGCGGCGAAGTGCTCCCCGGCCCCGCGCAGCGCCTCGACGGCGGCCCTGACGGACGGCCTGCGGTCGCCGTCGGCGCGCCACACCGCGTACACCTGGCGCCTGACGCGCTGCCGCACCGGCACCGTACGCACCCCGGGTGGCACCGGGTCGCGGCCGAGCCGCGGGGCCACGCACACCCCAAGTCCCGCGCCGACCAGTGCGAGCTGGGTGTGCTGCTCGCCCGCGCGGTGTGCGACGCACGGCTCGACGCCGCTGGCGCGCAGGGTGAACAGCAGCCACTCGTCGCAGAACTCGCCCTCGGGCCAGGTGATCCAGTCGTCGTCGGCGAGCTGTTCGAGGTCGATCTCGGCGAGGCCGGCCAGCGGGTGCTTCTCCGGCAGTGCGACATCGGTGGGGTCGTCGAGCACGGCGGCCTTGGCGAGCCCGGCGGGCAGCGGCAGCGGTTTGTTGTACCAGTCGAGTACGACGGCGAGGTCCAGGTCGCCGCGGACCACTCCGGCGACCGCGCGCTGCGGCTCCTCCTCCCGGGAGCGCGCCCGCAGCCCGGGGTGGCGCTCGCGCAGGGTGGCGAGCGCGGTGGGCAGGAGGCCGCGGGCCGCGGTCGGGAAGGCCGCGATACGCAGCTCGCCGACGGCCTGGCCGCGCTGGGCCTCCAGGTCGGCCTGGGCCAGTTCGAGCTGGGAGAGGATACGGGCGGCGTGCTGCGCGAGGAGCTGGCCCGCGTCGGTGAGCCGGATACCGCGGCCGTGCTTGGCGAGCAGCCGCTGCCCCGCCTCGTGCTCCAGCTTGGCCATCTGCTGGGAGACGGCGGAGGTGGTGACATGGAGACCGGCCGCGGCGCCGCTGACGGAGCCGTGCCGGGCCAGGGCGTCCAGGACTCGCAGGCGCTCCACATTCAACATGTAAGCAATGCTAAGCGGTACCAGGAAAAAAGTCTCGCTTGTACTAAGAGAACGGGTGGCCGACGCTGGGGCACATGACGACCTCGCCGACCACCAGTGCCGCCGCACCCGCCATCGCGTCCGCCACCGCACCCGCCGCCGGGCCCGCCACCCGTGCCGTGGGGCAGGCTATCGACTGGCGGCTGAGGTTCGCGCTGCTGTCGCTGATCTGGGGGTTCAGCTTCCTGCTGATCAAGGTGGGGACGGGCGCGTACGCACCGCTCCAGGTGACGTTCGGGCGGCTGCTCTTCGGCACCCTGGTGCTCGCGGCGGCGATGGCGGCGAAGCGCCAGGGGCTGCCGCGCGAGCCGCGCACCTGGGGTCATCTCGCGGTGGCGGGGCTGCTGTTGAACGCGCTGCCGTTCTCGCTCTTCGCCTTCGCCGAGCTGACGATCCCGTCCACGCTGGCGGGCATCTGCAATGCCACGTCGCCGCTGTGGGGCATGGTGCTGTCGGTGGTCGCGCTCTCCGAGGACCGGCCCACCAGGCGCCGGGTGGCGGGTCTCGGGCTCGGCTTCCTCGGTGTGCTGACGGTGCTCGGCGTCTGGCAGGGCTTCGGCGGCGTCGACCCGCGCGGCACCGCGCTCGCGCTGCTGGCGTCGCTGAGCTACCCGGTCGGCTGGATCTATGTGCGCCGCACCCTGGGCGGCTCGGGGCACTCCCACCTGTCCCTGGCGGGCGGCCAGTTGCTGCTGGCGACCGTCGAACTGGCCGTCGTCACGCCCTTCTTCACCTCGGTGCCCGACGAGTTCCCGGTGCTGCCGCTGCTCGCGGTGGCGGCCCTGGGGGCGCTGGGCACCGGGTTCGCGATGCTCGTGCAGTACGGTCTCGTCTCCGAAGTGGGTCCGACGACGGGGCAGATGGTGACGTACTTCGTGCCGGTCATCGCCACCGCCGCGGGGGTGACGCTGCTGGGCGAGCCGCTGAACTGGTCGACACCTGTGGGGGCACTGGTGGTGATCGCCGGGGCCGCGCTCACCCAGACACGGTCCGGGCGCGGGGCCGCGCGTCAGTCGTAGCGGCGCGCGGGCGCGCTGCTCACCGCGGCGGCCACGGCGTCCGCGAGCGGCTCGATATCGACGGCGGTCAGCGGTGACACGGTGATCCGCACCGCGTGCCCGCCGCCGCCCGAGCGGTAGCGGGCGCCGGGTGTGACGGCCCAGCCCGCGTGGAGGAGGCGGGCCACCGCCGCCGTCTCGTCGGGAACCGTCACCCACACGTTCATCCCGGTGCGTCCGCGCGCCGGGATGCCGCGCGCCGCGAGCGCGCGGATCAGCGCGTTCCTGCGGTGCCCGTACGACGCGGCCACGGTGGGGGCGGCACCCGCGCGGGCGCGCCACACCTCAAGTACCGCCCGCTGGTGCAGCCTGCTGACCCAGCCGGGACCGAGCCGCTGGCGCCCCTCGACCAGGTCGACGGTGACCGCGTCCCCCGTGAGCACGGCGAGCCGCAGGTCGGGTCCGTACGCCTTGGACGTGGAGCGGGCGAGCGCCCAGCGCTCGGCGGCGGGCGCGAGAGAGCACAGCGGCTCGTCCACGATGCCGTGCCCGTGGTCGTCCTCGACGAGCAGCACCCCGGGGTGGCGGGCGAGCACGGCGCGCAGCCGTTTCGCGCGGGGCCCGGTGACCGCGGCGCCCGTGGGGTTCTGGGCGCGGGACGTCACCACGAGGGCGCGGGCGCCCGAGGCGAGCGCGCGGTCCACGGACTCCGGCAGCGGCCCTTCGTCGTCGACGGCGAACGGGGCGGGCACCAGGCCGAGTGCGGGCACCAGGTCGAGGAAGCTGCTCCATCCCGGGTCCTCCACGGCGACGGCGTCGCCCGGCCTGAGCCTGGCGGCGAGGACGCGCTCCATCGCGTCGAGCGCCCCCGAGGTCACCGCGACGGGTCCCGCGGGGACCCCGTCGGCGTCGAGTTCCGCGCGCGCGTGCGCCGCGAGGCCGGGGTCGACCGGGGCGTCACCGTACTCGACGGGGCGTGCGTCGTAGGCGGCCGCCGCCCGCGCGAACGCCTCGGAGAGCGGTGGCAGCAGCACCGGGTCGGGCCCGCCCTTCGTCAGGTCCCTGACGCCCGGCGGCACTTCGGGCATCGGCATCTCACGCGCGGTGGTGACGGGGCGGGGGCGCACCCGGGTGCCGCGGCGGCCCGCGGACTCCACCACGCCGCGCTCGCGCAGCGTGCGGTACGCGGCGGCCACGGTGTGCGGATTGACGCCGAGCCGCGCCGCCAGTTCGCGCATGGGCGGCAGGGGGGCGCCGGGTTCGAGGGAGCCCGCGCCCACCGCGCGCTCCACGCTCTGCGCGATCTCCGCGGCACGCCGCCCCGTGATGGGATATTCTTCTAGCACAAACTCTATTTTGTACTAGCGCAAAAATATCGGCAAGTCGGGACACCGGCGCGCCGCGCCGAAACCGCCGCGGTCCCGCGCGTGTCCCGACGGGCCCGGAGGGAGACGGCCATGTCCGACCCAACCGCCTACACCCCCACCGCGCGCACGGTCCCGACCCGCTCGGGCGACCGCGCGTCGTACGACCGCGCGCTGGTGCACCGGGTGCTCGACGCCAACTGGCTGTGCCATCTCGGCTTCGTGCGCGACGGCGCCCCCGTGGTGCTGCCGACCCTGTTCGCCCGGGTCGGCGAGCGCCTGTACCTGCACGGCTCGTCGGCCTCGCGGCCGGTCGCGGGCGCGCGGGGCGGGGCCGACGGGATCGCCGCGTGTGTGACGGTGACCCAGGTGGACGGCGTGGTCCTGGCCAGGTCGGCGTTCCACCACTCGGTCAACTACCACTCGGTGGTGGTCCACGGCAGGGCGCGCCTGGTGACCGACGCCGCGGAGAAGCGCGCGGCGCTCGACGCGGTGGTCGACCACGTCGTACGGGGCAGGGCCGCCGACTCCAGGCCCCCGACCGCCAAGGAGCTGGCCGCGACCGGGGTGCTCGCGCTCGACCTGGCGGAGGTCTCCGCGAAGGTGCGCACCGGGGGCCCCGACGACGACGCGGCCGACCTGGGGCTGCCGCACTGGGCGGGCGTGCTCCCGGTGCGCGGCGGCTACGGGGCGCCGGTGCCGTCCGACGACCTGGCGGACGGGACACCGCTGCCCGCGTACCTCACGCCAGGAGGCTGACCCGCGCGGCGCGCGCCGCCGACACCACAGGGACCCGGAGGGGCCCGGCCGCACCATGGCCGGGCCCCTTGCCGTACGCGCCGAACACCCGGCCAATAACAGCGATTAACCCCACTCGATAATCACGCTACCGCTGGCGTACTATCGCTTCCATGGAAACGAAAACACGGATACTGGAGGCGGCGGCCGAGCTGCTCGCCAAGTCGGGGAGCGGTGACATCTCGACGCGTGCCGTGTGCGAGGCGGCGGGCGTCGGCCCCCCGACGCTCTACCGGCACTTCACCGACAAGGAGGGCCTGCTGACCGCCGTCGTGGACTTCGGCTTCGAGCGCTACCTGGCATCGAAGCGGGCGGCGGTGCCCTCCGGTGACCCGGTGCGCGACCTGCGGAACGGCTGGGACAGCCATGTCGCCTTCGCCCTCGCCAACCCCAACGCGTACAAGCTCATGTACTCCCCGGTGGTCAAGGGCCGCTCGGAGGCGGCGACGGAGGCGCACCGGATGCTCACCGAGATCGTCGGGCGGGTGGCCGCCGCGGGGCGGCTGACGGTGCCGGTGCCGGTCGCCGCCCAAATGATCATGGCGGCCAATGTGGGCGTCGCCCTGTCGGCGCTCTACCGGCCCGAGACCAACGCCGACCTCGGCTTCTCCCCGCTCGTCCGGGACGCCGTCCTCGCCTCCGTCACGACCCACGCGGCGGACAGCGACGGCCCCGCCGCCGCACCCGCCCCGGCGGCCGCCGTGTCCGCGACCGCCACCACCCTGAGCGCCCAGCTACGCCGCAGCCAGTCGGAGACGCTCACCCCCACCGAGAAGGCGATGCTCCAGGAGTGGCTGGCCCGCCTGGAGCGCCACGACCACGCCCAGAAGGGACCTGACCACCCATGACCGAGACCCCTGCCGAAGCCCGCACCGACACCCCGCGCGTCGCCCTGGTCACCGGAGCCTCAGGGGGCATCGGCCGGGCCGTCGTCGAGCGGCTGACCCGTGACGGCTTCGCGGTCGCCGTCCACTACGCGGGCAACAAGAAGAGGGCGGACGACCTGGTCGCGAAGGTGACCGAGCGGGGCGGCCGGGCGATAGCCGTCGGCGGCGACGTCGCCGACGAGGACGCGATGCGCGCCGCCTTCGACGCGGTCGAGACCGTGTTCGGCGGCATCGACGTGGTCGTCAACACCGCGGGCATCATGATCCTCGCCCCGGTCGCCGAGATGAGCCTCGACGACCTCGACCGCATGCACCGCACCAACATCCGCGGCACCTTCGTCGTCTCCCAGCAGGCGGCCCGCCGCCTGCGCGAGGGCGGCGCCCTCGTCAACTTCTCCACCAGCGTCACCCGCACCCAGTTCCCGAACTACGCGGGCTACGTGGCGAGCAAGGCCGCGGTCGAGGGCATGACCCTGATCCTCGCGCGCGAACTGCGCGGCAGGGACATCACCGTGAACGCGGTGGCGCCGGGGCCCACCGCCACCCCGCTGTTCCTGAACGGCAAGGACCAGCAGACCGTCGACAACCTCGCCCACGCGGTTCCGCTCGAACGGCTCGGCAGGCCGGAGGACATCGCCGAGACGGTGGCGTTCCTCGCGGGCCCGGCCCGCTGGGTCAACGGCCAGATCCTGTTCAGCAACGGCGGCCTCGCCTGAGGCGGGCCCCGGCGCCGCGTCGCTACCCGGGCGAGCCCGGGAGCGCGGCGGCGCGCGCGGACGCCGCCTCCGTCGCCGCCAGCCCCGTGACGGACGCGAGCAGCAGCAGCGTGCCCACCACCACCGGCACCGTCAGGTCCTCCCCGAGCAGCGCCACCGCCATCACCGCGGCGCTGACCGGTTCGAGCAGCATGATGACGGAGACGGCGGCGGACCGTACGGCGGCGGCGCCCGCGAAGTAGAGCGTGTAGGCGAGCGCCGTCGGCACCGTCACCAGGTACGCCATCAGTGCCGCGGTCTGCCCCGGGTGCGGCGCGGCGGGCAGCAGCCCCTCGGCCGCGGCGGGTCCGAGCAGGCAGAGGGCGGCCGCGGCGAAGGTGCCGGTGGTGGCGGCCGACGCGTCGAAGCTGCCGCCGCGCCCCCAGCGCCTCGTCAGCAGGGTCATCGTGGCGTACCCGGCGGCGGAGGACAGCGCGAGCGCGATGCCCGCGGGGCGCACCGGGCCCCCGCCCGTGCCGCCGCCGAGCACCAGCACGCCGAGGCCGACGAGGGCTCCGGCGACGGCGGCCACGCCCTTTCCGCCGAGGGGTTCGCCCATGGTGGCGCGGGCCCCGAGCGAGATCAGCACGGGCCCCGCGCCGACGGTGACGGCGGTGGCGACGGCGAGGCCCGTCAGGTGGACGGCGGCGAAGTAGGCGGTCTGGAAGAGCGCGAGCGAGACACCGGTGAGGGCCGCGCGGCCCACGGCGCGGCTTCGGGACACCGTACGGGGCGCGGGCCCGCGGACCCGCCCGGCCGCCAGCAGCAGCACGAGGCCGCCGGCGCAGCGCCAGAAGGAGAGGGCGAACGGGCCCATGGCGCTGACCCGGTAGAGCAGGGAGGCGGCGGCGCCTGCGGTGCCCCAGGCGACACCGGCGAGGGACAGGAGGACAAGGCCACGCCCGACGGGCAGGCCGGAGGCATGGGAGTGCGCGGTCGAGGACACGGGAGTTCTCCGCAGCGAGTCGTGGAAGCGGCCCCGTAGGGCCTTGACGTCGTCTGCGGGCAGCACCGTCCGGCCCGGCGACGGCACGCCGGGCTGCGAAGGGGGCCCGCCTCAGCGGGCGGGCGGGGGAAGGACAGCGCTGATCGGTGACACGCGGCGACAGTAAGCCCGGGCGACTTGGCGCGCAACGGGATTGGGGGGAACGGGAGATGCACCGTGTACGGAACGCGGCGGCGGGGCCGGAGCAGAGCCCTTCGGCGCGCTCAGCGCTCCCGGGCCGCGTGGTGTGCGGCGACCCGCAGTTCCACCTCGGGCACGGAGACCCCCGCGCGCTCCAGCACCTCGACGGCGCGGCACTCGGGGTCCCCGAGGAGGGCGGCGAGCAGGTCGACCCCCTCGGCGAGGGGTTCGCCGCGGCGGCCCGCGGCCTCGACGGCGCGCTCCATCGCGGTGGCGGCGGCCGGTGACCAGCCGGGGTCGGCGACGGCGGGCACCGAGCCCGAGTCCTCCACGGAGGTCTGCCAGCGCAGTCCGTAGCCGATGCTGCGCTGCACCAGGTAGCCGAGGAGCCGCACCACCTGGGTGCCGTCGGCGACGAGGCCGGGCACCTCGGGGTCGGATTCGAGCAGGGAGTGCAGCAGGTGCGCGGTGTCGATCTGGCGGTCCCCGTCCCGCACGGCGCGCCGCCTGGCCCCGGACACGACCGACAGCAGGGCGGGGCTCAGACCCGCCTCAGGACCGGCGGGGCGAGCGGCCCCTTCGGCGGGCTGCTGCGGCATACGGGATGGCACTCATTCACCTCATCAGCCACCGGTGCTTGCGGGCATCCGCGCCGGGAAGCATTCTCGACTGCCACGTTGGGTGGGCATTCCCGGACGTTTCTCCTCCTTGGGGATGACTTTCGAAGACTCGTCCCCGAGGGGGTCGCATTTTCGCCCCGTCTGCGCGCCCGGCGGCCGGGGCGGCGTACCGGTGACGCGTCGGATGCCCCGCGCGCGTACGCACGGGGCATCGGGGCCGGTGGGGGCGGGCGGCTCGCGGCGTTGGGCTCAGTCCTCGTCGGCGAGGATGCGGTAGAGCCGCTTGCGGGCCTCGTTGATGACGGCGACCGCCTTGTCGCGCTGCTCCTGGTTGCCGGTCTTCCAGACCTGGCCGAACGCTTCGAGCAGCCCGACGCCGGCCTGCCGCACCTCGTTCCAGACCTCCCAGTCGACGCCGCGCCCGGCCTCCTCCCAGGGGGCCTCAGGGCCCTCGTCCGCCGCGGCCCTGCCGGAGTCGGTGAGCGAGAACAGGTTCTTGCCGCCCTCGTTGGCGCTGCTGATCAGCCCCTCGTCCTCCAGCAACTGGAGGGTGGGGTAGACCGAGCCTGGGCTCGGCTTCCACGCGCCGCCGCTGCGCTCCGCGATCTCCTGGATCATCTCGTAGCCGTGCATGGGGCGGTCCTTGAGCAGGGCCAGGATCGAGGCGCGCACATCGCCGCGCCGCGCCCTCCCCCTGCCGCCGCCCCTTCCGCGTCCGCCGCCCCAGGGCCCGTGCGGGCCGAAGCCGGGCCCGAAGGGCCCGAAGGCGCCGCGGCGCCCCTCGAAGACCCCGGGGCCGTCCGAACCCTCGGGCCCGCCCCAGGACTTGGGGCCGCAGCCGGGCTGACCGTGACGGTGTCCGCGTCCGTGTTCGTGTCCGTACGCACTCATGGCTTACCTCCTCGACAAGATCGATCAACATCCCATCGTTGACCGATCACGATGCTTCGACGATATATCGGAAACAGTCGGAGAGCAAGCCCCCTCGTCCCGGCGGCCGCCCCGTCCCGGTCCGAGGTGGCCGAGGGCGTCCCCGTTCGGCTGCGGGGTCGGTAGGGTCTCGTCATGGACACTCACGACGGGTTCATCTGCTCGCGCTGCGGGGAGCGCCACGACGAACTGCCCTTCGCCTACACGGCACTGGCGCCCGACGTGTGGGACCCGGCGTACGAGCGGGACCCCCAGAGCATGCTCTCGTCCGACCAGTGCGTGATCCGGGGCGAGCACTACTTCCTCAAGGGCATGATCGAGATACCGGTGACCGGCACCGACGAGATCTTCTCCTGGGGCGTGTGGACCTCGCTGAGCAGGGAGAACTTCAGCCGCGCCGCCGACCTCTGGAACGTCACGGGGCGGGAGGCGGAGCAGCCGTACTTCGGCTGGCTGACCACCGACCTCGCCGCCTATTCCCCCAGCACCCTCAACCTCAGGACCCGGGTGCACACCCGCCCCGTCGGGCAGCGCCCCTATGTCGAGCTGGAGCCGACCGAGCACCCCCTCGCCGTCGAGCAGCGCTCGGGGATGTCCAGGGAGCGGGTCAGGGAGATCGCGGAGTCCACCCTGCACGGCGGCTGACCCGCACGCGCCCGCACGAACCCGGTCAGGGGACGGCTTGACCTCAACCGCGCTTCACCCCTGAGGCTGTGGGAATGCGCCTCGCCTCCCCCGCCCGGCTGTTGCCGCCGGCCTACCGGCCCCTCCTCGCGGACCGTCGCTTCTCCCGGCTGCTCGCCGCCTTCGCCGCCTCCGACCTGGGCGACGGCATGAGCGCGGTGACGGTCGCCTGGCTCGCGCTGCTGGTGGCGCCGCCGGGGCAGCAGGGCCTGTGGCTGGGCGCCGCGGTCGCCGCCTACGCGCTGCCCGGCGCCCTCGGGGCGCTGGTGTTCGCACGGCTGCTGCGCAGGCTGCCCCCGCGCCGGCTGCTGGCCGCTGACAGCACCCTGCGCGCCGTGCTGCTCGGCTCGATCCCGCTCGCGTACGCCACCGGTGTGCTGCACCCGGTGCCGTATGTATGCCTGCTCGGCGGGTCATCGCTGCTGCACGCCTGGGGCGGCGCGGGCAAGTACGCGCTGGTGGCGCAGATGCTGCCGGGCGGGCGGCGGCTGCCGGCCAACGCGCTGCTGTCGGCGAGCGGTTCCGTCGCCGTGATCGCGGGCCCCGCGGTCGCGGGCTTCCTGGTGGCGGCCGTACAGCCCGCGTGGGTGATCGGACTCGACGCGCTGTCGTTCGCGGTGCTCGCGGTGTATGTGGCGCGGCTGCCCGAACCGCACGCGGAAGTGGACGGCGACAGCGCGCCCGAGGGCCCTGGGCGTGCCGCAGGCGGGCTGCGACTGCTGCGCGGGCAGCGGGAGTTGCTCGGGATTCTCGCCCTGACCTGGCTGTTCTACTTCGTCTACGGGCCGGTCGAGACGGCGCTTCCGCTGCTGGTGGCGGAGCGTCACGGCGCGGGCGCGGGACTGCTCGGGGTGTTCTGGGCGCTGTTCGGGGTGGGTGCCGTGCTCGGCGGGCTGGCCTCGGGGACGCTGCGGGCGCTGCCGCTGTGGCCGGTGCTGATCAGCATCGTCGCGGGGTGGGGCGCGGTGCTCGTGCCGTTCGGGTTCCCGCTGCCCGCCGCGGTGCTGCTGGTCTGCTTCACGCTGGGCGGGCTGGTCTACGGGCCGTTCAACCCGCTGTCGTTCACGCTGTTCCAGAACCGTACGCCCGCGGGCCAGTTGACCACGGTGCTCGCGGTGCGCGGCGCCGCGCTGCTGGCCGCGGCGCCGCTGGGGACCGCGCTCGGCGGCCCGCTCACCGCCGCGCTCGGGCCGCGCCGCACCCTGGCGCTGTCCGGCACCGTGACGGTGGCCCTGGCGGCGGTGGCCGCGGCGGCACACGCGGTGGGTACCGCGCGCGGCGGCGCGCCGGGCGGCGTGGGTGTGGCCGCGCGGCGGGGCGCGGTGCAGGGTCCGCGGGAGCGGGAGGACTCGGCGCCGTGACCCGGCCGGGCCAGGGCCGGGTCACGGGCGGGGGTGTCAACCGGTGCCGAGGTCGCCGGCCACCTGGGTGGCGGGGGCCATGTCGTAGGCGGTGCGGACCTGTTCGAGGGTGACCTTCTTGCCGGACGACTTGCTGTCCTGGTCCGCCTGCGCGGTGAGCAGCGTGTCGTTGACGACGGGGTCGGAGGTGAGGTCGTCGTGCAGGGTGGCGAGGGTGAGGTCGGCCTCGTCGGAGGTGAGCTTGAGCTGCTTCTCCATGCTGCTCATCGCGTCGGGCGAGCCCTTGAGCAGGAACTGCACCGACTGCACCATGGACTTGATGAGAGCCTTCGACGTCTTCGGGTTCTTCTTGAGGAACGCCTCGGAGATGCACAGACCGGTGTTCGGCAGTTCCTGCCCGGCCTCCTTGGAGTCCAGGACGATGTCGGAACCCGACACCAGCTTCTGGGTCTTGGCGATCACGTCGATCGGCTCCCAGATGGCGTCGCCCTGACCGGACTTGAAGAGCGCGACCTGGCTGTTGGCCGCCGCGACCGGCAGCAGCTTCACGTCGTCGAGGACACCCTGCTCCTTGAGAATGGCCTTGATACGGGCGGTCGGGCTGGAGTTGCCCTGCGGCACGATGAGGGTCTTGCCCGCGAGGCCCTTCACCGAGCCGATGCCCTTGCGGGCCAGCAGGGTGTGACTGTCGCGGATACCGGCCACACCGACGTCGATCACCTTCACACCCTCCCCGTGGGCGCGCTCACAGGTGCCGACCTGGGCCGACGCCTGAAGGCTGCCGCGCATCACCGCGGCCGGGATCGTCGAGGGCGACGGGGTGGAGATGGTGACGTCGAGGCCGTTCTTCTTGAAGATGCCGCTGTCCACACCCACGTAGAGCCACGCCCAGTCGGCGCCCTCGATGGCCCCCATGTTTATCTTGCTCACCTCCACGTCGGCGGAGGCGCTCGACGGGGAGTCGGAGTCGCTGTCCGAGCAGCCGGAGACCAGGGAGACGAGGGCGACCGCCACGGTGCCCACCCCCACGACGCGTCCGGTTCTTGCGGGAGTGGTCCGGAGGTAGTGCACAGGCTTCCCCTTGGCTGAATGCGGTAAGGACGGTGTCATGTGAGGGTCGGTTCGTTCGGGTTGCGTCGGGTGGTCCCGGCGGCCTTGACTGCCGCCGCCCGCGTGGGCGCGTCCACCTACTCGCCGGAGATCTCGGCGCGCAGGGTGTGCACGTACTCGGTGAAGCGCGGCAGGTCCCTGGTCCCGGGGGTGCGCGGCCGCGGCAGGTCGATGTCGATGACCCTGGTGGTGGTGCTCGCGGGGCCGGCGGAGAGCACGATGACGCGGTCGGAGAGGAACACCGCCTCGTCGATCTGGTGGGTGATGAAGACGCTGGTCTTGCGGGTCATCGCCCACACGCGCAGGAGTTCGTTGCCCATCGACTCGCGGGTCTGCGCGTCGAGCGCGGAGAACGGCTCGTCGAGCAGCAGCAGATCGGGGTCGAAGGCGAGGGCGCGGGCCAGGTTGACCCGCTGCTGCATACCGCCGGAGAGCGTGGCCGGGTAGGAGTGGGCGACCTCGGTCAGACCCACGAGGTCGATGGCGCGGGCGGCCCGCTCCCGGCTCGTCTCCTTCTTCATACCCTGGAGTTCGAGCCCGTAGGACACGTTGCGGCTGACGGTGCGCCAGGGCAGCAGCCGGGCCGACTGGAAGACGACCGCACGGTCGGGGCCCGGCCGGGAGATCGGCTTCCCGGCCAGGCTGAGGCTGCCCCCCGAGTACGGGATGAGCCCCGCGATGGCGCGCAGCAGGCTGGACTTGCCGGAGCCGCTGCGCCCGATGATGGAGGCGAACATGCCCTCCTGCACCGCGAACGAGGCGTTCCCGACGGCGAGGTGGTCGGTCGCGCTGTGCTTGTTGTGGTAGCGGATCGCGACGTTCTGCGCGACGAGCTTGTCCATGGTTCGTCCTTCGCCCGGCCGCTCTGCCGGGCTCTCGTGAGGGTGGGCCTTGGGTTCAGTGGTTGGCCGGGCGCCACCGCTCGGCACGGGACTCCACCCACTTCAGCAGCTCGCTCAGCAGCAGGCCGACCACGGTCACGATGACCACCCCGGCGAACACCTGGTCCGGCTGGAAGTTGCTCGCGGCGCTGTTGATCATGTAGCCGACGCCCGAGGTGGAGGCCAGGAACTCCGCGACCACCATGCCGATGAGCGAGGTGCCGATGGCGATGCGGACCCCGGCGAGGATCGAAGGCAGCGAGCTGGGCAGCAGCACGGTCCACAGCAGTTGCCACGGCCTGGCGTTGAACGCCCTTGCCAGTTCGATGAGTTCGGGGGCGACGGTGCGGATGCCCGAGATGGTGTTGATCAGCACCGGGAACACCGACATCAGGAAGATGACGTAGACCTCGGTCTGCGTCCCGATGCCGAACCAGAGGACCAGGATCGGCACGAGCGCGATGCGCGGGGCGGCGTAGGCGAGGCTGACGGAGTAGTCGAGGGCGCGGTGCACCCAGCGGAACCAGCCCATGAGGATGCCGAGGACGACGCCGACCGCGACGGACAGCAGCAGCCCGAACAGGAAGGCTGTCCCGCTGTGTTTGCCGTCCGTGGCGAACTGGCTGGACGTCACGTAGTCCCAGACGGCGGGGGCGACCTTGGTGGGCCGCGACGCGAACGCCGGGTCGACGGCGCCGGTCCGTGAGGAGATCTCCCAGACCACGAGCACCACGACGATGGTGGCGACCCCGGTCAGCGGCCCCGCCGCGCTCCCCCGCCGCCGGGTGCGTGCGCGCCGCGGCGTTCCCCCGCCGCCACCCGGGCGCGCGGCCGGGGCGCCCGCCGGCTTTCTCATGGCCCGGGTCCCGTTGCCGCTCACCTGCGGTGCCCCCGGTGGCGGCGGGACGCCAGCCCCGCCTCGCTCGTGGCGGTGGCCGCCACTACGGTCTTCATCGTTCTCTCCCTGCGCATGTGAGGACCCGTCGGGACCGGTCGCGTCCCGACCCGGCGCTCTCGGCGCCTCCGGTGCCGACGCACCCCGTCCGCCTCGCCCGCACGTTCGATCTGTGCGGAGCGTGTGTACGACTGACGAACGGGGGTCCGCTAGGTGAACGACACCGTTGCACGCCGCACTGAGCGCGTCAAGGCCCCGGCGCAAGCCCTGCCCGGCCGCCGGTCAGCCCCCGTCCCGAGGGGCACGGGGGGTGCGCGCGGGGGGTGTTGGGAGGTGTGGCAGGGTGTCCCTCAGCGCTCACCCGGGCCCGACGCGAGCACCCGTGAGATGCCGTTGGCCGCCGTGCGCACGGCCGGGACAAGCGCCGCGGTGTGCGCCCCGTCCACCGGCACGACCAGGGACAACGCCGCCACCACGGCGCCGCGGCGCCCGGTGATCGGCGCGGCCACCGAGATCGACCCGAGGCCGAGCGCCTCGCGCGAGACGGCGGCCCCGGTCTCATGGATCGCGGCGAGCGCGGAGCGCAGCCGAGCGGGTGCGGTGAGGGTGTGCGGGGTGTACGCGGGCAGGGGACCGCTCAGCACCCGCTCCACGAACTGCGCGGACGCGTGGGCGAGGAGCACGTGTCCCAGGCCGCTCGCGTGCAGCGGCAGCCGGCCGCCCATCCCCGCGACCAGTTCCACCGCGCGGTGTCCCGACAGCACCTCGATGAGCAGCACCTCGCCGCCGTCCAACACCCCCAACTGCACGTTCTCCCGCGTGGTTTCGTAGAGGTCCCCCATGAACGGCAGTGCACTGTCGCGCAGTCCGTACGCGCGCGGCGCGAGCGAGCCCACCTCCCACAGCCGCAGGCCGACCGTGTACCGCTGCCGCCCGTCCCGCTCCAGAGCGCCCCAGCAGCGCAGTTCGTCGGCGAGCCGGTGTGCGGTGGACAGCGGGAGGCCGGTGGCGCGGCTGATCTCGGAGAGGGTGAGGGCGGGCCGCTCGTGGCTGAACGCGGCGAGCACGGACAGCAGTTTGGCGTTCTTCGTCGGCATTCCGCTCTCCCATCGGGTGTCGCCGCCGCACCCGACCGCGCCGGGCGGCGCCGAGGTGCGCCACACCCACCGCCGCCACACCCGGCTTCCGACATATGGAAGCCGCGTTGAATGTCCCGGCGAAGGCGATGTCTTCTCTTGTGACGGTCGCTTGAACAGGCGCGAGCACAGGAGGCCCGAGTGGCTGACGCACCCACGGACTGCCCCGTCTCGGACGTGGACCCGTTCTCCGACGGATTCCTCGCCGACCCCTTTCCCCCGCTCGCACACCTGCGGGAGCTGGGCGAGGTCTGCTATCTGCGTAAGTACCACGTGTGGGGGGTGGCGCGCCATGACCAGGTGAGGGCGGTCCTCGCCGACCACACCACCTTCTCCTCCGGGTACGGCGTCGGATACACCCACCTCGCGAGGGAGCGGCCCTGGCGCACCCCGAGCCTCATCCTGGAGGCCGACCCGCCGCTGCACACCAGGACCAGGGGCGTGCTGTCGCGGCTGCTGGCGCCGCGTGCGCTGCGGGAGATGAAGGAGACCTTCACCCGTGAGGCGACCGCGCTCGCCGAACGCCTGGTGGCCCGGGGCCGGTTCGACGCGGTCAAGGACCTCGGCGAGGCGTATCCGCTGAAGGTGTTCCCCGACGCGGTCGGACTGCCCGCCGAGGGGCGGGAGAACCTGCTGGTGTACGGCGGTATGACGTTCAACGGGCACGGCCCGCGCAACCACCTCTTCGAGGCCGCGATGAGCGGCGCCGACGACGTCAGGGAGTGGATCACCGGGCGGTGCGCGCGCTCGGCGCTCGCCCCCGGCGGGCTCGGCTCGCGGATCTACGACGCCGTGGACGCAGGCGAGTTGACGGAGGAGGAGGCCGCGCTGCTGGTGCGCTCGTTCCTCTCGGCCGGGGTGGACACCACGGTGGGCGCGCTCGGCTTCGCGGTGCGCCGGTTCGCGGAGCACCCCGACCAGTGGGACCTGCTGCGCGCCGACCCCTCACTCGCGCGCTCCGCCTTCGAGGAGGTGGTGCGGATCGAGTCACCGGTGATCGGTTTCTTCCGCACCGCGGTCGCCGACACCGAGGTGGGCGGCGCCCGCATACCCCGGGGCGCGAAGATGCTGGTCTTCTTCTCCGGCGCCGCCCGCGACCCGCGCCGCTGGCAGGACCCGGACGGTTTCGACATCAGGCGCCGCGCCGTCGGGCACACCGGGTTCGGGTCCGGCATCCACGGCTGCGTCGGGCAGATGGTGGCCCGCCTCGAAGGCGAGGCCGTGCTCGGCGCGCTGGCGTCCCGGGTGGCGCGCTGGCACCTCGACGGCGAGCCCGAGGTGCGGCTGAACAACACCCTGCGCGGCCTCGCCAGGCTGCCCGTACGCGTCGAGCCCGCCACGGCCCCGGCGCCTTCCGTCCCCGCCCCCGCCATGGAGGTCTGAGCATTGCCCGAGGTCACCTACCGGCAGCCCGACGGCTCCCACGTCACCCACACCGCGGTCACCGGCACCAGCGTCATGCAGGCCGCCGTGCTCCACGGGGTCGAGGGCATCGTGGCCGAGTGCGGCGGCTCCATGATGTGCGCCACCTGCCATGTCTACGTGGCCGACGCATGGGCCGCGCGGCTGCCGCCGATCGAGGAGGTGGAGGACGAGATGCTGGACTCGACCGCCGCGCCGCGCCGTGCCACCAGCCGCCTCTCCTGCCAGATCGTCCTCGGCGCCGACACCGACGGCATCGTGGTCGACACCCCGGAGTGCCAGCAGTGAACGAGGTGGACCCGGTGCGCGAGACCGTGCGCGCCAACACCGCGCTCGCCGCCGCGGGCCAGTCGGACATGGTGTGGGGGCACGCCTCGGTGCGTGACCCGGAGGGGCGCGGGGTGTGGATGAAGGCGTCGGGCTGGGGCTTCGAGGAGATCGACGCGGACCGGGTGGTGCTGGTCTCGCCCGACGGGGAGGTCCTCTCCGGCGGCGGCAGACGGCATATCGAGTACCCCATCCACACCGAACTGCTGGCGGCGCGGCCCGACGCGGGGGCGGTGGTGCACACCCACTCGACGGCGGCGGTCGCCTTCGCCGCCCTCGACGTGCCGCTGCGCGCCCTCTCGCACGACGCGGTGCCCTTCGTACGCCCCGATGTGCCGCGGTTCACCGGCACCGGGAGCCTCGTCATGACCCGGGCGCTCGGCGGTGAGCTGGCCGCGGCGGTGGGCGAGGCGGCCGGGTGCCTGGTGCCGCAGCACGGGCTCGTCACGGTGGGGCCCGACGCGGCGAGCGCGGTGATGTACGCGGTGCTGCTCGACCGGGCCTGCCGCACCCAGTTGACCGCGATGGCGGCGGGCCCGCTGCGGCGCTGGTCCGACGACGAGGAGATCGCCCGCAAGCTCCGCGAGACCTGGCCGGCGTCCCAACTCCACGCCGGCTACCGGTATCTGTGCCGCCTCGCGGAGCGCACGGGACGCATGGGACGGTAGCCGCCACGGGCCGCGGCGGCGGACGTACAACCCCCGAGACCTGACGAAAACTTGACCCCACGTCCGTACTGTGAACGAAAGTTCATCTGGTGTATCGTCGCGCCATGGCAGACGATGGCGAGAACGCGGGGACCGGTCAGCCCGCTCCCGGCCAGGGGTACGTGCAGTCGCTCGCACGCGGTCTGGCGGTCATCCGGTCGTTCGACGACGAGCACCCGGAGATGACGCTGAGCGAGGTCGCACGCCGCACGGGACTCGCCCGCGCGGCGGCCAGGCGCTTCCTGCTCACCCTCATCGAGCTGGGCTACATCCAGAGCGACGGACGGCTGTTCCGCCTGCGCCCCAGGGTACTCGAACTGGGGTACGCGTACCTGTCCAGCGTGCCGCTGCCCCGCCTCGCCGAGCCGCACCTGGAGAAACTGGTCGACCAGGTGCACCGCTCGGCCTCGCTGGCGATCCTGGACGGCACCGACATCGTCTACGTCGCCCGCACCGCGCACGCCAGGATCATGGCCGTGAGCATCACCGTCGGCACCCGGTTCCCCGCGTACTGCACCTCGATGGGCAGGGTGCTGCTCGCCGCGCTCTCCCCCGAACAGCTCGACGGCTACTTCGCCAAGGTGGAGCTGGCGGCGCGCACCCCCAAGACGGTCACCGACGAGAACGCCCTGCGGACCGCGCTCGACCAGGTCAGAAGCAGCGGAGTGGCGCTGGTGAACCAGGAGTTCGAGACCGGTCTGCGCTCCATGGCGGTGCCGGTGCACGACCGCACGGGCGCGACGGTGGCGGCCATGAACATCTCGCTGCCGACGGTCCTCGGCTCCCTCGCCGCCGCCAAGCGCGAGATCCTGCCGCCGCTGCGGGAGGCCGCCCGCCAGCTCGGCGAGGACCTGAAGCGGGTGCCCGCGCTGCCCCCGCTCTCCACCGGCTGACCCGGCCGCACACCACGAGGGGCCGCGACCCGGCAGGTCGCGGCCCCCGTGTCCGTGCGCCGTCAGATACGCACGGTGTCCAGGGTGCTCGGCCAGAACAGCTCCTCGGGTTCCAACGCCCTTTGCAGTACGCCCTGTTCGTGCGCGTAGCGGAGGAAGGTGGCCAGTGTGTGCCGGTTGGCCGCGACCCCGTACGGCCAGGGCCCGTCGGCGCCGAAGCCCGCGGTGGTGACGGCCGTGTAGTCCTGGAGCCACGGCACCGGGTACAGCGACGCCGACATGTTGGTCAGCCGCTCGACGCTGCGCTCCTTGGCCTGCTCGAAGCCCTTGAGGAGAGTGGTGGGCAGCCAGGGGTGCCGCTCGACGACGTCGGCGCGCACCACCACCATGTGCATGATGGGGAACACCCCGGTCTCCCGCCAGTACGCCGCCTCCGCGGCACCCGCGTCGCGGAAGAGCCGTACCACCCGCCCGGGGTCCTCCTCGAAGCAGCGCGGCGGGTGCGCGCTGAGCACGGCGTCGAGTTCGCCGTCGAGGAGCATGCCGCTGAGGCTGCGGTCCGCGACCCGGGTCAGCTCCACCCCGTCCGGCGGGCTGACCCGCACCTTCTCTGCGCGTCCCGGCTCGTTGACACCCGCCTGGAACCAGGCGACGTCCTCCAGTGCGACGCCGTAGCCGTGGGTCAGCAGGCCCCTGCTGTAGACGGCGGCCGTCTGCGCCCACTCGGGCACCCCGACCCGTCTGCCCGCCAGGTCGCCCGGGGTGCGGATGCCGGAGGACGCGAGGACATACGCGGAGGAGTGCCGGAACATCCGGGAGGGGAAGACCGGGATGCCCACCAGGGAGGTGTCGCCCTGGGAGACCAGGGCGGAGAACTTGGCGAGCGAGATCTCGGAGACGTCCCACTCGCGGTACTTGATGAAGCGGTGGAACACCTCCTCGACGGGCAGGTCAAGATGGCGGATGCGCACGCCCTCGCACCGCACGGCGCCCGAGGCGAGGTCCATCACATGGTCGTAGTGGCCCAGGCCCATGGTCACAACAAGGTCGGTCATGGTTCGGCTCGATTCGTCAGGGCCGGGGCATCCGGGCGTCGACGACGGCCACGCCGCCCGCCCTGACCTCGGCGATGGCCTCGCCCAGCGCGGTGCGCAGGGTGCCGACGCTCTCCACCGGGCCGAAGCCGCGCGCCCCCTGGGCGGTGGCCAGGCCGAGGACGTCCAGCGGCGGGTCGACGAGGGTGGTGGCGATGCCCCGGTTGGCGTCGGGCCGTGCGCGGGTGGCCGCGACCCTGGACTGGTGGGTGACGTCGTTGAGATAGGCCATGTTGTTGGCCACGACGAGCAGCAGCGGCAGCCGGTAGTGCGCGGCGGTCCACAGCGCGGTGACGCCCATGGAGTAGTCGCCGTCGCCGAGCACGGCCACCGGCAGGCGCCCGCTGCCGAGCAGCGCGAGCGCGCCGCCGACGGCCATGCCGGGCCCGGAGCCGAGACCGCCGCCGCCGTCCATGCCGAGGTAGTCCATCGGCCCGGTCAACGGCCAGGCGTCCTCCGGCCAGTTGAGGGTGGCCCTGATGAGCGTGGCCGGCTGCGCGGCGCACGCCTCATGCACGGTCCTGGCCAGCGCGTCGAGCGTGAGCGGCGCGGCGGCGTCCGGCCGCTCGGTCTCCGGCTCGGGCCGAGGCTCGGGATGTGTCGGGTACGGCGGCGTGGCGGGGGTGCGCAGTGTGCGCAGCCGTTCCAGGAGCGGGCCGACCACGTCGTCGGGGTGTCCGGTGAGGGTGACGTCGACGGGGCCCGGCCAGAAGTCGAGTTGGGTGTAGCCGCGGACGTTCTGGTGGGCCAGGGTGGCGTGGACGACCGTGGTGTGCTCCTGTCCCGCGTCGCGCAGCGCGGTGCCCAGGTCGAGCCAGTCGAGGGAGAGGACGACGTCGGCTGCGGCCACCGCGGCCCGGCCGCGCGCCGTCAGCCTGATGCCGGTGTCGCGGTGGTGCAGCGGGTGCCGGGTGGGGAAGGACGCGGTCTGTTTGAGGTCGGTGACCACCTCGGCGCCGAGGAGTTCGGCGAGCGCGACCCGCTGGTCCCAGGCTTCCCCGCTGGTGGAGGTGCGTCCGACGAGGATGACGGGGTGCTCGGCCCCGGCCAGCAGCCGTGCGGCGCGGTCGAGTTCCGCGTCGGCGGGCACGGGTGCGGGCAGCGGCGGGAAGCGGTGGGCGTCGGCCAGCAGGTCGCTGCCGTCGTGCGGCTCTTCGAGCAGTTCGCTGTCCAGGGACACGTAGACGGGTCCCCTGGGCGCCCCGGCGGCGAGTTGGGCGCCGCGCAGCAGGGAGCGTACCGCCGCGGGCAGGGAGCCTGGCTGGTCGTCCCACTTCAGGAAGGGGCGGACGAGGGCGGCCTGGTCGGTGAAGGTGTGGACCCAGTCGGTCCAGGCCCTGCGGTGGTGGGTGTCGGCGGGGCCGCCCGCGCCGAGGACGAGCAGGGGCGCCTGGTCGCAGTAGGCGTTGTACAGGGCCATGCTCGCGTGCATCAGGCCGACGTTGCTGTGCAGGGCGACGGCCATGGGGCGCCCCGCGGCCTTGGCGTAGCCGTGGGCGACGGCGACCGCGTGCTCCTCGTGGAGGCAGAGGACGAGCTGCGGGTGGTGGTTGCCCTGGTGGTTGACGATGCTGTCGTGCAGGCCCCTGAACGTGGCCCCGGGGGTGAGCGCGACGTAGCGGAGCGACAGCGCGCGCAGGGTGTCGGCGACGACGTCGCTCGCCCACTCCTGGGCGGTGGCGGGCTCTCCTGCCGGGATCTCGGAGGGTGCGGTGCCGGGGCGTGCGGTGGTCCCGCGCTGCTCAGATGTTGACATGGACGAACTTGCTCTCCGTGTAGCTGTACAGCTCCTCGATGCCCTCTTCCCTGCCGAGGCCGCTGTTCTTGACGCCGCCGAAGCCGGTCCCCGTGAAGTGCTTGGAGACGTCGTTGACCCAGACGTATCCGGCGTCGACCCGGCGCACGGTGGTGAGGGCGGTGTCGAGGTCGCGGGTCCAGACGGAGGCGGTGAGGCCGTACTCGACGTCGTTGGCCATGCGGATGACCTCGTCGGGGTCCGACCAGCGCACGACGGAGAGCACGGGCCCGAAGACCTCCTCCCCGAACACCCGCATGCCGGGCTTCACTTCGGTGCAGACGGTGGGCGCCACCCAGTACCCGGCGGGGAACTGATCCCCCCTCAGACCGCGGCCGCCGGTGGCGATGCGGGCGCCGTCCTCGCGGGCCGCCTCGATGTAGTGGAGCGCCTTGTCGTACTGGGCACGGGAGTTGACGGGGCCCATGTCAGACGCCTCGTCGAGTGGGTCGCCGATGCGCAGGCCCTCGACGAGCGACGTGATCTCCTCGACCACGCGGTCGTGGACATCCTCGTGGAGGAAGAGCCTGCTCATCGAGCCGCAGGACTGCCCGGCCCAGGCGAAGTTCATTCCCGCGACGGCGGCGGGCACCGCCTTGGCGAGGTCGGCGTCGGGGAACACGATCATCGGGTTCTTGCCGCCGAGTTCCAGGGTGACGTTCTTGACGCCGGACTCGGCGGCGGTGCGCTGGATGCGCATGCCGGTGGCGGCGGAGCCGATAAAGGCGATACGGCGGACCCGGGGGTCGCGCACAAGCGGCTCGCCGGTGGCGGCGCCGAGTCCGGTGACGATGTTGACCACGCCGGGCGGCAGCACCTCGCGGCACACCTCGGCGAGCAGGGACGCGGACAGCGGCGACTGCTCCGACGGCTTGATGACGAGGGTGTTGCCCGCGGCCAGGGGCGCGGCGAGCTTGGCCGCGGCGAACTGGACGGGGTGGTTGAAGGGGATGATCCGGGCGACCACCCCGTAGGGCTCGCGCACCGAGTAGTGCAGGCCCGAGGCGGTGGCGGGCACGGTCTCGCCCTTGAGTTCGAGGCCGAGCCCCGCGTAGTACTCCAGGCTCTCGATGGCGCGGCTGACGTCGCTGCGCATCTTGCGGATGGTGTTGCCGGTGTCGCGCACTTCGAGTTCGAGGATCTCCTCGCCGCGTTCGGCGAGTTTCGCCGCGAGCGCCCGCAGGTGTCCCGCGCGCTCCTGTGCGGAGAGCGCCCGCCAGCCGGGGAAGGCGTCCTGTGCGGCGCCGACGGCGCGGGCGATGTCGGTGGCGGTGCCCGCCGGGGTGCGTCCGATGACCTGCTCGTCGGCCGGGTTCACCGAGTCGAGCCACTCTCCCGAGTCGCTGCCGGTCAGCTCGCCACCGATCAGCATCGGGTACGGGGCAGGTGCACTCACTGAAGCTCCTCGTTCGTTCTCGCGTACGGCGGTGTGTGCGCCGGTGTGGGTGCGTCGGCGCCCCGCTCCCCCGGGGCGCCGACGCGGGACCCCGGGGGGTGCCGGTGCACCGGGCCGTGGCGGCCCGGGCGCGGCTCAGCCGTGTCCGGTGACGAAGTCCCCGACGACACGGGCGAACTCCTCCGGCGCCTCCCAGGGCAGCAGGTGTGCCGCGTGCGGCACGAGCGCGTAGTGCCCGCCGGGGTGTGCGGCGCGGGCGGCCTCGACGCGCTCGCCGACCCGGCCGGGTTCCGCCGCCCCGTACAGGAAGAGGGCGGGGACGGTGAGTTCGCCGAGGCGGGCGCGGAGCCCCTTGTTGCCTCCGCCGCCCGCGCGGGCGATCCTGTCGCGCTCCTGGAAGGCCGTGAAGTGGGCGCCGGTGCTGAGCGCGTACCGGGCGCGCACGGCCTCGTCGGTGGCGAGGGCGGGGTCGTGGAGGTTGGCTTCGAGCTGAGCGCGTACCTCGTCGAGGGTGGGTTCGCGCCCCGGGTCGCCCTGGTGGCCCTCGGCGTGGCCCGCGGGTGCGGGCCCGGTGGCGGGCGGCAGCAGGCTCCCGGTGGCCACGGCGGTGACGGTGCGTACGGTGTCCGGGTGTTCGAGGGCGTGCCCGACCACCATGCCGCCGGACTGGGAGTGTCCGACGAGATGGGCCGTCCGGATGCCGAGGGTTGTGAGGAACTGCCCCAGGAACGCGGCGCGTTCGGGCAGCGAGTGGCCGGGGGACGCGTCGGTGCCGCCGAACCCGGGCTGGTCGTAGGCGACGGCCCGCAGCCCCCGTGCGGCCAGACGGGGCAGGCAGCGCTCCCAGGTGGCGAGGGACGAGCCGAGCGAGGCGCCGTGCACGAGCACCACCGGCGTCCCGCCCGTCCCGGCCTCGACCCAGTGGGTGCGGGCGCCCGCGACGTCGGTGTGCACCGTTACGCCGCGGCACGCACGTCGAGCAGGATGCCGTCCGGGTCGGCGAGTTGGTAGTCGGACCCGGCGGGGCAGTCGGCCATGTCGCGCACCCGGCGGTTGGCCTCGGGGCTCACCTCGTAGGTACGGGGCGCGAGGGAGGGGTTGGCCTTGATCCGCTTGGCCAGTTCGGCCTTGAAGTCGTCGAGGGAGTCGACCACGAAGCCGAAGTGGTCCATCGAGGGGCGGGCGATGCCGGTGCCGAGGAAGTGGCCGATGGTCCAGGGCACGATGACGATCTCGATGGTGCCGTCGGTGAGGGTGACGGCGTCGCCCGCGGCCCGCGGGGGCTCGACCCGCTTCAGCTCCAGGACGTCCTGGTAGAAGGAGGCGACCTCGGTGTGCCGCATGGTGCGCAGCATGAAGTGGCTGAAGCGGCTGGGGCCCGACTGCTCGTGCTCCTCGGCGTAGACACCGCCGCGGTTGCTCAGGCCCGCCTGGGAGAGGTCGAAGACGTTGCCCGCGGGGTCGTGGGCGCTGTAGGCGGCGAAGGGGCGGTTGCTCGGGCGCTTGACCGCGTCGAGGTCGGGGTACAGCTCGCGGGCCCGTGCCAGGGTGGCGTCGAGGTCGTCCACCTCGAAGCCGAAGTGGTCGAGCCCGGCCTGCCTGCCGGGCTTGCGGGGGTTGATGTTGAGGCCCACGTAGCCGTCGGTGAGGTTGGCGGCCGCGGCGGACTTCTTCAGGTCGCTGGGCCCCTGGAGCCCGAAGACCGCGGCGTAGAAGGTACCCATCAGCGCGAACTGGTCGCTCACGATCGCGATGTGGTTGATACGGGTGGCCATGGGCGCGCTCCTGTTGCTGATGGACCCCTTCAGTGCACTAGGTGAACTTAAGTCCACCATGCGAACGTCAGCGTGGCACAGGCGGCTGACACCGTCAAGGGAGGTGGCGGGCCTCGCCGGTGGGCGCACCGCCACCCATCGGGCCCCGGGAAAAAGGGACTTGGGGTACGTGCATCGGGGCGGTGGGTGCTCCGGCGCCGGGGGCGCGGCGGCGGACCGGGAAAGGGCCAGTCGGAGCGGATTGGCCTTGGTCGCGCCACGGCGCGGCTTCTACGCTTCCGGCATGCGCATTCGGATCGTGGACGCCTTCACCGACCGGCCCTTCGGGGGCAACCCCGCGGGGGTCGTGCTGCTCGACGCGTTCCCCCCTGACGACCGGCTCCAGCGGGTGGCCGCCGAGGTCAACCTGTCGGAGACCGCCTTCGCCCACCCGCTGCCGCCCGGCGGCGAGGCCGACTGGGCGCTGCGCTGGTTCACCCCGGGTACGGAGGTGGACCTGTGCGGGCACGCCACCCTCGCCACCGCGCACGTACTCGCCGCGGACGGCCGCGCCGGGGGGCCGGTGCGCTTCGCCAGCCGTGGCGGGCTCCTCACCGCGCGTGCCGGCGCCGGGGGCCGGATCACCCTCGACTTCCCCACCGCCCCGCTGACCGGGGTGGCGCCGCCCGCGGGCCTCGCGGACGCCCTCGGCGCCACGCCGCTGAGCGCCCACACCACCGCGGGCCCCACCGACGACATCCTGGTGGAGCTGGCCGACGAGCGCACGGTACGGGAGCTGGCCCCCGACCACCGCGCCCTCCGCGGGGCGTCGAAGCGGGGAGTGCTGGTGACCGCGCGCGCCGACGACCCCGGCGCCGGCTACGACTTCGTCTCCCGCTGCTTCTTCCCCGACGTCGGCATCGACGAGGACCCGGTCACCGGCAGCGCGCACACCTCGCTCGGCCTCTTCTGGGCGGGCCGCCTGGGGCGCTCCTCGCTCGTCGGCTTCCAGGCGTCGGCGCGCGGCGGCCTGGTCGGTACGGAGGTCAGGGGCGAGCGGACGCTGCTCACCGGCACCGCGGTCACCGTCATCGACGGCGAGCTGCTGGTGTGAAACCCGGCGGCCGGGTCAGGCGGTCGGGAGCCAGCCCACCTTGCCCGCGAGCAGCGCGTAGCCGACGAACGCGCCGATGTCGAGCAGGGAGTGCGCGGCGACCAGCGGTCCCACCCGGCCCCAGCGCCGGTAGAGCAGCACGAAGACCACGCCCATCGCCACGTTCCCGAGGAACCCGCCGACGCCCTGGTAGAGGTGGTACGAGCCGCGCAGTACGGCGCTCGCCGCGAGGGCGCCCATCGGTCCCCAGCCGAGCTGGCCGAGGCGCCGCAGCAGATAGCCGACCACGATGACCTCTTCGAGCACGGCGTTCTGCACCGCGGACAGGACGAGGACGGGGAACTTCCACCACACGTCCGGCAGTGCCTCGGGCACCACGGTCAGATTGAAGCCGAGGCCGCGTGCCGCGAGGTAGAACCCGATGCCGATGCCGCCGATCACCGCGGCCACCCCGGCGCCGCGGCCCAGGTCGGGCCAGGGCCTCGTCCGGTCGAAGCCGAGGGTGCGCGGCCCCGCGCCCTCCCGGGTCAGCAGGTGGAACACCAGCAGTACGGGCACGAGCGCGGTGGCGATGTCGAAGAGCTGCCAGGCGAGGTCGAGCCAGGGGCGGCCAGGGGCGGCGGAGGCGTTGAGGGTGGCGGCCTGGTCCTTGAGCCCTCCCGGCCTGGTGACGGAGCCGACGAAGGAGATCAGCGCCGACAGGCCGCTCGCGCCCAGGGAGAGGGCGAGCACCAGCAGGGTCTCGTGGCGCCAGGTGCGGCGCCGTGGCCCGTCGTCGGGCAGCTCCCGCGCCCCCGGTCCCGCCTCCGCCTGCACGTACGCCTCCCACTGACCGCGCTGCCCGGCCCCCATCCTCGCACCCGGTGCGGCATGGGTCCCGGCGGCCCCGGCTCGGGTGTCGCCGGGGCCGCCGGGGCTCACCCCGGCACTCCGGTGGGCCAGGTGTGCACGGGCTCGCCGAGGTGCATCAGCTCGCTGTAGCGCCGGGTGGTGGCGGCGAGGGCGTCCTCGCGGTCCGCGCCCGCGTCCAGGGCGCGGTGGAAGGTGTCGGCGAGCCAGGAGGCGCCGTTGACCCTGCGGTCGCAGCGCTGCTCGATGATGCCCAGGTAGCGGTCGCGCTCGTCGGGCTTCACGCCCCAGGCGTCGAGCCCCGCCGCGGCCAGCGGCAGCAGCTCCTCGCGGACCAGTTCTGTGGCGGCGACCTCCTCGGTGCCGCTGCGCCGCCTGCGGGGCCAGACCAGCCGGGCGTCGATGCCGTACCGGCAGGCGGCGTCGAAGTTGCGGGCGGCGGCCTCGAACGGGAGCAGGGTCCACACCGGGCGCGGCTCGTCGGCGAGGGCGCGCACCAGGCCGTAGAAGAAGGCGGCGTTGGCGACGACGTCGGCGATGGTGGGGCCCGCGGGCAGCACCCGGTTCTCCACCCTGAGGTGCGGGACGCCGTCGGTGACGCCGTAGACGGGCCGGTTCCAGCGGTAGACGGTGCCGTTGTGCAGAACCAGCTCCGACAGTTGCGGTACCTCGCCCTCCGCCAGGAGGCGTGCCGAATCCTCTTCGGCGCACAGGGGCAGAAGGGCGGGAAAGTAGCGTACGTTCTCCTCGAAGAGATCGTACGCGGAGCCGATCCAGCGCTCGCCGAACCAGGTGCGCGGGCGCACGCCCTGGGCCTTCAGCTCGGGCGGACGGGTGTCCACGGACTGCTGGAACAGGGGCGGGCGCGACTCGCGCCACAGCTCCCGGCCGAAGAGGAAGGGCGCGTTGGCGGCGACGGCGATCTGCGGCGCGGCGACCACCTGGGCGGCGTTCCAGGCGTCCGCGAACCGCTCGGGCCGCACCTGGAGATGGAGTTGGACGGAGGTGCAGGCGGCCTCGGGGGCAATGGAAGCGGACGTGGTGCTGAGCCGTTCCACACCGTCGATGTCCAGCGCGAAGTCCTCTCCGCGGGCGGCGACAATCTGCTCGTTGAGAAGCGCGAAGCGGTCGATGTCGGAGAGGTTCGCGGAAACCAGGTGTTGTCTGGCGAGAGTCGGAAGAATACCGATCATCACGATCCCGGCGTCGACCTCCTGAGCCTTCTCGTGGGCATGTGCGAGAGCCGCGTCAAGTTCCGCGGACAACTCTTCGAGAACGGCACCTTCAAAACGCCTCGGCGGGATATTGACTTCCAGGTTGAACATTCCCAGCTCGGTCTGGAAATCCATACCTGAGACCCGTTCGAGAACCTGCTCATTGAGCATCCGCGGCATACCGTCGGACCCCGCGAGATTCATCTCCATCTCCAGGCCCATCAGGTTCCGGGGCCCCTCGAAGCGGCCCTCGTCGAGCAGCCGGGCCAGCGCCGTCAGGCACTGCCCCAGCTTGTCGCGGAACCGCTGCCGATCGCGGCCGCTGATCGTGCCCTCGCCCGCGGAGACCTTCTCCCCCATCGCGGCACCCTCCTCGGTTTCCGGGGCTCCGCGCTTCGGCGGGAGCCGTCGTGGCTGCGTCGTGACAGGGAGGGTGCCCCGGACAATGTGTCCGTAACGCCACGGCGGGCACGTGGACCGAGTACGCTCATGGTGTCCTGGAGCACATTCACGGGGCCCATTCACGGGGCACAGGGGACGGGGCGGCGGCGGCAATGGCTCCGGGCAGGCGGGCGGTGCGGCACCAGAACGGCACATTCACGCCGCGTATGTGCCGGTAATCGCCGGTTAAATCGAGCCGTACAGGCGGTGCCAATTCCGACAGGTCAGGGCGTGCTTCCTCGCGCGCAATGAGGTGGCGTGCCCCATCATGGTGACCGAATAGTTTCTTGCCCGCAATACGGACGACCGCTAGCCGAAACGCGGCTAGAACGTATGTCGTATAAACTCCGCCCACGGGGCAGAGAGTTGGTGCTCGCGGACATCTCCGCCTTCCCGACCCCCGCCAGCCGACAGTGACGTCTGCACTTGCCCCGCTTCCTCATGCCTGTCGAATGAGAGGCGACCCCATCATGCCCCTGCATGCTCCCCCGGCTCCCGCCCCCGCCCTGCGCGGTGTCCTCGCGGCGCTCGGCTCCCCGTCCGCCGTACGAGAGGCGCGCATCCCGGCGCTGCGCTCCCCCCAGTCGCCACCCACCGCGGAGCTGCCACTGCCGGTGCATGTGATCGACCGTCCACCGGCCGAGGGTCCCCTCGCCCCGCGGCTCGCCGCCTGGCGCTTCGTGATCCGCTCGGCCGGGCGCCCGGTGGCCGCCGCCGACGCGGTGCCGACCCCCGACGGCTGGGTGTTCTCGCACTTCTTCGAGGGCCCGTACGCCGCCGCCACGGAGCGGGCGCTCGCCCAGGCCGAGACCCTGGCCGCCCCGTACCAGCCCAGGCTGCTCTCCGTCACCGGCCTCTACATGCTGACCCTGTGGCTGCACGGCGACCCGTCGGCCGACCCCGAGGCCGGGGAGCCGGCGCCGGACGATCTGCTGGTGCCGCTCGCGCCCGCGCCGCCCGGCATCGCCGCGCACCGCCCGCACCGGGCCGCCGAGCTGCTGCCCACGCTGACCGACCGGCTCGCCGCCGCGGCGCTGCTGACCGCGTGAGCGGAGCGCACCGCGCCTGGCACCCCTGCCCGAGGCGCCGTCCCGCACGGGGCGGCGCCTCCCGTGCGCCCGGCCACCACGGGCCACCGCCCCACCACGGCCCGCAGCCGCCACCCCCGCCGTGTCACACGGGGTGAGCTGGGCGCGACCCTGAGCGCCAGTGAACCGCACAGGTGTGTAACGCGTCTCCAACGAGTGAGACGCACTGTCGCGAAATACCTGCGGAGTCCGCTCCGCGGGGGTGAGACTGGACACACACAACTGAACGGCGGGGCTCAGGACCCCACCGATCCGACCACGGGGGAGCGGCCATGAACAGCCGCAGCACACAGACCGCACCATCGACCGACACCGACGTCACGACAGAGCGAAAGATCCCCGACATGTGCCAGCACCAACCACCGTGTCCGACCGCGGACTCAGCCGACCGGGAGGCCGCCCACCTGGTGGCGCACCACCCGGAGCAGGGCTGGAGCCTGCTGTGCAACGGCGTCCTCCTCTTCGAGGACACCGGTGAACTGCTGCCGGACGGCAAGGTCATCGCTCCGCACCGCCCCCTGGGCACCTCCAGGGTGATCACCGCCGCCTAGCGCCACGCCCCACGCGCCACCAGGGCCGGTCCCGTGTTTGCGGACCGGCCCCTTTTCGCGTCCCGGGTCAGTCGTCGTACGCCTCGGGCGGCGGGCAGGCGCACACCAGGTTGCGGTCCCCGTACGCCTGGTCGATGCGGCGCACCGGCGGCCAGTACTTGTCCGCCGCGTGCACCCCGGTCGGGAACACGGCCGTCTCGCGCCCGTACGGGTGGTCCCAGTCGCCCGCGAGGACGGCGGCGGTGTGCGGGGCGTTGCGCAGCGGGTTGTCCTCGCGGGGCCACTCCCCCGCCGCGACCTTCTCGATCTCGGCCCGGATCGCGATCATCGCCGCGCAGAAGCGGTCGATCTCCGTAAGATCCTCGCTCTCGGTGGGCTCGATCATGAGCGTTCCGGCGACGGGGAACGACATCGTGGGCGCGTGGAAGCCGTAGTCCACGAGCCGCTTGGCGACGTCGTCGACGCTGACCCCGGTGGCCTTGGTCAGCGGGCGCAGGTCGATCACGCACTCGTGCGCCACGAGGCCGCCGGGCCCCGTGTAGAGCACGGGGAAGTGGGGTTCGAGCCGCCTGGCGATGTAGTTGGCGCTCAGGACCGCGACCTGGGTGGCGCGCCGCAGCCCCTCGCCGCCCATCAGCCGTACGAACGCCCAGGAGATCGGGAGGATACCGGCCGAGCCCCAGGGCGCGGCGGCCACGGGGCCCGGGCCGGTCTCGGGGCCCGCGAGCGGCTGGAGCGGGTGGCCGGGGAGGTAGGGGGCCAGGTGCTCGCGCACCGCGACGGGGCCGACGCCGGGACCGCCGCCGCCGTGCGGGATGCAGAACGTCTTGTGCAGGTTGAGGTGCGAGACGTCCCCGCCGAACCTGCCGGGCCTGGCGAGCCCCATCAGCGCGTTCAGATTGGCCCCGTCCACGTAGACCTGGCCGCCCGCGTCGTGCACGGCGGCGCAGATCTCGGACACGTGCTCCTCGAACACGCCGTGCGTCGACGGGTACGTGATCATGAGCACCGCGAGCCTGTCACGGTGCTGCTCGATCTTGGCCCGCAGGTCGTCGGCGTCGATCTCGCCGTCGCCCGCGGTCTTCACCACGACCACCCGCATCCCGGCGAGCACCGCGCTCGCCGCGTTGGTGCCGTGCGCGGAGGACGGGATCAGGCAGACGGTGCGGCCGGCCTCGCCACGCGCCCTGTGGTAGCCGCGTACCGCGAGGAGCCCCGCAAGCTCGCCCTGGGAGCCGGCGTTGGGCTGGAGCGAGACACGGTCGTAGCCGGTGATCGCGGCGAGCCAGCCGGACAGCTCCCCGATGAGGGACAGATAGCCCTGGGCCTGCTCGCTGGGCGCGAAGGGGTGCAGCGCCCCGAACTCGGGCCAGGTCACGGGCTCCATCTCGGTGGTGGAGTTGAGCTTCATGGTGCAGGAGCCCAGCGGGATCATGCCGCGGTCCAGGGCGTAGTCCCGGTCCCCGAGGCGGCGCAGGTAGCGCAGCATCGAGGTCTCGGAGCGGTGCTCGTGGAAGACCGGGTGGGTGAGGTAGGCGTCGGTGCGCAGCAGCCCGGCCGGGAGCGCGTCGTCGGTGTCCTCGTCGAGCGCGGCGACCTCCGCCTCGACGCCGAACGCGCTCCACACCGTGCCGAGATGGTCCCTCGTGGTGGTCTCGTCGCAGGCGATGCCGACGTGGTCGGCGTCGGTCAGCCGCAGGTTGACCCCGCCGCCGCGGGCCGCCGCGACGACCTCCGCGGCGCGCCCGGGCACCCGGGCGGTCACCGTGTCGAAGAACGTCCCGTGGGTCACCTCCACGCCCCCGGCGCGCAGCCCCGCCGCGAGCAGCGTCGCGTACCTGTGGGTCCTGGCGGCGATGGCCCGCAGCCCCTCGGGGCCGTGGTAGACGGCGTACATCCCGGCCATCACGGCGAGCAGCACCTGGGCGGTGCAGATGTTGCTGGTGGCCTTCTCCCGGCGGATGTGCTGCTCCCTGGTCTGGAGCGCGAGCCGGTAGGCACGGTTGCCGTCGGCGTCCTGGGAGACCCCGACGAGACGTCCCGGCAGGCTGCGGGCGAAGTCCTCGCGTACGGACATGTAGCCCGCGTGCGGGCCGCCGAAGCCCATGGGGACGCCGAAGCGCTGGGTGGTGCCGACGGCGATGTCGGCGCCGAGCTGTCCCGGCGGGGTGAGCAGGGCGAGGGCGAGCAGGTCGGCGGCGACGGTCACCACGGCGCCCAGCTCGTGCGCCCGCTCGACCAGCGGCCGCAGGTCGCGTACGGCGCCCGAGGCGCCCGGGTACTGGAGCAGCACGCCGGTCACGCCGCGCTCGGCGACGGCGTCGGGCACCCCGTCGGCGAGGTCCGCCACGACGATCTCCACACCGGAGGGCTCCGCCCTGGTCCTGAGCACGGCGAGGGTCTGCGGCAGGGTGTCGGCGTCGACGAGGAAGACGCCGTCCTTGACCTTGCCGACCCGCCGGGAGAGCGCCATGGCCTCGGCGGCGGCCGTGCCCTCGTCGAGGAGGGAGGCGCCGGCCGTGGGCAGCCCGGTCAGGTCGGCGACCGTGGTCTGGAAGTTCAGCAGCGCTTCGAGGCGGCCCTGCGATATCTCCGGCTGGTAGGGCGTGTACGCGGTGTACCAGGCGGGGTTCTCCAGCACATTGCGGAGGATGACCGGCGGGGTGAAGGTGCCGTAGTAGCCGAGGCCGATCATGGAGTCGAGGACGGTGTTGCGCTCGGCGAGGCCCCGCAGGCTCGCCAGCACCTCCGCCTCGCTGCCCGCCTCGGGCAGCGGCAGCCGCTCGGTGCTCCTGATCACCTCGGGCACGGCGGCGTCCGTCAGCTCGTCGAGGGAGCCGTAGCCGACGTGCGCCAGCATCTTGGCGAGTTCCTGGGGCCCCGGACCGATGTGCCGCCGCTCGAAGGGGGCGGCGCGCTCAAGACGGGACAGCGGCGTGCGGTGGGCGTTCATGGCGGGGGCCTCCTGGTCTGCTGCGACCTGTGAGGGCACGGGGTGCCCGGACGGCCTCCCCCTCTGTCATACGACCTGAGAGCTTCACCGGCACGCCCTGGGGACGCCCGGCTTGCACCGTCGGTGAGAGCGGAAGACCGACCATGCCCGCTCTGCTTTCCAGAGTGGCCTCACCCGCGCGGTACGTGAGCCTGAGAGATTCCGGGGAGGATTTGCTCCTTCGGCGCCTCCGGCGGCCGCCGGAGGACTCTCCCGCTCGGGTTCTGCGGCCATCAGCAAGCCTACCAGCGGCCCCGCGGTCGGCACTCGGCTGGCCGACACCCCGTTCGTACCCTTTCGTAGGGGTGACGGATGGTTCTTCGGCAGTCGGGAGACAGCGTGCAGACGGATGTGAACCCGCGCCACCTGATCGGCCGCAAAGCGTTCGATCGCACCGGTTCGAAGATCGGGACCATCGACGAGGTCTATCTCGACGATGCCACCGGCTCACCCGAATGGGCGGCCATAAGGACGGGATTCTTCACCCGGGACGCCTTCGTGCCGCTGGAGCAGAGCAGGCTGGTGGGCGGGGTGCTGCGGGTGCCCTTCGACCGCTCCCTGATCCGGCACGCGCCGGACCTCGGGGTCGGACGCCACCTCTCCCCCGCCCAGGAGCTACAGCTCTGCCACCACTACGGGATCATGGTGGAGGGGGTGCGCGAGACCTGGCCCCCGGACCGCGACTTCGGGCACATCGCGGGCGAGGAACGGGACTGAGTCCGGGGCGCGGCGGCACCCGGTGCCGTCAGCCGGCGGTCTCCGGGCCCGGCGCGTCCTTCGGGGCCCGCGCCCCGTCGGGCACGAGCGGCAGCGGCCCGGCGGCCGTGAGGTCGGGGTCGTCGGCGGCGAAGGTGCGGACCCGGCCGGGGGCCGAGCCCGGGGTCTCGAAGCGCACGGTGACCCGGCCGAGGCCGCTGCCCTGCACCCAGCCGGGGCCGTGCCGCGCGTGCCGCACGTCGTGCCCGGCGAGCCAGCGCCTCGGCACCGGCGTGTCGTCCTGTTTCTCGGGCGCCTCGGGGCGCTCCCCGGTGTCCTCGGGCTCGGGGTGCGGCTCCTCCGCGGTGCCCGAAGCGGCCTGTGCGAACAGGTCCTCCTGGGTGAACCCGGCGAGTCCCGTGACGCCGACGCCGAGCAGCCGCACCCCGCCGGTGGTGTCCACGGACTCCAGCAGCCGCGCGGCCGCCTCCCGCACCACCGCGGGGTCGTCGGTGGGGCCGCGCAGCGTCTCCGAGCGGGTGAGCGTGGAGAAGTCGTAGCGGCGGACCTTCAGCACCACCGTGCGCCCCGAGCGCCCCGCCTCGCGCAGCCGCCGCACACAGCGGTCGGCGAGCCGCTGCACCTCGCCGCGCACCCGTACCCGGTCGTGGATGTCGGTGTCGTAGGTGTCCTCGACGGAGACGGACTTGGTGTCGCGCTCGGCGACGACGGGCCGCTCGTCCCTGGCCAGCGCCATCGCGTAGAGCCCCGCGCCGTGCGCCTTGCCGAGCAGCCGCACCAGCTCGTCCTTTCCGGCGTCCGCGATCTCCTGGACGGTGGTGATCCCGGCCCGCCGCAGATGGTCGCCGGTGGCGGGGCCGACGCCCGGCAGGGTGCGCACCGGGAGCGGTCCCAGCAGCTCGCGCTCGCTGCCCGCGTCAATGAGCACCAGGCCGTCGGGCTTGGCGCGCTCGGAGGCGATCTTGGCGAGCATCTTGGAGACGGCGAGCCCGACGGAGCCGCTGAGGCCGGTGACGGCCCTGATGTCGGCGCGCAGCCGTTCGCCGATGGCGCGGGCCGACGCGGCGTCGTCCGCGGCCCCCGACGCCTCCAGGTCGACGAAAGCCTCGTCCAGGCTGAGCGGTTCGACCAGCGGGGACAGGTTCCGCAGCAGGCCCATGACCTGCTCGCTGATGTCGCGGTAGAGCCCGAAGCGGGGCACGAGGTACGCGGCGTGTGGTGCGAGGCGCCTCGCCTGCCCCATGGGCATCGCGGAGTGCACCCCGAACCTGCGGGCCTCGTAGGAGGCGGTGGCGACGACGCCCCGGGGCCCGAGGCCGCCCACGATCACGGCCTTGCCGCGCAGGCTCGGCTTGGCCGCCTGCTCCGCCGAGGCGTAGAAGGCATCCATGTCGAGATGCATGATGGTGGGCTCGCGTCGCACGCCTCAGATGCTGCCGTATGCCACTGACATCGCGCCCGCCCGCCGCGCGAACGGGCGGGGGCGGTCAGACGGCGCGGTTGCGGCGGCGGGCCAGCTCGTCGGTGGGATGGCGGCCGACGAGGGTCTCACCGGTGTCGACCCGCTCGCCGTGGAGCTGGGAGAGGGCGGTCTGCACGTCGTGCCAGACGACCCCGACGGCGATGCCGAAGATGCCCTGGCCGCCCTGGAGGAGCTGGTGGACCTCGCCGGGCGAGGAGCACTCGTAGACCGTGGCGCCGTCGCTCATCAGCGTCATGCGTTCCAGGTCGGCGAGGGAGCGGCCGCGCAGATGGCGGACGGCGGTCCTGATGTTCTGCAAGGAGACGCCGGTGTCCAGGAAGCGCTTCACGATCTTCAGCACGACGACGTCGCGGAAGCTGTAGAGGCGCTGGGTGCCCGAGCCGTAGGCGGGCCTGACGCTGGGCTCGACCAGGCCGGTGCGCGCCCAGTAGTCGAGCTGCCGGTAGGTGATGCCCGCTGCCGCGCACGCCGCGGGGCCCCGATAACCAATCTGTTCCGCCCCCGGCCCGCCGTCGGCCGTGACCACGGCCGGGTGCGAGGATGGGGCGGCCGATGGGCCGTGTAGCGGGTACGGACCGCTCTCCACCGGACTGGGTCCGGCTCCCCCCGCCGTACCGTCGCCGCTGCTTCTCACGCCGACCTCCGTCCTTGACCTGCCTTGTCGACGGTAGGCAGTCACCAGGGGTGCGTCAACGATCGCCACACTCGGCACGCCGAGTGATAATCACCCTGCGGGTGGTTTTCCGCGCCCGTCGCCGGGGAAAGGCTAGCCGAATATGCCGGGCGAGACCGACTCAGGGCGGCCAGGACCGCCCGGACGGACGCGTTATTGGCTGTTGGTCCCGAAGTCCTCCGGCGAAATCTGGTCGAGGAACTCGCGGAACTTCTCCACCTCGTCCTCCTGCTCGTCCGGGATGGCGATTCCGGCGTCCTCAAGGACTCCGTCGCTGCCGTAGATCGGGGCGCCGATGCGCAGCGCCAGCGCTATCGCGTCGGAGGGGCGTGCGCTCACCTCGACCCCGCTGGCGAAGACCAGCTCGGCGTAGAAGATCCCCTCGCGCATCTCGGTGATGCGCACCTCGGTCAGCTCCTGGCCCACGGCTTCGAGCACGTCCTTGAACAGGTCGTGCGTCAGCGGTCTCGCCGGAGCCATGCCCTGCTGTGCGAAGGCGATGGCGGTCGCCTCCCCGGGGCCGATCCAGATGGGGAGGTAGCGATCGCCTCCCACTTCCCGCAGGAGCACGATCGGCTGGTTGGAGGGCATTTCGACCCGGACACCTACGACGTCGAGCTCGTTCACACAGCAACCCTAGGCCGTGCCCGGCACCTTTGGGTAGTCGGGCACCCGGCACACCGGCGATTCCCCGGTCGATATCCCGGCTTCCCGGGCGCGCGCGGGCGGGTGTGTCACGGCAGCCTGAGGCCGAGGGCGGCGCCCACGAGGGCGCTGTGCAACTGCTCCGTGAGGCCCGCGATCTCCCGGGCCGTGTCCTCCGCGTGCGCCCTGGTCTGCGGGTTCCGGTGCCGCCGCAGCGGCGCCACGACCTGTTCGACGAGGCCGGCCTCCCGCTCGGCGGACGCCTTGAGGGCGCGCAGGTGCCGGGCCTCGATGCCGAACCTGGCCAGTTCGGCCACCAGCTCGGCGACTTTCACCGATCCGGCGTCGTACTCCCCCTCGGCCACCGGTGTGACGAGGCCGTAGGACTCCCACTCGGCGAGCTGGGCGCCGTCGGCCCCCGCGGTGGTCAGCAGCTCCGCCCGGCCGACCCGGGCGGGCGGCGGCTCGGGCGCTTCGGCGGCGGGCGGCCCCGCTTCCTGCTGCTCCGCCGTGCCGCCCGGGGCCGCGGGAAGCGGCTCGCCGCGCTCCAGGGCGTCCAGGTGCTCGCGGATGACCTTCAGCGGCAGGTAGTGGTCCCGCTGCATCCGCAGGACCCGCGCGAGCCGCTCCACGTCGGCGGGCCGGAACTTCCGGTACCCCGAGGGGGTGCGCTCGGGCTCGACAAGGCCCTCGGACTCCAGGAACCTGATCTTGGAGATGGTGACCTCGGGGAACTCCGTGCGCAGGACGTTCAGCACGGCGCCGATGCTCATCGGGCGCCCGTCCGCCGCGGCGGCGCCGTCGCCGGCGCCGCCCGATGTTCGCAGCATCCGCCTCTTCCCTGTCGGGTCAGTGCTGGCTGGCGTAGAAGACCAGCCGGTACTTGCCGATCTGGACCTCGTCACCGCCCGCGAGTGCGACCGAGTCGATCCGCTCGCGGTTGACGTACGTGCCGTTCAGGCTGCCGACGTCGGCGACGCTGAACGCGCCGTCGGGGCCGCGCCTGAACTCCACGTGCCGCCGCGACACCGTCACGTCGTCGAGGAAGATGTCGCTCTGCGGGTGGCGGCCCGCGGTCGTCAGCTCCCCGTCGAGCAGGAAGCGGCTGCCCGAGTTCGGCCCGCGGCGCACCACCAGGAGCGCGGAGCCCAGCGGCAGCGCGTCCACCGCTGCCTGCGCCTCCGGGGAGAGCGCCGGGATCTGGGTCTGCCCGGTGGCCTCGGCGTCGTACGCCTCAAGGCCGGAGATGGAGATCGTGGACGTGGTCTCCGACGGGCGCTCGCTCGTGGCGCCCGCCCTCAGGGGCGCGCCGCAGTTCGAGCAGAAACGGCTGGCTTCCGCGTTGCGGTTGCCGCACCTCGTACACACCAGGGACGACATCGAGGGGTCCTCCTGCCGTGGCTGCCCACCAGGGGCTTGGGACGCATACGGATCGGGTGCGAACCCTCCACCTCCACTTGAGGTTGAAGGTTCCTGGAAACCTATGCGTCCCTGCACGGCAGGGTCAACAGCGGGCGCGCCCCGCCCGCCCGAATTGTCTCCGCCTGGAGCAGCGACCTCGTCGCGGAACAGCGGCCGCTCGGCCTCCTGCCCCTCGGGCTCTCCGTAGCGCGCGGCACGGTGTCTGGCGGAGCCACCACCGCCGTCGCGGGTGCTCTTGCCGAACAATTTCGAAAACAACTTCACGGGCGATTCCCCTTGACCGAAACAGACCCGCCCGTGGGGCAGGACGAACCCTCATTGCACACACCGGCTGATCCGGACATCCTCACAACGTCCGTACCTGCCAGACAGTTTCCACCACGCACCGTTTCTCCCGTGCGTCGACCCCCCGCATCCTCATGCCCCCGGGCCGCACCCTCCATGCACCTTCTCTTCACCGTGAGGACGACCGAGCGTAGCCAGGGCGCTTCGCCGGTCGCAAGGCGTCCACAACCACCTTCTCCTCGCGTTGCACGTCAACGGTGGCCTGCTCTTTCTCCAGGCTCTGGACCACGCCGCCCGGGATGTTGAGGGCGGGCTCCAGATCCTCCGGCTTGCCGATGACCTTGATGTGGTACGGGCGCCCGACCTCGTGCTCGTCCACGGCGACCCCGCCGCCGTCGGCGTCCGTGAGATAGGTACTGGCCACCACCCGCACGTCGTTGATCTGGATCGCCTCCGCCCCCGCGGCCCGCAGCTCCTGGACCGTGTCAAGCAGGGTATCCGCCCCGATCCGCCCCTTGGCGTCGTCGATGGTGAGCGTGATCCCCGGGCCCTCGGCGCCGACGTTACCCGCGAGCACGCCCAGTTCGCGTTCCTTCTCCTGGGTCTGTTTGCGGGCCTCCTCGGCCTGGTCGGAGCTGTTCTCCAGCTCCGTGCGCTGGTCCTCCAGGTTCTGCTTCTCGTCTTCGAGCCGCTGGGTGCGGCCGTCGACCTCGTCGAGGATGCGCACCAGGTCCTCCTGACGCGCGCCGCGCAGGGGGCTGGTGTCGCTGGTGGAGGCGACCTGGATGGCGAGCCCGAAGCCGAGCCCGCACAGCAGCAGCGCCACGATGAGCTGTGCCCTGCTGATCCGGGGCGGCCAGAGCGCCTGGAGCAGCCGTTGTCTGCCGCCTCCGCCGTCCGGCGCGGCGCGCCGCTCCTCGGCCGGGGTCTCGTCCGTCTCGTCCCCCGACGGCGCGACCTCGACCTCGGCGGGCAATTCCCTGCGCAGGTGGTGGCCGGTGTGCGGTACGGCGCCCGTCCCGGTGGCGCCGGCGGGCCGGGGGCGCCGCGGGGCGCCCTCGCCCTCGGGGTGCGCCGCCGCGGCGTGGTGCGGGGAATGCGGGTGCCTGCGGCCGATGGGGTGGCGCGGGCCCGCGGAGTGCTTGGGGTCGGACGTGTGCTTCGGTTCGGGCTCGGGGCGCTGCCCGGCCCCCTCGTCCGGCTCGGGCGGGTCGCTCGGCTGCCTCGGGTCCATCGGCGTCACGCCCGGAAGACGTGGCGCCTGATGGCGGCCGCGTTGGAGAAGATGCGGATGCCGAGGACCACCACGACGCCGGTGGAGAGCTGGGCGCCGACGCCGAGCTTGTCGCCGAGGAACACGATGAGCGCCGCCACCACCACGTTCGACAGGAAGGACACGACGAACACCTTGTCGTCGAAGATCCCGTCCAGCATGGCCCGCAGGCCGCCGAAGACGGCGTCGAGCGCCGCGACGACGGCGATCGGGAGGTACGGCTCGACCACGGCCGGGACTTCGGGACGGACGAGCAGTCCGACCACGACTCCCACGACGAGGCCCAGTACGGCGATCACGATGTGCCCTTCTGCGATGGCGGGGTGGCCGCGCGGGGTCGCGCGGTGCGGACGATGACGCTCGGCGCCGCGGGCAGCTTCAGGTCGCTCTGGACCGTGGTGCCGGTGCGGATGCCGAAGTCCTTTTCGAGGGTGTGGAGGTAGATGCCGTCCGCGCTGTTCTGGAACGCTTCGGCCAGCTTCTTCCCGTCCCCCACCGCGAGCACCGTGTACGGCGGCACCAGCGGCCTGTTGTCGACGAGTATGGCGTCGCCCGCGGCGCGGATCGCCGACAGGGCGGTGAGCCGCTGGCCGTTGATCGAGACGGCCTCCGCGCCCGACTGCCACAGGCCGTTCACGACCCGCTGCATATCGCGGTCGCGTACCCGGCCGGTGTCGGAGAAGTCGTCGCTCTCGCGTGGACCGCCGTCACTGCTCTGGGCCGATTTCGCGTCGTCCACAACGAGTCTGACGCCGGGACCGTGCACGGGGGTTGCTCCGGAGAGCAGTCCGACCAGGCTGTCCGTGCCGTTCGAGGCGCCACCGGCCGTCTTCAGCGCCTCGCGCTGGCGGTCCGTCACATCGTCCCTGAGGTCGTCGACGCGGGACTCCAGCTCGTCAGCGGCGTCCGTCTCACTGTCGATGCGGTCGATCAGCTCCTGGCGCTCCTTGGCGACGGCGGGGGCGGCGACCCTGGTCTGGGCGGCGCCGACGGTGACCACGACGGCGGCCAGTACGAGGCCGGCGGCCAGCCACAGCTTCGCCGACACGGTGCGCGGCAGCGGCCTGCCCTCCTCGACGGCGGCGCGTCTGCGCGCGGCGGCCTCGGCGTAGCCCTCGTCGAGGCTGTGGTCCATGACGTTGGTGATCAGCGACATGGACGCGTCGAGGCGTGAACGGGCGGGCGCCGTACTCCGAACGGGGGGCGGCTGTGGCATGCCGCACATATTCGCACGTCGGGGGCGCATCCTCCGAATGGCCCCCCGTGCCACCCGGCGGCCCTCGGGAGAGGGCCGCCGCTGCGGGCCGCGGGATCAGTTGCCCGCGCTGTCGACGACCGCCGACCACTCCTCAAGCAGTTGTTGCGCGGAGGCGTCGTCGGGGCCCTCGGCCCACAGGTGGGTGGCCGCCTCCGCCGGGTCGGGCAGCACCATGACCCAGCGCCCGTCGGTCTCCACGACCCGTACGCCGTCTGTGGTGTCCACCGACCTGTCGCCCGCGGCCTCCACGATCCGCCGCATCACGAGGCCCTTGACCGCCCAGGGGGTCGCCATGCTGCGGCGCAGCACGTGGGCGCGCGGGATGCGGGCGTCGATCTGGCTGAGGGTGAGCTGGGTGCGCGCGACGAGCCCGATGAGCCGTACGAACGCCGCCGTGCCATCGAAGACGCTGCTGAACTCGGGGACGATGAACGCGCCCCTGCCGTCGCCGCCGAAGATCGTGGCGTCGTCCCTGCCGACCCGGGTGAGGTCGTCGGGCGAGGTGGTCGTCCACTCGACCTGGGTGCCGTGGTACGCGGCGACCTGCTCGGCGATACGGGTGGTGCTCACCGGCAGCGCGACCCGGCCGCTGCGGCGTTCCGCGGCGACGAGGTCGAGCATGACGAGCAGGGCGCGGTCGTCCTCGATGATGCGGCCCTTCTCGTCGACCAGCGAGAGCCGCTCCCCCACGGGGTCGAACCGGACGCCGAAGGCAGCGCGCGCGGAGGACACGATCTCGCCGAGCCGTACGAGCCCGGAGCGGCGGCTGTCTGGGGTCTCGGTGGGCCGGGACTCGTCGAGTCCCGGGTTGATCGTCAGGGAGTCCACGCCGAGCTTTCCGAGGAGGCTGGGCAGGACGAGTCCCGCGCTGCCGTTGGAGGCGTCGACGACGACCTTGAGGCCGGACTCCGCGACGCCGGTGATGTCGACGTTGCGCATCAGGGAGCCGGTGTAGGAGTCGAAGATGCTGGACGGGAACGTGAGGTCCCCTATCTCGCCGGGGAAGGCGCGCCGGTACTCCTGGCGGGCGTAGACGCGGTCGAGCTTGCGCTGGCTGCCCTGGGAGAGGTCGGCGCCGCGGCCGTCGAAGAACATGATGTCGACGGAGTCGGGCACCCCGGGGGACGTCCTGATCATGATGCCGCCCGCGCTGCCGCGCGCGGTCTGCTGCCTGGCCACGGGCAGCGGTACGTTCTCCAGGTCGCGCACGTCGATGGCGCTGGCCTGGAGCGCGGAGATCACGGCCCGTTTGAGCGCCCTCGCGCCTCGGGAGTGGTCGCGGGCGGTGGTGACCGTGGAGCCCTTCTTCAGGGTGGTCGCATAGGCGCCCGCGAGGCGTACGGCGAGTTCGGGTGTGATCTCGACGTTGAGGATGCCGGAGACGCCGCGGGCGCCGAACAGGTTGGCCTGGCCGCGGGACTCCCAGATCACGGAGGTGTTGACGAAGGCGCCCGCCTCGATCGTCTTGAACGGGTAGACCCGGACGCTGCCGAGGACGATCGATTCCTCACCGACCATGCACTCGTCGCCGATGACGGCGCCGTCCTCGATGCGGGCGGCGCGCATGATGTCGGTGTTCTTGCCGATGACGCAGCCCCGCAGGTTGCTGTGGGGCCCTATGTAGACGTTGTCGTGGAGGACGGCCTTGTGGAGGAAGGCACCGCTCTTGACGACGACGTTGGAGCCGACGACGGAGTGTTCCCTGATCTCGGCGTCGGCCTCTACCTTGGCGTAGTCGCCGATGTAGAGGGGCCCGCGCAGCACGGCGTCGGGGTGGACCTCGGCGCCTTCGGCGACCCAGACGCCTGGGGAGATCTCGAAGCCGTCGATCTCGACGTCGACCTTGCCTTCGAGGACGTCGGCCTGGGCCTTCACATAGCTCTCGTGGGTGCCGACGTCCTCCCAGTAGCCCTCGGCGACATAGCCGTAGACCGGCTTGCCGTCCTTCATGAGCTGGGGGAAGACGTCGCCGGACCAGTCGACGGGGACGTCGGCTTCGACGTAGTCGAACACCTCGGGCTCCATGACGTAGATCCCGGTGTTCACGGTGTCGGAGAAGACCTGGCCCCAGGTGGGTTTCTCCAGGAAACGCTCGACCTTGCCGTCGTCGTCGATGATGGTGATGCCGAATTCCAGCGGATTAGGCACGCGGGTCAGGCAGACCGTGACCAGGGCGCCCTTTTCCTTGTGGAAGTTGATCAGGTCGGTGAGGTCGAAGTCGGTGAGGGCGTCGCCCGAGATGACAAGGAATGCGTCGTCCTTGAGGGCGGCTTCTGCGTTCTTGACGCTACCGGCGGTACCGAGTGGCTTCTCCTCGTTGGCATAGGTCAGCTCCATGCCGAGTTCGTCGCCATCGCCGAAGTAGTTCTTGACCAGGGAGGCCAGGAATTGAACGGTGACGACGGTTTCATTGAGCCCATGCCGCTTCAGCAGCCGCAGCACATGCTCCATGATCGGCCGGTTGGCGACCGGCAGGAGCGGCTTGGGCATGCTCGAAGTCATCGGGCGAAGACGGGTGCCTTCGCCCCCGGCCATCACGACGGCCTTCATGTCGGAAGCGTCCTCCTTGAGAGACGACTGTCTTGCCGACCTCACCCGTCTGATTGTCCCGCACTGCGCAGGTACGGGCCATCCCACCCTGCCTACGGGCCGCTCAACCTTGAGCGAGTTCGGCAGTGGTGTCCGCCTTGACGAGTCTGCGGACCTGGACCACGTAGAGGACTCCTGCCCACCAGTACAGGGTCGTACCCCATCCCGCGAAGGCCCATCCGAAAACAGTTGCGACTGACGCGATCCATCCGTGTCCGTCACTCAGGAGGAGCAACGGGAAGGCGTACATGAGGTTGAACGTGGCCGCCTTGCCGAGGAAGTTCACCTGCGGGGGCGGATAGCCGTGCCGGCGCAGGATGTCGACCATCACGAGAAGCATGAGTTCCCTGGCGAGCAGTACCGCGGTGAGCCAGATCGGCAGAATCTCGCGCCAGGTGAGTCCGGCGAGGGTCGACAGGATGTAGAGGCGGTCGGCCGCGGGGTCGAGTACCCGGCCGAGGCTGCTGATCTGATTCCAGCGGCGGGCGAGCTTCCCGTCGAGATAATCGCTGACGCCGCTGAGCGCGAGGACGAGCAGCGCCCATCCGTCGCTTGTCGGTCCGCCGAACTCGGGCCGGAGAATCAGCCACAGGAAGAGCGGTACTCCGAGGAGCCGCGCCATGCTGAGGATGTTCGGGATGGTGAGGACCCGGTCCGTCTGAACCTCTGTCTCCTGGACCTCCACCCGGGGGCCTCCTGCTGTGAAACGGGCCGACGATACCCCCTGACCTTACCCGCCGACCCGCGTCGGCCTCGCGCAGGGGTACGAACGCAGAAGTGCCCCGCACCGGCTCCCCAATCAGGGGCCCGTACGGGGCACTTCTTCACAAAGAGTTCGGCGGTGTCCTACTCTCCCACGAGGTCCCCCTCGCAGTACCATCGGCGCAGAAGGGCTTAGCTTCCGGGT
>NZ_JBITGT010000029.1:0-26416 GCF_044457285.1 Streptomyces sp. NPDC050560
CACTGTTGAGTTCTCAAGGAACGGACACTTCCTTCGTACTCACCCACACTCAGCAGGCTTTCCTCCGGGCGCTTTCCCTTTCGGTGTCTCCGACTGTATCAGACTCTTTCGTTTGTCTGATTCCCCGTCAGCGGGATCTGTCTTCCCCGGCATTGACGGGTCCGACGGCGTGAGACTTTAGCGGAGACCGGCTCCCGAGGCTAATCGGGGTGTTCTTGCGAACACGGTTTCCTCATTCCGTATCGGCGCATGCCGAAGAGGCGACGGCGAGGCGCCGGTCTCGTGGATGGCTGATACGAATGCTGCCCGGGGACCGACTCGCGTCGGCGCTCACGTCGGACAGCCCGGAGAACGTTACGGAGCGGGCCTTGGCATGTCAACTTGCTTTCGGGCTCAAGCACCCGAGGCCAGGGCGCGGCTGCGGTCGCGGGCCGCTTCGAGCGCGGCGATGAGGGCGGCCCTGACGCCGTGGTTCTCCAGCTCGCGGATGGCGTTGATGGTGGTGCCCGCGGGCGAGGTGACGTTCTCCCTGAGCCTGACCGGGTGTTCGCCGCTGTCGCGGAGCATCACCGCGGCGCCGATGGCGGACTGGACGATGAGGTCGTGCGCCTTGTCCCGGGGCAGGCCGAGCAGGATTCCGGCGTCGGTCATCGCCTCGACGAGGTAGTAGAAGTAGGCGGGCCCCGAGCCCGAGAGCGCCGTCGCGGCGTCCTGCTGGGCCTCGGGGATGCGCATGGTCTTGCCGACGGCGCCGAAGATCTCCTCCGCGTGCGCGAGGTGTTCCGCGGTGGCGTGGGTGCCCGCGGAGATGACCGACATGGCCTCCTCGACCAGCGCCGGGGTGTTGGCCATGACCCGGACGACGGGGGTGCCCTGTGCGAGGCGCTGCTCGAAGAAGGATGTGGGGACACCGGCGGCGCCGCTGATCACCAGGCGGTCGGGCGGGGTGTGCGGGGCGAGTTCGTCGAGGAGGGCGCCCATGTCCTGGGGTTTCACCACGACGATCAGGGTGTCCGCGGACTTCGCCGCCTCCGCGTTGCTCGCGGGCGCGACGCCGTAACGCGTGCGCAGGTGCTGTGCGCGTTCCGCGCGGCGGGTGGTGACCATGAGGTCGCCGGGGGCCCAGCCGGCCCTGATCATTCCGCTGAGCAGTGCCTCGCCGAGCTTTCCGGCGCCGACCACCGCGACTTTCTGGCTCATCGACCGTGCCCTTCGGTGCTGTGTCGTCCCCGGCCATCCTCGCACCGGGCGCCCGGGCCACGGCGGCACCGTCCGCGGTTCGGACCCCTGCGCCGCCTGCGCACAGGACCCGTATCAGGGTGTACGGCGGCGCAGGGTGGTGGCGCCCAGGGCGAGGACGAGCAGGGCGCAGCCCGCGACGATCACGACGTCCCTGACGAAGTCGCCGGTGACGGTGGGGTGCAGCAGGACCTCGTTCATGCCGTGCACGGCGTAGGACATCGGCAGCACGTCGGAGATGCCCTCAAGGACCGGCTGCATGGTGCCGCGCGGTGCGAACAGGCCGCAGAGGAGGAGCTGCGGGAAGATCACGGCGGGCATGAACTGCACGGCCTGGAACTCGGAGGACGCGAACGCGGACACGAAGAGGCCGAGCGCGGTGCCGAGCAGCGCGTCGAGCAGGGCGACCAGGAGCAGCAGCCAGGGCGACCCCGTGACGTCGAGGCCGAGGCCCCACAGGGCGAGCGCGGTGGCCAGGGCCGACTGGACGACGGCGAGGGCGCCGAAGGCGAGGGCGTAGCCCGCGATCAGGTCGCCCTTGCCGAGCGGCATCGCCAGAAGGCGTTCCAGGGTGCCCGAGGTGCGTTCGCGCAGGGTGGCGATGGAGGTCACCAGGAACATGGTGATCAGCGGGAAGATGCCGAGGAGCGAGGCGCCGATGGAGTCGAAGGTGCGCTCGTCGCCGTCGAAGACGTAGCGGAGCAGGACGAGCATCACGCACGGCACGAGGATCATCAGCGCAATGGACCTGGGGTCGTGGCGCAGTTGCCGCAGCACCCGGCCCGCGGTGGCGAGGCTGCGGGCGGCGGACAGCGGGGCGAGCGGGACCCGCGGGACGTCGGTGGTCATCGCGCCGCCTCCGGCTTCGGTCCCGTGGGTGCTTGCGCCGCGGCCGGCTCGTCGTCGGCCGCCGCGGCCTCGTCGACGAGGCGCAGGAAGGCGGCCTCGACGGTATCGGTGCCGGTACGGCGGCGCAGGGCCTCGGGGGTGTCGTCGGCGAGCACGCGGCCCTCGCGCATCAGCAGCAGCCGGTGGCAGCGCTCGGCCTCGTCCATGACGTGCGAGGAGACGAGCAGCGTCACCCCGCGGCGGGCCGCGAGGTCGTGGAAGAGGTTCCACAGGTCGCGCCTGAGGACGGGGTCGAGGCCGACGGTGGGCTCGTCGAGCACCAGCAGCTCCGGGGTGCCGAGGAGGGCGACGGCGAGGGAGGCCCGGCCGCGCTGGCCGCCGGAGAGGCTGCCCGCGAGGGTGTCGGCGTGGTCTTCGAGGTCGACGTCGCGCACGGCGCGCCCCACGGCACGCGCGCGGCGCCCCGCGGCGGCCCTGCCGGGGTCGAGGACGGCGGCGAAGTACTCCAGGTTCTGCCGCACCGTGAGGTCGTCGTAGACCGACGGCGCCTGGGTGACGTAGCCGACGCGGGGGCGCAGCCGGGCGCTGCCCGCGGGGGCGCCGAGGACGTCGAGGGTGCCGGAGACCCTGGCCTGGGTGCCGACGATGGCGCGCATGAGGGTGGACTTGCCGCAGCCCGAGGGGCCGAGGAGGCCGGTGATCCGGCCGCGCGGCACGGTGAACCCGACGCCGTGCAGCACGGTGCGCGGGCCGCGTTCGACGGTGAGTCCTGCGGCGCGCACGGCCGGTTCGTGCCGGGCGCCAGGAGGGTCCGAGGTTTTATTCATCATGTGATGAATAATCCTCCGGACGGGTTCGCGGTGTCAAGCGGCGGCGCCCCCGCGGCCGGGGCGGAGGGCATGCGCGCGGGCACGCGGACGCCGCCGGAGGCGGGCGGGCCTGCGGCGGCGTCGGTGGGCGCTGCTGTGCGGTTGTGCGGTCGGTGCCTCCCGCGCGGGATCTCGGCGGGCGCCGACGCGCGCGTTATGCCGTCGGCGTGCGGGCGGTCAGGAGGTCGACGTAGTACGCCTCGGGCACCTCGCCGTCGGGGAACACGTCGAGCAGCGCGGCGCGCTCGGTGGCGAGGAAGGCGTGGGTGCGCTCCTCGCCCAGCACCAGGAAGTAGGAGTGGCTGGCGAGATTGGCCAGGTGGTGGTCGAGGGAGACGCGGCGGCTCCACCGGACCGCGCGGTGGACGAGTTCGAGGCCCGCGGCGTGGGTGTAGCGCTCGTGGGCGCCGTGCGCCCCGGCCTGCGGGCCGATGTGCCGGGTGATGCGCTCCGCCTGGTCGGCGACCCAGGGGACGGTCTCGTCCGACACGTTCCACCACAGGGCGAGCGTGCCGCCGGGGCGCAGCACCCGCAGCACCTCGGCGCCCGCCCGCTCGGGTTCCGTCCAGTGCCAGGACTGGGCGTAGGTGATCAGGTCGGCGGTGCCGTCGGCGAAGGGCAGGGCGTTGCCGTCGCCGCGTACGACGGGCAGCTCCGGGCGCTGGCGGTGGAGCTGCGCCGCCATCCCGGCGCCCGGCTCGACGCCGACGGCCCGCGCGCCCCGGCCTGCGAGCAGCCCGGTGGCGATGCCGGTGCCCGCGCCGACGTCGAGCACGCGTGCCCCGGCGAGCGGGCGCCCCGCGGCCTCCTCAAGGGCGTCGAGGAGCGCGGGCGGGTAGGGCGGCCGGTGGGCCGCGTAGTCCGCGGCTGCCGCGTTGAACGAGTGGGCCCGGGAGACAGTCGTCATACGGTCATGGTCGCACCGGGGCGCCCGCCCCGGTCAGCCCCGTTTTCCCCCGCGCGCACGGCCCGCGCCGCCGCGCCCGGTGCGCCGTTCGCGCCGTTGCCGCGCGGCCTCGTACGCGGCGCGGTGCAGGCCCTCGCCCGGCGCCTCGGCGAACGAGCGCAGGAAGTACGCGAGCAGGACGCCGACGAAGCCGAGGCCGAGGAAGCCGCGGGGCGAGCGCGGCCCCGCCGGTTCCGGGCGGCGGGTGAAGCCGCGCCAGGTGTGGTGCAGCGCCAGCGCCCCGCACACCGTGAACGCCCCCACCATCAGCGCGCCCAGATAGCCGGGGCCGCCCGGGACCACGAGCCCGTCGTAGGCGAACGTCAGCAGCAGGCAGCCCGCCGCCGCGCCCGCGAGCGAGCCGAGGGCGACGCCGACGCGGCGCAGCGCGTAGCCGCGGTCGTGGTGCAGCCAGGTCGTGCCGAAGAAGCGCAGCGGCTCGGGCGCGGGGCCACCGCCGTCCGCGGCCCCCGCCGCGCCTCCCGCACCGGCCGCCGCCCCCGCGCCCTCCGCGGCTGCCCTGTCCTCCGCGACTCCCCTGTCCCCCACGTCCCCCGTATCCGGACGTCTCCGCATCACCGCGTCACCGCGCCCTCACCTCGTCGCGTCGTCACGCCTTCACCTCATCGCCTCGTCGCCTCGTCACGGTCCTCATGTCCTCCCGATCTCTCTCCCGCGCCCTCGCGGCAGGTGCGGCCCGTGGCCCGATCGTTCACGGTATCTCCGCTTTCCCCACACATAGACGGTTTTCAGTGGTACGTGTTGTCCTGCCCCGGCACGTCCCTCGGCCGCGTACCGACGTGGCACGGGCGGGCTTCGCGCCGGGTCGTGCGCCCCCATGCGCCGTCGGCGGGCGTCGCTCCCCGCCCTGGCGGCCGAGCGCGGGGTCGGCGGCGGGTGCCGGGGGAGCGCACGCGGGCGGAGGGGCGTGCGAGGGACCCGCTAGTTTGGGGTGCACGAGAGCGTGAGCGGGGGAGGGTCAAGAGTGCGGCTCCGCGCGGGAGATCCGGCAGAGATCGGTGGTTACCCGGTCGAGGCACGCCTGGGCGCGGGCGGGATGGGCACGGTGTTCCTCGGCCGTACGGCGTCCGGGCGGGCGGTCGCGGTCAAGCTGATCCACCAGCAGTTCGCGGACGACGACGAGTTCCGCACCCGCTTCAGACAGGAGGTCGCGGCGGCGCGGCGGGTCAGCGGCGCGTTCACGGCCGCGGTGGTGGACGCCGACACCGACGGCGCCCACCCCTGGATGGCGACCACGTACATCAAGGGCCCGACGCTTGCCGAGCGCATCACCGGGGAAGGGCCGCTCGACGGGCGGCAGTTGCGGACCCTGGCGATCGGGCTCGCGGAGGCGCTGCGCGACATCCACAGGGCGGGCGTGGTGCACCGCGACCTGAAGCCGTCGAACGTGGTGCTGTCGCCCGACGGGCCGAGGGTGATCGACTTCGGGATCTCCAGGGCGGCGGGGCACCAGACGCTGACGATGACGGGCCGGGTGATCGGGACGCCGCCGTTCATGTCGCCGGAGCAGTTGCAGTCGCCGCGGGACGTGGGCCCGTCGTCCGATGTGTTCTCGCTGGCGACGCTGCTGGTGTACGCGGCGACGGGGCAGGGTCCCTTCGACGCGGACAGCCCGTACATGACGGCGTACCAGGTGGTGCACGAGGCGCCCGCGCTCGCGGCGGTGCCCGCGCCGCTGCGGGCGGTGGTGGAGCCGTGCCTGGCCAAGGACGGCGCCGGGCGGCCCTCGGCCGACGCGCTGCTCACGCGGCTGCGGGCGCTGCCCGATGACCTGACGACCCCTCGGGAGAGAGACAGCGGGGAGCCGGGAGGCGCCCGGGTGGCGGCGAGCGGCCCGGGACTTGATGAAACGACTCACCGCTCACGGCGCAGGCCGCGCGGCGCCATGGCTGGGCTCGGCAGGAGGTGGCGGCGCAGCCTCGTGGTGGCGCTCGCGGTGGTGGCGATCGGCTCCGGGGTCGCCCTGCTCTCCTCCGTGAACAGGGACGAGGGGCCGGGCCGTCCGGCGGGCAGCGATGGTTCGACGGCGGTGGCCCAGGCGCCGCCGCCCGGCTTCCACCCGTGGAACCGCGCGCTGCACGGGGGCGGCGGCATCCAGGACGAGGTGCGGTGCGTGCCGAGCGGCGACTCGGTGTACTGCGGCGGCGGTGGCGTGCTCGCGGCCAGGCTGCGGGCGGCCGACGGCAAGGCGGTGTGGCAGGTGCCGAGCCCGGGTGTGCCGGTGCAGGGGGTGCATCTGGTGGGGGTGGCGGACGGCACCGTGCTCGGTTACCGGATCTCCGCGGACGTCACCGAGCCGGTGCAGGTGGTGGCGGTGGACGCGCACAACGGGCACGAGCTGTGGTCGGCGCCGCTGAGCACCAGGTCGGCGGCGTTCACGGGCCGCCCGCAGGACGCCGTGCTGCTCGGTTCCGAGGTGCTGTCGGTGGACGAGTCGCGCAGCAGGATCGAGGCGCGGCGGGCCCGCGGCGGCGACCTCATATGGAAGGCGCGGTTCCCGAAGGGCTCCGAGTGCGTGCCGTTCGCCACGGGATCGCGCCTGTTCGCGCTGTGCGCTCCGGAGGGCGAGGTGGAGTCGGCGACGGTGCGGCATGTGTCGGTCAGGTCGCTCGACACCGGCAGCGGGGCGCTGGGCGATCCGGTGGAGGTGACGGGCCGGCTGCGGCCCATGGGGATGGCGGGCGACGGCTCGCTCGTGCTGCTGCGCGCCGAGGGCCCCGCCACCGGCGAGGGGGGACTCGACGGCTTCACACAGATCGTGCGCGTCGACCCGGACGGCCAGTCACGGTCCGCCACCGCCGCGCTCGGGTCGTACGGTCATACGAACGCGGGGATGAGGAACGGGACGCTGTACTTCGCCGGGGCCGAGGGCCGGGTGACGGCGGTGGACCCGCTCACCGGCGCGGAGAAGTGGACGACGCAGACCGGGGTGGAGTCGGCGTCGGGGCCCGTACTCGCCGACGGGATGCTGTACTTCAGCTCCGCGAGCGGCCGGGTGGCCGCGCTCGACGAGCGGGGCGGGCGGCTGCGGTGGACCACCGAGGCGCGGTACGAGACCCCGGCGGCGGGCGAGGTGGACGCGTCGCCGCGGGTGGCGGTGGCACGCGGGGCGCTGGTGGTGGCGGCGGGCGGCAACGCGGTGTTCGGTTTCGAGACGGCCGATCCGCCCGGGCGGTGAACCCCCCTCCCCGGGCGGCGGCGGACGCGAGCGGCACACGCGCGTGTGCGGCCGGTCGGCCGCCACGCGCGCGTGCCGGTGCGCCGGGTCAGCAGCGCGGCGCCACGTAGCCGTCGCTTCCGGTGCGGATGTAGGTGTCGGTGACGTAGCGGCCGCTGCCGATACGGTCCCAGATGCGTGAGGTGCCGAGCGGTCCCGTGATGGTCTGGCCGTCCTTCTGGCAGCCGATGGAGACGTAGGTGCCCGCCCTGAGGGCGCCGACGACGCCGTAGCCGAGGCCGGGGCCCGAGCGGACGTTGACGTCGTAGGCGACCTCGTAGACCGTGGCGGCCGAGGCGCCGGAGGCCGGGGCCTCCGCGGACTCGACGACCGCGGTGCCCGGCTCCGGCGCGTCGCCCTCGGCGGGTACGTCGGACGCGGGGATGGTGCTGTCGCTCATCTGCTTGGTTCCTCCCCCAGGAGCACGGCACGCCGTCGCGTGCCGATTCACGACTTCGGGGCCCGGGTCCCGTGGTGCCGTCCCGTGCGCGTTCGACTCGTGCTCATACGCACTCAGGTGTCCCCGGTGTCCCTCGTGTCAGGGAAAAGGACGCCCCCCGCGGCGGGGTGGTTCCCTTCCGCGGGGGGTGTGGGCGCGTGGCCGTGCGCCGGGGTGCGCGGGGCGCTCAGCCGAGCCTGGAGACGTCGCGCACGGCGCCCTTGTCGGCGCTCGTCGCCATGGCGGCGTAGGCGCGCAGCGCGGTGGATACCTTGCGCTCGCGCGCGGCGGGCGCGTAACGGCCGCCGATGGCCGCCTCGCGGGCGCGCAGGGTGGCGTCGTCCACCAGCAACTCGATGGAGCGGTTGGGGATGTCGATGCGGATGCGGTCGCCGTCCTCGACGAGCGCGATGGTGCCGCCGGAGGCCGCCTCCGGCGAGACATGGCCGATGGACAGGCCCGAGGTGCCGCCGGAGAAGCGGCCGTCGGTGACGAGCGCGCACGCCTTGCCGAGGCCGCGGCCCTTCAGGTACGAGGTCGGGTAGAGCATCTCCTGCATGCCGGGGCCGCCCCTGGGGCCCTCGTAGCGGATGACGACGACGTCGCCCTCCCTGACCTGCTTGGCGAGGATCTTCTCCACCGCCTCCTCCTGGGACTCGCAGACCACGGCGGGCCCCTCGAAGGTCCAGATGGACTCGTCGACGCCCGCGGTCTTCACGACGCAGCCGTCGACGGCGAGGTTGCCGCGCAGGATGCCGAGGCCGCCGTCCTTGGAGTAGGCGTGGTCGATGTCGCGGATGCAGCCGCCCGCGGCGTCCGTGTCCAGCGACTCCCACCGCTCGGACTGCGAGAACGCCTCGGCGGAGCGCACACAGCCGGGCGCCGCGTGCCACAGGTCCACGGCCTCGGCCGAGGGGGCGCCGCCGCGCACGTCCCAGGTGTCGAGCCACGCCTTGATGGACGGGGAGTGCACGCTGTGCACGTCGTCGTTGAGGAGCCCGCCGCGGTACAGCTCGCCGAGGATGGCGGGGATGCCGCCCGCGCGGTGCACGTCCTCCATGTAGTACGTGGTGGTGGGGGCGGCGTTGGGGGCGACCTTCGCGACGCAGGGGACCCGCCGGGAGAGCGCGTCGATGTCGGTGAGGTCGTAGCCGACCCCCGCCTCCTGGGCGGCCGCGAGCAGGTGCAGGATCGTGTTGGTGGAGCCGCCCATGGCGATGTCTAGCGCCATCGCGTTCTCGAACGCGGCGTGGGTGGCGATGTTCCGCGGCAGCACGGAGTCGTCGTCCTGCTCGTAGTGCCGCCTGGCGAGGTCCACGACCGCGGCGCCCGCGCGCTCGTAGAGCGCCTTGCGCGCGGTGTGGGTGGCGAGCACCGAGCCGTTGCCCGGCAGGGCGAGGCCGATGGCCTCGGTGAGGCAGTTCATCGAGTTGGCCGTGAACATGCCGGAGCAGGAGCCGCAGGTCGGGCAGGCGTTCTCCTCGATACGGAGCATGTCCGCGTCGGAGACCGCCTCGTTCGCGGCGTCCGACATCGCGTTGATCAGGTCGAGCTTGCGGACGGTGCCGTCGACGAGGGTGGCGCGGCCGGCCTCCATGGGGCCGCCGGAGACGAAGATCGTGGGGATGTTCAGCCGCAGGGCGGCCATCAGCATGCCCGGGGTGATCTTGTCGCAGTTGGAGATGCAGATGAGCGCGTCCGCGCAGTGCGCCTCGACCATGTACTCGACGGAGTCGGCGATCAGGTCGCGCGAGGGCAGCGAGTAGAGCATGCCGCCGTGGCCCATCGCGATGCCGTCGTCGACCGCGATGGTGTTGAACTCGCGGGGCACGGCGCCCGCCGCCTGCACCGCATCGCTGACGATCCTGCCGACCGGCTGGAGGTGGGTGTGGCCCGGCACGAACTCGGTGAAGCTGTTGGCCACCGCCACGATCGGCTTGCCGATGTCCGCGCTCGCTACCCCGGAGGCCCGCATCAGGGCGCGGGCGCCCGCCATGTTGCGGCCGTGGGTGACTGTGCGGGACCTCAGCTCGGGCATCGTCGCTCGCTCCTTCGGGGCCCTGCCGGGTCCCGTCTCAGGCAAAGGGTGTGACGCGCCCGAGCCTACGCCGCCGATCCAGGATCCGGGCAGTCCGTCCGCTATGCGGGACCAAGCTTCCGGAAGCGCGGGAGCGGCGTGCGCGGGGGGCGTGCGCCACCGGGCGCCGTGGGCGCCGTGGGCCGCGTGGGCGCCCCGTCACGCCCCCGTCAGATGCCACTGCACCACCGGTGCGAGTCGGCCGACGACCGTTTCCACCGGGGCCGACGCCAGCGGCTGGACCCCGATCACATAGCGCAGGAAGGCGGCCCCGACGAGCTGGGAGGCGGCAAGCTCGGCGCGCAGCTCGGCGTCGGCCGGGGCGAGCTGGTCGGCGATGCGGCGCAGGAGCTGGTTCGCGACGAGTTCGCGGAAGACGGCCGCCGCGGTGTCGTTGTTCAGCGCCGAGCGCATGATCGCGAGCAGCGGGCCGCGGGTCTCCGGGCTCTCCCAGACGCCGAAGAAGAACCCCGTGAGGCGCTCCCCCGCCTCCTCGGGCCGCGCCCCCACGTCGACCTCCGCGGCGGCCGAGAGCGCGGGCGCGAGCGCGACCTGCACGGCCGCCGCGAACACGCCCTCCTTGGTCCCGAAGTAGTGGTGCACGAGCGCGGGGTCGACATTCGCCGCCTTGGCGATGCCGCGTACGGAGGTCCTGTCGTAGCCCTGCTCGGCGAAGACCGCGCGCGCGGTGTGCAGGATGCGGTCCCTGGTGGCGGGCTCGCCCTCGGCGGGCCGCGGCGGGCGGCCCCGGCGCCTTGGCGCGGCGTCCGTCATGCGCGCGGCACCCGCAGCGCGGAGGCGAGGTGCAGCCGGGTGTACGCCAGGGCCTCGGCGAGGTCGGCCTCGCGCTCCGCGCTCGACATGGCGCGGCGGGTGTTGACCTCCACCACCACATGGCCGTCGAAACCCGAGGTCGCCAGGCGTTCCAGGAGCTGTGCGCAGGGCTGGGTGCCGCGCCCCGGCACCAGGTGCTCGTCCTTGGCGGAGCCCGCGCCGTCCGCGAGGTGCACGTGCGCGAGCCGGTCGCCCATGCGGTCGACCATCGCGAGGGCGTCGGTGCGGGCGGTGGCGGTGTGCGAGAGGTCGACGGTGAAGTGCCGGTAGTCGTCGTGGGTGACGTCCCAGTCGGGCGCGTAGGCCAGCATCTCGCGGTCGCGGTAGCGCCAAGGGTACATGTTCTCGACCGCGAAGCGCACGTCCGTCTCGCCCGCCATCCGCCAGATCCCGCGGACGAAGTCGCGGGCGTACTGCCGCTGCCAGCGGAACGGCGGGTGGACCACGACGGTGCTCGCGCCGAGGCGCTCGGCGGCGGCCCTGGCGCGGGTCAGCTTGGTCCAGGGGTCGGTGGACCAGACCCGCTGGGTGATCAGCAGGCAGGGGGCGTGCACGGCGAGCACGGGGACGCCGTGCCGGTCGGCGAGGGCGCGCAGCGCGTCGATGTCCTGGCTGACGGGGTCGGTCCAGACCATGACCTCGACGCCGTCGTAGCCGAGGCGCGCCGCCATCTCGAAGGCGGTCGTCGTCGACTCCGGGTACACCGAGGCCGTCGACAGAGCGACCTTCGCATCCGGAATGCGCACGACGGGTTCTGCCACGGGGACAGCGTACGGGGCGCCCCCGGCGCGGTGGGAAGCCCGGGTTCGCGACGGCGGGCGTTCCCGGCCGCGACGGCGGGCACGCGCGCGTGGCGGCCGGTCGCGCGCGCCGCGCGCGTGCCGCTCATCTCATCCCGTGCGCATGTGTCATCCCGTGCGCATGTGTCATCCCGTGCGCATGTGGTCGAGGCGGCGCAGGATGACGCCCTCGCGCAGCGCCCAGGGGCAGATCTCGGCGGCGTCCACCCGGAACAGGTCCATCGCGGCCTCCGCGACGAGCGCCCCCGCGAGCAGTTGCCCGGCCCTCCCCTCGGAGACGCCGGGCAGTTCGGCGCGCTCCGCGGTGGTCATGCAGGTGAGCTTCGGCACCCAGTTCTCCAGCGAGGCGCGCTTCAGCTCCCGCTGCACGTACAGGCCCTCCCCCGACCGGGCGGCGCCGCAGATCCTGGCGAGCTGCCGGAACGTCTTGGAGGTGGCGACGACGTGGTCCGGCCTGCCGAAGCGGCTGAACTCGCCGACGGTGCGCGCGATCTCCGCCCGCACATGGCGGCGCAGCGCCCGTACGTCCGCGGCGTCGGGCGGATCGCCCGGCAGCCGGTCGGCGGTGAGGCGGCCCGCGCCGAGGGGCAGCGAGACGGCCGCGTCGGGCTCCTCGTCCATGCCGTAGGCGATCTCCAGGGAGCCGCCGCCGATGTCGAGGACCAGCAGCCGCCCGGCCGACCAGCCGAACCAGCGGCGCGCGGCGAGGAAGGTGAGCCGCGCCTCCTCCGCGCCGGTGAGCACCTGCAGTTCCACGCCCGTCTCGCGGCGCACCCGGTCGAGTACCCGGTCGGCGTTGTCCGCCTCCCGCACCGCCGAGGTGGCGAACGGCAGCAGGTCCTCCACGCCCTGGTCCTCGGCGGCCTGGAGCGCGGTGTGGACCGTCTCGACGAGCAGCCCGACGCCCGGCTCCCCTATCGCGCCCCGCTGATCACGTAGCTGGGCGAGGCGCAGCTCCGACTTGTGCGAGTGGGCGGGCAGCGGACGCGCGCCCGGGTGCGCGTCCATCACCAGCAGGTGCACCGTGTTCGAACCCACGTCGAGGACCCCGAGTCTCATACCGGGAACGCTACGCGCCCGGCGCGGCCCGCCGCCCGGATACTCGGCGCGGGGCCGCATACCCTGGGGACGTGCCCAAGACGAAAAAGGCGAAGGTCGGCAATCCGGCCGATTCCGCCACACTCACCGACAACTCACCACTCGCCGACTCCTCCCCCGCGCCGGACGGCGGCAGCGGCAAGGGCGGCCGGGACGCCAAGGGCGGCAAGGGCCGCACATCCCGGGTGGGCAGGCCGCGCCGCGGCAAGTCGCCCGCCGAGCCCGACGAGCAGGGCCTCGACTTCCCCAGGCTCTGGGTGGAGTTCCCCGACCCCGCGGACGAGGACCAGGTCTTCCGCTGCGACCTGACCTGGCTGACGTCGCGCTGGCACTGCGTCTTCGGCGACGGCTGCCAGGGAATCCAGGAGGGCCGCGCGGACGACGGCTGCTGCACGCTGGGCGCGCACTTCTCCGACGAGGACGACGAGAAGCGCGTCGCCGGGCATGTGAGCAGGCTCACGCCCGACATCTGGCAGCACCACGCGGTGGGGACCGCGTCCGGCTGGGTGCAGGAGGCCGACGACGGCGACGGCGGGAGCGAGCGCCAGACCCGCCGCCACGACGGCTCGTGCATCTTCCAGAACCGCCCGGGCTTCCCCGGCGGCGCGGGCTGCTCGCTGCACATCCTGGCGCTGCGGGAGGGCCGGGAGCCGCTGGAGACGAAGCCCGACGTGTGCTGGCAGCTCCCGGTGCGGCGCACGTACGACTGGGTGGACCGCCCCGACGACACCCAGGTGCTGCGGATCTCCATCGGCGAGTACGACCGCAGGGGCTGGGGCCCCGGCGGCCACGACCTGCACTGGTGGTGCACCTCGGCGCGGTCGGCGCACGGCGCGGGCGATCCGGTGTACGTGTCCTACCGGGCGGAGCTGACCGAGCTGATGGGCCCCGAGGGCTATGAGCGGCTGGCGGAGCTGTGCGCGGAGCGGGAGGCGCCGGGCCCGCTGCTGCCGGTGCCGCACCCCGCGGACGCGGTGCGGGCGTAGCGCCTTTCGGCTGGATCATGGCGGCCTCGCGCGCGGGCGGCGCCCCGCGGGCCCGGCTTCAGCCCTTGCGCCTGCGGAACCAGCGGCGTCCGCCGCCCGCGGCGGGGCCATCGAAGGGCGCCCTCGCCTTGAAGCCGTCGTCGAGGCGGACGCTGGGGGCGATGCGGCGCAGCGCGGCGCGCACCCGGGTCAGCGGGTGGTCGGGGAAGTCGGCGTCGTACTCCTCCAGGTCGGCGATGTGGTACGGCAGCCCGCCCGTGACGTCGGCCCCGTACGGGTGCGGCAGCAGGTAGTTCTCCGGGCCGGCCTTGACGAGGGTCATCGCCTCGCGGACGCCTGTGGTGCCCTCCTCCGCCGCCTGCACCTTCACGACGGTGCTGCACGTCGCGCGCGGCAGCGTCCAGGAGCCGATGAAGCCGAGGCCGTGTTCGCGGCCCGGCAGCCGCACCTTGATGAGCTGCTGCACGGCGGGCACCGAGTCGAGCGCCGTGACCCGGGCCTCGACGAGGCAGGCGCCGCGCGCCGCGACGCCCTTGGCCAGCGCGTTGAGGAGCCGGTCGGGCTCGGCCAGGGGCGCGGGCAGGTCGGGCACGAGGTCGATGAACTGTGCGGTGAGCACGAGTCCTTCGGCGCTCGTCCAGGTGCCTGGCTCGCGCTCGGTGAACCCGTTGAGGTCCAGGGCGGTGACGGGTGTGCCGGAGTCCATGGGCCGACTCTTGCACCGGCCGCTCCCGGGTCGCCACCCCCTGCGCGGTCCGCGGCGGTTTCCCGCCGTGGGGCCCCTGAGGACGGTGCGGCGGTGCGGCGGTGCGCTCAGTGCCGTCCGGCCCGGTGGCGGCCCCCCGAGTGGCCGGGGGCGGTGGGGTCGCCCGACGCCGAGCCGGGCGGCGCGGACGACGAGGGCGGCTGCGAGGTGGGGTCGTCCGAGCCCGTGTCGGAGGGCGGCGGGCTTGTGGGGTCGTCCGTGGTCGGGTCGTCGTCCGGGGGGCTCGTGGGCGTGGTCGCGCTCGGGGTGGGGTGCGGGCGGGGGTGCCCGCCGTGCCCGGGGTGGTGGCCCGGGGGCCGCCGCCCGCCCTGGCCCGACACCCCGACGACGGCGCCCGAGGGCGCGACGGCGATCCGCGCCTCCCAGGCACCGCGCGGCTCGCGCCGCCGGTCGACGCGGACCAGCACCCGCGCGGAGTCGCCGGGGCCGAGGGTGCCCGAGGCGGCGCTCAGCCGCAGCCAGGGGGCGCCGGTGCGCAGCGACCAGCGCACCGGCTCGTCACCGCGCGCGGTGAGCGTGATGACGGTGGCGCCGCGCGCGGCGCCCGCGGTGACGGTGAGGCCGCCGCCCGCGCCGTGCGAGGGTCCTCCCGGCTCGACGACGGCGACCGAGACGCCGTCGGGCGACTGACCGCCGCCGGGGGCGTGGCCGTCGGGGCTCGCGTTGCCCGCGTTCTGCCAGTCGTACGAGGTGCCGTGCCGCCCGCCGTCGCGGCCGCCCGCGCCGTCGGTGCCCTGGGCGGTGACGGAGGGCCCGCCCTTGCCCTCGCCCGTGCTCGGGGCGCCGCGGCCCGTGGCCCACAGCGCGAGCGGTGCGGCGATCACGGTGGCGACGACGGTGGTGGCCATCGCGCGGGTGCGCAGCCGCTCGCGGCGGGCCGCGGTGTCCTTGGGGTCGACGGGGAAGCCCTTGCGGTCGTAGCGCGGCCCCGTGCCCCGCGCGCGTGGGGCGCGCGCCATGGCGCGGCGCAGGGCCGCGCGCGGGGCGTCGAGCAGCGGCAGCGTCGCGGGGGTGACGGTGGTGCCCGGCCAACTGCCCGTGGTGGTGCGCTCCGCGGTGCGGCGGCAGCGGGGGCAGTCGTCGACGTGCCGCACCAGCTCGCGGCGCAGGGCGGCGCCGAGTAGCCTGCCGCCCTCGCCGGTGAGCCGGGCGGCGCCCGGGCAGCCGCCGTTCTCCACGACGAGCAGGGCGGCCCTGGTGCGCTCGATCTCGCAGGCGGCGGAGGCAAGCAGCTCGCGGGTGGCGACCGGGCCCATGCCGAGGACGGCCGCGACCTCGTGCGGCGCGAGCCGGTGACGCACCGCCAGTTCGAGCGCCTCGCGCTGCTCGGGGGAGGTGCCCGCGGCCTCCGGCCAGGCGAGCTGGGCCAGTTCCGCGAGGCGGCGCTGGCGCTCGGGGTCGTCGGGCGACGGGGTCCTGCGCCCCGGGGTGTCCGCGAACGGGCGCCCGCCGGAGGGCGCCTGGCGCGCGGGGCCCTCCCCCGAGCGCTCGCGCGGTCCCGGCACGGCGCTCCCGCGCGCGGGGTCGCCGCCCGCGCCGTCACCGCGCTCCGCCCGCGCCGCGCGTCCGCCCTGGGCCGCGTGCCTGGCGGGTCCCGGCTCGCCCAGCTTGCGCACGCAGGCCCAGCGGGCGAGCGCGTAGAGCCAGGCCCTGCGGTCGGACTCGGCGGCCGGGGCGCGGCCGCCGCGGCGCTCGGCCTGCGCCAGGGCCTCGCCGAGCGCCGCCGTCGCGGCGTCGTGGTCGCACAGGACGGACAGACAGTAGGTGAAGAGTCCGTCCAGGTGTGCCTCGTAGGACGCGGGCGGGCGTCGGGGGGTGGGCCGGGGCTCCGCACGCCGCCCCGCGTCGCGGTGCGCCCGGTGTGCGCCGGTCGTGTGCATGGGGGTTTCCGGACTGCTGCTCATCACCCATGCGACCGTAGGTGGGCCATGCGGAATCCTTCCGGCACCTTGAGCACATTTACTTCTAACGGGTGACTTCATCCCTCAAAAGGGGACATGGAGTTGCGCCGGACCGCTCAAGGCCCGTACCGAACTGCCCAACGCGCGTACACGCGAAAGGTGTCGGGCGGCGGCACCGATCGGATTGATCGGACTGATCGGACCGATGCGATTGATCGGACCGATCCGGGCGGGCGGGCCGACCGGGCCGGGCGGGCTGTCGGTGGGGCCCGCTACGGTTTCGGGCATGGCTGCCCGTACGAAGTCCACCAAGGAACGGCCGTCGTACCGCTGCACCGAGTGCGGCTGGCAGACGGCCAAGTGGCTCGGCCGCTGTCCCGAGTGCCAGGCGTGGGGCACGGTGGAGGAGTACGGCGCGCCCCCGGTGCGCACCACCACCCCGGGCCGGGTCACCACGTCCGCGGTCCCCATCGGCCAGGTCGACGCCCGCCAGGCCACCGCGCGCGGCACGGGCGTGCCCGAGCTTGACCGGGTGCTCGGTGGCGGCCTCGTGCCCGGCGCCGTGGTGCTGCTCGCCGGTGAGCCCGGCGTCGGCAAGTCCACGCTGCTGCTCGACGTCGCCGCCAAGGCCGCGGGGCCCGGCCACCGCACGCTGTACGTGACGGGCGAGGAGTCCGCGAGCCAGGTCAGGCTGCGCGCCGACCGCATCGGCGCGCTCCACGACGACCTGTACCTGGCCGCGGAGACCGACCTGTCCGCGGTGCTCGGGCACCTGGACGCGGTGCAGCCGTCCCTGCTCGTCCTCGACTCGGTGCAGACGGTCGCCTCCCCCGAGATCGACGGCGCGCCCGGCGGCATGGCGCAGGTGCGGGAGGTGGCGGGGGCGCTGATCAGGGCGTCGAAGGAGCGCGGGATGGCGACGCTGCTCGTCGGCCATGTCACGAAGGACGGCGCCATCGCGGGGCCCCGGCTGCTGGAGCACCTGGTGGACGTGGTGCTGCACTTCGAGGGCGACCGGCACGCGCGCCTCAGGCTGGTGCGCGGCGTGAAGAACAGGTACGGCACCACGGACGAGGTCGGCTGCTTCGAGCTGCACGACGAGGGCATCACGGGCCTCGCCGACCCCTCGGGCCTGTTTCTGACCCGGCGTGCCGAGCCGGTGCCCGGCACCTGTCTGACCGTCACCCTGGAGGGCCGCAGGCCGCTGGTCGCCGAGGTGCAGGCGCTCACCGTCGACTCGCAGATCCCCTCGCCGCGGCGCACCACGTCGGGTCTTGAGACGTCCCGGGTGTCGATGATGCTCGCCGTGCTCGAACAGCGCGGGCGGATCACCGCGCTCGGCAAGCGCGACATCTACTCGGCGACGGTCGGCGGGGTGAAGCTGTCCGAGCCCGCCGCCGACCTCGCGGTGGCGCTCGCGCTCGCCAGCGCCGCCAGCGACACCCCGCTGCCGAAGAACCTGGTGGCGATCGGGGAGGTGGGGCTCGCGGGCGAGGTCAGACGGGTCACCGGGGTCCAGCGCAGGCTCTCGGAGGCGCACAGGCTCGGCTTCACGCACGCGCTCGTACCGACCGATCCCGGGCGGATTCCGGACGGTATGCGGGTGCTTGAAGTGGCGGATGTGGGGGACGCGCTGCGCGTCCTGCCGAGGGGACGTGCGCGGGAGGCCCCGCGCGTGGCCGAGGAGCGCCGGTAGACTTTGCCCCGGTCTTGCCCATCCGTACGAACGCAGCGCAGGCCAGAACCGCTACCGGAGGAGACATGGCAGCCAATGACCGGGCCTCGGGGCCCGGCAAGACCGCCGGAGGCTCCGGCGCAGACGGGCTGATGCGTGCCTCACTGAGCGCCGTCGCGCCGGGTACCGCGCTCCGCGACGGCCTGGAGCGCATTCTCCGCGGCAACACCGGGGGGCTGATCGTCCTCGGCTCCGACAGGACCGTGGAGACGATGTGCACCGGCGGCTTCGTGCTCGACGTCGAGTTCACGGCGACCCGGCTGCGGGAGCTGTGCAAGCTCGACGGCGCGCTGGTGCTCGACAAGGACATCACCAAGATCCTGCGGGCCGGGGTGCAGCTCGTGCCCGACCCGACCATCCCCACCGAGGAGACCGGCACCCGGCACCGCACGGCCGACCGGGTCAGCAAGCAGGTCGGGTTCCCGGTGGTCTCCGTCTCCCAGTCGATGCGCCTGATCGCGCTGTACGTCGGCGGGCAGCGCAGGGTGCTGGAGGACTCGGCGGCGATCCTCTCCCGCGCCAACCAGGCCCTCGCCACCCTGGAGCGCTACAAGCTCCGCCTCGACGAGGTCGCGGGCACGCTCTCGGCGCTGGAGATCGAGGACCTGGTCACGGTGCGGGACGTGACGGCGGTCGCGCAGCGCCTTGAGATGGTGCGCCGTATCGCCACGGAGATCGCGGGCTACGTGGTGGAGCTGGGCACGGACGGGCGGCTGCTCGCCCTCCAGCTCGACGAGTTGATCGCGGGGGTGGAGCCGGAGCGCGAGCTGGTCGTGCGCGACTACGTGCCCCAGCCGACCGCCAAGCGCGCCCGCACGGTGGACGAGGCGCTGGCCGACCTCGACTCGCTCTCCCACGCCGAGCTGCTCGAACTGCCCACGGTCGCCCGCGCCATGGGCCACACCGGCTCCCCCGAGACGCTGGACTCCGCGGTGTCGCCGCGCGGGTTCCGGCTGCTCGCGAAGGTGCCGCGGCTGCCGGGGGCGATCATCGACCGGCTCGTGGAGCACTTCGGCGGCCTCCAGAAGCTGCTCGCCGCCAGCGTGGACGACCTCCAGACGGTCGACGGCGTCGGCGAGGCGCGCGCCCGCAGCGTCCGCGAGGGCCTGTCACGGCTCGCGGAGTCCTCGATCCTGGAGCGCTACGTGTAGCCGCCGGGCCCGGGCGGCGCCCGGGCCCGGTGCCACGGCCGGTGACGCCCTAGTCCTTGGCCAGGACGAACGAGGTCTGGAGCTTGGCGAAGCCGCCGGGCGCCCTGGCCTCGACGAGGTAGGTGCCCGCGGGGGCGCTGCGCACGGCGGGCTTGCCGCAGTGCGGGGCGCTGCCCTCGCGGTCCCACTCGACGGTCCTGGTGATGCTGCTGCCCGCGGGGACCTTCAGCATCAGGCTGCCGCCGTCCTCGGGGCAGTCGTCGGAGGCCCAGACCTGGTCGTCGGACTTGGTGATGGTCAGCACGGTCTTCTCGGGGCCGAGGTCCAGCTTGCAGTCGGCCGCCGACTTGTTCGTCGCGGTCAACCGGAGCTTGGGGCGCTGGCCCGACTCGTAGGTGTTGGTGGTGGCCCGGAAGGAGAGCGAGACCGCGTCAGGGGTGCAGACGGGCAGGCTCGACCCGGCGGGCACCCGGTCGCCCGCGCCGCCCGTGCCCGAGCCGCCGCCGGCGCCGCCGCCACCGTCGGAGCCGCCCGCGGAGCCGCCGTCCGAGCCGCTCGCACCGCCCGCGCCGCTGGACGAGCCGCCCGAGCCGCCGTCGGAGCCGCCCTTGCCGCCGTCACCGCCGCCGCCCGACTCGTCCCTGCCACCCGGGTGTTCGCTTATCGCGGGACCCGAACTCGATGGCCCCGGCGTGATCGAGGGCGCGGGATGCTTGCCGTCGGAGTGTCCGGCCTGGCCCTTGCCGCCGTCGCCGCCCATGCTGACCAGCCACACGACGAGCAGCGCCACGATGACGACCGCGGACGCGATGACTGCCCTCCGTCGCCAGTAGATGGACGAGGGAAGCGGCCCGACCGGATTGCGCAGAGAACCCACGGCCCAAACCTTACGAGAGATTGACCCGTTCGCTCGCCCACCCGCCGCTCTGCACCCCAACTTTTGCGGATCATCATCCTGGTTGTGACACAGCGGTCGCCAAAAACCGCGCTCCGGTCGAACTCCGTTGCCCCTCGGCCCCGTTCGATCATGCCCCGCGGCACCACCGGCGCCCGATCCGGAAGCCGCCATTCCCTCCGAGGCGTTCGTATCGTGAACGCGCCCCCGTTGAGCGCCCCCTGGCAACCCGGCGTGCGCCCCCCGTTCCGGGGAGTCACCGAAGAGCCGCGCGCCACCCGGGCCTTCCGTGCACCGTCCCCTCGCGGTCCCGCGCCGCTCTCCCGTGATTCCCCCGTACGCGACAACCACCCGGCCGCCGCGGCCGTGTATGCCGGGGAGGCGCCACCGCACGTGGGAGGATCGAAACGTCATGACTGCGCCACTTCAGAGCACCCCGCCCTCCGCGTCCGTCCCGGCTCCCGGCACCGAGACCGACGCGCACCGTCTCCTGCACCCTCCCGTCATCGCCTGGTTCCGGGAGAACGCGCGCGACCTGCCGTGGCGGCGTCCCGAGGCGGGCGCCTGGGGCGTCATGGTCAGCGAGTTCATGCTCCAGCAGACCCCGGTCAACCGGGTGCTGCCGGTCTACGAGCAGTGGCTCGCGCGCTGGCCGCGCCCCGCCGACCTGGCCACCGAGGCCCCCGGCGAGGCGGTACGCGCCTGGGGCCGGCTCGGCTACCCGCGCCGCGCGCTGCGGCTGCACGGCGCCGCGGTCGCCATAGCGGAACGGCACGGCGGCGACGTACCGGCGCAGCACGCGCAGTTGCTCGCGCTGCCCGGCATCGGCGAGTACACCGCCGCCGCGGTGGCGTCGTTCGCGTACGGGCAGCGCCACCCGGTGCTCGACACCAACGTCAGACGGGTGCTGGCCAGGGCCGTGACCGGCTCCCAGTTCCCGCCGAACGCGACGACGGCCGCGGAGCGCAAGCTGGCCCGCACCCTGCTGCCCGAGGACGACGCCACGGCGGCGAGCTGGGCCGCGGCCTCCATGGAGCTGGGCGCGCTGATCTGCACCGCCAAGAACGAGGACTGCGCGCGCTGCCCCATCGCCTCGCTGTGCGCCTGGCGGCTCGCGGGCAAGCCCGAGCACCAGGGCCCCACCAGGCGCGCGCAGACCTACGCGGGCACGGACCGCCAGGTACGCGGCAAACTCCTCGCCGTACTGCGGGAGTCCGCGGGCCCCGTGCCGCAGTCCGCGCTCGACCGGGTGTGGCACGAGCCGGTGCAGCGGGCCCGCGCGCTCGACGGACTCGTCGCCGACGGCCTCGTGGAACCGCTGCCAGGACGCCTCTACCGCCTCCCGCACACCTGACAGGTCCCGCCCGCCCCCGCACACCGCCCCCCGGCTTAGCCCCTCCTTACATCTGTTACACAACCGATGGGCGCCCGTGCACCCGCCGCGCGCCCGTACGCACAACCCCGTGACAACCCCCTCGTAACGTCGGCCCCGTACCCGGGCGAAGACCGAAGCCCGGCACGGGACAGGACGACGAGCACGCCCCGGCACCTCACGTGCCGGGGCGTCGGGTCGAGGCGGAGGGGCACGACATGGCACAGGGGCAGGTGCTCGCATTCGAGGAGTACGTCCGCACCCGGCAGGACGCGCTGCTGCGCAGCGCCCGGCGCCTGGTGCCCGACCCGTTCGACGCCCAGGACCTCCTTCAGACGGCGCTCGTGCGCACCTACCGCCGCTGGGAGGGCATCGCCGACAAGAGCCTCGCCGACGCCTATCTGCGCCGCGTCATGATCAACACCAGGACCGAGTGGTGGCGGGCGAAGAAGCTCGACGAGGTCCCCACCGACGAGGTGCCCGAGGCGCCCGTCGACGACCCGACAGAGCAGTACGCGGACCGCGCCCTGCTCGTGGACGTGCTGAACGTGCTCACTCCCCGGCAGCGCCGGGTCGTGGTGCTGCGACACTGGGAGCAGATGTCCACGGAGGAGACCGCCGCCGCCCTCGGTATGACGGTGGGAACGGTCAAGAGCGCGCTGCACCGCGCCCTCGCCAGGCTCCGCAGGGAGCTGGAGGCGCGGGCCCTTGAGGCGGGCGCGCTGGAGCGTGAGGAGCGGGAGCGGTGCGCGGCCTGAGGAGCAGCCCCGCGCGGCGCGCGGTCATGACGCGCGCCGCGCTGATCTGCGCGGCCGTCGCCGCCCTCGGCTCCGCCGCCGCCTGCTCGGCCGGCGGCATGGGCGCGAGGGACGAGGGCCCGGCACGCACCGCGCCCTACGCCACCCCGTCCACGCCGCCGAGCAGCCCGCCGAGCAGCAGCGCCTCGGTCGCCCCCGCCCCCACGGCGCGCATCGACGGGGTCAAGCTCGTCATGAGCGACCCCAGGGCCAGTATCAAGATCAAGAAGGAGCTGCGGCCCTGCGACGCCAACGGCTACCCCGTCGACGTCTCCTACGGCTCCCTCACGGACAGCCCGGGGGGCGAGGTCGTGGTCAACGTGATGACCTGCGACGCGATCAGCCTCGGCACCTATGTGTACCGGCCCTCGGGGGAGTCGGACGGCGCGCGCTACGAGGACATCTTCCGGGAGGAGGAGTCCCCGGTGTACGCGACCATCGACCGGGGGGACCTGGTGGTCCGCAAGAAGGTGTACGAGCGGGACGACGAGGTCGCCTACCCGTCGGGCGAGGACGTCATCGTCTACCGCTGGTCGCGCTCCACGAAGCGCTTCGCGGAGCAGACCAGGACGCACAACGACTACAGCAGGGCGGTGGGCGAGGCCTCGCCCACCACGGGTGACAAGTGACACGTAGCGGACCGGCGGGCGGGCCCGAGTCCTGCCGGGCAGGGGAGGACAGCGGATTCGGATGGCAGAGCAGACCCACGTCCTGTTCGTCGAGGACGACGACGTCATCCGCGAGGCCACCCAGCTCGCCCTGGAACGCGACGGCTTCGTGGTGACCGCCATGCCCGACGGACTGCGCGGCCTCGCGGCGTTCCGGGCCGACCGGCCCGATATCGCGCTGCTCGACGTGATGGTGCCGGGGCTCGACGGCGTCAGCCTCTGCCGGCGCATCAGGGACGAGTCCACCGTCCCGGTGATCATGCTGTCGGCCCGCGCGGACAGCATCGACGTCGTACTCGGCCTGGAGGCGGGCGCGGACGACTACGTGACCAAGCCGTTCGACGGCGCGGTGCTCGTGGCCCGCATCCGCGCGGTGCTGCGACGCTTCGGGCACGCGCTCGGACCCGGGCGCGCGGCCGCGCCGAGCGGCGCACGGGCCGCGGGGCCCGCCGCGGGCGCCCTGGTCTTCGGCGATCTGCGGGTGGACACGGAGGGCATGGAGGTACGGCGCTCGGGGCGCCCCGTGGCGCTGACCCCGACCGAGATGCGGCTGCTGCTGGAGTTCTCCACGGCGCCCGGCACCGTGTTCTCCCGCGACCGGCTGCTGGAGAGGGTGTGGGACTACGGCTGGGGCGGTGACACCCGGGTCGTGGACGTCCATGTGCAGCGGCTGCGCACGAAGATCGGCCAGGACCGTATCGAGACGGTCCGCGGCTTCGGCTACAAGCTGAAGGCGTGAGCGCGTCCGACGGCGGGGCCGCCGGGGCGCCCGCAGACGGCAGGCAGGACGTACGCCGTGGCCGCGACGGGCGCGAGGCACGGGGCGGGCGGCTGCGGTCCCGGCTCGGGGGGCGGCTGCGGCCGCGGCTGCGCACCGGGGTGCGCTGGAAGCTGAGCGCGGCGATCGCGCTGGTGGGGGCGCTGGTGGCGCTGGCGCTCAGCCTGGTCGTGCACAACGCGGCGCGGGTGTCCATGCTGGACAGCGCGCGGGACGTGCAGGACGAGCGGGTGCAGTTCGCACAGCGGATATACGAGTCGACGGGCGACCTCCAGTTCGGCGCGAGGGTGGACGATCCCGCGCTGCCGAAGGCGCTGCGGGACAAGGTGCGCGAGGGCCGCAGGGCGACCTATGTGGCGTCCTCGGACGGCTCGGACGACTCGAACGGCTCGGACGCCTCGGACGACCGGTCGGGCGGCCACGGCGGGGGCGGCGCGGGCGGCGCTCACAGCACCGACGACGCGGACGGCTCCGCGGGCGGCTCGCCCGACATCTGGGCGGCGGTGCCGGTGAAGGGCGGCAAGGTCCTGTCGCTGCACACCGGGCTCACCGACGGCAGCACCACCGTGATGCGCGACCTCGACCAGGCGCTGATCCTCGGCTCCATCTCGGTGGTCTTCGGCGGCTGCGCGCTCGGTGTGCTCATCGGCGGGCAGCTCTCCCGGCGGCTGCGGAAGGCCGCGGCGGCGGCGGGCGAGGTGGCGCAGGGGCGCACCGACGTACGGGTGCGGGAGGCGATCGGCGGGGTGGTCAAGGACGAGACCGACGACCTCGCGCGCTCCGTGGACGCCATGGCCGACGCGCTGAAGCAGCGCCTTGAGGCGGAGCGCCGGGTGACCGCCGACATCGCCCACGAGCTGCGTACCCCGGTGACGGGCCTGGTCACGGCGGCGGAGCTGCTGCCGCCCGGGCGGCCGAGCGAGCTGGTGAAGGACCGGGCGCAGGCCATCAGGACGCTGGTCGAGGACGTGCTTGAGGTGGCGCGCCTCGACAGCGCGGCGGAGCGTGCGGAGCTTCAGGACATCCTGCTCGGGGAGTTCGTGGCGCGCCGGGTCGCCGTGCTCAGCCGGGAGGCGACGGTGCGGGTGGTGCGGGAGTCGGCGGTCACCACGGACCCCCGCCGCCTCGAACGCATCCTCGGCAATCTGCTGGCCAACGCCGCGCGGCACGGTGAGCCGCCGGTCGAGGTCACGGTCGACGGGCGGGTGGTACGGGTGCGCGACCACGGCGTGGGCTTCCCCGAGGAGCTGATCGCGGAGGGCCCGAGCCGTTTCCGTACGGGCAGCTCGGACCGTGCGGGCCACGGGCACGGCCTGGGGCTGACGATCGCGGCGGGCCAGGCCCGGGTGCTGGGCGCGCGGCTGACCTTCCGCAACGTCCTGCCCGAGGCGGCGCGGGTCCCCGCGCGCGGCGGTGACGGGGGCGGTGGCGCGGCGGGCGCGGTGGCCGTGCTCTGGCTCCCCGAGCACGCCCCCACGAACACGGGGAGCTTCCCGGTGCTCGCGGGGTCGTGAGGGGCGCGAGCGGCGCGGTGTGACGGGGCGCGCTGCGGCCCGATGGCTGTGGCCGGGAGGGGGGCCTAGGTCGTGTCGTTTGGATCTTCGTGGACCAGGGTGCGGCGTCAGATGCGGTGCATCGCAAGGCGGAGGATCGTCCTCGTACTGGGCGTACGTGGACGTTCCGACAACGCGGCGAGGTGCCGTAGCTGGCGTCGCACCCCCGCGAAGATCCGAACGACACGACCTAGTAGCCGAGGGCCCGGCGCAGGCCCATGTCGTGGTGCTTGCGCAGCCGGTACAGCTCCCAGCCCGACAGCGCCGTCACCGACACCGGGGCGCCGAGCAGGAAGACGATCCGGGCGAGGGCCGGGACCTCGGCGTTGTCGTTGTTGATCACGTCGAGCGCGGCCATCACCCACACCAGCAGGATCGCGAGGACGGGCGGCAGCACCTCGTGGATGTCGGCGGTGCGGAACACGTGCATGAGGCAGAGCCCGATCCCGTACAGGGCGAAGCCGAGCGACCACGCGCAGAGGACGACGAGGACGATCATGCCGGGGACCCCGATGGCGTGGCGGAAGCCGGTGGTCGCCGAGTCGGGCGCCATGGCGAGCGGGAACGTGGCCATGGACCCCATCAGCGCCGCCACCGCCCCGAAGGGCTTCAGGGACCTGCGCAGGTAGAGCCGGCGCAGCGGGCCCCGCGCCGCGCACGCGAACAGGGCGATCACGAACGGGAAGGCGCACACGAGGACGAGGGTGCTGATCCAGCTCTCGTCGAACTTGTCGCTCGCGACGGACTCGGCGCCCTTGGCGCTGTCGACCGGCTTGTACGACATCGTCAGCACGAGCCAGGCGGCGATGCCGAGCCCGGTCCGCCACATCTGGAGCTTGCGTACCGTCAGGTCCTCGACGGCGGGGCGCGAGGGGCGGAAGGCCCGCTGGGCGGCGTACAGGGGGTTGTAGACGCACTTGAGCACCTGCTGCGCGCGTGTCAGCGGCGGCCGGGGCGGCAGCGGGGACGGCGGCTGCGGGCCGCCGCCGTACGGCTGCGGCGGGTACGGGTTCCAGCCCTGCGGCGGCGCGGGCGCGGGCGGGTGGGGCGCGCCGCCGGGGCCCGCGGGGTACGGGGGCTGTCCGGGCCGGAGGTGGGGCTGGTGGCCGGGGACCGGGCCCGGCTGCCCGCCGGGTCCATGGACGGGGCCTGGTCCTCCGGGCGGACCCCAGTGACTGCTGCCGTGCGTGCTCATGCCGTGCGCCCCCCGATGTCCGGTCCGTGCCGTGCGCGGCGGGTTCGCACCGCCCCCGCCCGGCATGCGGCGCGATCCTATCCAGCCCGGGGGCCCTAGGGGGTGTTGCGAAAGTGGCGTCGTTCGCCCGGAGGGCGGGCCGGGCGGCGTTCGGTGCGTGCGATCGCAAGGCGGTGGGGGCACCCCCGGGCCCTCAGGGCCCAGGGGGAGGTCGCCCTCGTACTGGGCGT
>NZ_JBITGT010000030.1:0-11281 GCF_044457285.1 Streptomyces sp. NPDC050560
CGACGTCGAACGCGCCGTCCTCTCCCGCGCCGTCCTCTGGCACGCCGAAGACCGCGTCATCCGCAACGGCAACCACACCATCGTCTTCACCTGACACACAGCTCGCCCCACACCTCGACAGGGAAGCCGCCCGGAACAGGGACAGGTGCTCTTGTCGCGTGCCGGAGGAAACCACACCAGGGCGGCGGGGCCCGGAGAACACCCCGCCCGGTGCTCCCCGCCGCCCCGCTCCGGCGCCGTACACCGTGGCCATGCCCGGCCGCGGTACCCGTACACGGTCCTCTCCCGGGCGAATCGTCCGCAGGAAGAAAGCGGTTCGCCACCATGACACACACCATCAAAGGCGCGGACATCGCGCGCCGCATACGCTCCCGGGTCGCCGAGCGGGTCGCCGAGACATCGGCCCACGGACACGTGCCCGGCCTCGCGACCATCCTGGTGGGCGACGATCCGGCCAGCGCCGTCTACGTCGCCGCCAAACGCCGCGCCATCCGCGACGCCGGAATGCGCGACTTCCACCGCCGCCTGCCTCACCACGCCACACAGTCCGCCGTCGCCGCGGTCATCGACGAACTGGCCGCCGACCCGGACGTCCACGGCATCCTCCTCCAACTCCCCCTCCCCGCACCGCTCGACGCCGCCCCGCTCATCGACCGTATCCCCGCAGCCAAGGACGTCGACGGCCTCACCACCGCCAGCACGGGCCTCCTGGCCAGGGGTGAACGCGGGCTGCGCCCCTGCACACCCAGCGGTGTCATCGAACTGCTGGACGCGGAGGGCGTCGGGCTGCGGGGTGCGCGGGTGGCCGTGGTCGGCTGGGGACAGCTCGTCGGCCGCCCCCTCACCTCCCTCCTGCTGCACCGCGGGGCCACCGTCACCGTCGCCCACGCGCACACCACCGACCTCGCCGCCGTGACACGCCCCGCCGACATCGTCGTCGTCGCCACCGGCGTCCCCGCACTCATCGGCCCCGAACACATCAGCCCAGGCACCACCGTCATCGACGTCGGCATCCACCGCACACCCCACGGCCTCACCGGAGACGTACGCGCCACCGAACTCCACGGCATCGCCGCCCGCATCACCCCCGTCCCCGGCGGCGTAGGACCCATGACCATCGCCATGCTCCTCACCAACACCCTCAAGGCCGCCGACGGGGACGTAGCCCCAGAGACCGCCCTCGCACGGCACTCACCCCCGAAAGCCTTCGAGCCCGCATGACGCACAGTCAGGGCACGTGTCTCTGAGGCAAGTTCATGCCCCGCAGGGGCTCTGCTGTCACACCGTCAGGGCCGTGCGGAGGAAGCGGAGGATCTCTGCCTGGGCGGCCTCGGCCTGCGGTTCCACACCGGGAAGCGTGAGGAACGCGTGCCGGGCGCCCGGGTATTCGGACAGCTGTACAGGCGTTCCCGCCGCGCGCAGCCGTTGCGCGTAGCGGCGGCCGTGGTCGGCGACCGGGTCGTGCGTGGGCACCACGACGAGCGCCGGTGCGAGGCCGCCCAACTCGTCGGCGTACAGCGGCGAGAGGGCGGCCCCGTCGTCCCCCGCGGGCACGGCGAGGCGCTGGAAGAGCCGCAGTTGCGGCATGGCCGGGGGCGAGCCGTGGGCGTACTCGGCGATCGACGGGTAGTCGAACATGCTCCCGGTCACGTCGACCGCCGGGTTGACGAGCACCTGCGCCCTGAGACGGAGGCCGGTGTCCCGGGCGCGGAGTGCGGCCAGGGCGCTGATCAGCGCGCCGCAGCTCTCGCCGAAGACGGCGGTGCGGGCCGGGTCGGCGCCCCACTGTGCGGCATGGCGCACCAGGTGGTCGAGTACGTCCCAGCCGTCGTCGGCGGCGTCGGCGAGGGGGCGGTCCGGGGCGAGGAGACGGTGCTCGACCGAGACGACGAGCGCCGGAAGCCCGACGGCGAGGTGGCTGTTGGTCCAGTCGCACTGCACCGCCGTACCCACGAAGCTGCCACCGTGGACATGGACGACGAGGGGCAGACCGTCCGGGGCCACGTCCCCACCGCCTTCCGCCGGGCCCGGCCGGTACACCCTGACCGGCAGGTCGCGGCCGGGCAGCGCGATCTCCTGCCAGTCGACGACGGCGCCGGGGTGCGGTTCCCCGAGGACCGCGCGCGCCGCGTGGGAGGCACGGAAGCGGTTCTCCGCGTCGCGGTACGCGGCCAGTTCCTCGGTCGTGATCGCCGAGAAGTCCGGCTCCCGCGGCCGCTCCGCGGCAGTGGCCTCGCTCATCTCTCTTCTCCCCCTCCCGCCCGGACACCGGGCGCGTGCTCATGGCGGCCATACGCCGCACTCGCGTTGTCCTCATTATGCACGCAGTGCGTGCAACAGCAAGTGCATAGGTTAGGGTGGGGCGGGACGAGAGGAGCGGGATGACGGGCCGGAGGCGATGGTCGACCGAGGAGATCCTGGACACGGCGGCGGAACTGCTGCGCACGGGCGACACCGAGTCGTTCAGTGTGCGCAGACTCGCGGCGGCGCTCGGGACGGACTCCTCAAGCCTCTACCGGCACTTCCGCAACAAGACGGAACTGCTGCGCGCGGTCGCCGACCGGGTCCTGCTGGCCGCCATGGACGGCTACCGCCCCGAGGGCGACTGGAAGCGGCGGATCACGGCCGTGGCCCTGCGCCTGCGCGCGGCCTTCGGCGAACAGCCCCAACTCGCCGGGGTGTGGGGGCGTTACGCGTCCGGCGGCACCGGCTCCCGGCTGGTGATGGAGGAACTCCTCCAGGCCCTGCGGGAGTCAGGACTGCCCGACGAGGAGATCCCGGCGCACTACCACCGCGTCACGGTCCTCCTCGCCGCGCTGATCGCCTCCGAGGCGGCGATCGCCACCATCACCGCCCAGGAGTACGAACAGGGCATGGAGCAGTTCCGCGTCGCGGTCCTCGGCGCCGCCCCCGAACGCTTCCCCGCCCTGGCCCACTTCGCCCGCGACGTACGCCCCCTGGGGGCAGACCGCCGCACCACGTTCGAAGAACTCCTCACCACCCAACTCACCCACATCGAGACCCAACTCCCCTGAGGATGCCGGGCCCTGGAGTGAACGCACGTCACGAGAGGGCGGTCACCGCGGCCCGGTCGAGGCGGTCCTTGACCGCCGCGGGCGAGGCGAGTGGGACGACCCCTGGGACGATGAGAACGACATAGGTGGACGTCACCAGGACCACCACCGCCACGATCGCGAACGGCGTGATCCCCATCAGGGCGACAAGCAGGGGAGCGGCAGCCAACGCGACAGGCTGAAGACCGAAGCTTGCCAGTGCCTCCAGCGCAAACACCCGGCCCTGTAGCCGGTCGGGGAACTCGCTTTGCAGCGAGCTGTACCACAGCACCATGAAGCAGCCGACACCGAGCGAACCGGCCGCCAGCCCCAGGCAGAAGCCCCACAACGGAACCTCGACCATCAGGCACACCGGTGTCAGCACACATGGCGCCAGTGCGTTCATGGCCCACAGGCCCGGGCGCCCGGAAGCGATCCTGCCGCCGGCCACCGACCCGAGCAGCGAGCCGACGAACGTCGCGGCGCTCACCCAGCCGAACGCCCCCAGACCGTAGCGCTGCTGGCTGACCATGGGCACCAGCACGAAGTTCGGACCGAACAGGAAGAACACCTGGGCCGTGCCCTGGAGCATCACCGCCCCCACCCACGGACGGCGCCGCACCTCGACCAGCCCCGACTTGGCCTCGGCGAACACGGCCCGCAACCCCTGCTGCTCCTGCTCCTCTCCCCGCTCGGTTTTGACACGCGGCAGCCGCAGCCACACCAGCGTCACCAGGCTGATGACGAAGGTGGTCAGGTCGACCAGGAGTGTCCTGGGCGGCGAGACGCCCGAGAGCAGCACACCGGCCAGCAGTGAGCCGACCAGTCCGCCCAGCCGTCTGGTGGCGGCGTCGACGGCGTTGGCCTGCTGCCGCAGGTCCTCCCTGACAACCTGGGACAGCGCGGCGCGGTGGGCCGGCTCGTACAGCGCCGCACCGGCGCCGGTCAGAGCCGCGGCGACGAGCAGCGGCGCGAGGGGCCCGCGCGAGGCGAGGAGCATGAAGCCGCCGACGCCGACGAGGCGGAAGACGTCGGCTACTGCCATCACCAGGCTGCGCGAGCAGCGGTCGGCGACGACACCTCCGAGGAGGAGCAGCACACCCATGACGGTGGACTCGACGGCGAGCAGCAGACCGAACGTGCCGGCACCCCTGCCGGGCACGACGAGCGCCGGCAGGACGACGACGGTGAGCTGATTGCCGAGCGTGCTGGTGGCTTGCCCGAGCCAGAACATCCGGTAGCGGCGGTCACGGACTAAGGCCCGCACATTGGTGTGTCTCATCCAAGCGGTCCAATCCTCCGCAGACGGCGAGGGGACACTAACCGAGAGGGCGGGACCGGCGCGCGCCAATATCGACCGAGGGACAGGCAGTAACGGGTTGCAGGGCGTTACGGGGCTGCGGTGGAATCGGGCGGGCCGGGTGTGTGCGACCCGGACGGGGAGGGGCGACGCATGGACGGGACGACGGCGCTGGACAGCGTGCTGCGGCAGGCACACGTGGTCGAGGTGAGCGCGGTGAGCGGGTCAGGGGTGGACGGCCGGATCCGGGTGGACCTCCGTGATCCGGGGGAGCTGGCCCGGCTCAGGGCGGCCATGGCCGTGGAGTCGCTGCCCGGGGTGCACTGCATGTGCCTCGGAGACGTCCACTTCGCGGTGTTCGGCCAGGACGGTGGGCGGCTTGCGGACGTTGTCCTGCACCACGGGGCGACACTGAGATGGGAGCGGTGGGAGAGCGACGCCGTACTCGCCGATGGCCACCAGCTCCTGGCATGGCTGAACGGGCACGGTATGCCCGACCCCCTGCGGCAGTTCGACGCCGACCGGCAGCGGGCGGAGCAAGGAGCCGAGGACGAGCGGACCTGGCTGGCCGCGATGCCCGCCGGACTGGAGGGCACCGCCGACCAACTCCTCGACCTCTCCCGCACAGGCAGCAGACCTACCCCCGAATTGCTCACGGACCTCACGGACGACCTGCGGCTGGCGTTCCCCGACCCGGTGGATCGTGTACTGGCCTTGCTCGCCTGGAACGGCTCCGGCACCGGACGCTGCTCCGGCTACCCCCTCCACGAGGGCGTGCCGGGCGAGCTGCTCGGCAGGGTGCCGATCACCGACCTGCTCGCCGGGCTGACCGACCCACGAGCCGAGGAGCGCCACGACGCCGGGGCCGTACGACATCTGGTGGGCTGGAAGACCCGCCCACACCAGAGGAGCGACGTCGCCGACCTCCCCGCGCCACTACGTGCCCGACTGCTGGCGCAAGCCCGCCGCTCCGAAGACCCCCACAAACAAACCCGCGCAGAACGGTGGTTGGCACCCCCACGGGCCTGAAAGCCGTCGGACGGCGGCCGCAGCCGACAACGGGGGGGCACGTACCGCGGCCCGCCGGGGCCCAGGACCGTACGAAGGACACACACCCCGACACACGCAAACCGGTACACGGGAAGCGCGCGCCGCCCGGAACAACCATGACGTACCGTCACAGATACACGAGATAGTGCTTCACTTACGATGACGCGGTGAAGTTCATTCTGGTGCCGGGTGGTTGGCAAGGCGGGTGGGTGTTCGACGCGGTGGCGGCCGAACTGCGCCGCAACGGCCACCGCGTAGAGGCGGTGACGCTGGCGGGACTGGAGCCGGACGGCCCGGCAGACATGGACCCGCCGCCCAATCTCGACACCCACATCGACCAGGTGGCCGAGATGGTCGACCGCGACGCCGAGGGCCCCCTCGCCCTGTGCGGGCACAGCTACGCCGGGCTGGTGATCGCCGGAGTCGCGGACCGCCTCGGTGACCGCCTCGCCCACCTCGTCTTCATCGACGCCTACGTCCCGGAGGACGGCGATTCCTGCTGGTCCCTGACCAGCGACCAGTTCCGGAACCTGTTCATGACCGGCGCCCACGGCGACGGCCGCTGGGTCGCGGCCCCCAGCGGCACGGACCCGCGCGCACGACCACACCCCCTGGCAAGTTTCCTCCAGTCCCTCAGGCTCCGGAACGGCCACGGACACGCGGTCGACCGCACGTTCATCAGCGGTGGCCCGTGGCCCGGCAGCCCTTTCGTGACCGTGACCGAACGACTGCGCCACGACCCGGCCTGGCGAGTACACGAGATCCCGGTCGGCCACAACATCGCCCGGCTCGCCCCGGACCGCCTGGCCGCAGTCCTGGGAGCGCTTCCGCAGGCCGACATGAGCGCGTGACGCTGAGTGCGTGTTTCTGATCTCATGGTTCGTAACGTGCCTGGTGAAAGGATTCGCTGGGCCCGGTATGGGGAGGCGAGTTCGAGAGCGAGTTCGAGTAGAGCTGAAGAAACCTGCGGACGGTGCGGTCACAGTCTGGTATCGCGTGAGAATCCTGATTTCCGAGCGCGGTGTGAGGCACTGTCCGCCGCAGGCGGTGTCACGTGGATCGGGGCTGCGCCTTTATGCGCCGCTGCTGAAATTCGGTCGTGCCGACGGGCGCGGGTATCCTAGCGTCTGGCCATGCAGATTGTCGTGACGCTGGATTGTATCAACACCGAAGCGCAATCGGAGTTTTGGCTCGCTGCGCTCGCGCCGCTGGAGTACCGGCGTGCCTTCGACGCACCTCCCTACCTCAGCATCACTGGGCCTGCTTCGGCGCCGACGCTGCTCTTGCAGAAGGTTCCGGAGCGGAAGGGCGGCAAGAACCGGATGCATCTCGACCTTGACTTCGGCACTGCCGATTTGGCCGCTGAGGTCGACCGACTCGAACGGCTCGGGGCTCGACAGCTTGCCGGGGAACAGGCTGAACACGGTTTCCGTTGGGTTGTACTCGCTGATCCGGAAGGTAATGAGTTCTGCTTGTTTGTTCCTCCATCGACCGAGTAATCGACGACGAATGGTTGGGTCTACGAGATCGCCGTCCACCCCTCCCGAGACGTCACAGATCGGCGGTCCTGACACAGCTTCTGAGCGCGAGTGACATTCAGCTGGTGGCGAGGGCCGGTCTCCTTGGCCAACTGGGCGCTTTGGTCGTCCCGTCACTCTGGGGGAGGGGGAGTGGTTTGCTGGGTGTCTTTCGGGGGGGCATGGGGTTGTGGGGCAGTTGGTCCGTGCGGGTTGGCGGTTGACCAGGCGGGGGTTCGGCCCGTGGGCGCGGATCTATCGTCCTGTGGAGGGTTCGGAGCGGGTGTGTGCAGTTGTGTATTCCGTCGTGGCGTGCGTTGGATGTCCGGCACTGGGGCGGTGCCGCGCAGTTCTCTGCGGCCGAACTGGCTCGTGTGCTGGGTGTGTATGCCTCGCGGGTGATGACGCCGTGTGGTTCGACGGCTGTGACGGGTCTGGAGCTGATGACTGCGTTGCATCCGCCGCCCCGGGCGTCGGAGCCGGATGCTGACGGCAGGCGGCATTCTGAGCGTAATCCGGGGAGTCTGGGCAGGGAGCCGGTTGATCCGGCGCCGTGTGAGGCTCCCGACGGCCATCCGGTGCTTCCCGGCTCCTGGCTGGTGGACTTGTCGCACGTGGACCTGTCGCGGATGCGGGCGGGCAGGGAGTGGGTGGAGCTGGACGGCGGTCTGCTGCCGTCTGCGTTCACGCCGAAGGGCGAGCGCCCGGCCGGTCCGGCGTGGTATGCGACGCCTACGGTCGCCTATGCGGTGGAGCTGGGTTATGAGGTGCGCCCTGTGGATGCGTGGGTGCGGCGGGAGAGCGGGCGTTACCTGGATGGCTGGTACAGCCGCCTGCGGGACGCCTATCTGGCCACGATGGCCGACCTCGGCGTCGGCTCCGGCCTCGCGTCGTCCGACTTCCTTGCGGCGATGGAGGGTTACGGGAGTCGTGATCCGGTGCTGGCGGTGGTGGTGTCGGCGGTGAAGGCGACGGTGAAGGGCGGTCTGGGGAAGCTGCGGGAGCGTCCGCGCGGGGGGAGGGGTGGCGGCCGGGGGAGGCGTGGCGTGCGCTGTCGCGTCCGACGTGGCGGCCGGATATCCGTGCGGCGGTCATTTCCCGTACCCGGGTCAATCTTCACCGGAAGATGGTCAGGCATGCGGCGTTCACGGGGCAGTACCCGGTGGCGGTGCTGTCCGACCGCGTCGTCTACGCGTCGGCCGGTGAAAGCCCGTTGGACCTCCTGCCCTACCGGGAGGGCAGGCCGCTGCCGGGCGGCTTCAGGCTCGGCGTCAATCCGGGCCTCGTCAAGCACGAGGGCACCCAGTCCGTCCTGTGGGGCGAGGAGGTCCGCGAACGCTTCGGTGCGCCGTGCCTCAACCTCGCCCGCTACATCAAGGACGGCACCGTCACCGACGCCGACAGCGGAGAGTAGGGAGGGGGCCGGGTGGGCTTGGTTGGGGAGGGCCTGGACGCTGCTGTGCGCGGGGCGTTCACCTGCCCGGTGCCGAGGGCGGCGGGCGCGCAGATGCGGTTTCTGGTCGGGCGGTTGAAGGGTACGGGGCCGGTGGCTGAGCTGCTGGGGGTGTCGCAGCGGCAGGTGGAGCGGTATGTGGCGGGCAGGGCGAGGAGGCCGCGTGCCGCGCTGGCGGCCCGTCTGGAGCGTGAGGTCAGGAGGCGGTGGCAGCCGCGGGTGCGGGCCAGGGCCCGGGAGCGGGCGGCGTCGACGGACGGCATTGTCATCGACACCCGTGCCCGTATGGGCTATACGGCGCCTGTCGGGTCGACGGACCAGGACCGTGTCCGGCATCTGACGGTCGCCCTGCCGCCCGTCTACGCCGCCCGTCTCTTCGACGGGCGTGAGGCGGGTGCCGGCGAGCGTGAACTGCGGGAGATCGCCGCGGAGTCGCTGAGGGAGGTGTACTTCCAGGACGGCGGCCGGCGCGCTGGCAGCCTGGAGGAGGTCCGTTTCACGGACATCGAGCACCTGGAGTTCGGCCTGTGACGACCTTCTCCGCCGTTTCCGGCAGAGGCGGATCGCCGGGGAGGGGTTTCCTGTCCGGAGCACGGGGTCCTGCTTGTGCGCCTGGGCGGTGGTTGCTCCGGCGTGGGGGGGCGCGGGTATTTCGCTGTCAGGCCGGGTCCGGGGTTCGTGGGGTTGCCGCGTGGCGGAGGGGAGTGCCGGGGCTGTCCGGGCGGCTGTCGGTGGCGCGTTGCGGCTTCTTGATCCTGTGGTGCGTGCGTGTCCGGCCCGGGTCCTGGAGTTTTTGGGCCGGGGGTTCACGGAGACCGGAGCCTTGGGGCGCCGGTGGGACGCTGAGTCCGTCCTCGCGGTGACGGGTGCCGGTACGGTGTCTGTGGACTGCCCGGTCAGGGCCGGCGAGATGTCAGGGACCGTCCTTGCCCCAGGTCTCGTTCATCTGACGTACTTCTCCGGTAACCGGGGGCGCCGGGCGCGGAGAAGCTCTCTGTGTGGCGGCTGACGGACGAGGGTCGGCGGTTGCACCTTTACCAGGGGACTCTGGCGAACTGAGCTGTGGGATCCGGCCGCCTGTGAGAGCGCCGGTCATCTGACTGCTCCTGGCTCTCGCCCTGTTGTGGCCGGTGCTTCGGCTTCCCCTGCTGCCTGCCCGCCGATTGTGCCGTGCGGCTGTCTCCCGGTCTGGCCACGCTCTTCGGCGTCTGCGCCGTGGTGTGGGTCTGCGGGCTGGGGGCTGGATGGTGGCGCGGTGCTTCGGTGTCGGTTTCCGGCGGGGTTTTCTCCTCCAGACAGCCGCTCGCTGCTGACGGGCCCTCACCGGCCCTCGCCACCTTCTATCGTGTTTGCTGGCTTTTGCCGGTTTTTGGCAGATTGGTGCGGTAGGGGTGTTGTGTGTGGCTGTCGGCCGGGTTCCACGGCCGACGCCCCTGGGCCTTCGTCTTGTGGTGGTGGGTGGTGGGTGGTGGAGGATGGTGGGCGGTGAACGGGAGCAGGGGGAGGGGGTGTGGTGGTGGCTGGTGTTGTGTCGCGGGGGGCGCGGCTGGCTGCTCATGCGGGTGTTTCCGGGGTGTTGTCGTCGCTTGATGAGGACGCCTTGCTCGGCCTCCTGGATAGGGCGGTGCCGGTCGGGTCCGGTATTGGTGGCTCGTCGGCTGTGCTGAGGGTGGCGGGGACTGAGGTCTTTGTGAAGCGGGTGCCGTTGACGGATCTGGAGAGGGAGCCCGGGCACGAGGGGTCTACGGCGGATCTGTTCGGTCTGCCGGCTTTCTGTCACTACGGGGTGGGTGCGGTCGGCTGGCCGGGTTTCGGGGCCTGGCGGGAGCTGGCGGTCCATACGATGACGACTGGCTGGGTGCTGGCGGGGGATTATGAGGGTTTTCCGCTGATGTATCACTGGAGGGTGCTGCCGGGTTCGGTGCCGCTGGCCGAGGAGCTGGCCGATGTCGGTGCTGCTGTCGCCTATTGGGGCGGGCTGGCGCAGGTGCGCCGCAGGATCGAGACCCTGCAGCAGTCGTCGGCGAGTGTCGTGCTGTTCCTGGAGTACTTCCCGCAGAACCTGCATGAGTGGCTGGGTGTGCAGGTCGGGGCGGGGGAGGAGGCTGTCGACCGTGCGTGTGTCATGGTGGACGGCGAGCTGGCGGGTGTGACGTCGTTTCTGCGGGAGCGCGGTCTCGTGCATTTCGACGCGCATTTCGAGAACTTCCTGACCGATGGCCGTCGTCTCTACCTCGCGGACTACGGCCTTGCTCTCTCCCGTGGTTTCGACATGGCACCGGAGGAGGCCGGTTTCTTCGCCGGGCATCAGCTCTACGACCGCTGTTACACCCTGACGTATCTTGTCAACTGGCTGGTCACTGCTTTGTACGGGTACCGGAGGCAGGACGGGGAGGGCCGTCTGGCGCGGGTTCGGGCTTATGCGGACGGTGAGCGTCCGGCGGGTATCCCGCGGGAGGCGGCGGCGGTCCTGTCCCGGCATGCCCCGCTCGCTGCGGTGGTCTCCGACTTCAACCGCAGCTTCCGGCTGCGGAGCAGGCGGACACCGTACCCGCTGGAGGCGGTCCGCCACCTCGGCAGTGCGTGAGGGCACCCCTGGGCAGCCCGGCCCGCCGCCGGCTCGTCGGCAGCGGCCGATGCCTCGCCTCCCCGGTTGGTACCGGCCGCCGTCTGCTGTGTCGAGCGAGCTGAGGATCGTGCGGGCGTGCCGCAGCATGACCAGGCCCGCGGCGGTGAGCCGTACCCCGTCGGAACGGCGCTCGAACAGCGCGGCTCCCGCACCGCGCTCCAGTGAGGCCGCCTGCCGCGAGACCGCCGACTGCGTGTAGCCCAGGCGGACGGCGGCCGCGGTGAAGCTGCCGGACTCCGCGATCTGCCGCAGGACCCGCAGCCCCGCACTGGAGACATC
>NZ_JBITGT010000031.1:0-10642 GCF_044457285.1 Streptomyces sp. NPDC050560
TTGTTTGATGCGGTGTTGCATGTGGGTGCGTTGGGGGAGGGGGTGCGGTTGCCGTTTTCGTGGGGTGGGGTGCGGCTGTTTGCGCGGGGTGCGGGGGTGTTGCGTGCCAGGTTGACTCCCGTGGGGGAGGACTCGGTGTCGGTGCTGGCGGTTGATGTGTCGGGGCGGCCGGTGTTGTCGGTGGAGTCGTTGGCCACGCGTCCGGTTGATGCGGCGCGGCTGAACGCTGCCACCACTCCGCCCCTCCACCACGTCACGTGGGAGAAAGCTCCGGTCGCGGCGGGGGCCGTTCCGGTGGGAGACTGGGCGGTGCTCGGCCCGGACGGTCTTGATCTCGGTGTGCCGGTCCATGACCTGCTCGCCGGGGTGGAGGAAGCACCTCCAGAGGTGCTGTTGGTGCCCGTCGACGGTGGTCATCAGGGCCATGCCGACAGCGTGGAGTCCGTACACCGGGCCGTGCGGGCAACCCTGGCGCTCCTTCAGGAATGGCTGGGCAACCCCGCGTATGCGGAGTCCCGACTTGTCATTCTGACGCGCGGGGTGCGCGACGGTTCGGACGAACTTGTCGGCGAAACGGTCGCCGGGCTCGTACGCTCGGCCCAGTCCGAGCATCCGGACCGAATCGTCCTGCTGGACGCTCCCTCGGACACCGCCCTCACCCTCCCGTCTCTGCGCGCCGCCGTGGCCTGCGGAGAACCCGAAGTTGCCGTCGAAGGCGACCAGGTGTGGGTACGGCGACTCGCCCGGCTGCACCCCTCCGAGACCCCCGCCGAAGTGCCGCTGTCAGGATCCGTGTTGGTGACCGGCGGCACGGGCGGCCTGGGGCGAGTCGTGGCGCGGCATCTGGTGGAGCGGGGCGCCGAACATGTCGTTCTGGTGAGCAGGAGTGGCCGGGAGGCCGAGGGCGCGGCCGAGTTGGAGAGTGAGCTTGCCGGTCTGGGTGCGCGGGTGACCTTGGCCGCCTGCGACGTCGCTGACCGTGCTGGTCTCGAAGAGTTGATACGGGGTATCGAGCCGCCGCTGACCGGTGTCGTACACACTGCGGGCGTTCTCGACGACGGCACCGTGGAATCCCTGACGGCAGATCAGTTGGCGCGGGTGCTGCGGCCGAAGGCGGAGGCCGCCTGGCATCTGCACGAGCTGACCCGCGGCCTCGACCTCACCCTGTTCGCGCTGTACTCCTCGGCCGCCGCTGTCTTCGGCAACCCGGGACAGGGCAACTACGCCGCCGCCAACGCCTTCCTCGATGCCCTGGCCCGCCACCGCAGGACACAGGGGCTGCCCGCGCTCTCCCTCGCCTGGGGCCTGTGGGCCGAGTCCAGCGGTATGACGACGGGGCTCGGGGAGACCGATCTCGGCCGGTTGAGCCGCTACGGGGTACGGGCGTTCTCCAACGCGGAGGGCCTTGCACTGCTCGACGCCGCACTCGGCAGCGGGGAGGCCGCCGTCCTGGCCGCGCGGATCGACCTTCGCGCCGTGGCCGCCCAGGAGCAGGTACCTGCCCTCTTCAAGACCCTGGTGCCGCCCCGCAGGCGGTGGGCGGGAAGCGGCGAGGAGACACGGCTGCCCCTGGCCCGCCGCCTCGCGGGGATGGCGGAGGAGGAACGCGAACGGTTCCTGCTCGACGTGGTACTCGCGCACACTGCGGCCGTACTCGGACTCCCGGCCGGCGGTGTCGACCCCGAAAACCCCTTCAAGTCCCTCGGCTTCGACTCGCTGCTCGCCGTCGAACTGCGCAACCGGCTCTCCGCCGACATTGCGGAACGCCTCCCCTCCACGCTCGTCTTCGACCATCCCACCCCCGGAAAGTTGACGGCCTACCTCCGCTCGCGCCTCGATCTCACGCAGGCCGAGCCCGAGACACCGTCGTACGAACCCCTGCTGCGTGAACTCGACCGCCTGGAGTCCGCGTTGGCCGCCGTCGAGGAGGACGGTCCTGGCCGCGCGGAGGTCGCCAGGCGGCTGCGCTATCTGGCGGCCCAGGTAAGCCCGGCGGACGCCGAGACCTCCACGCCCTTCGACGTCGACTCGGCCTCCGCCGACGACATCTTCGACTTCCTGGACAAGGAATTCGGCTGACACGGCCCCGAACCCGCCCGCTCTTGCCGCCTGCCCCTTGGATGGAGCCGATTTCGTGAGCAATGAAGACAAGACCCTGCGCTATCTGAAGCGGGCGACGACGGACCTCCGTGAGGCACGACAGCAGATCCAGGAACTCCAGGCGCGGGAGTACGAGCCCGTGGCGATCGTGGGGATGTCGTGCAGGCTGCCGGGCGGTGTGACCTCGCCCGAGGAGCTGTGGGACCTGGTGGCGTCGGGCAGGGAAGGAATTGTCGACTTCCCGGACGACCGTGGCTGGGATGTGGATGCTCTCTTCGACGCTGATCCGGAGCGCTCGGGGAAGTCGTATGTGCGGCGTGGTGGATTCCTGGCCGACGCTGCGGATTTCGACGCGGGTTTCTTCGGTATCTCGCCGCGTGAGGCGCTGGCGATGGACCCCCAGCAGCGGTTGTTCCTTGAGGTGTCGTGGGAGGCGCTTGAGCGGGCGGGGATCGATCCGCCGTCGTTGCGCGGGAGCCGTACGGGTGTGTTCTCGGGCGTGATGTACCACGACTACGGCGCCCGGCTGCGCTCAGTGCCGGAGGACCTTGAGGGGTATCTCGGGCAGGGCTCGGCGGGGAGTGTGGTTTCGGGGCGGGTGGCGTATGCGTTGGGTCTTGAGGGTCCTGCGGTGTCGGTGGATACGGCGTGTTCGTCGTCGTTGGTGGCGTTGCACTGGGCGGTGCAGGCGTTGCGGTCGGGGGAGTGCTCGCTGGCTCTGGCCGGTGGGGTGACGGTGTTGTCGACTCCGGGTGTGTTCGTGGAGTTTTCCCGGCAGCGTGGTCTGGCTCCTGATGGTCGGTGCAAGGCGTTCGCGGACGGTGCGGACGGTACGGGCTTCAGTGAGGGTGTGGGTGTGCTGTTGGTGGAGCGGCTGTCGGATGCGCGGCGCAACGGGCATCGGGTGCTTGCGGTGGTGCGGGGCAGCGCGGTCAATCAGGACGGTGCGTCGAATGGGCTCACGGCTCCGAACGGGCCTGCCCAGCAGCGGGTGATTCGGCAGGCGTTGGCGAATGGGCGGGTGTCGGCGTCCGAGGTCGATGTCGTGGAGGCGCACGGCACCGGTACCACGCTGGGTGATCCGATCGAGGCGCAGGCGGTACTGGCGACGTACGGCCAGGAGCGTGCTGCCGAACAACCCCTGCTGCTTGGTTCGTTGAAGTCGAACATCGGTCATGCTCAGGCCGCGGCTGGCGTGGCGGGTGTGATCAAGATGGTGATGGCGTTGCGGGCGGGCGCGGTGCCGGCGACGTTGCATGTGGACGAGCCGTCCAGCCACGTGGACTGGTCGGAGGGTGCGGTCGAGCTGGTCACCGAGGCGTGTGGGTGGCCGGAGGTGGTGGGGCGTCCGCGTCGTGCGGCGGTGTCGTCGTTCGGGGTGAGCGGGACCAATGCGCATGTGGTCCTGGAACAGGCGCCGGAGGGCGAGCCCGTCGTGGAGACCGTGAGCGCCGGTGGTCCGGTGCCGGTGGTGTTGTCGGCGCGTGGCCGTGAGGGGCTTGCCGGGCAGGCGGGGCGTTGGCTTGCGGCGTTGGAGGGTGGTGCGGTCCCGGTCGATGCGGTGGGCTCGGCGGCGCTGTCGCGGACCGCCTTCGACAACCGTGCCGTCGTACTCGCGTCGGACGCCCAGCAGCTCGCGGCTGGCCTGAGTGAACTTGTCGACTCTGCTACGGATGCCGGTGGTGGGGCTGCTGTGTCGGGAGCCGTCCTGGGCCCGGCAGGTCGGCGGGTGTTTGTATTCCCCGGGCAGGGGGCGCAGTGGGTGGGGATGGCGGTGGAGCTGTTGGAGACGTCGGCGGTGTTCGCCGAGTCGATGACCGAATGTGACGCTCTGATACGGGAGTTGGCTGGTTGGTCGGTGTTGGAGGCTCTTGGGGATGGGGGTTTGTTGGGTCGGGTGGATGTGGTGCAGCCGGTGTTGTTTGCGGTGATGGTGGGGTTGGCGCGGGTGTGGGAGTCGTGGGGTGTGGTGCCGGATGCGGTGGTGGGGCATTCGCAGGGGGAGATTGCGGCGGCGTGTGTGGCGGGTGCGTTGTCGCTGGAGGATGCGGTACGGGTCGTTGTCCTGCGTAGCAGGGTGATCACTGGTCTTGCCGGTCGGGGTGAGATGTGGTCGTTGGCGGCTTCGCGGGTGTGGGTGGAGGAGTTGCTTTCGGAGGGCGGCTGGTCGGACCGTGTGTCGGTCGCGACGGTGAACGGGCCTACGGCCGTGGTGGTGGCCGGGGATGGCAAGGCCCTGGCCGAGATAGCCGCTCATTGCGAGGGGCGGAATGTCAGGGCACGCCAGATCCCGGTGGACTACGCGTCGCATTCGTTCCACGTGGAGGAGATCAGGGACGAACTGCTCGACGCCCTGGGCGAGATCACCCCTCGGCCCGCGCAGGTTCCGATGTTTTCGACTGTTGATGGTGGCTGGGTGGAGTCCGATTCGCTGACGGCCGAGTACTGGTATCGGAATCTGCGTGAGCCAGTCGCCTTCCATGAGGCGATCACCGCGCTGGCGGCGGACGGCTTCGGCACCTTTGTCGAGTGCAGTGCTCATCCCGTTCTGACGGCGGCGGTGGAGGACACCGTCGCCGAACTTCCGGATGCTCGTGCGGTGGTGGTCGGTTCGTTGCGGCGTGGTGAGGGTGGTCTGCGTCGGATGTTGGCGAGTGCGGCTGAGGCGTGGGTGTGTGGGGTGGAGGTGGACTGGTCGGTGTTTTTCGCGGGGCGGACGTATGGCCGGGTTGAGTTGCCGACGTATGCGTTTCAGCGTCGTCGGTACTGGTTGGAGGACGCGAGTCCGGTCATGGATGCTTCGGGGCTTGGGCTGGTGAGTGTGGGTCATCCGTTGTTGGGTGTGGTGGTGGGTGCGGTGGAGGGTGGGGGGTTGTCGTTGCATGGGCGGTTGTCGTTGGGGGTGCAGGGGTGGTTGGGGGATCATGCGGTGCGGGGTGTGGTGTTGGTGCCGGGTGTGGCGTTGGTGGAGTTGGTGGTGCGGGCGGGGGATGAGGTGGGGTGTGGTGTGGTGGAGGAGTTGGTGGTTGAGGCGCCGTTGGTGGTGCCGGGGCGTGGTGGGGTGCAGGTGCGGGTGGTGGTGGGGGAGGCTGATGGTGAGGGGCGTAGGGGTGTGGGTGTGTATTCGCGTGACGAGGGGGACGAGCAGGGGGCGTGGGCGCGTAATGCCAGCGGGACGATCGCGCCCGCGGGAGACGGTGTGGAAGCCGCCGGAGCCGGATTCGATGCGCTGGCCGGAGCCTGGCCGCCACCCGGGGCCGAGGGCGTTCCCGTCGACTCCGCCTATGAGCGGCTTGCGGCGGACGGGCTGGAGTACGGGCCCGTGTTCCAGGGCATGCGGGACGTCTGGCAGCGGGGCGACGAGATCTTCGCCGAGGCGGTGCTGCCCGAGGGGGTGAGCCCGGCGGGGTTCGGGCTGCACCCCGCGCTCTTCGACGCGGCGCTGCACCCCGCCGCCCTGGGCGCGGGGGTGCGGTTGCCGTTCTCCTGGAGCGGGGTGCGGCTGCACGCCTCGGGTGCGACGGCCGTACGGGTCCACCTGGTCAGGGGCGGCGATGACACCCTCGCGGTGGCGATCGCGGACCCAGCAGGTAGGCCCGTGGTGTCGGTGGAATCCCTGGTGACCAGGGAACCCGCCGAGGGGCGGACGGATACGGCGCGTACCGACGCGCTGTTCACCGTCGACTGGGTGGAACTGCCCGCGCCCACCGCGCAGCCCGATGGCCGGTGGGCGGTGGTCGGGACGGACGCACTGGGGCTCGGCGTACCCCCGCACGCCGATGTCGGCTCCGCGCTGGCCGACGCGCCCGACGCCGTGTTCGCCCTGGTCGAAGCGCCCGCGGCCGCCGGGGACACGGTCGCCCGGGTGCACGCGACCACCTCCGCCGCCCTACGGCTGATACGGGACTGGCTCGCTGACGACCGGTCGGAGCGCGCCCGGCTCGTCCTGGTGACACGGGGTGCGACCGGGGTGTCGCCCGACCTCGCGGGGGCCGGGGTGTGGGGCCTGGTCAGGTCGGCGCAGACGGAGCATCCCGGACGTGTCGTCGTGGTGGACCTGGACGGTGACGAGGCGTCCGCCGCGGCGCTGCCCGCCACGCTCGCGACCGGCGAACCCCAGATCGCGGTACGCGCGGGCAGGCCCGCGGTGCCACGTCTCGCACGCGCCTCCTCCGGCACCCGGCTGCGGCCCCTACCTGGGCGGCCCTGGCGGCTCGACGCGACGGGCCAGGGCACCATCGAGGGCCTTCGCGTCATCCCGGCCGACGACGCCGACGGGCCGCTGGCGCCCGGTGAGGTACGGATCGCCGTGCGGGCGGCCGGCATGAACTTCCGCGACGTGCTGATATCCCTCGGTGTCTACCCCGGCGCCGCCACCGTCGGCAGCGAGGGCGCGGGCGAGATCGTCGAGGTGGGGGCCGACGTGCCGGGGCTGCGCCCGGGGGACCGGGTGATGGGCCTGTTCAACGGCGCCTTCGGCACCCGGGCACGTACCGACCACCGCAACGTCGTACGGATGCCGGAGCGGTGGACCTTCGCCGCGGCGGCCGGGCTGCCGATCGTGTTCCTCACCGCGCTGTACGGGCTGCGCGACCTGGCGGACGTGCGGCCGGGGCAGCGGGTGCTGATCCACGCGGCGGCGGGCGGCGTCGGAATGGCGGCCGTCCAGCTCTGCCGCCACCTGGGGGCCGAGGTGTACGCCACCGCGAGCCCCGGCAAGTGGGAGGCACTGCGGGCCATGGGCATCGACGACGCCCACCTCGCGTCCTCGCGCACCCTCGACTTCGAGGCCCACTTCAGGGAGCGGACGGGGCAGGACGGCGTCGACGTGGTGCTGAACTCGCTGGCCGGGGAGTTCGTCGACGCTTCCCTGCGGCTGCTGCCGCGCGGCGGCCGGTTCGTGGAGATGGGCAAGACCGATGTGCGCGACCCCCACGAGGTCGCCTCGGCGCACCAGGGCGTCGTCTACCGGGCGTTCGACCTCGGGCTAGAGACCGAACCGGAACTGGCCCGGCGGATGCTCACCGAGCTGCTCGCCCTCTTCGACGACGGCACACTGACACCGCTGCCGTACATCACCTGGGACATGCGGGAGGCGGTGGACGCCTTCCGGCACCTGAGCCAGGCCAGGCACGTGGGCAAGGTCGTCCTCACCGCGCCCGCGCCCCGGGACCCCGACGGCACCGTACTCGTCACGGGCGGCACCGGAACGCTGGGCGCCGCCGCCGCACGCCACCTCGTACACCAGGGTGCCAGGGACCTGGTCCTGGTCAGCCGCCGGGGCTGGAACGCGGACGGCGCCCCCGAACTCGCCCAGGAACTCGCGGAGTCGGGCGCGAAGGTACGTATCGAAGCGTGCGACGTCACCGACCGGGGCCAACTGGCCGCCCTCATCGAGCCGATGGCCGACACCCTGACCGCGGTCGTACACATGGCGGGCGTCCTCGACGACGGCACCGTCGCATCCCTCACGGCCGACCAGTTGGCGCGGGTGCTGCGGCCGAAGGTCGATGCCGCCTGGCATCTGCACGAACTGACAAGGGAGTTGGACCTCACCTCGTTCGTGCTCTACTCGTCCGCCGCCGGTGTCCTCGGCTCACCAGGCCAGGCCAACTACGCCGCGGCCAACGCCTTCCTCGACGCCCTGGCCCGCCACCGCAGCGCACAGGGGCTGCCCGCGCTCTCCCTCGCCTGGGGTCAGTGGGCCGAGGAGAGCGGCATGACCGGCCACCTCGGCGACGCCGACCACCGGCGGCTGGCACGCGACGGAGTGGTCCCCCTCGACACCGCCGAGGGCCTGGCCCTGCTCGACACCGCCCTGCACACAGGCGCCCCCACCCTTGTCACGGCCCGGTTCGACACCGCCGCGCTACGCCGCCGCGATGAACCGCCGCCCGTACTGCTGCGGGCACTGGTACGCCCCGCCCGACGGGCCGCCACCACCCTCCCGGAGGACGACGGCCCCACCGGGGCACCGTACGCGGCGCTCACCTCCCGGGAGCGCGAACGCGCCCTGCTCGGCCTCGTACGCACCCACACCGCCGCGGTGCTCGCGGGCGACCCCGAGACGATCGCGGCGGAACGGGCCTTCAAGGAACTCGGCTTCGACTCCCTCACCGCCGTCGAACTGCGCAACCGGCTCGCCACAGCCACCGGCGTCAGGCTCCCTGCCACCCTGGTGTTCGACCACCCGACCCCGGCGGCGCTCGCCCGGCGACTCGCCGACGACCTCGCACCCGCAGAACCGGAGACCGGCCAACTCCTGGCCGAACTGGACCGCTTGGCCACCCAGTTGGCGTCCGCGCCACGGACCGGTGAGCACACGGCGGCCATCGCCTCGCGGCTACGGCACATGCTGACCGGCTGGGACGTCCCCGCCGCGCCCGGCGACGCCGACACCACCGACACCACCCCGGAACTCCAGTCGGCCTCCGAGGCCGAGGTGCTCGCCTTCATCGACCAGGAACTCGGGCGCGCCGGCCACCTGCCGGACGGCCCGCGAGCGGACAGGGACTGACGACATGACGGACAACACCACCATGGCCGACTACCTGAAGCGGGTCACCACCGACCTGCACCGCACCCGCGAGCGCCTGGCCGAGGTCGAGTCGCAGTCCACCGAGCCCGTCGCGATCGTCGGCATGGCCTGCCGCTTCCCCGGCGCCGTCGACTCCCCCGAGGCGCTGTGGCGGCTGGTCGAGACGGGCACCGACGCCATCGGCCCCTTCCCCACCGACCGTGGCTGGCACCCCGGCACCCTCTTCGACCCGGACCCGGAGACCGAGGGCAGTACCTACTCGGTGCACGGCGGCTTCCTCGACAGGGCCGCCGACTTCGACGCCGGATTCTTCGGCATCACACCCCGCGAGGCGCTGGCGATGGACCCGCAGCAGCGGCTGCTGCTCGAAGTGTCCTGGGAGACGCTGGAACGCGCCGGGATCGACCCCGGGACGCTGCGCGGCAGTCGCACCGGTGTGTTCACGGGCGTCATGTACGCCAACTACGCCACACGGCTGCACACCACCCCCACCGGCCTTGAGGGCTACCTCGGCAACGGCAGCGCCACCAGCATCGCCTCCGGCCGGGTCGCCTACACACTCGGCCTTGAGGGCCCCGCCGTCTCCGTGGACACCGCCTGCTCGTCGTCCCTGGTCAGCCTGCACCTGGCGATCCAGGCGCTGCGCTCGGGGGAGTGCTCCCTCGCCCTCGCGGGCGGTGCCACCGTCATGTCCACCCCGCAGGCGTTCGTGGAGTTCTCCCGGCAGCGCGGGCTCGCGCCCGACGGCCGGTGCAAGGCGTTCGCGGCGGGCGCCGACGGCACCGGCTTCAGCGAGGGCGTCGGCGTACTGCTGGTGGAGCGGCTGTCCGACGCGCGACGCCACGGACATCCGGTGCTCGCCGTCGTACGCGGCAGCGCGGTGAACCAGGACGGCGCCTCCAACGGCCTCACGGCCCCCAACGGTCCTGCCCAACAGCGCGTGATACGTGAGGCGTTGACCAACTCCGGGCTGCACGCCGCGGACGTCGACGTGGTGGAGGCGCACGGCACGGGCACCCGGCTCGGCGACCCCATCGAGGCACAGGCGGTCATCGCGACGTACGGCCAGGAGCGTCCTGCCGAACAACCCCTGCTGCTTGGCTCGTTGAAGTCGAACATCGGCCATGCGCAGGCCGCCGCGGGCGTGGCCGGTGTGATCAAGATGGTGATGGCCATGCGGGCCGGGGTGGTACCCGCCACCCTGCACGTCGACGAGCCGTCGGAGCATGTCGACTGGGACCAGGGCGCGGTGGAACTCGCCACCACGGCACGGACCTGGCCGGACGCCGGGGCACGGCCGCGCCGCGCCGCGGTGTCGTCGTTCGGCGTCAGCGGCACCAACGCCCACGTGATCCTGGAGCAGGCACCTCCTGGCCCCGTGGAGCAGACCCCACGGGGCCAGGGACAGACCCCTCAGACACAGGGAAGCACCACGCTGGCGCAGGGAGGGGTCACCGAGGCCCCGGAACCCGGGCCCCATCCCATGCCGGTCACGCCGGTGGTGCTGTCCGCGCGGAGCGAGGCGGGGCTGCGCGGCCAGGCCGGCCGGCTGCTCGCCGCGGTGGAGGCGGCTCCACCGCCCCGGGGCGAGCACGACACCGCCCTCGTCGACCTCGCCCACTCCGCCCTGACCGGCAGGGCCCGCCTGGAACACCGTGCGGTCGTCACCGGAGCCGTCCGCGGCGACATCACGGCCGGACTCCGCGCGCTCGCCGAGGGCCGGGTGACCACGGGTGTGGCCCGCGGCACCGTGTCCGAAACGGGCCGGACGGCGGTGTTGTTCACGGGGCAGGGTGCTCAGCGGCTGGGTATGGGGCGGGAGTTGTATGGGGCGTTTCCGGTTTTCCAGGAGGCGTTCGACGAGGTCTGTGATCTGTTGGACGAGGGTCTTGGGCGTCCGATTCGCGAAGTGGTGTGGGGTGGTGATGCGGGGGTTTTGGAGGGTACGGAGTTTGCTCAGGCGGGGTTGTTTGCGTTTGAGGTGGCGTTGTTTCGGTTGTTGGG
>NZ_JBITGT010000032.1:0-5415 GCF_044457285.1 Streptomyces sp. NPDC050560
TCACCACCGACGCCCGCCACCGCGCCGACGCCAAAAGCGCCCTCATCACCCTCGTCGAACACGCCCTCATGGCCCGACTACGGTGACCACCCCCGGATGCGTAGGCCGCTACGGCCGCTGACGTATCCACCGTGTCGACAAGAAGTCGACAAGAACGAGAGCCGGTTGTGTCGTACGACACGACCGGCTCCGGCGTTCGTAACAGTTTGAGCGAGAAATCAGCCTCCGGCGCCACGCGTCGCGGTCGCCCGGTGCCCCTGCGCTGATGGCCGCCCTCCCCTTTGGCGTGAACCGCCCTCTATGCGCGTTTTCTCCTCGGTGGCGCATCCTTGCCTCCGTGGCGCGCGAAGCGTTTGAAGACCACTGCCTGACGTGCTGGAATGCGCGAAACCGCCCGGTTGTACCCGGGTCTGGTACGACGGCGGCACCGCGGTGCCGATGCCGAGAGGTTGTTGGTCCAGTGAGGCGTAGCAAGAGCGGCCCGGGGGCGTCCGCGCGCGGCAATTTCACGCCCCCGAACGCGGCGGCCCCCGCCGCGGGCGCACCCGACGGCTCCCTTCCGCCCCCCGGCCGCCGCCTCGCGCCCCGCAACTGGCGGGTGCCGACCAGGCTCAACGCGATCCTGCTGATACCCGTGCTGGTCGGCCTGGTGATGGGCGGCTTCCAGGTGCAGCACTCCCTCGACACCTGGAAGCAGGCGAGGGACGCCGAGGAGACGGCGCGGCTGGTGCGCGCGGCGCTCACGTACAGCCAGAGCCTGATCGACGAGCGCGACGTCTCGGCCGCGCCGCTGCTGCGCGGCAGGACCGACGACCCGGCCGTCGCGCGGGTGCGCAGGACCACCGACGACGCCGCCGCGGCGTTCCGGCGCGCCACGGGCAACATGCCGGACAAAACCGGGCTCAAGCGCCGCCTCGCCGCCTTCCACACGGTGGAGCCCGGGCTCGGCAAGCTCCGCAAGACCGCCTACACCTCCGCGCTGCCCGGGGTGCGCACGGAGGAGGCGTACGTCACCATCCAGCATCCGCTGATGCAGTTCGCCAACGAGCTGGGGCTCGGCACCGGCAACATCACCAGCTACGGCCGCACCGTCTACGCGATATCGCTGGCGAAGGCCGCCGGGTCGCTGGAGCGCTCCATCGGCACCCACCTCCTCGTCAAGCCGGGCCCCGGCGCCGCCGACCTCGGCAGGCAGCGGGTCGCGCTCAGCTCGTACGCCTACCTGGAGCGCATCGCCGTCGAGGAGTACACGTCGGGCGGCACCCAGCGCGACGTGGACACGCTGACGGCGGCGCAGCGCCAACTGGCCGGGGACGCCAAGGAGCAGGCGGCGCGGGACGCCGCGGCGGCCAAGGCCGCGGGGCGCGACTACACGCCGCCGCCCGGCGCCGAGGAGACGGTCGCCCAGCTCGCCGCGCTGCCCGACACCTCGGGCGGCGCCCGGGACAAGCTCGCCGACAAGGGGATCACCGAGGCCGGCTGGTGGCGGTCGAACACCGCCAAGTTCGACGCGTACCGGGGCATCGAGAGCGACCTCGCCGACAAGGCGGTACGGGAGGCGTCGGGCATCGCGGACGACGCGAAGCGGTCCACCCTCGTCACGGCCGGGGCGGTGCTGGTGGCGCTGCTCGCGGCGTTCGTGCTCGCCGGGCTCATGGCGCGGCAGATGGGCCGCAGCATGCGGCGGCTGCGCACGGCCGCGTTCGGGATCGCGCAGGAGCGGCTGCCGATGCTGGTCGACCAGCTCTCGCGGACCGACCCCGGGCAGGTCGACACGCGCGTGAAGCCGCTGCCGATCTCCTCGACCGACGAGATCGGCGAGGTGGCGCGCGCCTTCGACCAGGTGCACAGGGAGGCGGTGCGGCTCGCCGCCGAGCAGGCGCTGCTGCGCGGCAACATCAACGCCATCTTCACCAACCTCTCGCGCCGCCAGCAGTCCCTCATCGAGGGCCAGCTCACCCTGATCACCGGCCTGGAGAACAACGAGGCGGACCCGGAGCAGTTGGAGAACCTGTTCAAGCTGGACCACCTCGCCACCCGGATGCGCCGCAACGGCGAGAACCTCCTGGTCCTCGCGGGCGAGGAGCCGGGGCGCCGGTGGGACCAGCCGGTGCCGCTTGTGGATGTGCTGCGCGCGGCGGTCTCCGAGGTGGAGCAGTACGCCAGGATCGAGATGAGCGGGGTGCCCGAGGCCGACATCCACGGCCTCGCGGTGACCGACCTGGTGCACCTGCTGGCGGAGCTGCTGGAGAACGCGACGTCGTTCTCGTCGCCGCAGACCCGGGTGCGGGTGACCGCGACGCGGATACCCGACGGCCGCGTGATGATCGAGATCCATGACAAGGGCATCGGCCTGACCGCCGAGGACTTCGCGGACATCAACCACAAGCTGGCCAACCCGCCCACCGTGGACGCCACCGTGTCGCAGCGCATGGGCCTCTTCGTGGTCGGCCGCCTCGCCGACCGGCACGGCATCAAGGTGCAGTTGCGGCCCCTGGGCGAGCAGTCCGCCGGGACCACGTCGCTGGTGATGCTGCCCGCCGCGATCACCCACGGCGGCGGCGCGCAGCCCGCCGAGGACGAGTTCACGGTGTCCTCGATGATCCCGCAGGCGCCGCAGGCGTTTCCCCAGGAGGCCCAGCTCACCGCGGCAGACCTCGGCTTCGACGACAGCCGCTACGGCGACGCGGACGGCGAGCGGCGCCCGGACGGCGCGGGCCTCGACCCGGTGGGCCGCTCCCTGGAGCGCGGGGTGCGGCGCGCGGCGCTTGAGGCACAGGCGCAGTCGAACCGGCCGCGGCAGGACGGCGCCGCGACCGGGCAGCACGCGCGCGTGCCGGGCGACGGCGCCGCGCTGCCCCCCGGCTACGAGGCGGCGGCCCCGGGGCAGGTGGGCGCCGGTGCCGGGTACGACGCCGCGGCCCCATCGGCTCCGTACGGCGGCTACGGTGCGGGGCGGCAGGCGCCGTACGGCGCGGGCCAGGACGGCTACGGCGCGGGGACCACGCCGGGCTACGGCGCCGGGGCGCCCGGCGGGTACGCCGCCCCCGAGGGCTTCGCCATGGCGCCCTACGGCGACGGAGCACCCGCGCCGTACGACGCCGCACAGCCCACCGCGTACGACGGGGTGCCCGCGGCGGCGTACCAGGAGCCGTCGGCTCCGTACGCCGCGACGTCGCCCGCGCCCTACGACGCGACATCCCCCGCACCGTACGACGCGACGTCGCCCACCGAGTACGACGCGACGTCCCCCGCACCGTACGGCGCGACGTCCGCCCCCTACGGCGCGCTGCCGCCCGCGGCGCCCGGCGTCGTCCCCGCGGCGAACGGCCAGGGGCCGGTCGACCCGCAAGCGTCCCTCCAGGAGCCCTACAGCGCCCCCTACGCGCCGTTCGGCGGCGGCGATGCGGAACAGGTCCATCCGGTGGGCGACGGCGCCTCACAGGGGCGTCCTGGGCCCTCGGACCAGACGGCACCCACCGGTCCCCCGCAGCCGCCCGCCTGGGGCTACGATGACCAGTCCGGCGAGGGCAACGGGCAAGGCGACAACGGCCATTGGGGGACGCATGACGACCAGTACGCGTCCGCTCCGGCCCCCGCGCAGAACCCGTCCCAGGGCCGGACCCCCGGCGCGGGGGCGGCCACGGGCCCCGGCGGTCCGAGCCCCGCGCACAGCAACGGCACCCATGAGCTGACCGAGGCGGGACTCCCCCGCCGCGGCTCCGCGAACGGCGACCGGGGCGGCCGGGCCGCCGGCCGCGGCGCGGGAAGCGGGGGGCCCGGCGACGTCCCACGCCGCGACGCCCCCGCGGGCGCCACGGGCACCGGCACCCCCACGACCGACGGAACCAGCATGAACGGCCACACGACGCCAGGCGGCGACCCCGACGAGTGGAACTCCCCCAACGACGAGCGCTGGGAGCGCGCGGGGCGGGCGAGAGAGCCGAGGGCCGGCGGTGTGACACCGTCGGGGCTGCCGCGGCGTACGCCGCGGGCCAATCTGGTCGACGGCGCCGCGGAGCAGTCGCCGCCCGGGGGGCCGCAGGTGTCTCGCGCTCCGGAGGATGTCAGGGGCAGACTGAGCAACCTGCGCCGCGGCGTCCAGCGCGGCCGCGACGCAGGCGGCGACACCGAGACCCGTACCACGGCGGAGCAGCAGCACAGTGGTCATGACAGCAGCTACGACCAGGAGCGTTAGTGTGAGCCCGATGAGCCAGGCGGCCCAGAACCTGAACTGGTTGATCACCAACTTCGTGGACAACACCCCCGGGGTGTCCCACACCGTGGTGGTCTCCGCCGACGGACTCCTTCTGGCGATGTCCGAAGGCTTCCCCCGAGACCGCGCCGACCAACTCGCCGCCGTCGCCTCGGGACTGACCTCACTGACCGCGGGCGCGTCCCGCATCTTCGAAGGCGGTCACGTGAACCAGACGGTTGTGGAGATGGAGCGGGGATTCCTGTTCATCATGTCCATTTCCGACGGTTCCTCACTGGCCGTTCTTGCTCATCCCGAGGCCGATATCGGTCTTATCGGGTACGAAATGGCTCTTCTTGTGGACCGGGCGGGCACCGTGCTCACCCCGGACCTGCGTGCCGAGCTTCAGGGCAGCCTGCTGAACTAGCCGCCCGGCGGTGCGGGCCGCCGTCCCGGGGCCTTAAGGTTTCGGAACGCAAGGGACCCGCTCACCCCGCGCCGGGCACCCGGAGGAGGTCATCGTGGCAACAACCCCTGGCGGTTCGTCGTCGGCCGACTGGTCCTTCGGGCGCGGCAGAGGCCACGGCGACCGCGGGCGGCGCGGGCCGCGGCACTCGGCGGCGTACCCGCCCGCGGGGTCGGGCGGCGGTGGGGTCCCCGGACAGCCGTACCCGCGGCGGCAGCAGCCGCTCCCGTACGACCAGCCGTACCAGCCGGTCGACCCGCCGCCCGCGGCCACGCCCGCGCCCCCGGCGGGCTCGGGCAACCCGCTGGTGCGGCCGTACGCGATGACCGGCGGCCGGACCAGGCCGCGCTACCAGCTCGCCCTTGAGGCGCTGGTCCAGACGTCGGTGGCGCCGCAGGACGTGCAGGGCCGGCTGCCCGAGCACCAGCGGATCTGCCACCTGTGCCGGGAGATCAAGTCCATCGCGGAGATCTCGGCACTGCTCGCCATTCCCCTCGGCGTGGCCCGGATTCTCGTCGCCGACCTGGCGGAGGCCGGGCTCGTCGCCATCCATCAGCCCGGCGGCGACGAAGGCGCCGACGGGCAGCCAGACGTGACATTGCTCGAAAGGGTGCTCAGTGGACTTCGCAAGCTCTAGCGGCGGGACCGCCAGATCGACCACCTCGGCGAAGATCGTGGTGGCCGGCGGGTTCGGCGTGGGCAAGACCACGTTCGTCGGCGCGGTCTCGGAGATCAACCCGCTACGCACCGAAGC
>NZ_JBITGT010000033.1:0-4796 GCF_044457285.1 Streptomyces sp. NPDC050560
GTCCCACCCGACACCAACACCGAACCCGACAACCCCACACCACCCACACCCGCGACCCCACCCCGAACCCCACCCACCCGCGCAAGACGGGGAGCCGTCATCTCCCCGCGTGACAGCCGCAGTTCAGGCTCCCCGGAGGCGACCGCCGCAGCCAGGTCGCCGAGCGACAGCTCTTCCCCCGCCTCCACCAGTGTGATGCGCCCGGGGTTCTCGGACTGCGCCGACCGTACGAGCCCCGCCACCGAGTGCCCGACCAGACCTGCGCCGATGAGCACCAGCAGCCGCGAGGACTCGTTGCGCTCGTCGCCGAGCCAGTTCTGCAACACCGCCAGGCAGGCCAGCGTGGCCTGGTGGACCCCGGCGACGACGTCACCGGTCGGCTCCTGGATGGGGGCCACGAGAACATCGGGCGCCTCGGGGCCCATGTCGGTCAGGTCGGCGTACGTGTCCAGGCCGAGTGCGTACGTGTCCTCGCCACCGAGCAGCGCCCACGCCCCCTGCGCGCCTTCGGCCATGACGGGAGCCTGGACCCGGGTCCACTCGACCTCGAAGAGGGAGTCGGCTGCGCGGGCGGCACCTGTGGCTCCGTACTCGGCGACGTCCAGCGGCCGCGTCACCAGGGACCCCACGGAGACCACGGCCTGGCCGGTCGGGTCGGCGGCCTCAAGGGTCAACGAGTCATCGGCGTCATGCGTCAGCCGTACCCGCAGCTCCGACGCGCCGCTCGCATGCAGGCTCACGTCCTTCCAGACGAACGGAAGCCGCACCTCGTCGCCCAGCGCCCCGGCGTGCAGGGCGGCATCGAAGAGTGCCGGGTGCAGCCCGAACTGCCCTGCCTGCGCCCGGCGTTCCTCATCAAGACCTACCTCGGCGAAGACCTCGGCGCCTCGCCGCCATACCGCTCGTAGCCCCTGGAAGGCGGGTCCGTAGCCGTAACCGGCGTCGGAGCGGCGCTCGTAGAAGTCGTCGATGTCAACGGGCTCCGCGCCGACGGGCGGCCACACCCCGAAGTCGAAGTCGGTTCCGGCAGGTTGCGGGGCCTCGTTGACCGGCGTGATCGTCCCGGTGGCGTTACGGGCCCATGCCCCCTGCTCGTCTCCCTCGTCACGCGAGTACACACCCACACCCCGACGCCCCTCACCATCAGCGTCCTCCACCACCACCCGCACCTGCACCCCACCACGCCCCGGCACCACCAACGGCGCCTCAACCACCAACTCCTCCACACACCCGCACCCCACCTCATCCCCCGCCCGCACCACCAACTCCACCAACGCCACACCCGGCACCAACACCACACCCCGCACCGCATGATCCCCCAACCACCCCTGCACCCCCAACGACAACCGCCCATGCAACGACAACCCCCCACCCTCCACCGCACCCACCACCACACCCAACAACGGATGACCCACCGAACCCAAACCCAGGCCGGAAGCGTCCTGCACGGGGTCGGCGTCCTCCAACCAGTACCGACGGCGCTGAAAGGCATACGTCGGCAACTCAACCCGGCCGAAGTCCCGCCCCCCGAAGAACACCGACCAGTCGACCTCCACCCCACGCACCCACGCCTCAGCCGCACTCGCCAACATCCGGCGCAGACCGCCCTCATCACGCCGCAATGAGCCGACGACCACGGTGCTCTCGTTCCCGGGGAGTTCAGCGAGGGAATCCTCCACCGCCGCCGTGAGAACAGGATGAGCGCTGCACTCGACGAACGTCCCGAAGCCATCCGCCGCCAGCGCAGTAATCGCCTCATGGAAGCCCACCGGCTCACGCAGATTCCGATACCAGTACTCGGCCGTCAGCGAATCGGACTCCACCCAGCCACCCTCGACCGTCGAGAACACGGGGACGCGACCGGGCAAGGGACTGATCTCCCCCAGGACTTCGAGCAGTTCGTCCCTGATCTCCTCCACATGGAACGAATGCGACGCGTAGTCCACCGGAATGCGGCGCGCCCTCACGCCGTCCGCCTCACAACGCGCCGCCACCTCCGCCAGCGCCCCGCCATCACCCGCGACCACCACGGCCGCGGGCCCGTTCACCGTCGCGACCGACACCCGATCCGACCAGCCGCCTTCGACCAGAGCCTGTTCGGCCCACGCCCTCGGGGCCGCAAGCGACCACATCTCACCCCGGCCAGCCAACCCCCTCAACACCTTGCTGCGCAGGACGACGACCCGTACCGCATCCTCCAGCGACAACGCACCCGCCACACACGCCGCCGCAATCTCCCCCTGCGAATGCCCCACCACCCCATCCGGCACCACACCCCACGACTCCCACACCCGCGCCAACCCCACCATCACCGCAAACAACACCGGCTGCACCACATCCACCCGACCCAACAAACCCCCATCCCCAAGCGCCTCCAACACCGACCAACCAGCCAACTCCCCAACCAACCGATCACACTCACGCATGGCCTCGGCAAAAACCGGAGAATCCCGAAGAAGTTCAACCGCCATCCCCACCCACTGCGCCCCCTGCCCAGGGAACACAAACACCCGCCGACCCGCCGTACCCACAACCGCCCCCGTTACGGCGGCCCCACCACCGGCCATGTCCGTACCGGAGCCGGCGAGCGCGTTCAGGCCCGCCCTCAGTTCCTGGCCGTCGGCCGCCAGCACGACCGCCCGGTGTTCGAGGGCGGATCGTGACAGCGCCGCCGCGCCCACTCCCCCGACAGAGACGGGGACGGCATCGCCGCCGAGGGCCGCCAGCCACCGTTCGGCCTGCCCCGTCAGCCCCTCGCGGCTGCGGCCGGACAGCACCACCGGCAGCACGCCACCGGTGTCCTCGGCGGTTTCGGCCGGGGGTTCGGCCGCGGCCGGGGGCTGTTCGAGGACCACGTGGGCGTTAGTGCCGCTCACCCCGAACGACGAGACGGCTGCACGACGCGGACGCCCCACCGCCTCCGGCCACGCACGACTCTCCGTAACCAGTTCAACCGCGCCATCGGTCCAGTCCACGTGCTCCGACGGCTCGTCCACGTGCAGGGTCGCGGGCACCACGCCCGCCCGCATGGCCATCACCATCTTGATCACACCGGCCACACCCGCGGCGGCCTGCGCATGACCGATGTTCGACTTCAACGAACCAAGCAGCAGGGGTTGTTCGGCAGCACGTTCCTGGCCGTACGTCGCCAGTACCGCCTGTGCCTCGATCGGGTCGCCCAGCGTGGTGCCGGTGCCGTGCGCCTCCACCACATCGACCTCGGAAGCCGACACCCGGCCATTCGCCAACGCCTGCCGAATTACCCGCTGTTGGGCAGGCCCGTTCGGCGCCGTGAGCCCATTCGACGCACCGTCCTGATTGACCGCACTGCCCCGCACCACCGCAAGCACCCGATGCCCGTTGCGCCGCGCATCCGACAGCCGCTCCACCAACAGCACGCCCACGCCCTCCGCCCAGGCGGTGCCGTCGGCCGAGGAGGAGAAGGACTTGCAGCGGCCGTCGGGCGCGAGGCCCCGTTGACGTGAGAACTCCACGAACGGGCCCGGTGTGGGCATGACCGTCACGCCCCCGGCGAGGGCGAGCGTGCACTCCCCGGCGCGCAGGGCCTGCGCCGCCAGATGGAGCGTCACCAGGGACGAGGAGCATGCCGTGTCGACCGAGACCGCGGGGCCCTCGAAGCCAAAGGTGTAGGAGACCCGCCCGGACACCACACTGCCCGCCGAGCCCTGGCCCACGTACCCTTCGAGGTCGTCGGGTACGGAGCGCAGCCGGGCGCCGTAGTCGTGGTACATCACGCCGGAGAACACACCCGTACGGCTCCCGCGCAGCGACGCCGGATCGATCCCCGCCCGCTCAAGCGCCTCCCAGGACACTTCGAGCAGCAGCCGTTGCTGGGGGTCCATCGCCGTGGCCTCACGTGGCGAGATGCCGAAGAAACCGGCGTCGAAGTCCGCCGCGTCGGAGAGGAAGCCGCCGCGGCGGACGTATGACTTTCCGGCATGGTCGGGGTCGGGGTCGTAGAGGCCGTCCAGGTCCCAGCCGCGGTCGTCGGGGAAGTCGACGATGCCGTCGCCGCCCGACGCCACCAGGTCCCACAGGTCTTCCGGGGAGGTCACACCGCCGGGCAGGCGGCAGGCCATGCCGACGATCGCGATCGGCTCGTCGACCGACACGGACGTGACCGCCGCAGTCGTCACGGTCGGTGCGCTGCCCGCCAGTTCGCCGTCGATGAAGGCGGCCAGCGCCTCAGGTGTGGGGTGGTCGAAGACGAGCGTGGCCGGGAGCCGTACGCCTGTGGCCGCCGACAGCCGGTTGCGCAGCTCCACCGCGGCCAGGGAGTCGAAGCCCAGGTCGCGGAAGGAGCGTCCCGCCGGTATCTCGCCGGGGCCGCCGAGTCCCACCACCGACGCGGCCTCCACCGTCACCAGGGCGACCAGCTCACGTTCGCGCTCCTGCTGGGGCAGCCCGGTCAGCCGCGCCGCGAGGGAGCCCGGTTCCACGGTGCCGACCCGTGCCACCCGGCGCCCGCGCCGTACCAGCCCGCGCATCAGGGGCGGTACGGGGTCGTGCTCGGCCATGGCGCGCAGGTCGAAATCGGCCCCGACCAGCAGGGCGTCGTCCATCTTCAGTGCGGCGTCGAGGGCCGCCATCCCGGCGGCCTCGGCGAGGGGGCGTATGCCGGTGCGGGCCAGGCGCGCCCGGTCGGTGTCGCTGAGGGCGCCGGTCATGCCGCCCTCCTGGTCCCAGAGGCCCCAGGCGAGGGAGAGCGCCGGCAGCCCCTGCGCACGCCGCTCCACCGCCAACGCATCAAGAAACGCATTCGCCGCCGCATAATT
>NZ_JBITGT010000034.1:0-4137 GCF_044457285.1 Streptomyces sp. NPDC050560
GTCATGGGTCCGGTGGAGCTGACGCCTGTTCAGCGGTGGTTCTTCGCGCAGGACTTCGCGGTCCCCCAGCACTTCAACCAGTCGGTACTCGTGGAGGTGGAGGACGGGATTGCCGGTGCGGACTGGGAGCGCGTCGTACGCCGCGTGCTGGAGCAGCACGACGGATTGCGCGCCCGGTTTGTTCAGGGCGCGGACGGCGCCTGGTCCTCGGAACTCCTCGGCGTACCGGAAGTACTTCCGTGGGAGGTGTGCGACCTCTCCGAGCACACGGAGGACCGACGCCAGGGATATGTGTCCGAGGTTGCGGGGCGGGTGCAGGCGGGCCTGAGTCTCGCGAATGGTCTGGTGTTCCGTGGGGTGTTGTTCACGGGGTGGGGTGACGGGCGCGATCGGCTGTTGTTGGTGGCGCACCATCTGGTGGTCGATGTGGTGTCGTGGCGGGTTTTGCTGGAGGACGTCGAGACGCTGACCGGGCAGGTGCGGCGCGGTGAGGAACTGGCGCTGCCCGCGAAATCCAGTTCCTGGCGGGAATGGGCGCGGCAGTTGGCCGCAGAGGCGTCGAGCGAGAAGACCGCCGCCGAGGTCCCGTACTGGCGCGAACAGGCGGAGACCGCCGGGACACTGCCCGTGGACGAATCCGCCGACGCGGAGGGAAGCCGGGTCGTCGAGGCGGTGTTGGGGGCCGAAGAGACACGGCGGTTGTTGCGTGATGTGCCCGCGGTTTTCAACACACGGGTGAACGACGTCTTGTTGACCGGGGTGGCGCGCGCGGTCGGCGTCTGGTGTGGGTCCGCATTTGTGCGGGTGGATGTCGAGGGGCACGGCCGCGAGGACTTGTTCGGCGATGTCGATGTGGCGCGCACGACGGGGTGGTTCACCACGATTTCGCCGCTGCGGCTGCCGGTTGCGGACGCGGACGGCCTTGGCGAGGGGCTGAAGCGGGTCAAGGAGGTGCTGCGGGAGCGGCCCAGGCAGGGAATCGGTTACGGGCTACTGGCCCATGGCCCCGTCGAGACGTCCCTGAGCGGCGCCGCGCCCGCGCAGGTCAGCTTCAACTACCTCGGCCAGTTCGACGACAGCTTCGCCGGAGGCTTCGCGGCCTCGTCGGGGCTGGCGGGGCCCGACTGGGCGGCGGAGAACCGGCGTCCGTATCCGCTCGACATCGTGTGCCATGTCCGGGACGGCGAACTGCACATGGAGTGGACGTACGACGGCGCGGTCCACGCGGAGGAGACTGTCCGAGGTGTCGCCATGGACACCCTGGACGCGCTGCGGGGCATCGGTGCGCAGGCGGTGCGCCCTGGCGCGGTGGGCTACAGCCCCTCCGACTTCCCCCTCGCGGAGCTGACACAGGAACGCGTCGACGCCCTGGTCGACTCCCTGCGCACACACCCCGTATGGCAGGCGGGCGGACTACGGCGCCCCCTGGAGGACTGCTACCCGCAGACCCCCGTACAGCAGGGCCTCTGGTTCCAGAGCCAGTACGCACAGGGCGAGGGCGTCTACCACGTACAGCTCGTCCTCGGGATCGACCAGGAACTCGACGTGGACGCGTTCCGGCGGAGCTGGTCGGAGGTCATGCGCCACCATCCGATCCTGCGCACCAGCTTCTGGACGACCGAGGGCAGCGAAGCCCTCCAACTGGTCTGGTCGGCGCCGCCGGTGCCGCTGGACGTCGTCGACTGGCGCGCGGAGGACGCCGAGGCGCGGCAGGGGCTGCTGGACACGTATCTCGCACAGGACCGGGCACGCGGGTTCGAGCCGCACGACGCACCGCAGTGGCGGATGCTGCTCGCCCGTACCGCGGAGGACTCGTATCAGCTCGTCTGGAGCGCGCACCACTCCATCCTGGACGGCTGGAGCATCAGCCTGATCCTGGGAGAAGCCGCCGCGCAGTACGGCGCGCTCGTCCAGGGCCGTCCCCTGGACCGGGCGCCTGGCCGCCCCTACCGGGACTACGTCTCCTGGCTCCAGCGGCAGGATCTCGCGCAGGCCGAGGAGTACTGGCGCGACACCCTCCAGGGCGTCGACGCGGCGTCGCCGCTCAGCATCGAGCGGCACCCGGGCGCCGGGGCCACGCCCGTGCGGCCGGGCGGGCAGGCCGAGTTCGTCTTCTCCTTCGACGACGAACTCACCGCACGCCTCCAGCGGATGGCACACGCCAACCGGCTCACCCTCAACACCGTGATGCAGGGCTGCTGGGCGCTGCTGCTCGGCCGCTACACCGGCGGCAACGACGTCGTCTTCGGCACGGTCGTGTCGGGCCGGCCCCCCGAGGTCGAGGGCGTCGAGCGCATGGTCGGCCTCTTCATCAACACGCTCCCGGTCCGCGTCGGCATACCCGACGACGGGACCGCGCTCGACTGGCTCACCGACCTCCAGGAGCGGAACCTGCGGATGCGGCAGTACGAGCACACCCCGCTCGGCGACATCCAGCGCTGGGCCGGACTGCCCGCGGGCACCCCCCTCTTCGAGAGCCTTTTCGTCTTCGAGAACTACCCGGTGGAGAAGGACGACAAGGCGGCGCTCCGCTTCGACCTCACCCGCTCGGAAGAGCGGATCGACTCGCCCCTCGGTGTCGTCGTCACCGTCCCCGACCGGCTCCACCTCCAGGTGCAGTACGACAGCGCCCGCTTCGAGCGGGAGGCGATCGAGCGGCTCGCCGGGCATCTGCGGAGCGTCTGCGGCCAGATCGCCGGGGACCCGGGGGCGCGGCTGAGCGGCATCAGCGTCCTCACAGAGGAGGAGCGCAGGCAGGTCCTCAAGCACGGCATGTCCGCGCCGCGGCAGACCGCCGCAGAGGCGGACCTCGATCTGTCGGCGCTCGCCGCGGGACTCGGCACCGCCGAGGAGCGAGAGCTTCTTGAACAGCTCGTCGCCGAAATCCAGGAAATGTCGCCCAGCGATCTTGAGGCACACATCCTCAAGGCTTCACCGGCTACCGAGACGAGTGAAAACCATGAGTGAACTGCTTCCCCGGTTCGAGAACCTGACGGCGGACCAGCAGGCGTTGCTGCGCCAAAAACTCCAGGAGATCAGGCGGCGGGCGGCGGAGCCGACGCCCTTCCACGAGCTGTTCGCCGCCCAGGCGGCCAAGTACCCGGACCGGGTGGCGGTCGCCTTCGGCGACGAGGAGGTGTCGTACGCGGCGCTCGACGGGCTGGCGAACCGGCTGGCCGCCGTGTTGCGCGGCCGCGGTGTGGGCCGGGGGTCGCTGGTCGGGCTGTGTGTGCCGCGGTCGGTGGAGATGGTCGTCGGGGTGCTCGCCGTGCTGAAGACCGGCGGGGCGTACGTGCCGCTCGACCCGGCTTACCCGCGGGAGCGGCTGGCGTACATGGTCGGGGACGCGGGGCTGCGCGTGGTGCTCGCGGCCAGGTCGTCGGTGGGGGTGCTGCCGGAGTCGGACGCGACGGTCCTCGTGGTGGAGGACGTCTGGACGGAGCTTGAGCGGTGGGACGACGCCCCGGTCGCCGCCGACATGACCTGCGACGACCTGGCGTACGTGATCTACACGTCGGGTTCCACGGGCCGGCCCAAGGGCGTGGCCGTCACCCACAGGGGCTTTCGCAACATCTCACGCTGGCAGCACGAGAACTTCGGGCTCGACACCCCTCAGCGGGTCCTTCAGGGCACCTCGCTGAGCTTCGACATCTCCGTGTGGGAGCTGTGCGCGGCGCTGCTGTCCGGCAGCACCCTCGTACTGCCGCCCCCCGAGCTGAAGCTGATCGGGAGCGAACTCACCGATCTGCTGCTGGAGAAGGGCGTCGAGAACATCAGCCTGACCCCGGCCGCGCTCTCGACGCTCCCCGAGGACTCGCTGCCCTTCCTGCGCTGTATCTCCGTCGGCGGCGAGGCGTGCCCGCTCGACCTCGCCCACACCTGGACCCCGGGGCGCAGGTTCTTCAACGGCTACGGCCCCTCGGAGGCCACCGTCGCGGTGAGCCTCGCCGAGTACGGGCCCGAGCTTGAGCGCGTCCACATCGGCCGCCCCATCGACGGCGCCCGGCTCTATGTGCTCGACTCCCGCCTCCAGCTCCAGCCGGTCGGTGTGGCGGGTGAGTTGTTCATTGGTGGGGTGGGTTTGGCGCGTGGGTATGTGGGGCGTCCTGATTTGACGGCTGAGGCGTTTGTGGCGAG
>NZ_JBITGT010000035.1:0-4098 GCF_044457285.1 Streptomyces sp. NPDC050560
TTGTTTGATGCGGTGTTGCATGTGGGTGCGTTGGGGGAGGGGGTGCGGTTGCCGTTTTCGTGGGGTGGGGTGCGGCTGTTTGCGCGGGGTGCGGGTGTGTTGCGTGCGCGGTTGACTCCCGTGGGGGAGGACTCGGTGTCGGTGCTGGCGGTTGATGTGTCGGGGCAGCCGGTGTTGTCGGTGGAGTCGTTGACCACGCGTCCCGTTGACGCGGCGCGGCTGAACGCCGCCTCCACTCCGCCCCTCCACCACGTCACCTGGGTCGACGTGCCCGCCCCGCCCGTGGACGCGGGCACCGCGACCGTACCCTGGGCGGTCCTCGGCCACGAGGACGCGTACGGACTCGGCCTTGAGCTGTTCGACGGCCTGGCGGCCTTGGGCGCCGAGTTGCCGGAGACCCTGGTGGTGCCCGTGCCGGAGCCCGAGGGCGATGTGATCGCCGGTGTGAGCGAGGCCACCGTCCGCGTGCTGGCGCTGTTGCGGGAGTGGCTGCGCGAGGAGCGGTATACGGTCACGCGGCTGCTGGTGCTGACCGGCGGTGGGCTGGCCGGCCGTACCGTGGCCGGACTCGTGCGCTCGGCACAGTCCGAGAACCCGGGGCGAATCGTCCTCGTCGAAGCCGAAGCCGAAGCCGAAGCCGGAACCGGAACCGAAGGTGGCGTGACGCTCGGGCTGCTCAGGGCGGCCGTCGCGTCCGGGGAACCCCAACTGACCCTGGTCGGCGGCACGCTGAAAGCACCCCGGCTCGCGAGCCGCACTGTCGAACCGGCCGAAGTGTCGCTGTCCGGCTCTGTGTTGGTGACCGGCGGTACCGGCGTGCTGGGCGGCATCGTGGCGCGGCATCTGGTGGAGCGGGGCGCCGAACATGTCGTTCTGGTGAGCAGGAGTGGCCGGGAGGCCGAGGGCGCGGCCGGGTTGGAGAGTGAGCTTGCCGGTCTGGGTGCGCGGGTGACCTTGGCCGCGTGTGACGTCGCTGACCGTGCCGGTCTCGAAGAGTTGATACGGGGTATCGAGCCGCCGTTGACCGGTGTCGTACACACTGCGGGCGTTCTCGACGACGGTACCGTGGAATCCCTGACGGCAGATCAGTTGGCGCGGGTGCTGCGGCCGAAGGCGGAGGCCGCCTGGCATCTGCACGAGCTGACTCGCGACCTTGACCTCACCCTGTTCGCGCTGTACTCGTCGGCCGCCGGGGTGTTCGGCAACCCGGGACAGGGCAACTACGCGGCGGCCAACGCGTTCCTCGACGCGCTGGCGGAACACCGGCGCGCCCAGGGGCTGCCCGCTGTCTCCCTCGCCTGGGGGCTGTGGGAGGACGGCAGCGGAATGACCGCCCACCTGGACGACGCACACCGGGGGCGCATGCGCCGCACGGGGCTGCGCGCGCTCACCGCGGCCGAGGGCATGGCTCTGTTTGACGCGGGGCTCGCGGCAGATCTGGCGGTGGTGGTGCCCGCACGTCTCGACTTGAGCGCGGTGCGGGCACGCGGTGGCGACGTCCCCCATCTGCTGCGCGGCCTGGTACGTCCCGCACGGCCGATGTCCGCGACGGGCGGCGGTGAAGGGCCGTCACTGGAACGGCGGTTGGCCGCGCTGCCCGTCGAGGAACGCCAGGGCGCCGTACTCGACCTCGTACGGGGCGAGGTGGCGGGGGCGCTCGGTTACGCGGACGCGGCCGACATCGACGCCGAGCGGGCCTTCAAGGACCTCGGCTTCGACTCCCTCACCGCCGTAGAACTGCGCAACCGGCTGTCCGCGGCCACCGGGCTCAAGCTGCCCGCGACCCTCGTCTTCGACCACCCGACCCCCGCCGCCATCGCCGGTCACCTGCTCACCAGGCTGGCCCCCGCGCCCGCCTCCGGCGCCCACACCGGCGCGTCCGGCGTGGGGGACGGAGCGGACGCCGAGGAGCTGCGCCGGGTGCTGCTGTCCGTGCCGCTCGACCGGCTGCGCGAGGCCGGTGTCCTCGATACGGTCCTGCGCCTCGCCGACACGGACGGCGCCACGGGAGGCGAGGCGCAGCCCGCCGACAGCCCCGCCGCCGAGGACAGCGACGCCCTGCTCGACGGGATGGACGCGGACGCGCTGGTCCGGCAGGCAATGGACCTGGGCTGACCCGACGACGGACTGCTGACCCGACGACGGACTACGGAGGAACACCATGGCACTGTCCAACGACCAGGTCGTCGAGGCGCTGCGTACCGCACTGAAGGAGAACGCCCGGCTCCGCCAGGAGAACGACCGGGCGCGCTCCGCGGCCACGGAGCCGGTCGCCGTCATCGGGATGGCCTGCCGCTTCCCGGGCGGTGCGGCCTCGCCCGAGGACTTCTGGCGGCTCGTCGAGTCCGGCACCGACACCGTCGGGGACTTCCCCGACGACCGCGGCTGGAACGTGCCCGAACTGTACGACCCCGACCCCGACCGCACCGGGCACACCACCACACGGCGCGGCGCCTTCCTCTACGGCGCCGCCGACTTCGACGCCGGATTCTTCGGTGTGTCCCCCCGTGAGGCGCTGGCGATGGACCCGCAGCAGCGGCTGCTGCTCGAAGTGTCCTGGGAGACGCTGGAACGCGCCGGGATCGACCCCGGGACGCTGCGCGGCAGCCGCACCGGTGTGTTCACGGGCGTCATGTACAACGACTACGCGGGGCGGCTCGGCGCCTTCCCCCCCGACCTTGAGGGGTACATCGGCAACGGCAGCGCCGGCAGCGTGGCCTCCGGGCGCGTCTCGTACACCTTCGGCTTCGAGGGCCCGGCGGTCACCGTCGACACGGCCTGCTCGTCGTCGCTGGTGTCGCTGCACCTGGCCGCGCAGGCGCTGCGCTCCGGGGAGTGCGCCCTGGCGCTCGCGGGCGGTGTCAGCGTGATGGCGTCACCGGTGTCCCTGGTGGAGTTCTCGCGGCAGCGGGGGCTCGCCGCGGACGGCCGGTGCAAGGCGTTCGCGGCGGGCGCCGACGGCACCGGCTTCGGCGAGGGCGTCGGCGTACTGCTGCTGGAACGCCTCTCCGAGGCGCGGCGCAACCGACGCCGGATACTGGGCGTGCTGCGCGGCAGCGCCGTGAACCAGGACGGCGCGTCCAACGGCCTCACCGCGCCCAACGGGCCCGCGCAGCAGCGGGTCATACGGCAGGCCCTGGCGCAGGCCGGGCTCACCCCCGCGGACGTCGACGTCGTCGAGGCCCACGGCACCGGAACCGGGCTCGGCGACCCCATCGAGGCCCAGGCACTGCTGGCGACCTACGGACAGGAGCGCCCCGACGGCAGGCCGCTGCTGCTCGGGTCGGTGAAGTCCAACATCGGCCACACCCAGGCCGCCGCCGGAGTCGCCGGTGTGATCAAGATGCTGCTGGCGCTGCGGGCCGGGACCGTGCCCGCGACACTGCACGTGGACGCGCCCACCCCCCACGTGGACTGGACCGAGGGCGCGGTGGAACTGGCCACCGCCACCCACGCCTGGCCCGAGACGGGTGGACGGCCGCGCCGCGCCGCGGTGTCGTCGTTCGGCGTCAGCGGCACCAACGCCCATGTGATCCTGGAACAAGGCCGCGACGATGCGGAGCCGGAGGCCCCCGACGAGCGCGCGGCACCGCCACCGGTCGTGCCGCTGCTGCTCTCCGCCCGCGGCGAGGCCGCCCTGCGCGGCCAGGCACAACGGCTCCTCACCGCCCTCGACACCACCGCCGACACCAACGACGCCGCGGACCTCGCCTACTCGACACTCGCATCCCGCGCGCTCTTCGACCACCGCGCCGTTGTGACCGGCACCGGCCCCGAGGAACTACGGAACGGACTGCGCGCCCTCACCGAGGGCCGCACCGCCCCCGGCACCGCCCGCGGAGTCACCACGGGAGCGGTACGCACGGCGGTGTTGTTCACGGGGCAGGGTGCTCAGCGGCTGGGTATGGGGCGGGAGTTGTATGGGGCGTTTCCGGTGTTCCGGGAGGCGTTCGACGAGGTCTGTGATCTGTTGGACGGGGGTCTTGGGCGTTCGTTGCGTGGGGTGGTGTGGGGTGGTGATGCGGGGGTTTTGGAGGGTACGGAGTTTGCTCAGGCGGGGTTGTTTGCGTTTGAGGTGGCGTTGTTTCGGTTGTTGGG
>NZ_JBITGT010000036.1:0-3113 GCF_044457285.1 Streptomyces sp. NPDC050560
AGAGTGTCCTCCACCGCAACCGTCAAAACGGGATGAGCACTGCACTCGACGAACGTCCCGAAGCCATCCGCCGCCAGCGCCGTAATCGCCTCATGGAAGCCCACCGGCTCACGCAGATTCCGATACCAGTACTCGGCGGTCAGCGAATCGGACTCCACCCAGCCACCCTCGACCGTCGAGAGCATCGGAACACGGGCGGGGCGAGGGGCGATCTCCCCCAGGGCGTCGAGCAGTTCGCCCCTGATCTCCTCCACATGCAGGGAGTGCGACGCGTAGTCCACCGGGATACGGCGCGCCCTGACGTTCTGCCCCTCGCAGTGAGCAGCTATCTCGGCCAGGGCGTCACCGTCACCGGCAAGCACGACGGCCGCGGGCCCGTTCACCGTCGCAACCGACACCCGATCCGACCAGCCACCTTCCACCAGAGCCTGTTCCGCCCACGCCCTCGGGGCCGCAAGCGACCACATCTCACCCCGGCCAGCCAGCCCCCTCAGCACCCTGCTGCGCAGGACAACGACCCGTACCGCATCCTCCAAAGACAACGCACCCGCCACACACGCCGCCGCAATCTCCCCCTGCGAGTGACCAACCACCGCATCCGGCACCACACCCCACGACTCCCACACCCGCGCCAACCCCACCATCACCGCAAACAACACCGGCTGCACCACATCCACCCGACCCAACAACCCCTCATCCCCAAGCGCCTCCAACACCGACCAACCAGCCAACTCCCCAACCAACCGATCACACTCACGCATGGCCTCGGCAAAAACCGGAGAGTCCCGAAGAAGTTCAACCGCCATCCCCACCCACTGCGCCCCCTGCCCGGGGAACACAAACACCCGCCGACCAGGCGTACCCGCGATACCCGAGATGACGCTGTCGTTGCTGGAGGTGCCTCCCCCGGCGAGTTGGCCGAGTCCGCTGGTCAACTCGGTGCTGTCCGCGGCCACCACCACGGCCCGGTTGTCGAGAGCGGTCCGCGACAGCGCCGCGGAGCCCACCGCGCCAACCGGGACCGCACCGCCCTCCAGCGCCGCAAGCCAACGCCCCGCCTGCCCGGCAAGCCCCTCGCGCCCTCGGCCCGAGATGAGGACAGGCAGCAGGCCGCCGCCGTCCTCGGCTTCGGTCACGGCTTCGGTCGTCGACTTGGCCTGTTCCAGGAGCACGTGCGCATTGGTCCCGCTCACCCCGAACGACGACACCGCCGCACGACGCGGACGCCCCACCACCTCCGGCCACCCACACGCCTCGGTGACCAGCTCGACCGCACCCTCCGACCAGTCCACGTGGCTGGACGGCGCGTCCACATGCAACGTCGCCGGCACCGCGCCCGCCCGCATCGCCATCACCATCTTGATCACACCCGCCACGCCAGCCGCGGCCTGCGCATGACCGATGTTCGACTTCAACGAGCCGAGCAGCAACGGCTGGTCGTCGGAGTGCTCTTGGCCGTACGTGGCCAGTAGCGCCTGTGCCTCGATCGGATCACCCAGCGTGGTGCCGGTGCCGTGCGCCTCCACGACATCGACCTCGGAAGCCGACACCCGCCCATTCGCCAACGCCTGCCGAATCACCCGCTGCTGGGCAGGCCCGTTCGGCGCCGTGAGCCCATTCGACGCACCGTCCTGGTTAACCGCACTGCCGCGTACCACCGCAAGCACTTCGTGCCCGTTGCGCCGCGCATCCGACAGCCGCTCCACCAACAGCACACCCACACCCTCACTGAAACCCGTACCGTCCGCACCATCCGCGAACGCCTTGCACCGACCATCAGGAGCCAGACCACGCTGCCGGGAAAACTCAACGAACACACCCGGAGTCGACAACACCGTCACCCCACCGGCCAGAGCCAGCGAGCACTCCCCCGACCGCAACGCCTGCACCGCCCAGTGCAACGCCACCAACGACGACGAACACGCCGTATCCACCGACACCGCAGGACCCTCAAGACCCAACGCATACGCCACCCGCCCCGAAACCACACTCCCGGAGCTGCCCTGACCGACATATCCCTCAAGATCTTCGGGTACGGAGCGCAGCCGGGTTCCGTAGTCGTGGTACATCACGCCGGTGAAGACGCCGGTCTGGCTGCCCCGCAGTGCGACGGGGTCGATTCCGGCGCGTTCGAGGGCTTCCCAAGAAGCTTCAAGAAGCAGTCGTTGCTGGGGGTCCATCGCCAGCGCCTCACGCGGTGAAATACCGAAGAAACCGGCGTCGAAATCCGCAGCATCGGCCAGGAATCCACCACGCCGCACATACGACTTTCCGGATCGCTCAGGATCAGGGTCGAAGAGAGCGTCCACATCCCAGCCACGGTCGTCCGGGAAGTCGACAATTCCTTCCCTGCCCGACGCCACCAGGTCCCACAGTTCCTCGGGCGAGGTCACACCGCCCGGCAGCCTGCACGACATCCCCACGATCGCGACCGGCTCGTCCACCCCCACGGACGAGACCGCCGTACTCGCCACGACCGGCGCACTGCCCACCAGCTCCCCGCCGATGAAGGCGGCGAGCGCGCGCGGCGTCGGATGGTCGAAGACCAGCGTGGCGGGCAGGCGTACGCCCGTCACCGCCGACAGCCGGTTGCGCAGCTCCACGGCCGCCAGCGAGTCGAAGCCCAGGTCCCGGAACGGCCGTGCTGCCTCGACGTCCCCCGCGCCGCCCAGGCCGACCACCGACGCGGCCTCGCCCGCCACCAGGGCAACCAGCTCGCGTTCCCGCTCGGCCTCGGGCAGTCCCGCGATCCTCGCGCCGAAGGAGCCCGGCTCGACGGCGCCACCGCGTGCCACGCGCCGCCCGGGTCGTACCAGCCCACGCATCAGTGCGGGTACGGGGTCCATCCTGCGCAGGGCGCCGAAGTCGAGGCGGGCGGGAACGAGAGCGGCCTTGTCGGAATTGAGGGCGGTGTCGAAGAGGGCCATTCCCTCGTCCGCGCTGAGGGCGAGCATTCCGCCCTGTGCCAGTCGGCGGCGATCGGCGTCGCCCATTCGGCCGGTCATTTTGCTGGCGTCTTCCCAGAGGCCCCAGGCGAGGGAGAGCGCCGGCAGCCCCTGCGCACGCCGCTCCACCGCCAACGCATCAAGAAACGCATTCGCCGCCGCATAATT
>NZ_JBITGT010000037.1:0-1398 GCF_044457285.1 Streptomyces sp. NPDC050560
CTGAGGACAAGCCCTCGGCCTATTAGTACCAGTCAACTCCACCGGTCACCCGGCTTCCATACCTGGCCTATCAACCCAGTCGTCTCCTGGGAGCCTTACCCCCTCTAGGGGGTGGGAGTCCTCATCTCGAAGCAGGCTTCCCGCTTAGATGCTTTCAGCGGTTATCCCTCCCGAACGTAGCCAACCAGCCATGCCCTTGGCAGAACAACTGGCACACCAGAGGTCCGTCCGTCCCGGTCCTCTCGTACTAGGGACAGCCCTTCTCAAGACTCCTACGCGCACAGCGGATAGGGACCGAACTGTCTCACGACGTTCTAAACCCAGCTCGCGTACCGCTTTAATGGGCGAACAGCCCAACCCTTGGGACCGACTCCAGCCCCAGGATGCGACGAGCCGACATCGAGGTGCCAAACCATCCCGTCGATATGGACTCTTGGGGAAGATCAGCCTGTTATCCCCGGGGTACCTTTTATCCGTTGAGCGACGGCGCTTCCACAAGCCACCGCCGGATCACTAGTCCCGACTTTCGTCCCTGCTCGACCCGTCAGTCTCACAGTCAAGCTCCCTTGTGCACTTACACTCAACACCTGATTACCAACCAGGCTGAGGGAACCTTTGGGCGCCTCCGTTACCCTTTAGGAGGCAACCGCCCCAGTTAAACTACCCATCAGACACTGTCCCTGATCCGGATCACGGACCCAGGTTAGACATCCAGCACGATCAGAGTGGTATTTCAACAATGACTCCACCACAACTGGCGTCACGGCTTCACAGTCTCCCACCTATCCTACACAAACCGAACCGAACACCAATATCAAACTGTAGTAAAGGTCCCGGGGTCTTTCCGTCCTGCTGCGCGAAACGAGCATCTTTACTCGTACTGCAATTTCACCGGGCCTATGGTTGAGACAGCCGAGAAGTCGTTACGCCATTCGTGCAGGTCGGAACTTACCCGACAAGGAATTTCGCTACCTTAGGATGGTTATAGTTACCACCGCCGTTTACTGGCGCTTAAGTTCTCAGCCTCGCCCACCCGAAAGTGAGCTAACCGGTCCCCTTAACGTTCCAGCACCGGGCAGGCGTCAGTCCGTATACATCGCCTTACAGCTTCGCACGGACCTGTGTTTTTAGTAAACAGTCGCTTCTCGCTGGTCTCTGCGGCCACCCCCAGCTCAGGCAGCACGTGCCATCACCAGGAGGGGCCCCCCTTCTCCCGAAGTTACGGGGGCATTTTGCCGAGTTCCTTAACCATAGTTCACCCGAACGCCTCGGTATTCTCTACCAGACCACCTGAGTCGGTTTAGGGTACGGGCCGCCACACACCTCGCTAGAGGCTTTTCTCGACAGCACAGGATCATCCACTTCACCACAATCGGCTCGGCATCAGGTCTCAGACAC
>NZ_JBITGT010000037.1:1498-2859 GCF_044457285.1 Streptomyces sp. NPDC050560
AATGACACGACTTCGGCGGTACGCTTGAGCCCCGCTACATTGTCGGCGCGGAATCACTAGACCAGTGAGCTATTACGCACTCTTTCAAGGATGGCTGCTTCTAAGCCAACCTCCTGGTTGTCTCTGCGACTCCACATCCTTTCCCACTTAGCGCACGCTTAGGGGCCTTAGTCGATGCTCTGGGCTGTTTCCCTCTCGACCATGGAGCTTATCCCCCACAGTCTCACTGCCGCGCTCTCACTTACCGGCATTCGGAGTTTGGCTAAGGTCAGTAACCCGGTAAGGCCCATCGCCTATCCAGTGCTCTACCTCCGGCAAGAAACACACGACGCTGCACCTAAATGCATTTCGGGGAGAACCAGCTATCACGGAGTTTGATTGGCCTTTCACCCCTAACCACAGGTCATCCCCCAGGTTTTCAACCCTGGTGGGTTCGGCCCTCCACACGGTCTTACCCGCGCTTCAGCCTGCCCATGGCTAGATCACCCCGCTTCGGGTCTTGAGCATGCTACTCAAATCGCCCTCTTCGGACTCGCTTTCGCTACGGCTCCCCCACAACAGGTTAACCTCGCAACACACCGCAAACTCGCAGGCTCATTCTTCAAAAGGCACGCAGTCACGACACACAAGACAAGCTTGCATGCGACGCTCCCACGGCTTGTAGGCACACGGTTTCAGGTACTATTTCACTCCCCTCCCGGGGTACTTTTCACCATTCCCTCACGGTACTATCCGCTATCGGTCACCAGGGAATATTCAGGCTTAGCGGGTGGTCCCGCCAGATTCACACAGGATTTCACGGGCCCCATGCTACTTGGGAACACTCCAGACAAGCCGTTCACGTTTCGACTACGGGGGTCTTACCCTCTACGCCGGGCCTTTCGCATGCCCTTCGCCTACACAAACGGTTTCTCACTTGCCGCCCAGCCGGCAGACTAGACAATGAAGCGTCCCACGACCCCTGAAGCGCAACCCCTGCCGGGTCTCACACGCCCCAGGTTTAGCCTCATCCGGTTTCGCTCGCCACTACTCCCGGAATCACAATTGTTTTCTCTTCCTGCGGGTACTGAGATGTTTCACTTCCCCGCGTTCCCTCCACACACCCTATGAGTTCAAGTGCGGGTGACAGCCCATGACGACTGCCGGGTTTCCCCATTCGGACACCCCCGGATCAAAGCTCGGTTGACAGCTCCCCGGGGCCTATCGCGGCCTCCCACGTCCTTCATCGGTTCCTGGTACCAAGGCATCCACCGTGCGCCCTTAAAAACTTGGCCACAGATGCTCGCGTCCACTGTGCAGTTCTCAAACAACGACCAGCCACCCACCACCCCAGACCAACGGCCCGAGTTCACTGGGACTGG
>NZ_JBITGT010000038.1:0-1930 GCF_044457285.1 Streptomyces sp. NPDC050560
GGCGTCGGGTGCGGCGGTTGCGGGTGAGTCATGCTTTTCATTCCGGGTTGATGGAGCCGATGCTCGACGACTTCCGACACGTCCTGGAACAAGTCCGCTTCCATCCGGCCGCCATCCCGCTGGTCTCCAACATCACCGGACGGGTCGCCCCCGCCGAAGTGCTCGGCAGTACGACCTACTGGCTGGCGCACGTCATGCGCCCCGTCCGCTTCCTCGACAGCATCGGCCACCTCAGCTCAGAGGGCGTAAGGCACTTCATCGAAGTCGGCCCCGACGGAGTACTGACGGCCATGGCACAGGACTGCCTGGAGGCGGAACAGGGCACACCGCTGCTGGTCGCCGCCGGGCACCGGGACCGCCCTGAACCTGTCACGGCGGTCACCGCAGCCGCCGAACTCCTCGCCCGCGGCGCCGACATCGACCTGTCCGCGCTCTTCGAGGGCGCCCGCCCGCGCCGGGTCGACCTGCCCACCTACGCCTTCCAGCGCGAGCGGTACTGGCTCGAAGAGGACGCCACCCCCGCCGACGCCGCGGGACTCGGCCTGCACGCCACCAGCCACCCGCTGCTCGCCGCCGTCACCAGCGTGGCCGAGGGGGACGTGTCCCTGTTCACGGGCAGGATCTCGACCGCGGGCCACCCCTGGCTCACCGACCACACCGTCGCCGACACCGTGCTGCTGCCCGGCACCGCCTTCGTCGAGATGGCGCTGCGCGCCGGACAGGACACCGGCTGCGACACCGTACGCGAACTTGTCATCGAGGCACCGCTCGCACTCCCCGCGGACGGCGGACTCCAGGTGCAGGTGGTGGTGGCGGGCCCGGACGCGTCAGGGCGGCGTCCGGTCGGCATCCACGCACGCCCCGAGGGCGACGACCGCCCGTGGACCCGCCACGCCGCCGGTCTCCTGGAGGCTGCCACGGCACCGGCCGAGGCCGATCTGACCACCTGGCCGCTGTCCGGAGCCGAGCGCGTCGAGGACGGCGACTTCTACGAAACGCTCGCCGAGCACGGGTACACGTACGGGCCCGCCTTCCAGGGGCTGCGCGCGGTGTGGCGGCGTGGCACGGAGGTCTTCGCCGAGGTCGCCCTGCCCCCGGAGCACGACACGGACGCGGCCAGGTTCGCGCTGCACCCGGCCCTGTTCGACGCTGCCCTGCACGCGGCCGCACTTGACGGCTCCGGCGGACTGCCCTTCGCCTGGGAGGGGGTCCGGCTGCACGCCGTCGGCGCCACCACGCTGCGCGTGGCGCTCACCCCGGTCGGCGACGGCGCCGTACGCGTGGAGGCGGCGGACGGCACCGGAGAACCGGTGCTCTCCGTGACCGCGCTGACGGTACGCCCCGTGACCGACGCACCCCTCGATCCCCGGGGCACCGACTCCCTCTACGGCGTCGAGTGGACCGAGGCACCGACCACGACCGACGACACCGCCTCCCGGCAGCGCTGGGCCGTGCTCGGTGCCGACCCATGGGGCCTTGGGCTCGACGACGCCGCGTCCACCACACCGGACGCCGTCCCCGCCCTGGTGGTGCTCCCGGTACGGGCGGCGGGCGGAGCGGAGGTGGTGGACGATGTCCACGGGACGGTGCTCCGCACGCTGGCCGGGATCGCCGGATGGCTCGAAGACGAGCGGTGGCGGGACTCCCGGCTTGTCGTGGTCACCGGCCCCGAGCTGGCCGGACGCTCGGCGGCCGGTCTTGTGCGCTCCGCACTGTCGGAACACCCGGGCCGGATCATCCTGGTCGAGGCCGAGGGCCCCGTCACACGAGCCGGTCTGACCGAGGCCGTGGCATCGGGCGAACCCCATGTGTCCCTGCGCGAGAACGGCGTGTTCGCTCCCCGTCTTGCGCGGGTGGGTGGGGTTCGGGGTGGGGTCGCGGGTGTGGGTGGTGTGGGGTTGTCGGGTTCGGTGTTGGTGTCGGGTGGGAC
>NZ_JBITGT010000039.1:0-1749 GCF_044457285.1 Streptomyces sp. NPDC050560
TAGACTGTGTCCTACGTGGTGATCGCTCGTTGGGCTGTCTATAGGGCGGGGCACGTGGAGTTGGATTGTTCCGGACAAGCTTGTGCGGCGATTGTCTACGTATTGGTCAGCGGTTGTGCCTGGCGGGCTCTGCCGCCATGTTTCGGAATATCAAAGTCGATCGCGCATCGCTGGTTCCTGATCTGGTCGCGGGCCGGGGTGTGGGGCCGGCTGCATGAAGCGGTGCTGCACCGACTCGATGACGCCGGCCTCATCGACGTGTCGCGCGTGGTCCTCGACTCCGCTCGCGTGCGGGCTGGAAAGGAGGCGAACTCATAGGTCGGAGCCCCGTGGGCCGAGGTAGGCCGGGTTCCAAGATGCACGTCCTGTCGGACGCGAACGGACTGCCCCTGGTCGTCGGCGTCTCGGCCGCCAACACCCACGACAGCGGAGCGCTGAAGCCTATGGCCGAGGGTCACCAAACGAGACATGCTCCCACCGAGGCCGTCACGTCAAGCCCCAACGCCTGCACGCCGACAAGGCGTATGACATCCCCCACCTGCGGAAATGACTGTGGGGCAAACGCATCGGCGTACGCATCGCCCGCAAGGCATCGAGTCCAGCGAACGGCTGGGCCGCCGTCGTTGGGTGATCGAGCGGACAATGTCCTGGCTGTCCGGCTACCGCAGGCTCAGCCCCCGCTACGAGTGCGATGACCGTAACTACCTGGCCTTCCCCGGCTTGGCCGCGGCTTTGTGCTGCCACAAGCGACTGATCCGCACAGTCTAAGCAGGCAGCGCGCGCCGCGAAGGTCTCGAATACCGCACGGACCGCAAAGCCGGCAGTAGCCTGGATGGGCATCGGCTCCTACACTGGGCCAAGCCCCAAGGCCACCAGCAGGAACTGATCTCCTTGCTGTTCGACAGGAATTTCGCCAAGGCGGAAACCATCTTCACCCACGACGCACTCGCGGACCTGGCCGCTCGCGCCGCCACCGACCACGGAGCGGAAGGCGTCCCCTTCTTCGCCTTCGGCAACGGCATCACCCTTCAGGGGCACAGCCCACCAGCGTATTCCGGTCTGAACACTCGACAGAGTCGGCTTCGCGAAAACCAATACACTAGGGAGGTCTGACAGTGACGAAGTGACCCCAGCAGTATCACCCCGACTACGTCTGCGCTCTTAACGGAGCGCCTGCCCCTCCCTTTGGAGATATCCAATGAGCACTACTGAACTGCCGCAACCGATCAGCCGCTACATCGCGGCCTGTAATGAGCGGAATTGGACAGCCATTCCCCCCTGTTACGCCGCCGACGCTGAATTCCTGTTGCAGGGTTCTGTCGTGGCAAAGGGGAATGACGAGATTGCCGCAACCTTGCAGGCCAACATGGAGTCGATGCCCGAGACGCACGATGAAGTGGTTCGCGTGACTGTCTCGGGTACGATGGCGCTGGTGGAGATGGTCTTCAGTGGTAACACCCCAGACGGCACGCGCTTCGAAGCAGCAGCCGCCGACATCTTCGAACTAACCCCCGACGGCTCCGAAATCGCGCGAGTCTCGGCCTGGTTCGACGGCACCCACGCGCCGTGATAGTGGTCGCGCCTTTGCATGTCACATGCCTTAGAGATGCACTTGCCTTCTCTCTGGGTGGCCCCTTCGGGGCTCAGCCCACAATTCGCGAACTCGCCAAGAGGTAACGGGCCTTCATGAAGCCAAGCCCCGACAGGGGCTCAAGCCTCACGAGCCCCGCCACTTACTTACGTACACTT
>NZ_JBITGT010000041.1:0-1065 GCF_044457285.1 Streptomyces sp. NPDC050560
GACCTAGGTGTATTGACCCGCAGGGTTGTTCACGCGGGTGATCGGTGGGTGGCCGCCGAGTGCGGTGTGGCAGCGGTGGTGGTTGTAGGTGTGCAGGAATTCTGTCAGGGCTGCTGTTCGTTCGTGGTTGCTGGTGTAGGGCCGCAGGTAGGCCCATTCGTCGAGCAGGGTGCGGTTGAAGCGTTCGACCTTGCCGTTGGTCTGCGGCCGGTAGGCGCGGGTGCGTTTGCCGGCCGCGCCGAGGTCGGCCAGGGCGTCGCGCCAGGCGAAGCTCTTGCGGTAGGGCCAGGCGTTGTCGGTCAGGACCCGCTCGATGTGGTCGATGCCGTGGGCGGTGAAGAAGGTGGCGGCACGGCGCAGGAAGCCCGCGCAGGTGGCGGCCTTCTCGTCGCCGTGGATCTCGCTGTAGGCGAGGCGGGTGTGGTCGTCGACGGCGGAGTGGATGTAGTCGAAGCCCATGCCGCCGCGGGTGGCTCGGCCGGCCTGGCGGCCCAGGACCTTGTGGCCGCCGCCGTCGGGGATCCGGCCGAGTTTCTTGACGTCGACGTGGATGAGTTCGCCGGGCCGGTCGCGTTCGTAGCGGCGGATGACCTGGCCGGTGGGCCGGTCCAGGAAGGCCAGGCGGTTCAGGCCGTGCCGGGTCAGGATCCGGTGGGTGGTGGAGGCGGGCAGGCCCAGGATCGGCCCGAGGCGGGCGGGGCCGAGCTTGCGGTCCTGGCGCAGGCGGCACACGTGGGCCTCGGTCGCCGCCGGGGTTCGGTGCGGTGTCGTGCGGGGACGGCTGGAGCGGTCGTGCAGACCTTGCTCGCCTTCGGCCCGCCAGCGGCGGAGCCACTTGTGGGCGGTGACACGCGAGATGCCCATCTCGGCCGCGACGTGCGCGATGGGACGCCCCGTACGGACGCGCTCGACGAGAAGCCGCCTGCCGTGAACGGTCAGCCGGGCATTACGGTGGGACACGAAGACCTCCGTGCGGTGAAGACTCGACACCTCCACCACACCGGAGGTCTTCGCCATGATCAAGCCCCGCCAGCGTTAACAACGCTCATGATCAATACACCTAGG
>NZ_JBITGT010000042.1:0-1034 GCF_044457285.1 Streptomyces sp. NPDC050560
CCCGCACCCCGCGCAAACAGCCGCACCCCACCCCACGAAAACGGCAACCGCACCCCCTCCCCCAACGCACCCACATGCAACACCGCATCAAACAACCCCGGATGCACCCCAAAACGCCCAACCTCACCCTCCAACCCCTCCGGCAACACCACCTCAACAAACACCTCCCCACCCCGCTCCCACACCCCACACAACCCCCGAAACACCGGCCCATACACATAACCCCGCCCCGCCAGACCCTCATAAAACCCCTCCACATCCACCGCCACCGCACCCACCGGAGGCCACACCCCACCCCAACCCTCAGGCACCAGTTCCACCTCGTCGGGCGCCAGCACACCCACCGCATGCCGAGTCCACACCGCCCGCTCATCCCCATCAGACCGCGAAAACACCGACACCCCACGCCGACCAGAACCGTCCCCACCCTCCACCAGCACCTGAACCTGCACCCCACCACGCTCCGGCACCACCAACGGCGCCTCAATCACCAACTCCTCCACCACACCACACCCCACCTCATCCCCCGCCCGCACCACCAACTCCACCAACGCCACACCCGGCACCAACACCACCCCAAGCACCACATGATCCCCCAACCACCCGTGACTCCCCAACGACAACCGCCCCGTGAACACCCCACCCCGCCCATCACCCAACACCACACCCGCCCCCAACAACGGATGATCCAGCGAACCCAAACCCAGACCGGAAGCGTCCTGCACGGGGCTGACGTCCTCCAGCCAGTAGCGACGTCGCTGGAAGGCATATGTCGGCAGTTCGACCCGGCCATACGTCCGCCCCGCGAAGAACACCGACCAGTCGACGTCCACCCCACGCACCCACGCCTCAGCCGCACTCGCCAACATCCGACGCAAACCACCCTCGCCGCGACGCAGCGATCCGACGACCACCGCACGAGCATCCGGAAGTTCGGCGAGAGTGTCCTCCACCGCAACCGTCAAAACGGGATGAGCACTGCACTCGACGAACGTCCCGAAGCCATCCGCCGCCAGCGCCGTAATCGCCTCATG